>JABDNT010000056.1 GCA_013043685.1 Flavobacteriaceae bacterium | reverse complement strand
GGAGGGATATTCTTTATTACAGGTTTAGAGGCACTTCTGCGATAACCTTCTGCATTCACCATAAGAAAGACATTCAAAGTGTCCTGTGTTTTGTTCTCAGCAACCAGTACCAATCTCTTGCCGCTTTTTTGTTCTTTAATTAATACTTTGAGTCCCTGAGACATGGACTGCGCACTAGTGAGAATTAGAAATAAAAAAATGAAATTACGTAGCATATCGGTTTTCACAAAAGTAGTAATTACTACCTTTGCATCACAAACCATGCCTATGGAACTGAAATTATCAAAACCTATCTGTTTTTTCGATCTTGAGACGACAGGGACTAATGTTGCAACCGATAGAATCGTTGAAATTTCTGTTCTGAAAGTACATCCTAATGGGAATAAGGAGAGTTTCACCTGGCGTGTAAACCCTGAGATGCCCATACCTGCCGGGGCAGCTGCAATCCATGGAATTACAGACGAAATGGTGGCCAATGAGCCCACATTCAAAGAATTGGCTCCTAAGGTACACGCCTTAATGAAAGATGCCGATCTGGGAGGTTATAATTCCAATAGATTCGATATTCCTCTACTTGCAGAGGAACTCTTGCGAGCGGATGTGGATTTCGATCTAAAAAAAGCGGTATCGGTGGATGTTCAGACCATTTTTCATAAAAAAGAAAAAAGAACCCTGGAAGCGGCCTATAAATTTTACTGCGATAAAACTTTGGAAAACGCTCACAGCGCAGAAGCAGATACCATTGCAACCTATGAAGTGCTGAAGTCACAACTGGAACGATACGAAGACCTGGAAAATGATGTGACTTTTCTTTCGAAATATAGTTCTCATAAGAATTTCGCTGATTTCGCTGGTTATATAGGTTTCGACAAGGAAGGCACCGAAGTATTTGCCTTTGGAAAACACCGTGGGAAGAAAGTAGAAGAGGTTATGGAGAAAGAGCCCGGTTATTTTGGCTGGTTGCTGAACGCGGACTTCCCCTTATACACCAAAAAAGTATTAACCAGGATAAAATTGAGTAAGCTCAACAACAAATTCTAATAATCCCCGATATATTTAAAGTATAAGTACGAATCTTCAAGGAAGTATGAAAATAATCTGCATCGGACGAAATTATGCTGCTCATATCGATGAGTTGGAGAACGAGCGACCTAAAGACCCGGTCGTATTTCTAAAGCCGGACACAGCCATACTTCTGAAAAAACAGCCTTTCTTTATCCCTGAATTTTCAGATAATGTGCATCATGAAGTTGAAATTTTGGTGAAGATCAATCGAATTGGAAAACATATAGATCATAAGTTCGCCCATAAATATTACGACGAAATAGGCCTGGGCATAGATTTTACGGCACGTGATTTGCAGTCGCAGCTCAAGGAAAAAGGATTGCCTTGGGAAAAAGCCAAGGCGTTCGACGGATCGGCTGTGATTGGCAATTTTCTGCCTAAAAACAAATTTGAATCCGTAGATAATATCAATTTCACGCTGGAAAAGAACGGAATAACGGTTCAGAAAGGGAATACGGCTCTAATGTTGTGGAAAATTGATGAGTTAATCGAATATATTTCGAAATATTTCACATTAAAGATTGGAGATATTATCTTTACCGGCACTCCCGCGGGTGTAGCCAAAGTTGCTCCGGAGGATAAACTAACCGGTTATATTGAAAAGACGGAAATCTTTTCTATTAAAGTAAAATAAATGATAAAGCATTATTCAATTGAGAGTCTTAGGGAGGTCGCCGGTGGCGACCCAGACTTCATGGCGGTTGTCGCCCAAACATTTTTAGATGAGATTCCGCCGGATCTGCAGGCCATGGAGGACGCTATTAAAAATGACAATAAGGAACTGGCTTACCAGTTTGCGCACAAGATGAAGCCAAATCTTGAAATGTTCGGGATTGAAGTCCTGAAAGATATTACTACCATAGAGTCGTGGACCAAGACTTCCAAGAACAAGGCATCTGTAGATGAGAACGTCCGCAATGTTACTTCAACCTTACATGCTGTATTTAAAGAATTGAAAGCAGATTTTGACCTGGGATAGATGCTAGCCGAGATAATCACTATTGGTGACGAAATACTTATCGGACAAATTGTAGATACCAATTCGGCCTTTATTAGTAAGGAATTAAACAAAATTGGTGTTCAGGTTTATCAAATTACTTCCATTCAGGACGACAGGGAACATATACTTCAGGCATTGAAGGATGCGAAAGAGCATGCCGACCTTGTTTTAGTTACTGGTGGTCTTGGACCTACCAAGGATGATATCACCAAACATACTTTTTGCGAATTTTTAGGGGATTCACTCATCGAAGACCCCGGTACACTTCAGAATATCAAGGACATTTTCGGAAAATACCTGCAGCGAGATCCTCTGCCAGCCAATCTTGAACAAGCCATGGTGCCATCTTCGGCTATAATTCTCAGGAATGCTCACGGGACAGCCCCAGGCATGTGGATGGAGAAGGATGAAACCGTATATGTTTCAATGCCGGGTGTACCTTATGAAATGAAGTATCTTCTTACCAATAAGGTATTGCCGCGGGTAATAAGTGAATTTAACAGGCCGCATATATATCATAAAACCTTACTTACCTATGGAATGGGGGAGAGCAATATAGCCGAGCGAATTGAACAGTTCGAGAACAAACTTCCCGATGATATCAAACTCGCTTATTTACCTTCTCTGGGCAGAGTGAGACTTCGATTGTCCGCGAAAGGAACCAACCAGTTGGAGATGGAGGATCGTGTTAATGAACAAATGTATGCATTAAATGAGATACTGAGTGATATCGCCGTTGGCTACGAGGATGAAACTACTATTCAGGAGCGTATATCTGCCATACTGGAAAGGGAAGGGTACTCACTCAGCGTGGCTGAGAGCTGTACTGGAGGAGCTATAGCAAGGGAAATAACAACTATTCCCGGGGCATCACTATATTTTAAAGGGAGTATTATTCCTTATGAGACCCAGCAAAAAGTAAACATCCTTGGCGTACCCGCCGAACTTATAGAAAAACATTCCGTGGTGAGCGCCGAAGTAGCCGCGGCTATGGCAGATCGGTGCAGGAGTCTCTTTAACTCGGATATAGCACTGTCGACCACAGGAATTGCCGGTCCAACACGGGGAGACGGTCAGGCTGAGGTAGGGACGGTATATATTGGTATTGCTACTCCGAAGGGGAATGTTGTAGAAGAATTTAATTTTGGGAAACCCAGAGAAAGAGTGATCACAAAAACCACCAATAAAGCCTTCGAATTGCTCTTAAAGGAAATTTCAAAAATCTGAAATTCTTTTGTTGGCGTTACGAATATATTTTCTTAAATTTGCACCCTGTTTAAAAAATAACTAGCAATGTCAAGAGTTTGTGAGCTTACCGGAAAGAGAGCCATGGTTGGAAACAACGTATCTCATGCAATGAATAAAACCAAGCGCAAGTTTAATGTTAATCTTGTGAAGAAGCGTTTTTACATTCCAGAGGAAGATAAGTGGATTACCCTTAAGGTATCGACCGCGGCATTAAAGAACATCAATAAAAAGGGAATTTCAGCAGTTATCAAAGAAGCCCGGGAAAAGGGATTCCTTAAAAAATAATTGCTTAATAGTTAAAGTCTGATAAAATGGCTAGAAAAGGAAATAGAGTTCAAGTGATACTGGAATGCACAGAGCACAAAGAATCTGGTAAACCAGGAACTTCTCGTTATATCACGACCAAGAACAAGAAGAATACTCCGGACAGAATGGAATTGAAGAAATTCAACCCCATCTTAAAGAAAATGACCGTTCATAAAGAAATTAAATAACAGCTAAGCATTTAGAGTCATGGCAAAGAAATCAGTTGCATCGTTACAGACAGGATCCAAGCGTTTAACCAAAGCGATAAAAATGGTTAAATCACCAAAAACAGGAGCCTATATGTTCGTTGAGTCTATCATGGCTCCTGAGCACGTAAACGAGTGGTTAAATAAAAAATAGACCACTTCGAAACATATTATATAAAGCCACTTTTTAACCAGAGTGGCTTTTTCTATTTTGTATCTTTGTGGGCGTTCCGTGAACTCCCGATGAAGTAGCTCAAAGCCAACTTCACTACTCGTTCACGAACGGGCTTTCAGCACTACACGCCTGCTTGCTGCAGTATGCATAGGTAGGGTAGATTGCTTCAATCCCTGAGCGGAATTAAATATTCAAGATTAAATGAGTTTATTCAAAAAAATATTTACAAAAGATAAGAAGGAAACTCTGGATAAAGGTCTGGAAAAGAGCAAAGCTTCTTTTTTCGATAAACTATCCAAAGCGGTTGCCGGTAAGAGCAAAGTAGATGACGATGTACTGGACGACCTTGAGGAAGTCCTGGTGTCCAGTGACGTGGGAGTTGATACCACGCTGAAGATCATCGAACGTATAGAAGAAAGAGTTTCACGCGATAAATATCTCGGTACCGATGAATTGAACCAGATCCTTCGCGAGGAGATCGCCGGACTCCTTAGTGAGACCAATTCGGGTGATGCCACCGAATTCGAAATTCCGGAAATCGATCATCCGTATGTTATCATGGTGGTAGGTGTTAATGGAGTTGGGAAAACCACGACCATCGGTAAACTGGCATATCAGTTTAAGAAGGCAGGTAAGAAAGTTGTCCTGGGAGCTGCCGATACTTTTCGTGCAGCTGCTATTGACCAATTACAGGTTTGGGCCGACCGAACCGAAGTTCCCTTAGTAAAACAAAATATGGGAAGCGATCCGGCCAGTGTGGCCTTCGATACCCTGGAAAGTGCCGTAACACAAAACGCCGATGTGGTGATCATCGATACGGCTGGGCGCCTTCATAATAAGGTCAACCTTATGAATGAGCTCACCAAAGTGAAAAGGGTAATGCAAAAGGTAATACCCGATGCGCCTCATGATGTATTATTAGTACTGGATGGTTCTACGGGCCAGAATGCTTTTGAACAGGCCAAGCAATTTACTGCGGCCACTGAAGTTTCTTCCCTTGCAGTTACTAAACTGGACGGAACCGCTAAAGGAGGGGTAGTAATTGGTATCAGTGATCAGTTCCAGGTCCCTGTAAAGTATATCGGAGTAGGGGAAGGAATTGAAGATCTGCAGGTTTTTAATAAGTTCGAATTCGTAGATTCGTTTTTTAAATAAAAAAATCTCTTCATGCGCACCAAATCAGTTAAAAAAAATAAGATCAATGTCGTCACCCTGGGATGCTCCAAAAATGTGTACGACAGCGAAGTACTTATGGGCCAGTTAAAGGCCAATAACAAAGACGTGGTGCACGAAGAGGAGGGGAACATTGTAGTGATCAATACCTGTGGCTTTATCGCCAACGCCAAAGAGGAAAGTGTAAATACCATTCTTGAATATGTTCAGAAGAAAGAAGAGGGTGAAGTAGATAAGGTCTTTGTTACCGGCTGCCTAAGTGAACGCTATAAACCGGACCTTCAGAAGGAGATCCCAAACGTAGACCAGTATTTCGGGACCACTGAATTACCCGGACTTCTTAAAGCCCTCGAAGCGGATTACAAACACGAACTCATAGGGGAACGTCTTACAACAACACCCAGGAATTACGCTTACCTTAAGATTGCGGAAGGCTGTGACAGGCCCTGTTCTTTTTGTGCGATTCCCATCATGCGCGGCAAACACAGATCCACACCTATTGAGGACCTTGTGACCGAAGCGGAAAAACTCGCAGCTAAAGGAGTTAAGGAACTTATCCTTATCGCACAGGACCTTACCTATTACGGATTGGACATTTATAAGAAAAGAGAGCTGGCAACTCTTTTAAAAGAATTGGTAAAAGTTGATGGGATTGAGTGGATACGTTTGCACTATGCATTCCCAACCGGCTTCCCTATGGAAGTCCTTGAGGTGATGAAGAAGCAACCCAAGATCTGTAACTACATTGACATTCCGCTACAACATATTTCCGATCCGATATTGAAATCCATGCGACGAGGAACAACCAAAGCGAAAACCACCAGGTTACTGGAGGATTTCAGGGCTGCCGTGCCGGAGATGGCCATTCGCACCACCTTGATAGTTGGCTATCCGGGTGAAACGGTAGAGGACTACCAAACATTAAAACAATGGGTTAAGGATATGCGTTTTGAACGTATGGGATGTTTTACCTATTCCCACGAAGAGAATACACACGCTTACAACCTTGAAGATGATGTTCCTGAAGAAGTTAAAATGCAACGGGCCAATGAGATCATGGAAATACAATCTCAGATCTCCTGGGAACTGAACCAGGCGAAAATAGGGCAAACATTCAGAGTGTTGATAGACAGAAAAGAAGGAAGCTACTACGTGGGGCGCACGGAATACGATAGCCCGGATGTTGACAACGAAGTGCTAATCAATGCCGAAGACGGCTACTTGAGAACCGGTGAGTTTTTCAATGTGAAGATCAATGCTGCAGAGGATTTCGATCTTTATGGAAATGTAATTAATTAATATCATTTCGATCCCAATGAGAAATCTCATCATACTTAGCACAGTAGTCTCGATGGCAATAGCATGTAAAATGGATTCTTCAGAAAGTTCAACCGGCGACATTACTGTTGTGCCTATCGATAATCCAATAGAAGGGAATAGTTCTCTTCCAAGATTGTACAGTAGCGGAGAGGAAGTTTACCTGTCATTGGTAACGAGAACCGATTCTATGAATATTCTTCGTTTTGTAACCTATAAAGATTCAAAGTGGAATGCCATTCAGGGAGTTGCGAAAGGCTCGGATTGGTTTGTAAATTGGGCAGATTTTCCGGTCATATCGAAAAATGAGGATCGATTAGTTCTTACCTACCTGCAGAAATCAGATACAGCTACCTATGCATACGACATAAAGGTTATTCACAGGATGCCAGTAGATCGGGAAAACATAGCATTTGGACCTGCCGGGTTTCTCGAAGAGAAGATCTTTACACTTCATGATGACAGCACCAAAACAGAACACGGTTTTGCTTCCATAGTCCCTTATGCAGAAAAATCATTTTTTGTCACATGGCTGGACGGCAGAAATACGGCAGGCTCTAATCAGGATGATCATTCAGATCACGGTTCAGGTGCCATGACCATAAGGGGAGCAGTTATCGATTCTATAGGTGAAATTACGCGAGAGGTAGAACTCGATGCCCGAGTATGCGATTGCTGCCAGACCAGTGCTACTATTACAGATAATGGCCCTCTGGTAGCGTACAGGGATCGAACTGAGGAGGAGATCCGGGATATTTCAGTAGTAAGACAGGTAAATGGGGAATGGCTGGAACCACAGACCATTGGTCATGACAACTGGAACATTGCAGGTTGCCCGGTAAACGGACCTTCTGTTGATGCAAACAAAAATACGGTTGGCCTAGCCTGGTTTACAGCGACTAAGGGAGAAGGAGAAGTTAACGTTAGTTTCTCCGTAGATAATGGTGCTACCTTCCAATCGCCCATTCGTCTGGACTCGGGAAATGCTACGGGCCGTGTGGACATCGTGATGTTAAGTGCAACGGAGGCAGCCGTTCTTTGGATAGAGCCCGATGGGAAAGATGAAGTGATCCAACTTGTGAAAATAACTTCAGCGGGAAACAAAGGAGCAGTTGTAACTGTGGCAAAGACCAGTGCAGAGCGGTCCAGTGGATTTCCACAAATCGAGAAATTCGGAGATCGTTTAATGATGGCATGGACCGAAGTATCGGGGGAAACTTCTGCAATTAAAACTGCCACCTTATCTTTGGACAAACTCTAGTCCTTGAAAAAGCTATTCGTTATTGGGCATACTTTTCCAGAACCTTCCACTACTGCGGCCGGTGGGAGAATGATGCAGTTATTGCAATTCTTTTCAGAACACGGGTACGAGATCGACTTCGGAAGCACCGCGGCGAGGAGCGAAAGATCGGCCCCGTTGGAATCCAGTAAGATCAATACACACCAACTTCGGCTAAACGATTCGTTATTCGATGAATTTCTTAAAGAACTTAACCCGCAGGTTGTGATATTCGATCGGTATATTACTGAAGAACAATTTGGATGGCGGGTTGCTGAAGTTTGTCCGAATGCCGTCAGGGTACTCGATACGGAGGACCTTCATTTTCTTCGTAAGGCTCGGGAGGTGGCGATTAAAGCGGGTAAACCTTTGGAAGAAGCAGGATTATACACCGATATTACCAAAAGGGAGTTGGCAAGCATATTGCGCTGTGATCTTTCTCTCATCATTTCAGAAACAGAAAGGGACCTGCTTAAAAACAATTTTAGTATTCCGGAGGGACTTTTACATTATTTGCCATTTTTGATAAACGTTGATCTTGAAGTAGCAACAAATTTACCCGCGTTCTCTACAAGAAGAAACTTCGTAACTATTGGCAATTTTCAACATTCACCTAATGCGGATGGAGTAAAATGGCTCGCCAAAGAGATCTGGCCCGAAATCCGAAACGAATTACCCAACGCCGAAATGCACGTTTACGGTGCATATGCTTCCAGGAATATAGCGGATTTGCATAATGAGACAATCGGATTCCTGATCAAAGGTTGGGCATCCAATAAAAAGGAAGTAATGTCTACCTCCAGAGTTTGCCTGGTCCCGTTGCGCTTTGGTGCCGGCCTAAAAGGCAAGATCGTGGATGCTATGTTAAACGGAACCCCTTCTGTAACGACAAAAATAGGCGCAGAAGGAATCAATGGAGACCTCCCTTTTGGTGGGGTCATATCCGAAACAACAGAGGGGTTTATACAGGCTGCAGTCCGGTTGTATTCGAAAGAAAATGAATGGGAGCAGCATCAGTCGAATGGTTTCAGGATAATTCAGGAACGATTCGATAAGCACAAATTCACTAAACTCCTCAACGATAAAATTTTCGAAATACAAAAAAATGTCGGAGAACACAGAAATAAGTACTTTATAGGTCAAATTTTACAGCACCATACTCTCCAGGCATCAAAATTCATGAGCAAATGGATAGAATTAAAAAACAAATCATGAGAAGATCGGTCTACGTGGTTTTCGGATTTATTTTGCTTTTATCATGTAAGTCAAGGGATGTGAGTAATGATTTAATAAGCCCTGAAACATTAATTGAGGTGCAAAAACCATCGTTCGAAATTGAGCATATGGTGTTCTTCATCTTAAAGGATAGTACAACAAATGCTGAAATCTCCTTATTTAAAGAGCGCTTAAGGTCCTTGCGTAGAATTAAAGAAGTAGGTCAGATATTTGTTGCGGAAACTCAGGATTTAGGTGATTCGAGGGCGTTGGATTACGATGTGGTAATGACTGTCTCGTTCAGGAATAGAACCGAGATGGAGGTATATATGGATCATCCCTTCCATCTAATAGTGAAGGAGAGCCTGAAACCTTTTTTAAGAGAGGCTCCCGCTACCATAGATTTGATGCCGGAGTAGTTAGAAATAATTGTTCAGGTCACTTTCCGCGGCGATGAATCCAAAAGAAGCCCAATCCTTACCAGCGACTATTTCTTCGAAGATCTGCCTGGCTTTATCCCGTTCTCCGTTATAGAAGTGCCAATTCCCAATGGCATATTTCAATGCACTGCCGGAAGGAGATTCTTCTGCACCGGGTTCGTATACGTCATCGGCCTCAATGATTCCTTTATACACCAAACATGCTGTATGATAGGCATCATTTTCAATCACATCCATATCCGCGGATATGTTTTGGAGATATTGGTCTGCGGTTTCAAGCCTGCCCATACGTCTGTTGATCATGTAGATCCAGTGCGTTGCAGAGACAACATTATCCGGACTTGTTGAGGTTTCGAGGCATTTTTTATACGCTTCCAGGGCATTACGCATGTCCTGTTTGAGATAATAGGCTAATCCAAGATGATAATAGATATTACCATGCATGCTACTCACCGGGATATTCCTGGCATTAGGCATACCGTCCGGTTCGGTTTGATTCTCCTTACCTTCAATTAATTTTGCGGCTCGGCCAAGGTCCTTAGTTGCCTTATCGAACTCTCGTATCGAAATATATCGGTGCCCGCGATGTCTCAGAAGGCGTGATTCATTTGGAAATTTCTTCAATCCCTCTGAATAAATCTCGATGGCTTTCCGGTAATCTCCTTTGTACGCCGTGAATCGTCCAAACCAGATCAGATTATCCAGATCATCAGGCAAGCTATCGTAGATAGCTTTTTTTTCAAGGTATCGTTGCAATAGTTCTTCTGACGGTTCCGCAGATCTTAAAGTATCCCCTAACAGTCCTATAGCTTCATAGCTATCTTCAGCTGTCGCCGATTTAGTGGTATGTTCCTCTTTACCAGTCGAATTGTTGCAGGAAATTGCGATAATAATAAGGCAAACAGCAAAGAAATATTTCATAATGCATACTTATAATTGAGAGACACAGATTAATTTCTGGAGTTTAATTTAAGATAATTCTGAAGAGAAAACTTAATTCCTCGATGTTTTGTAGGAAAAACACTACTAAAAGTAAGAATTAGATTACAAAAATCATTCATTTTTTTATAGTTTTATAAGTACCTCAAATACCGTGATTCAATCTATGCTTTAAAACTTTATAGTATGGAACCAAAATTGAATTATACATTTAAAAGGCAGTCTCGTAGTTTCCTCGAATGGTTTCACGGAACCGTTAAATCTGAGAAATACTTCACTGCGGATGCAATTATTCATCTTGAAACAAAATTTGTGAATAGTTAGTTATAATCGAATTCATTTAGAAAGAGAACAATACGAAATTTGAGATTTTGTACTTCTATTTTTTCATACTTTTAAGCGTATGGATCAGTTAAGAACTTTAAAGTCGAAAAATTCTCGTATCCGGGGAATCATCTTGATTTCGTTGATAATTTTCGGAGCAGGAATTTATTTTTTTTTGACGCAATTAGGCGGAACCTCTAGCACCGCTGAAGTTTTCGATCGCTACTTCGTCCCGTACGATCCCACCGAAGAACTATTGGTGGCGAATCCGGAATCCACACCGAACTGGAAAATGGGATTGGACAACTTCGCAAATGGCAACTACCAGCAAGCCCTTGATTATTTTGAATACGCTGAAGATGGTGTCGCTTATACCACAGTAGAATTTTATGAAGGTATGAGCTACCTGCAAATGCAGCATCCCGATTATTTTGATGCAGCTTATTATTTAAATGAAGTGCAATTGGAGAATTGTGAGTTTCAGGGAAGGGCACGATGGTATTACGCACTTACACTTATTAGGCAGGGAAACGTGACCAGCGCAACGGAAATCCTTAAAACTATCGTTAAAGAGCGTTCGTTTAATTATCGAAATGCGCAGTCCATTCTAAATATGAAACTTGAACATTAACGTCTTTCCTTTTTAAGACCACATCGTTGGCAAGATTTCATCCATAATTTTTCTATCATATTACAATGCATTAAGGCCATTAATGGAAAACATACAGATGTTTCAACTTTTATTTCCCGGCAGCACTTTGTAACCGAATAAATTATTCTTCGTCATAGTTTAAACATTTACATTATAAATCAAATAAAATGAAACATCTGCCAGCATTGCTCATCGTATTGCTTCTATCCCTTACTACCTTATCCAAATTGATTGCACAGGACCTTGAATCCACAATTGATAAGTTACTTTCTGAAAAATATCAACCTGGGGAACCCGGAGCGACGGCCCTGGTAGCCAGGAATGGCCAGGTACTTTATCGTAAGGCATTCGGTTTGGCAAACCTTGAGTTGGGCACTCCTATGCGGCCAGAAAATGTGTTCGAGATCGGATCGATTACAAAGCAGTTCACTGCTGTTTCCGTCTTGATGTTATTAGAAGAAGATAAATTATCGCTCAACGACGAGATCACGAAGTATTTACCCGATTATCCAACGCACGGTAAGACGATTACCATTCACCATTTGCTGAATCATACATCAGGAATAAAAAGTTATACCGGGATGCGCGAATTCAGGACCAAGGCTCGGACCGATATGACACCAGTTGAGCTGATTGACTTCTTCAAGAATGAACCTATGGATTTCGGTCCCGGCGACGCATATCGTTATAATAATTCTGCCTATATAATTCTTGGACACATTATAGAAATTGTTTCCGGTATTTCCTATGCGGATTTCGTAGAATCGAGAATTTTCAAGAAACTTGGAATGAAGAATTCTCTCTATGGCAGTAAAACAAAGCTTATTAAGAACCGAGCTTATGGATATCAGCCTGCTGCAGAAGGTTATAGCAACGCCGAATATCTTAGCATGTCACTTCCCTATGCAGGTGGTTCTTTGATGTCATGTGTTGATGATATGTTGTTATGGCAACGAGCGCTTCACAACAACATCCTTATTTCCGAAGAAAGTAAGAAGCTGGCTTTTACAAATTATACGCTTAATAACGGAAAGGCAATAAATTATGGTTACGGTTTTAGTGTGGATGAAATAAGTGGAATTCCGTCAATTGAACACGGCGGGGGAATATTCGGTTATGAAACCTATGGCGTTTATGTACCGGAAGAGGATGTCTATGTCATTATACTTTCAAATAGGAATGGCAATGGCCCTACCGATGTTACCGTTGAAATTGCTGCACACGCCATGGGAAAACCGTTACCTTCCCGTGAAGCAGTTTCTCTATCTGAAGAACAAATGAAAAAATGGCTTGGAACCTACCAATTCAGTGATGATGTGCTGCGCTATGTCACCTTTGAAGACGGGCAAATGTATAGTCAGAGGGAGGGAAGTAGTAAACTTAAGATCTACCCGGTATCGGCCAATCGTTTTTACTTTGAGGGAAGTACTACAAATTATACTTTTTCTATAAAAGAAGGGAAGAAACAAGCATTGTTTGGCTCAAGGATTAATAGAGAGATGGGATATGAGAGCACTAAAAAACAGGCTGCCGAAAAAAAGTCAATTTCACTGGGTGCCTCTGTTTTAAAACGATACGTGGGAACTTACGCACTTCAGCCTGGATTTGACATCGTGATCACCAGTGAAGAAAATCAAATTTTCGCACAAGCGACAGGCCAACCAAAATTCGAACTTTACGCAGAAGACGAGACTAACTTTTTCTTAAAAGCGGTTAACGCATCTATCGAATTCAAGCTAAATGATAATGGTGTGTATGATAGTATGGTATTAACACAAGGTGGCCAAACCATAGAAGGTGTCAGATCGAAATAGTTTTCTGCATTTATGAAAGGAAACCGCTAAATATTTTTAAGCGGTTTTTTTATATTCTGAACTTGTTGTTATTCACAAAGAAAATACTATTCACTAAAAACAGTTTCCCATTCTCCCAGAAAGACCTGAACATCACATCGTCAACCAGGTAGATTATGCTTCCACGGCCCATCCTGGCTTCCCCGAAAACTAAAGAGTTTTCAAGCCCTGCCTTTGCGTTATCTCCCGAAAATCCTGATACACTTACAGGAGTTCCCTGTATATAACCTACGTTATACCCGTTTTTAAGGAAAGAATAGGAATTACCGCCCATTTTCAAGCTATAATAGTTCTTATTGTAACCAAATGCCATAGGATGCGTTGGATCCAACGTTACCCTGTATATACTACCAGTAATAAAATTTGAGACCCGTTGTCTGTTTCTTTGATCGTAAGGAGTTAAATTTTTATCGGAATCCTCATTATTATCCTGATTCTTTTCGTTCCAGCTCAGCAAGAAACCCTCCTTATCGGCAAATGTTCGCAACGCATTGCTAAATGCGATCACTTTTCCGCCACTGCGTATCCATGATTTCAGGTCGTCCATTGCAGATTCATTAATTACTTCACCGTACCACCCTGACGGCAATATTAAAACGTCGAAGCCTGATAACACCCTGGCGCTGAAATTTTCCGTATTTATGGAAGTAATAGGGTAGTGCAATTGCTGTTCAAAGAAGTGCCAGATAGCTCCATAGCTCAATGAAGAGGTGCCATTACCCATTAGTACAGCGATTCGTTGTTTGTTGATTAGTTTGATCTCGGGGGAGCCAAAATCATAACCATTATCACTATAACTCGTGGGTGAAGCAAATAATTGGCGGTTGTGTTTTGTCGCCAGTTCATTGACCAGCCGATCGAAATCGGAATTTTTTCTATTATCGCTGCGCGTAATTATCAGACTTCCTTTCTTAAATGAAGTGCCGTCATAGCTCACATCTTTTTCGGTGAACCTTACCCTGATATCATTTTGAAGTAATTCCGCAAGGAATTCAGCATCATATAAGCTGTTCCAGCTTGTTATATAACCCGGTGTTGAAGCCGACGGCTGATTATAGATATTATATAAAGGCAATTCGCGATTTGCACTTACATTTGCCGTTGACGCAATAGCTTCAAGCCCATATGCATGTGGTATGCTCCAGGCAGTAATATCGTAGGTAAGAGGTTCGCTGAGCTTGGCATTAGGTTCAAAAAGCGCTTTTACCATTTTACCTTTTGGCTGGTTCGTACTCACAACCAGAGCTCCAGCAGCGTCCATACTTCCGTTGGCATTCCTGGTATAACTATAACCTGAAACCGTACCTCCTGATGAAAATCCATACTTAATCTCATGTTTTTTCAGTAGTTGGGTGAGGGCATCGATATTATCCTGCTGTCCTTTCAAGACATAACTCTTATATTTCAAATTACCATTTTGAAAGAATTTTTTGAATTCCCTGTTTAAGTTTCCGGCATTTTCCGAGGATATTTCAACCGTGGAAAGCGCTGTCGTTGTATGATGTGCCACCCGATCTACCAGGGTGAGTTCGTAGCCCTCATCCGTATTAACACCCAAACCGGCACGTCCATGGCCCGCCTGCTCGTAGGTCATTCCGATAGCCCCCATAAACATGGGATAAGTATCGCCGTAGCTCGGATAAAGCAGATCGAAGCGTTCACGAGTAAAGAACAACCATCCTTCCTTGTCGAAATACCGTGCGTGATTCTTACCTACCATTTCCTGAAATTCCCGTTGCCAATCCGAAACGATCTCATGATAGGGTTCCGCGGCGGGAGCAAAGTAATAGGGTTCATTGATACCTTGTTCATGGAAATCTACATGCACATGAGGCATCCACCGATTGTAGATCTTTAGGCGTTCGGAAGTTTCAACCTGTGTAGCCCAAACCCAGTCCCGGTTCAGGTCGAACAAATAATGATTTGGTCGTCCTCCTGGCCACGGTTCATCGTGTTCAGCGGCCACTTGTAATTTGTTATAAGGGGTAGCTTTTACCTGATTATACCAGTTGGCATAGCGGTCGCGTCCGTCCGGATTAATACAGGGGTCGATGATCACTACCGTATTCTTCAGCCATTCCTGTTTTTCAGTGATCAGTTGATAGAGAGTAGTCATAGAAGCTTCGGTACTCGAAGCCTCGTTACCATGGACGTTGAAGCTAAGCCAAACAATGGCTATTTCCGGATTGGCCGACCCATTTTCGAGTCCGATGTTTTTAAGGTTATCCCGCCTGATGGCGTCGATATTTGCCATATTCGCTTCCGAAGTAACTATAGCATACGTTAATGGCCTGCGTTCGTATGTTTTACCATATTGCTGATACCTCACCATATTGCTGTTCTCAGCTACATGCTCGAAGTAACTCACCACATCTGAATGGCGTGAAAATTCGGTACCGATAGCATATCCCAGAAATTCTGAGGGAGACTGAAGTTGAGCTGTAATTGTAAGTGTAAAGAATGTTAGCAGAAGCACTGTATATTTAATCATTGCCAATTTTATTAAAGAAGGCTAAAGGTAACGGAAATTCGAAAATTCGGGAGTTGAATTGTCAAGATTTTAACGGTGTTGCGGAAGGTGGTCTTAGTTCTTCCAAAATGCTCTTATTTCGAATTAACGTATTTTTAGAAGTTGCAGAATTAAAAGTGTTTATTTTTGAAGAATTATTGAACTTATGCCAATCGAAACCATACCCTACGCTGAAACGGGTTATTTTTCTGAATTGATTTGTGACTATCTTGCTGAAAAGGAGGCGTTGAGACCATTCTACCATCGTTTTCCGGAATTATCTCAGTTCGAAAGTCAATTGTTGGAAAAGAAAAAAGCCTTCAGTGTATCTTCCAGGGAAATACTGGTAGCCGGTTTACAAAGGCAGTATGATAATTTCCAAATCTCCGAAACAACCCGGGAAAATATAGAATCACTCTCGAAGGAGAACACTTTCACCATAACTACGGGCCATCAGTTGAACCTGTTTACAGGGCCGCTTTATTTCCTCTATAAGATATTTTCTGTGATCAATCTCACCGAGCAGTTGAATAAAGAATTTTCGCACTACCATTTTGTGCCGGTCTACTGGATGGCGAGTGAGGATCACGACTTCGATGAGATCAATTATTTCAATTTTCACGGGAAGAAGATCGTTTGGGATCGCGAAGATGGCGGGGCTGTTGGCGACCTTTCTACGGAAGGCCTGGAAAAAGTCCTCGAGATCTATAAACAAGAACTAGGTGGTGGTGAATTTGCCGATCAACTTTTAACCCTCTTTTCTGAAGCCTATTTAAAATACAATAATCTCGCGGATGCTACCCGCCATTTGGGGAATGAACTGTTTAAAGATCATGGCCTTGTGATCGTTGACGGTAATGATGTTGAATTCAAAAAGACCTTCCTCCCTTACGCTAAAAGGGAATTGGAAGATCAACTGTCATTCCGCAAAGTTTCAGAGACGAGCTCCAGGTTGAAATCCCTTGGGTATCAGGAACAGGTAAGTCCGCGTGAGATCAATTTATTCTATCTGAAAGAAAAATTGCGTGAAAGGATCATCGAGCAGGACGGGCATTTTCACATTAACAATACGAACATCGATTTTAACGCAGACCAGCTAATTGAAGAATTGAATAGCAATCCTGAGCGATTTTCGCCCAATGCTTTACTGAGGCCATTGTATCAGGAAGCATTACTCCCGAATTTGTGCTATGTTGGAGGTGGAGGTGAGCTGGCCTATTGGCTTCAGCTGAAGGATTATTTTAATGAGGTGCAGGTGCCATACCCCATACTGTTGTTGCGAAATTCAGTTATGTTGATTTCTGAAAAGAATATCGAAAAATTGAAAAGATTAAATGTTTCTATCTCTGAATTATTCTTGCCCACTTTGGAACTGGAAAATCTGCATACTCACCGCTTATCGGAAATAGAGATCGACTTCAACAAGCAGAGAGAATTTCTCAAGAAGCAATTTGAAGACATGTACGAAACGGCTAAGAAGACAGATGCTTCTTTTTTAGGAGCCGTTGCTGCCCAGGAAAAAAAACAGCTTAATGGCCTTGACAAACTCGAAAAACGCTTGTTGAAGGCGCAACGTCGCAAATTGGCTGATGAACTAGAACGAATTACGGCGATACAGGAGGTTTTGTTCCCCGGAGAGAGCCTGCAGGAGCGACAAATGAATTTCTCTGAGTTCTATCTTCATAACGGACCCGGACTACTTTCGTTACTCAAAAAAGAACTCGATGCTTTAGTGAATAAGTTTAGTATAATTCGGTGGTAATTTTTGCAAAAAGATTGATGAGGATTATTTTTTTAAATTACTTTTGCCTATGCACAACACCGTCCTCATTTTAGACTTCGGATCGCAGTATACACAGTTGATAGCTAGACGTGTAAGAGAGTTAAACATTTACTGTGAAATCCACCCTTATCATCACATACCGGAGAACATAGAATTCTTTAAGGCAGTAATTTTGTCCGGAAGCCCGTTTTCTACGCGCTCCGAAGACGCTCCGCATCCCGACCTTTCGGCCATTAAAGGCCACAAGCCTCTTTTGGGTGTTTGTTATGGCGCACAGTATCTCGCCCATTTTAACAATGGGAATGTAGCACCTTCGGATATTCGTGAATATGGCAGGGCAAAACTGGAAACCATTTACGATCACGATGGCCTGTTTGCCGGTATCCCGGAGAACACCCAGGTATGGATGAGTCACAGTGACACCATCGCCGAATTACCGGATCACGGAGTGAGATTAGCCAGCACCAGGGATGTCGCTAATGCGGCCTATCGAATCGATGGAGAAGATACCTATGGCATTCAGTTCCACCCTGAAGTATATCATACCACACACGGCAAACTATTACTGGAGAATTTTCTGGTCCACATCGCGGGGGTTAAGCCAGACTGGACGCCTGCTGCATTTGTAGAAGAAACAGTCGAATCGTTGAGTAATCAGATTGGAAACGGAAAAGTTATCTTGGGTCTCAGTGGGGGAGTAGACTCTACCGTTGCTGCGGTATTACTTCATAAGGCTATAGGCCCAAACCTCTATTGCATCTTTGTGAACAACGGGTTATTGCGCAAAAATGAGTTCGAAGATGTACTCGATCAATACGAGCACATGGGACTTAATGTGAGAGGGGTTGACGCTTCGGCACGCTTCTTGGATGTTTTGAAGGGAGTGAGCGATCCCGAAGCGAAGCGAAAGGCCATAGGCGGGATGTTCATCGATGTGTTTGATGATGAAGCGCACCGGGTTGAAGATGTCGACTGGCTGGCCCAGGGAACTATTTATCCGGATGTCATTGAAAGTGTTTCTGTAAATGGCCCTTCAGTGACAATAAAATCACATCACAATGTAGGTGGCTTGCCGGATTTCATGAAATTGAAAGTCGTGGAACCATTGAAGATGTTGTTCAAGGATGAGGTGAGAAGAGTAGGAGCAGAATTGGGGATTGATAAAACCCTGTTAGGAAGACATCCTTTTCCCGGACCAGGCCTTGCTATTAGAATTCTGGGGGATATCACAGCTGAAAAAGTCCGTATCTTACAGGAAGTAGATCATATCTTTATTAACGGACTTCGGAAGTGGGACTTGTATGATAAGGTATGGCAGGCAGGAGCTATGTTGTTACCCATACAAAGTGTAGGTGTGATGGGTGATGAACGAACATATGAACGTGTAGTGGCATTAAGGGCAGTAGAAAGCACAGATGGAATGACTGCAGATTGGGTTAACTTGCCCTATGAGTTTTTACAGGAAACAAGCAATAATATAATAAACCGCGTGAAAGGCGTTAATAGAGTAGTATACGATATTAGTTCGAAGCCCCCGGCAACGATTGAATGGGAATAAATATATGAAAAGGCATTATTACATTATCTTGATTGGTGTTCTTATGCTGTTTTGCGGTTCGATTTCGGCCCAGCAGTATACACATCGCGTTGAAAAAGGTGAAACTATTTTTAGTATTTCAAAGAAATATGGCGTAACCGAAGAAGCGATCTACAGTCTGAATCCCGATGCAAAGAACGGGTTACGCTCCAGCACCATTCTAATTATTCCGTCTGATGGGAATGCGGAGGTACAAAAAAAAGTAACGTTTAAAAAACATCGTGTCAAGCGAAGAGAAACGCTCTTCAGTATTGCCCAGCGCTATAATATTTCCGTAGATGATATTAAAAAGTACAACAAGGAATTGTACTCACGGCAATTGAAAAAGGGTGAGAAAATTCAAATTCCGATATTCGAAGTTGTCGCTACCACTGTAGATAATACTGAAACTACTTTGGAAACTGGCATTGATATCCAGGGGAGACATGAAGTGCTTGCAAAAGAAACCAAATACGGAATAGCCCGAAAATACGGAATTACCATCGCCGAACTCGAAGCTATGAATCCTTTAATCGGTGAAAGCCTTCAGATAGGAACTATGCTGAATGTGCCAAAAGCTGCGGTAATTGAATCTGCAACTATTGAAGATGAGAACTTCGAATTCTACGAAGTACTTCCTAAAGAAGGATTTTTCCGTTTGAAAGTGAAACTCGGTTTGAGTCAGGAAGAGATTATAGCCATGAATCCTTATGCCGCTGATGGCTTGAAAGAGGGGATGATCCTGAAAATTCCAAAGGAAAACGCGATAGGTTCGGAAACGAAATCTATTATTGTAAATCTCGAAGATGGGATTACCAATTTGAGTAAAAAGAAGATCGCTGTGATGCTGCCCTTCCAACTTTCCAAAGCAGATAGGGATTCTATTAAAAACAATATAGATCTAATAAAAGACAATGGCGCGTTGCGTGTTGCGCTTGATTTTTACAGTGGAGTGATTATGGCAGCCGAGTTTGCAAAAGACAAGGGAATCTCGGTCGAGTTGGATATTTATGATACTGAAGGTAGGTCTGAGAAGGTGAGAAGTATTATCGACCAGAATGATTTTTCGGATATTGATGCTGTGATCGGGCCGCTTCTCAGGAAGAATGTTGAGCAAGCAGCATCCGCCCTAAAGAAGACAGATACTCCTATTTTTTCTCCTTTGAGCAACCGGGAAATTAAAATTTCATCTAATCTCTTTCAAACATTACCCACCGATGAAATGTTAGCAAAAGCGATGCTTGAATACCTCAGAATGAACGCAATGGGTAAGAATGTGATCATAATAAGCGACTCGAAAAAAACTGCCCAGAAAGCTGCTTTGATGGATGCAATTCCCGGCTCTAAAACCCTGGCCCCAAGAGAAAAGGGATTCTTATACGACACAGATATTAGTTCTCGTTTGGAAGACATGCGTGAAAATTGGGTTATTTTGGAATCGGTGGATCCCGTTATCGTAGCGAATGTAGTAGGTCTGTTAAATGGAATGCCAGACAATCTTACTATTCGGTTATTTACAACCGATAAGAACGATGCGTTCAATTATCACGATGTTTCTAATATGAATCTTGCGAAACTGAACTTCACCTTTCCGTCGGTCAACAAGAGTTATAATTTTAAAGACAAGAATGCCTTTCTGGTTAGTTATAAGAATAAATACAACGTTTTGCCTAATCGTTTTGCTGTTCGTGGGTTCGACGTTACCTATGATGTGCTATTACGTCTTGCGATTGCGGATGACGTATACGACGCAAATGACAGCAATATAGAGACGGAATATATTGAGAATAAGTTCAGATATACCAAGAAAATGTTCTCAGGCTATCAGAATAATGCTTTATACATTATTAAATACAATAATGACCTCCAATTTGAGGTAGTAGAATGAGCACTTCAAAAGTAACCTATCTCGGAGATCTTCGAACGGTATGTGAACACCTGAAATCGGGTAATACCTATATTACCGATGCGCCCCTGGATAATAGAGGGAAGGGTGAAACCTTTTCACCCACCGATACGGTGGCAACAGGCCTGGCCAATTGTATGCTTACGGTTATGGGTATTAAGGCGCGGGATCTTGAAGTCGTTCTTGACAAATCTGAAGCTATCGTCACGAAAACCATGGCATCGAAGCCTCGTCGTATTGCGAAGATTGAAATAATTATGTCGTTACCTTCCAACGTTTCTGAGAAGCACAGGAAAATTCTTGAGAATACAGCTAATACCTGCCCTGTTATTCACAGTCTGCATCCGAATATTGAAAAACAGATTCAATATCAGTGGAATAGCTTTTAATTCTGGCTGAAAAGGTTCTCAATAAATTTTAATTTTTTACGTTACTCTTTTTATGAAATTGCTATTTGCACTGATACTTTCCTGTGTATTTCTTATTCCTTCTGAAAATGATGGAGAAAAAATGCAGTGGAGCGAATCCAGGCCTCTTAGTTGGACCGATTTCCGGGGAGAACCCAATGGTGCAGCCGATTATGTTGCGAGTACGAATAGTGGTATTTCCCTTTCCTACTCCATAGGGAATCGATCCGGGAAATATCAGTTCGATTTTACCGTAAAAAGCAACTTTTATCCCGAACAATCCTGGTATCGGCCTGAATCGGCTTCGGAATATATACTGAAACACGAGCAAACTCACTTTGATATTTCTGAGCTTCATGCCAGGAAATTGCGTAAGAAATTAGCCGAATTGTTGGTAACTGAACATGTGAAAGCAGATGCAGATAAATTGTACAAAGAAACCGAACAACAAAGACAGACCATGCAACATAAGTATGATGATGAAAGTGATCATTCAAAGTTCCAAAGCGCCGAATTTGAATGGCGTGACTATGTAGCTTCAGAATTGAAGAAATATGACAGCTGGAAATAAAAAGGATGCTAGCCCCGGATTACCCGATCCGAATCACCTGATAATACTTGCAAATTACAGAATGCCTTATGGAAAATACAAGGGGAAATACCTTATTGATCTTCCCGAGGCCTACTATGTCTGGTTCAAACAAAAAGGATTTCCAGAGGGTAAATTAGGGCATTTAATGATGGAAATGCACGAATTGAAAGTAAACGGATTAGACGGTATGCTTCGCAAATTAATCCGGTAATTCTGCCCGGCTAATTATTGTTAATGAATTTTGACTTTTATCTATTGCCTGAGGCAATAAATCTCCTATCTTTACACCCCGTATAGGTAACAGCAACGCTACAACTTCATGAGCAATACAAAGTATATCTTCGTTACGGGCGGGGTTTCATCATCATTAGGAAAAGGTATCATCGCTGCGTCGCTGGCCAAGCTTTTGCAGGCGCGTGGCTATCGGGTGACCATACAAAAACTGGATCCATATATCAATGTGGATCCCGGAACTCTGAATCCCTACGAACACGGAGAATGCTATGTTACCGATGATGGCGCAGAGACGGATCTTGACCTTGGCCACTACGAACGATTTCTGAATGTTCCTACATCGCAGGCAAACAATGTTACCACCGGAAGAATTTATCAGAGTGTGATTGAAAAAGAAAGACGGGGTGAATTCCTGGGAAAAACCGTTCAGGTAATTCCTCATATAACAAACGAGATCAAGGAACGAATTCAAATATTAGGTAATAGCGGGGATTATGATATTGTGATTACGGAGATTGGCGGAACCGTTGGTGATATTGAGTCACTTCCATACATTGAGGCTGTAAGACAATTGAAATGGGAGTTAGGTGATGACAATGCCCTGGTGATCCATCTTACCCTGGTACCTTTCTTGTCTGCAGCAGGTGAGTTAAAAACCAAACCTACCCAACACTCGGTTAAAACGCTGATGGAAAGTGGAATTCGGGCAGATATATTGGTATGCCGCACCGAACATCATTTAAATCAGGATCTTCGAAAGAAACTGGCGTTGTTCTGTAATGTGCAGGAAGAAGCCGTAATTCAGTCTATTGATGCCTCAACCATTTACGACGTACCCAACATGATGCTGGAAGAAGGCCTGGATGATGTGACTCTTAAAAAATTAAACCTTCAGGGCTCACCTGAACCAAATTTAAGCCAATGGAACGAGTTTCTTACGCGGCATAAAAACCCCAAGGGACATGTAAAAATTGGATTAATTGGAAAATATGTCGAATTGCAGGACAGCTATAAATCAATTCTGGAATCCTTTATCCATGCTGGCGCCGAGAATGAGTTAAAAGTAGATGTGGAGTATATTCATTCGGAACATATAGACTCAAACACCATACGAAATGTTGTATCTCATCTCGACGGTATTCTAGTTGCCCCTGGATTTGGGGAGCGAGGAGTTGAGGGTAAAATTGATGCTGTTAGATATGCCCGGGAAAATAATTTACCTTTCTTCGGAATTTGTCTGGGAATGCAAATGGCGGTAATCGAATACAGCAGGAATGTCCTTGGTCTGAAGAATGCTAATTCAACCGAAATGGATCCAGAAACCCCTCATCCGGTCATCGACCTGATGGAAGAACAAAAAACCATTACCCACAAAGGCGGGACCATGCGTCTTGGCTCGTGGGACTGCGAATTGAAAGAAGGATCTATAGTGCAGCAGGTCTACAATTTGAACAAAATTGAAGAGCGTCATCGCCATAGATATGAATATAATGATCAGTATCGGGAACAGTTGGAAACCGCCGGGATGGCAGCAACCGGATTCAATCCTGAGACAGGGTTGGTTGAAATTATAGAATTGCCTTCACATCCCTGGTTTGTAGGTGTTCAATACCATCCGGAATACAAGAGTACGGTTGCGAATCCGCATCCATTATTCGTTGCTTTTGTAAAGGCGGCGTATGAGCATTCTGTTCAATAGGACAATTTGGCGTAATTTGCGTCCTCGGCGGGATTATTGGTATAACGACATGTAGCCGAAAGCTGTTCAGTATTATTGCTGAAACAAAAAGGAAACAAATTAACTAATTCCGGGTTGTTAGTAAATTAAGATTCGGATATTTTACATATGGAAGAAAAGAAATTTGACCTGAATTCACTCATTGGTTTTATATTGATCGGTGCAATACTGGTGTATATGCTCTATCTGCAACAACCAACGCAAGAAGAAATCGATGCGGAAAAGCAGAAATCGGAACAAATAGTTGAGGAGGAAGGGAAGAAAACTGAAGATACTCCTAAAGAAACAGTGACTCTTGATGAAGGAATTCAGGAAATTACCTCTGTGAGTCCGGGGGATTCCCTTGCACTGGAAAATCTTAAGAACCGCTTAGGTTCGTTTGCCTATTCAGGAACGCTGCCATCGGCCACCGATGTTGTTACAATAATCGAAAATGATGTCCTGGAACTTACGGTAAGCAATAAGGGGGGATATATTACCCAGGCAAAGCTAAAGGAACATACTACATTTACCGGGGAACCCATATATCTTATCCAGGACGGAAATAATTCGTTCAACCTGCAATTCACTTCCGAAAACCGAATACTGAATTCGAAAGACCTGTATTTCGAACCTTCGCTAAGTGATAATGGTGATAATAAAGTGCTCACAATGCGCCTTAAATCATCTCAAAATGCTTTTATCGAGTACCGTTATGAATTGTCTCCCGGGGAGTATATGCTTGGTTTCAGCCTGAAAACTCAAGGGCTGGATGATGTGATGAATACATCCCAACCCATATACCTCGACTGGAATCTTAAAGGGTATCGCCATGCGAAGAGTATCTCCTACGAAAATCGATATACCAGGCTTACTTACGAGTACGAAGATGCTAAACATTCGAAATTATCACCTACCGGTGAAGACGATGAAGTAGAAAAGAAAGTGAGCTGGATGAATTTCCGTCAGCATTTCTTCTCCTCTATGTTATTGACCGATACACCTTTTGATGAAGTTGCTTTAACCTCTGTCGACCTGGTGGAAGATGAAGAAGTAGATACGGTTTTCACCAAACAGTATGGAGCCAAAATGCTACTGACACCCAAAGGTGGATCGCTGGACTATAATATGAATATGTATTATGGACCCACCGATTACCAGGTTTTTAAGAAGTATGACAAGAATCTTGATGAGGCTATGCCATTGGGCTGGGGAATATTCGGGGTGATCAATAAATTCATCATTATTCCATTGTTTGGATTTTTAAGTGGTTTCCTTCCGGCAGGTATTGCGATTATTGTTCTAACTGTGTTGATAAAATTGGTTTTGTCGCCCGTGCAATATAAGCAGTATCTATCTCAGATGAAGATGAAAATTCTCAAACCGGAATTGGATGAGATTCGTAAGAAATACGGTGATAATAAAATGAAGGTTCAACAGGAAACCATGAAGTTGCAGAACGTCGCTGGGGCAAATCCGCTTAAAACGGGCTGCTTGCCGGCATTACTTCAAATTCCGGTCTTCTACGCCCTATTTACATTTTTTCCAACAGCCTTCGACCTGCGTCAGAAAAGTTTTCTTTGGGCAGATGATCTTTCGAGTTTCGATACAATTGCTGAAATACCATACATACCTTTCTACGGAGATCATATAAGTCTCTTCCCGATTTTAGCCTCCATTGCCATCTTTATTTATATGATGATGACCATGGGACAGAGTATGCAAGCTCAGCAACAACCGGGAATGCCAAACATGAAGTTCCTGATGTACTTATCGCCATTGTTCATGCTAGTGTTCTTTAACAACTACGCGAGTGGGCTTTCTCTTTATTATCTTACATCCAACCTAATTACTATTGGAATCATGCTGGTAATCAAGAATTTCATATTGGATGAGGATAAGATCCATGCCAAGATTGTAGAACTCAAAAAGAAACCCAAGAAGCAGAATCGCTTTCAACGGAAGATGTCCGAGATGATGGAGCAGGCAGAGCAGCAGAAGAAAGCCGGTAAAAAACAGCGCTAAAAGCGGTGTCTTTTTTGAAAAAGTCAGACGAAGATTCAATAGATAATAAAATATTTCGTTTACTATCAAAAGTCCAGATGTATGAAATCCATTTTGCTACTTTTCTTCGGAATGTTATTTTTGCCTGCCTCGCTTTCCGCTCAGGAAGAGATCAACCAGTTCGATGAGAATAACGAACGTCATGGTGTCTGGAAAAAGTACTTCGATGGTACGGATCAACTCCGATACGAAGGACGTTTTGAGCATGGTAAGGAAGTTGGCACCTTTAAGTTTTATTGTCCCGATTGCAAGAGCCAGCCAATGGTAATCAAAGAATTTTCAAATAGCGATAACACTGCGAATGTACAGTACTATACCGCTGGCGGTAAATTAGTTAGTGAAGGGAAGATGGACGGAAAAGATCGTATTGGTGAATGGTTTTTCTATCACAAAAAATCAAAAGGCATAATGTCTAAAGAGCAATATGTGAGTGGCAAACTTCATGGGAAGAAATTCACCTATTATCCCAACGGAAAGGTTACAGAAGAGATCTCTTATGACAACGGGATGATGCAGGGAGATAATCTCTATTACGGTCCGGATGGGACCTTACTCAAGAAACTGAGATACAGCAACGACCAGCTACAGGGGGAAGCCACATATTACGATGCCTATGGAAATCTTACCATTAAAGGCTATTACAAAAATGGCAAAAAACACGGCCTCTGGCAGTATTATAAAGATGGTAAAGTGGAAGTTGAAGAGACATTCCCCAAACCGAAGAACAGTAACTAGATCGTATTTTAGATACACCTATCTCGTCCTAATTCCTTTAATCGTTTTATCGTATTTTTGTATTGAATAATAACTTCGTATGAAGGAACGCGTTGTCATAGGATTAAGTGGAGGTGTAGACTCCAGTGTTGCGGCTTATCTTCTTAAAGAAAAGGGATACGACGTAATAGGCCTTTTTATGAAAAACTGGCATGACGACTCTGTGACTATTTCGAACGAGTGTCCGTGGCTTGAAGACAGCAACGATGCCATGCTCGTTGCTCAAAAACTTGGTATTCCCTTTCAAACTGTGGATCTAAGTTCAGAATATAAAGATCGCATCGTGGACTATATGTTCCGCGAATACGAAATGGGCCGTACACCAAATCCGGACGTCTTGTGCAACAGGGAGATCAAGTTCGATGTTTTTATGAAGATTGCGCTCGAACTAGGTGCCGACTATGTCGCCACGGGCCACTATTGCCGTAAGGATTCTATTCAAAAGGATGGTAAGATTATACATCGATTGTTGGCGGGTAAAGACCCAAATAAGGATCAGTCGTATTTTCTTTGTCAGTTATCTCAGGAACAACTGGCTAAAACCTTATTTCCTATCGGCGAATTATTAAAACCTGAGGTTAGGGAGATAGCTTCGGAGCAGGATCTTATTACTGCAGAGAAAAGGGATTCACAAGGATTGTGTTTTATTGGCAAGGTACGTCTTCCCGATTTTCTTCAACAGCAATTGGCACCGAAAGAGGGGGTGATCGTTGAAGTTCCCTCGGAATACGAAGGATATGATTCAGGAGATCCGATCTTCACTTCGGAAGAAGAAAAACTTAAGTACCTGTCTTCCAAGAAGAAGTATAATCCCAACGACGGTACAATTGTAGGGAAACATCAAGGTGCGCACTATTTTACCAAAGGACAGCGCAAAGGTCTCGCCGTAGGCGGAACTAAGGAACCTTTATTTGTTATAGATACGGATGTTGAGGAAAATGTGATTTACACGGGTCAGGGTAAAAATCATCCCGGCCTATACCGTCGCGGACTTTTTGTGAACCAAGAAGAAATACACTGGGTTCGTGAAGATCTATCCTTAGCTGTAGATCAGACGATGGATGTGTTGGCACGTATTCGGTATAGACAACCACTACAAAAAGCTACCCTTCACCAAACAGTATCCGGACTATATGTTATCTTTGAGAAACCGCAATCTGCTATTAGTGAAGGTCAGTTTGTCGCCTGGTATGAAGGGGAGGAATTATTAGGTAGTGGTGTAATATCTTAAATTATTACTATGAAAAAATTAATGCTATTTGTGATTATTCTTATCACCCAACTGGGATATGCCCAAACTCAGGAAGCACTTGTATTTTTTGCCGATAAAGAAAATGTCGCAGCTTCAATTGAAAATCCGATAAGTATTTTAACGCAAGAGGCCATTGATCGAAAAGCTTTGCACGATGTGCCTATTGATGAAAGGGATGTACCTGTAACTGAAAGTTATATCACGAACATAAAGGGTCAGCCGGGAATAACAGTCTTCTCTAAAAGTAAATGGATGAATGCGGTATATGTAGGGGGAACACAATCGCAAATTGAAGATTTACTGAATTTATCCTTTGTTATTGGTGTAGAATTTATGGATCCCGATCTAAACCTGTTTCCCGTGCCAATTCCTGTACCGGATAAGTATGCCCAGGAGAACATGCAGGGAAGAATTGTATACGACTATGGTGCTGCTGCCAATCAGATTGAAATGCTTAGAGGAGATTTTCTCCATGAACAGGATTTCACAGGTGAAGGTATGATCATTGCAGTACTGGACGCCGGATTTCCAAATATTGCCGGGAATCCTGCATTTGCAGAAATGATTTCCGAAAATCGTTTGCTGGGAACCTTCGATTTTGTCCTGGACCAGGTTCCTATCGGCGGAAGTAGCACTCATGGAGCAAAGGTACTGAGCGATATGGCCGGTTTTTTAGACGGTCAATTTGTTGGAACAGCTCCGGAAGCATCTTATTATCTGTTCAGATCGGAAGATACGGGTTCTGAGCGTCCCGTTGAAGAGGCGTATTGGCTGGAGGCATTGGAAAGAGCCGATAGCCTGGGGGTGGATGTAGTGAATACGTCATTGGGTTATCAGGATTTCGACAACCCAAACTACGACCATAGCTATGAAGATCTTGACGGAGTCACTACACTTGGTGCCCGGGCGGGTAACCTGGCATTCGAAAAGGGGATGCTTTTAGTTACCTCTGCCGGTAATGATGGCAACGGGTTTACATATGTCGGAACCCCGGGTGATGCCCCAGGGATTCTTACTATTGGAGCGGTTAACAGTGAAGGGGAGTATGCCAGTTTTAGTTCCATAGGTCCCACCGTAGATGGACGGATAAAACCGGACGTAATGGCCCAGGGAGCGGATGCCGCTGTCATAGATCACAATGGAAATATAACTACTAATAACGGCACATCGTTAAGTTCTCCAATTATGGCCGGGGTTGTGGCATGTTTGTGGCAGAGCCGCCCGGAGGCGAGAAATTATCACGTCATGCAAATCGTGAGAGAGTCGGCCAGTTTGTACAATAATCCAACGGATGAGATGGGATATGGAATACCAAATTTCGAGGATGCATATAATGCCCTTCAGATCCTGGGAAACGAAGAAATATTGCGAGAAGGCACATTCGCTCTATATCCGAATCCTGCCTCTGATATCCTGATGGTTTCATTTCCGAAGGAAATTGAATTGGCAGAGGTTATTATTTCAAATCTGATGGGGCAAGTTATTCGAAAAGAAAGTATTAGTAAGGCAGGCAACAGAATAGATGTATCCACATTATCAGCAGGACTCTATCTTGCCACTGTAGTATCTAACGGCAAGTACAATACTTTCAAAATTGTCAAGCAATAGTGAAGAACAAGATCACCGAACTATTTAACATTCAATATCCTATCATCCAGGCTGGTATGATCTGGAATAGTGGCTGGCGTCTGGCCAGTGCCGTTAGTAATGCAGGCGGGCTAGGACTACTGGGCGCCGGATCGATGTATCCCGAAGTTCTTCGGGAACATATTCAGAAGTGTCAAAAGGCGACGGATAAACCATTTGGCGTGAATGTCCCTATGCTCTATCCCAACCTGGAAGAGATCATTAAGATTATCATTGAAGAAGGGGTCAAAATAGTCTTTACTTCAGCAGGAAATCCCAGGACATACACTTCAAGATTAAAAGAAGCGGGAATTACAGTGGTTCACGTGGTGAGCAGTGTGAAATTTGCCCTTAAGGCCCAGGAAGCCGGAGTGGATGCCGTAGTGGCTGAAGGATTTGAGGCTGGAGGGCATAACGGTAGAGAAGAAACCACCACTTTTACCTTGATCCCAATGGTCAAAGAGCAGATAAATGTTCCACTTATTGCCGCTGGAGGAATAGCAAATGGAATAGGTATGCTGGCTGCTATGGTGTTGGGTGCCCATGGTGTTCAGGTGGGTAGCAGGTTTGTTGCTTCGGAAGAATCCAGTTCCCATATTGCATTTAAAAAGATGGTGGTGGAAGCCAAAGAAGGGGACACCTTACTCACTTTAAAAGAGCTGGCACCGGTTAGGATGCTCAAAAATAAGTTCTTTGAGGATGTGATGAAATTATACGAATCCAATCCCACGAAGGAAGAATTAAAAGAATTGCTCGGACGAGCACGAGCCAAACGCGGCATGTTTGAAGGAGACCTTGTGGAAGGCGAACTGGAGATCGGTCAGATCGCCGGCCTTATCCAGGACATTAAACCCGCGGCCCTTATCGTCGAGGAAATGGTTGAAGAATTTGAAAAAGCCAAGAAAAAAGTGAGTGAGTTGTAGCCTCTGGCTATTAATTTGCGCAATCCTCGATATTTTTATTCTGACCAGAAAGGCTTACACTCATAGTCAGTATTAGGAGAATTAATAATTGGGAAGTTTTCTTTCGATTATTAGCATTGTTTCTTTTGATTAGGTATTTAACATGGGTTTTAAATCCGAGTTTTTATTCCGAAGATCAATTCCTCCTTCATATATGGATTTCAAATTCACCAGATAGAATGACCATCCGCGATCGCAGCCCAGGTGAATATTTACTTTATGTTCATCGGTCGTTGGGATTTCCCTTTGAGATATGGATACGATAGTATTATCTTTAAAAGATTCGAGATGAACGTCCACGATGCATTCGCCGGCAAATTTGAACTGTATATGATCGGTTCCATTTACTTCTTTTACGAATCCTGTTTCCGTGGGATCCCAAAGATACCATTGCCATTCGTATCGAGAACCAGGGGTGATATGTTCGTTCTTGTCGATCTTTTCGTCGGAAGAGTTGTAGAAAGTAGCATCACTGAGAAACCATCTTTCTATTTGCGCCGGAATGGTCCAGGCGTCATATAATGCATTTAACGGGGCTTTGATTGCGATTTTACGTGTGAACTGTGTCCAATCGAAATTCTTCATATACTATTGGTTTTTTGAGACCTTTAGTTGTCCTGATGCACCACC
>JABDNT010000053.1 GCA_013043685.1 Flavobacteriaceae bacterium | reverse complement strand
TGATTGTCGATCAAACGGCTGGTACCAATAGCCAGACCAATAATATCAAGGGCTGGCAAAAGAGCGTCTATAGCCAGGGCAACGACGGACATTAGAGCGGCCATTAATGCTATGAACTCTAACTGGGAAGATTTTGGCGTAGACATTTGGCAAAAGTAGTTTATTATTAGTATATTAATATCGTCTAAGCGCTCAATCTACACGGACTCAACTTTTTTTCGAAAACCTAACATTCATCATATTTTAAAAAGTTAGGTCTGCATAGCTTTAAGGTTTGAAAATTTAATCGATCGTTAACTTCAATACTACTGCAAAATGAAAGTATTCGACAACAAGCATATAAAGAACGTTGTGTTCGTAGGAGCACACCGTTCTGGAAAAACAACCTTGTCTGAGACCATGCTTTTCGAAGCTGGTCTTTTAAATAGAAGAGGGTCTGTAGAGCAAAAAAATACCGTATCCGATTATCATGAAATAGAGCACCAGAGAGGTGCTTCTGTTTTTGCTACCCCTTTGCATACGGAATGGCGGAATTACAAAATTAATATTATCGATACCCCGGGACTGGACGATTTCATCGGTGAGATCATTTCTTCCATTCGAGTGGCCGATACCATCGTAACGGTGGTAAATGCAAAGCACGGAGCAGATATCGGTACAGAGATCATCTGGAATTATATCGACAGGTATCACAAACCCACTGTGTTTGTGATCAATAAAATAGATTCTGAAAAGGCCAACTTCGAGGACAGTGTCCAGAGTTTAAAACAACTGGTTGGAAATAATGCCACACTTGTTCAATATCCGCATGTGATAGATGGTGCACAATGTATCATTGATGTGCTGAAGATGAAATGCTACAAGTTTGGACCAGAAGGAGGGAAGCCTGAAAAATTAGAGATCCCCGACGACCAGAAGGAGAAGGCCGAAGAACTACACAATGAGTTGGTTGAAAAAGCTGCGGAGAATGATGAAGAACTAATGGAGTTGTATTTCGATAAAGGTACTTTAAATGAAGACGAATTACTCCAGGGTATCAAACTGGGGATGTTGAACCACGACCTTTTCCCTGTATTCTGCGTATCTGCGCTTAAGGATATGGGAACCGGCCGCTTGATGGGCTTCATAGACAATGTAGCGCCCTCTGCAGCCGATCTACGCCCTGAACAGAGCGTAGAAGGTGATGAGATCAAACGCAGTGTGGATGCTCCCACAACGCTTTTCGTATTTAAGACCATCTATCAGCAGAATTTAGGAAAGGTTACCTTCTTCAAAGTAAAATCGGGAGAGGTAAATGCTAATGATAAACTTTATAATAAACGAACCGGGGACCTGGAGACCCTGAACCAGTTGTTCATCATGGACGGAAAGGTGAAACATCCGGTAAATAAATTAACACAGGGAGATATTGGTGCTACTACAAAGCTGAAGTATACTGAAACCAACGATACCCTGAACGCTAAGGAAGACGGACCAACGATCAAACCGATCAAGTTCCCGCAGTCACGTATTGAGAAGACGGTTACAGCAGTGCATGCTGCCGAAGACGAGAAACTGAACGACGCCTTGAAGCGTATGCACGCTCAGGATCCTACTTTAAAGCTTCGGTATAATAACGAAACACATCAAACCGTAATAGGATGCCAGGGAGAGCTTCATTTGTCCACCATTGCCTGGGCATTGAAGAATATCTACGAAGTGGAACCGAAATTTGAAATTCCGAAGATCTCATACAGGGAAACCATACAGCGCAGTGCTACTGCCAATTACCGACACAAAAAGCAGTCGGGGGGAAGCGGCCAGTTTGGTGAAGTCCACCTGAAGATAGAGCCATATTTTGAAGGCATGGCGGAACCGGAAGGATTTAATATCCGTGGAAAAGAAGAGATCGAACTGCCTTGGGGCGGAAAGCTCGTATTCTATAATTGTATCGTAGGAGGGGTGATCGACACCCGGTATTTACCTTCAATTATGAAAGGAATTCAGGAAGTAATGGAGGCCGGACCACTTACCAAGTCCCACGCTCGTGATATTCGTGTGATGGTTTACGATGGTAAGATGCACGCCGTGGATTCTAACGATATTTCCTTTAAGATCGCGGGAGCTCATGCTTTTAAAGAAGCTTTTGTGAATGCGAATCCGAAATTACTGGAACCCATTGATGAAGTAACTATTAAGGCTCCTGAAGCCATGGTAGGGAATGTGATGACCGATCTTCAGTCGAGGAGAGCGCTTATCCAGGGTATTGACTCGGAAGACCGGTACCAGATATTGAGAGCGCTTATCCCGAGAGGAGAGATGACCAATTTCTCTTCCCAGTTGCGGTCTTTGACCCAGGGACGAGCTAATTTCACATCAGTATTCCACAGCTATCAGGCAGTTCCGACGAATATCCAGAAGCGATTGACGGAAACCAAAGAGGCCGTAGGACAGGATAAGTAAGTGAGTAAAAATATTTGAAATACTATGAACAGTCAGTTCGAGTGATTTTCCGAAGGAAAATTGTATCGAGAACCGAGTGAATTTTCGAAGGAAAATATTATCGAGAACGACTTGTAACTAAATAATAATAAGAACTATCTAATAATCTAATACCCATAGAACTATGCAGACAAAGGTGCGATATTTAAGTGATTTGAAGTTTAACCTTGAGACCTGGCGTCGTGAGTTGCGATTCCATTTCGATGAGATGGATACTTTCCAGGAGAAACTGGAAGAAATTGCGGTTCGCGAATTTGGCCAGGACGCCAGAAAATCGTTAGAGAATTTTCAAAACCGGATCATGATCGAGAAATCCGCGATCGCCAAATTAAAACACAGGTGTAAAAATAAATTACGGAATATTCACTTGGCGGACCTCAGTGAAGATGTTGATGGCCGTTTGAGAACTGAGCAATCCACCCTTAAAGAGGATATGCGAACGTATATAAAAATGCATTATGACCTCAAAGAGGAAATGATGGATTATTTCGCGGAATATTTAGTAGAATAATCTAACCAACCAAATTAAAAATGCAGAACCACATTCTTGTGAAAGGGTGTGGTTTTGTTCTTTTGAAACAGATTTAGAACTTATTCCTAACAATAGAATAACCATATGAAGATTGAAAACCAGGTATTACAGCCATATAGGATGGGAGATCTCGAATTACCTAACCGGGTAGTCATGGCACCTATGACCCGCAGTCGGGCAACAAATCCAGAGCACGCACCTGAGGCAGGGCTGCATGACATTTATTACGCTCAGCGGGCTACAGCCGGGCTTATCATTACCGAAGGTGCCCAGGTTTCCAGGAGGGGAGTGGGGTATATCCATACACCGGGCATCTATAGTGATGTACAGGTGGAGGGCTGGAAAAAAGTTACACAAGCCGTTCATGAGGCCGGGGGGCGTATTTTTATACAATTATGGCATGTGGGCAGGATCTCACATCCCGATTTCCATAAAGGTGAATTGCCATTGGCGCCTTCAGCTTTGAATCCGGAGGTGAAATCATATACCTACGATGGATTAAAAGACACCGTTACTCCGAAAGAAATGACCCTGAAGGACATAGAAAACACAAAGCAGGAATTTGTCCATGCGGCCAGTAATGCCGTGGAAGCAGGTTTTGACGGGGTGGAGATACATTCGTCCAACGGTTATCTGTTTCACCAATTCTTCAGTACAAGCAGTAATATAAGAACGGATAGTTACGGCGGGAGCAAAGAGAACAGGGCAAAATTCTTCTTTGAGGTGATTGATGCCATGAAAGATGTAATACCGGAGAATAGGATAGGAGTGCGGTTTAATCCATCCTTGCATGGGATGGCGGGAATCTCGGTGAATGAGGAAACCCTGCCCACATTCGACTACATCATTGAAAAACTGGATGCGGACTACAACCTGGCTTACGTGCATTTGTCGGAACCATTTTCCGATGTGTCTGAAGTTCCTTTTGCCGAAACCCATATCGCCAAGCGATACCGACCAAAATACAGTGGAACGTTAATGATCAACACAGGTTTCAATCTGGATAGGGCTAATAAGGTGCTGGGTGATGGTGATGCCGACCTGGTCGCGTTCGGGAGGTTGTTCGTTTCGAATCCCGATCTGGTAGGTCGGTTCCACGAAGGAATAGAGATGGCTCGGTGGGACAAGGATACTTTCTATACCCAGGGCAGGGAGGGTTATTTGGATTATGAAGCCGCGACCTAAGGCTGACAAAACCAGGCAAATCTCCATTTAGAAGGAAGGTACTTTTTTATGTAAGGAAATACACTTAACTTTATAAATACCAAGGATTTAGGTATAATTCTTGTGGTATAATTATCAAAAAAAGGAAAGATATGAAAGCAACTAAATACTTAGTTATACTCTTACTAATGTTAACGGCATGCAAGACTGCCGATAAGGGCATTACAGAAGCTGAGGCACAGCAAACCCGTGACCTGATCGCAGGTGGCAACTACGAACTCACTATGGATTGGGCACTGCCATTAGCCACCAATGCAATGAACCAGATAAGCAATGCGAACTTACTTCCCATGGACAGCAGGTCGGGAAGAATTAACCTAGTGGGTACCAGCAGTTATATTCGTTCCCAGGGAGATATTCTGGAGGTGTACTTGCCATATTTCGGAACGCGGCAATTGACTGTCACACCGGGGGACACCAACGGAGCCATCCAGTTTGAAGGCGTGCCGGAACGTTATGAAGCAGTCTACAACGAGAAGAAACAACTCACGGCCATCAGTTTCCGGATGAAGGACGAGAACGAACAGTACGATGTAAATGTTAAGGTGTTTGGAAACAAGAATGCGAATGTATATGTGAACAGCACACACAGGAATTCAATCCAGTATACTGGAAAATTGGGAGTTCTGGAGAACCTTTAGAATTTCATTTGCCGCGGACGGTCTCAAACATTAACATTTCAAATTAAACGGTGTTTATCTTGCCTAAGTCGGTTAAAGCGCGACCTGGCTCATTTTAATAAAAAAATAAGAAAAATGCATTCCTGGTTGTTAAGGAATCATAAAGTAAACAAGAGCTATTCGAACAATGATTATATTTAGGCGAATCAACCAAAGATTTTGATCATGGAATATGTACTTCTTGCCCTTAAGCTCATTGTAGCCATTAGCTTACTCAACGTATGGCTGATACAATATAACAAGCCCACCCGCTGGCGCGGAGGGGATGCCAAAACCATAGTGGAGGAATTTAAGGTATACGGCTTACCCGTCTGGTTTTGTTATGTAACCGGTTTTCTGAAAGTTAGTTTGTCTTTAGTATTAATCGCCTCGTACTGGTTTCCTGCCTGGGAAAACCCTGCGGCTTTGGGAATAGCAATTTTGCTGTTAGGGTCTGTTGTAATGCATATTAAGATTAGTGATCCTTTATACAAGTCATTTCCAGCATTCCTTTTCCTTGTGCTCTGCGTAGCCATATACTATCTATAATTTGGATCAGGCTGGCAGCCGCAGGCTAAAACCATAGGCCGCACCTGCATTCAGCAACATAAAAATAAAGGATGGGGCAGCTTTCAATACGCTGTCCTTAATTTTTAACCGGATCCGAAAACCCAACAGCATTAACACGCCTAAACCCAGAGCAGCAGCCATTCCGATGGCAGGATGCAGAAAGCCCAACAATAATCCGAAAGCCCCGAAAAGCTGTAAAATTCCTGTCAATCTTCTTTGTCCTGGCGTTAGGCCCAGCCTGTTGAATTCTTCGATCATGCTGGCAATGAACAAGCAATTATAGCCATATGCAAGGAATGCCAATGCGATAGAAACGACAAAAATTTGGAAGTAAAGTTCCATTGGGGCAAAGGTACGGGTTAAGGGAAGGAGAACCTTGAATGCCAAGAAAACTTTAACGCTGATCTCAGCTTATGTATTTAGAGATTTACGGATTCCGATAAAAATAAAGATCATTACTGAATAGGCTACAAAGAAGGGTATAATGAATTCTTTACTTCCCAGTATAAGAAGTAATCCGATAAGCAACAATTGAAAACCTAAACCAAAGCTGGACACTGCGGTCATAAGCCATTTTGGAAATTTTTTACCCTGGGGAGCGCTGGTGTCGAGGCGGTAGATGATCATATCGAAAGCACCATAAAGGAGTCGGTAGATTTTAAATAATGCATTCACTTTACGCTGATCTTCTCCCGCCAATGCTTTTGGAGTTTCTGTCTCGAAGACCCGGCTGGTGGTGTCGCCGTTCACTTTATTTCGCAGGATCACATAGTAGTAATTGTATAGCGTACCTTGTAATTGCACTCCCAGAAAACCGAGTATGGCCCATATAAGGGATATATCACAAATAAGGTAAAGCGTGCCGAATATCAAGGCGTTTAAGAGAATGTCTGCGATAGAATCGAAATAACGGCCGGTGTAGGAGGGGGTATTTTTCAGGCGGGCAAGTTCTCCGTCGGCAGCGTCTAAAACCGATTTAAGGACCAGGAAGAAAGCTGCCAGCCAGAAATAGCCGTAGTACATTCCCAGAACTCCAAGCGTACCTGAAAGGATGAACAGCCAGGTAACTCCAATAGGGGTACATTTCGTGTTTTTGAGATTTTGGGCGATCCATCGGGCTGCGGGCCGGCCATAATCGGACAGGTCTAAAAATTTATGTTCATCCGGAAGTTTCGACATATCATAGGCTTGAGCATTTTTAAAGAGACAACCTATTTAAAACAGCACGGGTTAGCCCCGTAAAGATATTGAATTTCCATTGTACAGGGTGAATATGACTCTATAAAAAGGGGG
>JABDNT010000051.1 GCA_013043685.1 Flavobacteriaceae bacterium | reverse complement strand
GTTTAAAAATTTCCGAAGAGAGTGATAAGGACAAGCGACTTACCGAGACTATACTTACAGCCATGTATCATGGAGATGATGTCTTAATAGTGCATGAAAATGACACCGAAGAAGTCCGATATTTCAGCAGGTCGTTAATGTGCCCTACTTCAGGCATTTCCTACCCTAACCCTGAACCCAATAACTTCTCATTCAATTCACCAAAGGGAATGTGTCCTACCTGTAAAGGGCTTGGAGAGCTGCATGAAGTAAACATCCATAAGATCGTACCAGATACCAGCCTGTCTATAAAACAAGGAGCGCTGGCTCCTCATGGCCCTCAGAAAAGCAATTGGGTGTTTAAACAACTGGAGCTTATTGCGGAACGTTTTGACTTCAAATTGAGTGATCCATTCGAATCTATTCCTGAAGATGCCAAAGAGATGATCTTTCATGGTGGAAACGAAAAGTTCGAAGTAGCATCCAAAACACTTGGAATTACGCGCAGTTATAAGATCGATTTTGAAGGTGTGGCTACCTTTCTGCAGAATACTTTCGAGGCTAACGAATCTAAATCATTGCGACGCTGGGCTAAAGAATATATGGACAAGATCTCATGTCCCGATTGTGAAGGCAGCCGACTTCGGAAGGAGTCCCTCTATTTTAAAGTAAATGGAAAGAACATTGCTGAACTCGCACATATGGATGTGGTTGAGCTAGCTGAATGGTTCAATGACCTGGAAGAGCATCTTAGCGAAACTCAACTTAAAATCGCTTCTGAAATCATTAAGGAAGTTCGTAGTAGGTTGCAATTCCTTGTTGATGTGGGACTTACGTACCTTGCCTTAGACCGAAGCTCTAAGTCACTATCCGGCGGTGAAGCACAACGAATCCGATTAGCAACACAGATTGGTTCCCAGCTTGTAGGGGTACTTTATATATTGGATGAACCGAGTATCGGACTCCATCAGAGGGACAACCAGAAACTCATTCATTCTTTGATCTCCTTAAAAGATATTGGGAACTCGGTGATCGTTGTGGAGCACGACAAGGACATGATCGAGCATGCCGATTATGTAATTGATATCGGTCCGGCGGCTGGCAGACATGGTGGGGAAATAGTTTCGGAAGGATCTCCCGAAGAAATCCAGAAGCATCATACCCTGACTTCCGATTACCTCAATGGAACCCTGGAGATCGAAATTCCGAAAGAAAGAAGAAAAGGCAATGGAAAGATTTTAAAACTCGAGGGTGCGACTGGCAATAACCTGAAAAATGTTTCGGTGGAATTTCCTCTTGGAACCATGATAGGTGTAACCGGAGTGTCCGGTTCAGGTAAATCAACACTTGTCAACGAAACGCTTTACCCTATTCTGAACGCCCATTTCTTCAATGGGGTTAGAAAACCATTGCCTTTTAAGAAAATAAATGGCCTCAAACATATCGACAAGGTGATTGACATCAATCAGTCGCCTATCGGGCGTACACCGCGTTCGAATCCGGCGACCTATACCGGGGTGTTTTCAGAAATACGCTCTTTGTTCGCCAAGATCCCGGAAGCATTAATTCGAGGCTATAAACCGGGAAGGTTTAGTTTTAATGTTACTGGCGGCCGATGTGAAACTTGTAAAGGTGGTGGTTTACGGGTAATTGAGATGAACTTTTTACCCGATGTCTATGTAGAATGCGAAACCTGCCAGGGAAAACGATTTAACCGGGAAACACTTGAGATTCGGTATAAAGGACATTCTATCTATGACGTACTGGAGATGACCATAGACGAGGCCTGTGGCTTCTTCGAGCATATTCCTAAGATCTACCGGAAACTAAAGACGATTCGCGATGTGGGATTGGGATATATCACATTAGGTCAGCAATCAACTACTTTGTCAGGTGGGGAAGCACAGCGAATTAAATTGGCTACCGAACTATCTAAACGCGATACCGGAAATACATTTTACATTTTAGATGAGCCCACTACCGGCTTGCATTTTGAGGATATTCGTGTTTTATTGTTAGTATTGAATAAATTAGTGAATAAGGGAAATACTGTTGTGATCATCGAACATAACATGGATGTAATTAAGACGGTGGATCATATAATTGATATCGGGCCTGAAGGCGGGAAGAAAGGCGGGAAGATCATGTCCCTCGGAACACCCGAAGAAATTGTGCGGCGCAAGAAGGGATACACAGCGAGTTTCCTTAAAAAAGAATTACATTAGCTCCTGAATTTATTATGAGAAGTGAAAGCAAACATAAGAACTGGAATGAAGTAAAAACGAACGATTCCTGGGCGATCTTCAAGATCATGGGAGAGTTTGTGAGTGGATATGAAAAATTAAGCCGAATTGGGCCTTGTGTATCGATTTTTGGATCTGCACGTACCAAACCGGACCATAAGTACTATCAATTGGCCCAGCGAATCGCCAAGAAGATCACAGAACATGGTTACGGAGTGATCACAGGAGGTGGCCCGGGTATTATGGAAGCGGGAAACAAAGGTGCTCATTTGGCTGGAGGAACGTCCGTAGGGCTAAATATAGCCTTGCCCTTTGAGCAGCACGACAATCCCTATATAGACAGTGACAAGAGTATCGATTTCGACTATTTCTTTGTACGAAAGGTAATGTTCGTGAAGTATTCGCAGGGATTTGTTGTAATGCCTGGCGGATTTGGAACGCTGGATGAATTTTTCGAAGCCTTTACGCTTATTCAGACGCATAAGATTGAAAGGTTCCCGTTGATATTGGTTGGTACCGAATTTTGGAGTGGCCTGATGGACTGGATTAAGCAAACACTGTTAGAACAAAATGGAAATATTAGTATTGAAGACCTCGACCTTGTTCATATCGTCGACAATGAGGAGGAGGTTCTCAATATTCTAAACGAATTCTACAACAAGTACAATCTTAGTCCGAACTTCTAATTAAGATCCCCGGCTATGAATTGGTTAGTTGCACTGTTCCCGTTGTTTACTGTAGCGATGAAAAAGGCATTGAATTTGTGGGCTCTATTAAAAAATTGCTGTGGACTGGGGTTTCCTTCCACCAAACTGTTTTATACAAAACCTTAAAAACTAAGTGAGGTTAGGAATATTTATATATGTTATTTTATTTTTCATGGGGTTATCTCCCGTGCTGGGCCAGCATCTTATTACTATCGAAACTGAGCTGGACGCGGGGAAGAATCAACTCAACAACTCACAGCAGGTCGTCTACAAGAATACTTCTGATGACATCCTAACCGAAATCTATTTTAATGACTGGGCCAATAGCTTCGCAACCAAGACAACTCCTTTGGCTAGAAGATTCGCAGAGAACTTCGATAGTTCTTTTCACTTTGAAAAAGATGCAAATCGGGGACATACCAATATAATCAGTGTAACAAATGCTTCTGAACTACCCCTGGAATGGGAACGAGGTGATGAGATAGATATACTGAAAATAATCCTAGACAAACCTATAGCTCCCGGTGAAATTTATACATTGAATTTCATGTATAAGGTGAAACTCCCAAATGCCAGATTTACTCGTTATGGCCACACACGGGAAGGAAACTACAATCTTAGGTACTGGTATCTTTCTCCAGCGGTATATGATGGAGAATGGCAGGCTTACAGTAATCGGCATACCGATGACCTTTATCTCACGCCCTCCGAATTTAAAATTACACTCACCACCCCATCGGTTTTTAAACTTACCACAGATCTAAGGGTAATCTCGGAAGGGGTTTCCAGCAATAAACGTATTTCGGTTTTACAGGGAAGTGATCGAATGCGTGCGGACCTCTATCTTGAAAAACGATTGAATTTCGAAGCAATCGTCACAGATAAACTCGAAGTTATTACCGATCTGAAAGACAGAAAAGTTAATTCTGCAATGCGGGCATTGACGATCGATAGGATTACGCATTTCCTCGATGATAGATTGGGCCCCTACCCTTTCGATAAAATGCTGGTAAGTGAGATCGAATATCGCAATAATCCTGTTTATGGATTAAATCAGCTTCCCGATTTCATTAGCCCGTTTCCCGATGGATTCGAATACGATATGGAAGTACTCAAAACGGCAACGGCCAACTATCTGGAGAATTCCCTGGTCTTGCATCCGAGGAAGGACTACTGGTTATATGGTGCTCTCCAGATTTATTTGATGATGGAATATGTGGATAGGCACTATCCCAACATGAAGATAATCGGAACACTCAGTAATTTCTGGGTGATCCGTTGGTCCCATGCTTCGGAGCTTGAATTTAATGACCAATACCCGTTATTATATCTCAATATGGCAAGGAATAACCTGCATCAGCCTTTAAGTACACCCAAAGATATGCTGACGAAGTTCAACAAGAACATCGCCAATAATTATTATGGTGGCGATGGATTGAACTACCTGTCAGATTATCTAGGCAAAGAGCCTTTCGAGCAAGCCGTGAAAGGTTTTTATAAGAAATCGGTCCTTAAACCTACTACTTCAGAAGCCTTCAGAAAAGAGCTGAATAACAGTACTGGTCTGCCTGTAGACTGGTTCTTTGATTCTTATGTGAGTAAAAGAACCACTATTGATTTTAAAATCACAAAAGTCAACAAACGAGGTGATTCACTGGATGTTTATGTTAGAAACCGACGAAAACATGCCATGCCTGTTTCCTTATACGGAATCAACAAGGACAGTACTATGTTCAAAACCTGGATACCGCCTATTGATAGTGTGAGTATGGTTACGGTTCCCGCTGAAAATGTAAAGAAACTGGTTTTAAACAAGGAAGCGAAAATCCCGGAATTCAATCAACGGAATAATTACAAAACACTGTCCGGATTGCTTAATCGACCGATACAATTTCGCTTGTTCCAGGATGTGGAAGACCCGAAATACAATCAGCTCTTTTTTATGCCGGTTTTCGAGTATAACCTGTACGATGGATTTACGGTGGGACCAAAACTCTACAATAAGACGGTCTTGCCCAAAGGCATACATTACAAGCTTGAACCGCAATATGGATTCAGATCTAAAACTATTGTAGGTAACGGATCGATTATTTATACACAGCGCTATAACGGAAGCCTGTACGCAATGCGTTTCGGTCTTTCAGGCAGTACGTTTTCATATAACAACGGATTATTCTACAGACGGTATACTCCCTTTATGACTCTAGCGTTCCGGCAAAAAGATCTTCGTAATAACGAAAAACAATACATCAATCTCAGGAATGTGAATGTGTACAGGGACAACGATCCTTTGGATCCGGATCAGGAACCTAACTATAGTGTATTAAACTTGCAGTATGTCTACTCAAATCCGAATCTCATCCATTATTTCAGGAGTGTTCTGGACTATCAGATATCCACTAACTTTTCAAAAGTTTCTGCCACGTTGGAATATCGCAAACTCTTCCTCAATAACAGGCAGTTAAATGTCCGTTTCTTTGCGGGTGCCTTCCTTTATAACAATACAGCCAGGGGCGATGATTATTTCAGTTTCGCACTGGACAGGCCTACAGATTACCTGTTCGACTATAATTATTACGGTCGTAGTGAAGACACCGGTTTATTTAGTCAGCAGATAATTATTGCAGAGGGCGGTTTTAAATCGAAACTGCAACCCGCTTTTGCCAACAGCTGGATCACTACGGTAAATGCAAGTACGAACATCTGGAAATGGATTTACGCATACGGTGATGCAGGCCTGGTCCATAATCGAGGTATTGGCGGGGGTACAGAAGCTGTATTTGATACCGGCGTACGTTTAAGCCTGGTAGCCGATTATTTTGAAGTGTATCTTCCGCTCTATTCGACTCTCGGGTGGGAACCGGGATTGGGGAACTACGACCAGCGAATTCGGTTTATTGTAACTTTAAGTCCGAAAACCCTTCTGGGCCTGTTCACTCGTGAATGGTATTAACTCAACTTTGTTGCAATGAAATTTTTAAACGATTGGAGACTTATCATTCTTTTATGTCTAACTCTCGGGCTCGCACCTTACTTTCCCGAACCTCATCTGTGGGGAAAATTGAAATGGATAGCCGGCGGAGCTCATGGTATGAAAGGAATGGATTGGTTTGATACATTCTGGCATTTATTGCCATTCTTGTTACTAATTCGGTTAATTGTTGTTAATTTCATAAAAAAGTAGTTTAATTAACCTTTCTGATTGCGAATTTTATAATATTTACTCAAATGGTGTAATTGCTATATCCATTGCTTTTTACTACTTTTGCAAAGTCCAATTCCCAAAAAATGCATACAAATCCACAAACCGACAAGAACTTATCTTTCGACGACTTTAAAGCTGAAGTGATCAATGATTACAAGATCGCGGTTACCAGCAGGGAGTGCAGTTTGTTGGGACGTAGGGAGGTTTTAACCGGGAAGGCCAAATTCGGAATTTTTGGTGACGGAAAGGAAGTCCCGCAACTCGCATGGGCAAAAGCTTTCAAAAATGGTGATTGGCGTAGCGGGTATTACCGGGATCAAACTTTTATGATGGCCATTGGTAAATTGACCATTGAACAGTTCTTCGCCGGCTTATATGCACATACTGATATAGAAGCAGACCCTATGAGTGCCGGACGGCAGATGGGTGGGCACTTTGCTACTCACAGCCTGAATGATGACGGAAGCTGGAAACTACTCACGAACCAAAAGAACAGCAGTGCAGATATATCACCTACCGGCGCGCAGATGCCACGATTACTGGGTTTAGCGCAGGCTTCTAAGATCTTCCGGAATGTAGACGGTATAAAAGATTGGACCCAGTTCTCAATAAACGGAAACGAAGTTGCATGGGGTACCATAGGCAATGCAAGTACAAGTGAAGGGCTTTTTTGGGAAACTATAAATGCTGCCGGGGTTCTTCAGGTACCAATGGTAATTAGCGTATGGGATGATGAATATGGAATTTCCGTACATGCCAAGCATCAAACGACCAAGGAAAATATTTCTGAAATTCTAAAGGGATTCCAACGCACAGAGAAAGAAGAAGGATTTGAGATCATCAGGGTTATGGGATGGGATTATGCCGCACTAATCGAAACCTTTCAAAAAGCGGGAGCTTTGGCCCGGGAAGAACATGTACCGGTGCTTATTCATGTTTTAGAGCTCACTCAGCCGCAAGGACATTCCACCAGTGGCTCCCACGAACGATACAAAAACCTTGATCGCCTGGAATGGGAAAGGGAATTCGACTGTAATGTGAAGATGCGCGATTGGATGATCGCCAATAACATGGCTACTGAAGAGGAACTTTCGGAAATGGAAAAATCCATCAAAAAAGAAGTCCGCGATGGAAAGAAAGCAGCCTGGAAAGCCTTTATTGCTCCTCAGCAGAAAGAACAACAAGAAGTACTAACTCTTATGGGAAATGTTGCTGAGAATTCTCCCAATAAGAATTTCATAGAAAAGATTAAGAACGATCTCGCAGCGGAAATGGAGCCGTTACGACGGGATATTATGGCGTCGGCAAGGAAAGTGCTGCGTTATGTAGTTTCTGAAAATACAACCGAGCGCAAACAGCTAAAAGATTGGATCGATAACTATTTTGAGATCGTTCAGCCGAAGTATAGTGCACATCTCTATTCTGAAGCTAATAATAAAGCCACCGAGGTTGCAGAAGTGAAACCAACCTACCCTGATGCTGCTGAACAAGTTGACGGACGTGTTATTCTTCGGGACAACTTCGATCACATATTTACAAACCACCCGGAAAGCCTTGTGTTTGGAGAGGATGCTGGTGAAATAGGTGATGTGAACCAGGGATTGGAAGGGCTTCAGGAAAAACACGGTGTATTAAAAGTCTCGGACACTGGTATCCGGGAAGCAACAATTCTGGGACAGGGAATTGGGCTGGCAATGAGGGGACTTCGTCCGATCGCAGAGATCCAATATCTGGATTATATTCTGTATTGTCTTCAGATCATGAGTGACGACCTCGCCACCTTGCGTTATCGCACCATGGGAAAACAAAAGGCACCACTTATTGTGCGCACAAGAGGTCACCGGCTGGAAGGCATCTGGCATAGTGGATCTCAAATGGGTGGATTGATCCACCTGTTGAGAGGAATGTATCTATTAGTTCCGCGGAATATGACCAAAGCTGCAGGATTTTACAACACCCTGTTGGAAAGCGATGAGCCTGCGGTAATAGTTGAATGTCTCAATGGATATCGTTTAAAGGAAAAGATGCCGAATAATATCGGAGAATTTCGCACACCTATTGGTGTGGTTGAAACAATAAAAGAAGGCAGCGATATCACCCTGATATCCTATGGAAGTACCTTGCGAATTGTAGAAGAGGCAGTAAGAGATCTTCAGCAGGTAGGTATTGATGCTGAAATAATAGACGTTCAATCATTGCTCCCACTGGATCTGAATCACGATATGGTGAAAAGCTTAGAGAAAACAAACCGGGTACTTGTTGTAGATGAAGATGTGCCGGGAGGAGCATCTGCATATATACTTCAGCATCTGCTCGACGAACAGGATGGGTATCAACACCTCGACAGCAAACCTCAAACACTAACAGCTAAGTCTCACAGGCCGGCCTACGGTACTGATGGAGACTATTTCTCCAAACCTTCCGTGGAAGACGTATTTGAAAAGGTCTATTCGATTATGCATGAAGTAAGTCCGACAGATTTTCCGAAGCTGCGATAAAAATGCAGAAAAATCAATCTGAAAATTTCTTTTGTTCAGAAAATATTAGATATTTGAAGAACCAAATAAATAACAACAAGTTTATGTTACTTGCCAATAACAATAATAATAACACAATGCCGTAGCAAAAACTTGTCGCGATATACCGCCCGTCAGGTTTTTGAATCTGGCGGGTTTTTTTGTTTAAACACCAAATAAAATAAAAGTTATGTGTGGAATAGTATGTGCCTTCGACCTTAAGCAACCCTCAGAAACGTTGCGCCCTCAATTATTATCTATGGCGAAATGTATTCGCCACCGCGGACCCGACTGGAGTGGTATCTATAACGATGACAAAGCCATATTGGCTCACGAACGATTAGCTATAGTTGATCCCACATCAGGAAAGCAACCGCTGTATTCAGAAGATAAAAAACTAATACTCGCTGCCAATGGCGAAATCTATAATCACAGGGATCTGAGGGAGCCCTACGAAGGCAATTACCAATTCCAAACACATTCCGACTGTGAGGTTATTCTTGCGCTCTACAAAGACAAAGGTGTATCATTCCTCGATGACCTCAACGGAATTTTCGGTTTTGCACTTTACGATGTAGATAACGACAGTTATTTTGTCGCCAGGGACCATATGGGGATCATACCACTTTATATGGGATGGGACAAGCACGGAACCTTTTATGTTGCTTCAGAACTTAAAGCGCTTGAAGGTGTTTGTACTAGAATCGAACTCTTCCCTCCCGGACATTATCTCCATAGCGAGGACGGGGAGTTGAAAAGGTGGTATGCACGAGATTGGATGGACTATGAGAACGTAAAAGATAACGTAACTTCCATAGACGAATTACGTGATGCGCTGGATGCGGCAGTACACAGGCAGCTTATGAGTGACGTGCCTTATGGTGTTTTGCTTTCCGGAGGATTAGACTCTTCCGTAACATCAGCACTTGCTAAAAAATACGCAGATAAGCGTGTTGAAGAAGATGATAAGGAAAAAGCCTGGTGGCCGCGCCTTCACTCCTTTGCAACCGGACTTGAGGGTTCACCAGATCTGGCCGCAGCCCAAAAAGTAGCAGACCACCTGGGAACCGTACACCATGAAGTGAAGTTCACCATACAGGAAGGGATAGATGCCATAAGGGATGTGATCTATCATCTTGAAACTTACGACATCACAACAGTACGTGCTTCGACTCCCATGTATCTAATGGCTCGTGCCATTAAGGCCATGGGAATTAAAATGGTCTTGAGCGGCGAAGGTGCCGATGAGATCTTTGGCGGCTATTTGTATTTCCACAAGGCTCCAAACGCAGAGGAATTCCATAAAGAGACCGTTCGAAAACTGGATAAGCTGCATCAATACGATTGTTTGCGTGCTAATAAATCGCTTGCTGCCTGGGGTATTGAAGGCCGCGTTCCGTTCCTGGATAAAGAGTTTATGGATGTAGCTATGAGGTTAAATCCAAAAGATAAAATGATCACAGAAGGTCGTATTGAAAAATGGGTATTGCGGAAAGCTTTTGAAGATATGCTACCCGAAAGCGTAGCCTGGCGGCAAAAAGAACAATTCAGTGATGGTGTTGGATATAGCTGGATAGACACCCTTAAGGAAATGGTAGAAATTAAAGTGACCGATGAGCAAATGAAGAATGCGCATCACCGCTTCCCCATTCAAACACCCACAAGTAAGGAAGAATTTTATTACCGATCCATTTTCGAGGAACATTTCCCAAGCGACACAGCGGCTTTAAGTGTGCCGTCTGTGCCCTCGGTAGCGTGTAGTAGTCCGATAGCTTTGGAATGGGATGAAAGTTTTAAGAATATGAATGATCCGTCGGGAAGGGCCGTAAAGAGTGTGCATGATGAAGCTTATGAAAAATCGTGATAGATACTTCCAGATGGCCGGAATTATTTCGAAATTATAAGCTTATGAGTTAAAGTGTCACCGAGGCTGGTAATTATATCAACGAAATAAATACCATTCGAGAGAATTGTTAAGTCCAGTACCTTCTCTTTTGAAGAAATCCTTTCCTGGTTAATAATTTTCTGACTCATAGAATTATAGAGTCGGACAGCTTCAATAGTGCCTTGATATGTTTCGTCGAGTCTTAAAATCACAAAGTCAACGGCCGGATTGGGAAGGATCGATAAAACCGTACTTATCTCATCAATTTCACCAGTGGACAGGGTTGTGTTACCAGCGCTATCAAATTTTATAAGCCTCATATCTGATGGTAATCCACCTGCACCTTGTGTTGATCCTGTGAGAAGGAATCCACTGTCCTGAGTTTCTATAACACACTGCCCATTTCCCTGTACACCTCTGTAGAGCTTGTTAAATATTATATTCCCGGATAGATCAATTTTTTGGATACCAAAATATAATTTACTCTCAAACAGTTCTACCCATGTTGTAGAAAATACATAGCCATTGCCTCCACAACACTCGATAATATGACCGGGACTGTAAAGTGCTAACATAGTAGACCAGATTTCATTTCCCTGGTCGTCGGTTCTTATTAAATACGTTCGAAAATATTGATCCGGTATCTGCTCATCATAATAAGCCGCAATTATAAAGCCATCATCCGATAATTGCAATACACTCCCCGCGCCATCCATTCCAGGTCCTCCAAAAGTTTGTGTCCAGCTTACCACACCTAGATCATTGGTTTTGGTTAGAACGATATCGGTATTATCTGGCTCGACTTCTTGTTCTCCAATTAGAACATAACCTCCATCCGAAGTTTCTGCGACTTCATCATAAGTAACATCAAAATAGGTTTGTGTCCATATTACATTGCCGGATGCATCTGTTAAATAAAGCTTGCTGCTATCGCCTATAATCCTCTCTACGAAATAGATATTGTTATCAGTTGTTTCACCCACAAAATTAGCCTGGCTAGACAATGGGGTCTCATACTCCATGTCCCAGTTAATGTTCGCCTCCTCATCCATTTTAACGAGATAAGAATTTCGTTCACTTCCCGAACCAACTCCGCCCGCTACAATAAAATTACCGTCGTCAAGCTGTACAAAACTTTTACCGTTTTCATAACGACCTATCTCTCCAATATATCTGTCCCAAACTATATCCCCATTTGCATCTATTAAAAGGACATTGATGTCGTAGTCAGTGTTAAAACGACTCCTGGAAGAACCTAAGACCAGATACTCTCCATTTGCTTTTTCAAAGACAGCATTACCGCTGTCCGAATCCGGTTTCGAATAGGTGTTATTCCAAATGACCTGGGCAGAAAGGTTTGAAAAAAAGAGTAAAATAAAGATTGGGAGTAATTTCTTCATAGCAATTCCAATTACTTTAGTTCACTCTAAGTTAGAAAATTTATTTGATCATAAATACGCATAACATCCAATATTATACAATCGCGAATTATGTTCAGTATTCTCATAATGAAACACAGCTATATACAATTAACCTTAAAACCATTGATTTTCAGCAAGTTTCAAAATATTCTTTATACATTTATTGAACTGTAGATCTATTTCTCCTACGGATCTTCATAAAATGAATTTCACTAAATCCTATTATTATGAAGAAAAAAAGCAGGAAGTCGTTCAAGCGGAAAAAGTTTCCCGAGGAGTATAAAATATCTGATCCCCAGTTAGCCAAAAATTTTCATCGCCCATTAAAATGGCTGAACCGCCTCCTGGATGCTCTAATCGAGATATTGGATAACCATTTGCGGGAGGGTGTACCTATCACTCCCGGAACTGAAGATATTATTCCGCTCCTAAAAGAATACAAAATGCGGGCGATCCGTGAGGGATTTTTAGGCTATTTTCCTGAAAGTGATTACATTTTCTCCGCCTATTATCGTCATTTGGAAGCTTTAAACAGACGCCTTCTCAAAGCTAAATTACTCGCCCATGACCGAAGAGCCTGCCTGGCCGAATTGGTCAAGGCGCGAGATCGAAAACAATGGATACCCAATCTGTTTCTCGATTATATGGGTATTGAATTCAGTACCTGGTACCACGGTTGTTACGCCTTAGACAAGGTGATAGAGCGCCTGGAGGATGCCATCGATAATGAAACGATCTCACAGGATGATTTAATTGAGAAAGTTGTAGATATCCTTTCTGAATATAATGATTTGCGCGGGTCCACGGCTGGTGAAGATGCATGGGATTCTCCTGGTGATGTGACCGATGATATCCGAGACGATTTTAATAATATGAAGGATCGGATACGATTTTTACTGGAACAGGTTAGATCTGGAGACTGGGATATTAATAATGACGAAGACAAAGCCAAAATAAAACGAATCCTGCGAGAACTTCGGGTGATCAAGCATCGAATACTAAGGCATCTGGGTGATTTCGGGGGGAAATCTATCCTGGACTGGTATAAAAAATTATATGAAATGGATATTCATATTGACAATGCCATCGATATGTGGAAAGACGGAAAGAAGCTAACCGATTGGGATCCTGAGCTGGTAGAAATCTATATTCGTATGGCTGAAAGAGCAAAAATCCGTTTCCTTAGATTATTCCCTTTGTATTTGGGAATGAGTGTATCATTCTTTTATAAGGAACTTTATTTAATGGATCTGCATATGGATCAGGCCAAAGCAATGATGGATGCCAATGATATTCGGGATGCTTTAAGAGAGCTAAGGCACGTTCGTATTCACAAACACAAAATAGAACGAATTCTGGAGGAGTCGTAACGATTCAGATGTCCCCTCTCACCGAATAAAAATTATTCACTAATTTGTAATTAGCTATTACAAACCAACCTTAGTGAAATATTATCAATTCATAGTGCTTTCATTTGTTATGTCCTTTGCGCATTCACAGGATAGAAAACAGATCACATTTAGCCAATTGTCCGTAAATGAGGGCCTCTCACAAAACAGTGTTGTAAGTATAGCGCAAGATACTATCGGATATCTGTGGTTTGCGACACAGGATGGATTGAATAAGTATAACGGACTGGAATTTGAGTATTACCCTATTCTATTTGATGATGTTACGAAAGAGAATTACAGTAGGTTAGGTAAGGTATTCATCAATTCTGCCAACGAGATATTCGTAATTGGTAAAGGAGGGCAACTTCAAAAACACAACACAAAAACAGATTCCTTCGAACCCGTTCTTAGGTTTGAAGATGTTAGCACGCTTGAGGAAGGCAAGGACAAATCGGTATGGATAGGTACCTACAGCAATGGTTTGTACCAAATAAATTCTGAATCCAAAGATACTTTGGCCTTTCTGCAAAACGAAAGTGCTTTAACCGCTATTTACGATCTCTACAATTATGAAACTAAAATGGTTGTGGCCTCCTCGAATTCAATTTACATAATGGATGAAGAGGGTTCTGGTCTGATTAAAACTATAGAAAGGGACCACACAAATTTTAGTTCCCTTGCTGAGGCAAATAACAAACTATGGATTGGGAGTTTTGGAAAAGGATTGTTTTATAGCTCAGCCTTAGATTCACTTAGCATTTTTAATGGATTTTCAGAATCTGACGCCTTACCCGGGGATTTGAATATCCTTTCCTTACTTCGTGATCAACAGCAACGACTGTGGGTGGGAACTTATGGAGACGGTGCTTACCTTATTGATTTCAAATCAGAACAGATTCAACATTTCGTCGCAGAGCCTCGAAATCCAAAGGCGATCCATTACAACGACATTTTAAGTATTTATGAAGATCACACCGGGACTATTTGGCTTGGAACCGATGGTGCAGGACTAAGTTATTACGATGAAAACCTGTCCAAATTCAACGTATTAACCAATTACCAGACCCCAATTTACACGGATATTGATGTGATCCGGGCCATAACCAAAGATAAAAACGGGAATTTATGGTTAGGCAGTTCTGGAAAAGGTTTGACTATGGTAACACCTGATCAGAGTGAATTTAAAACCTTCGTTCACGACCCTAACGATACCGGTAGCATAGTTTCGAACAGGATCATGAGCCTTATGTCAAATGATGATGAATTATGGATCGGATTTCAGGATGAGGGGCTTTCAGTATACGAGGGAGGCAATAGCTTCAAACATTTTTCAGGGTCTTCCAATCCTCCATTAATGGCAAATACGATCTGGTGTTTTCTGAAGGATAGTCAGAACCGGATATGGTTGGGAACCCGCGACAATGGACTGATACAATTCGATATGAACAAAGGTGTTATCGCCCAACATATTTATGATCCGAACGATAACAATAGTGTATCGAGTAATAATATAAGAGTGATCGTTGAAGCTTCCGATGGCAATTTATGGCTTGGGACCGAGAACAATGGCCTGAATAAATTCTTTGTAGCCGAAGGGAATTTCAGGAGATATACGCAGGTGTCGATTGCAAATATCAAATCATTGTACGAAGACAAAGACAAGTTATGGATAGGAACTAATGGCAACGGCCTGCTGTCGATGCAATTAAATAACAGCGAATTAACAAGTTACACAACAAATGAAGGATTGCCTAATAATGTGGTCTATGCTGTACTTCCCGATGAACAAGGAAATCTTTGGCTGAGCTCAAACAGGGGAATTACCAAATTGAATGCGGACAACAGGAAGGAAGTAGAAATAACCAACTACGACATTTACGACGGCTTACAGGCTCTAGAATTCAATACCGGCGCCTACTATAAAGATGATGATGGATTATTGTATTTCGGTGGACTGAAAGGTATTAACTGGTTGAATCCTAAAGAAATTACTAACAATACGGCGCCACCTCGCACCATCATTTATAAACTTGACTTGTTCAATGAGGAAATAGCCTTGGATTCAGAAAGGAAGTTCAACAGTGGTGAGAACACCATTTCCTTTACTTTTGCCGGCCTTCATTTCTCCCAACCAGAAAGAAACGAGTATCGATATATCCTCGAGAATTACGAAGATTCATGGACTGGCCCGACCAAGAATAATTATGCGCATTACACCAACCTGCCTCCTGGAGAGTACACATTTAATGTTGTGTCTAGTAATTACGACGGGGTCTGGGACAGCACACCTGCCTCCTATTCTTTTACTATTAGCAAACCCTGGTTTCTCACCAATGTCGCTAGGATCTCCTATATCCTGCTGGGTATCGCTTTATTGTATCTTATCTACTTATATTTCAAATGGAGGTGGAGTATGCAATTAAAATTACGCCTGGAACATGAGGAGACAGAAAGACTTCAAAAACTCGACGACCTGAAAACGAAACTCTACACCAATATTTCACACGAATTCCGGACACCGCTCACACTGATCTCAGGGCCGGTACAACAACTCCTTAATACCGCGGGGCTCAGCGAAAAGGATAAGCAGTCTTTATCCATTATTGAGGGCAGTTCAGAACGCATGCTTCGACTTATTAATCAGATGCTCGATCTTTCAAAGCTCGAAGAACGGTCTGTTAAACTTCGCGTTACCCGGAACGATCTGAAACCTCAGCTAATACAGATTGTCGAATCGTTTATGCTTCGTGCAAACGAAAAAGCAATTACGGTCCACAAGGATATCCAGGAGTTCAATGAGAGCTGGTACGATCGTGATATTATAGATAAGATCGTTACAAACTTAATGTCGAACGCAATTAAGTATGCTCCGGAAAATAGCGATGTGAATCTAGCAGCCAAACAAATAGGTGATAATTTATTGCTACGGGTATCCAATGCAAATACGAGTTTAAGTGAATCACACTTACCCAAACTTTTCGATAGATTTTACCAACACGATAAAACATCACCGGGAACTGGAATAGGATTATCGTTAATAAAGGAGCTCATAACCCTATGCGGTGGTAAGATCAGGGCCCTCAAGGATAAAGAAAATGAGATCTGTTTCGAAGCTATCATTCCAGTTTCACGAGGCAGTTACAACGCAAATACTGTTATACCGGAAGATACGAGTTATGATTTCCTCCATAATGAGGCCGAAGAACTATTTACCAATGAAGATGAAACTCCGGTAATGCTCGTTGTAGAAGATAATATAGAATTGCGCAGTTATATAGGTGCTCTTTTCAGAGGCTCCTTCGAAGTCTTGCAGGCCGGAGATGGCAATGAGGGTATAAAATTAGCGATCGCAAGAGTACCTGATATAATCATTAGCGATATTATGATGCCAGAAAAGGACGGTATCGAACTGACCAATACCTTAAAAACAGATGTGAGAAGCAGTCATATCCCAATTCTTTTACTGACTGCTAAAACCGGAACTTCAAACGAGTTAAAAGGGCTTAGTTCAAAGGCAGACGACTACATCACAAAGCCTTTCAATGCAGAAATACTTAAGCAAAAAGTGAGGAATTATATCGAGATGAGGAAAGCACTTCAGAAACGGTATAGTCAACACCTCTACCTCAAACCCAAAGATATTTCGGTGACATCGGTAGACGAACAATTATTGGAAGATATTCAGAAAATAATCGATACCCGGATCACAGAGCCTGATTTCACTGTTGGCCCCTTTGCTGAAGAATTAGGTCTAAGCCGTATGCAGCTGCACCGGAAACTCAAAGCCCTTACCGGTTTGAGCGCTTCCGAATTCATAAGGTCTCAGCGCTTGAAATCCAGTACAAAATTAATGGAAACCTCGGATCGGTCCATATCAGAGATCGCTTATTCCGTGGGATTTAACTCCCCTTCCTATTTCATCAAATGTTTTAAAGAAGCTTACGGTCTAACCCCCACAGAGTACATTAAAAATTTGTAATACCGCCCTGTTACATTTATGATATAATGAGTTACAAACTTGTTATTGCTGCTCGACGAGACCATTACCTTTGTTATAAATTTCAACTACTTCCCGATGGCAACTAACAAAGGGGAATTCATTGGCAATGTAACCTCTAAATATCCTGAGATCTATTTAGCGATAGATGATTTGAAGGATGGATATTATATATTTCATATTATCCAAAATGAAAAAGTGATCAAGTCGTTTGAGATTGAAAAAAAACAGCTGTAAGATCTAACAACCTGAGCTATCCTAATGAAATAGGTGCATTTAAAATTAATTTTTCCTGTAAAACAAAATGACGATTGTTAGCAACCAATAAATGAACAGAAAGAATTATTTAAAAGGAACTATTAAAACAGGGATCTTCGAATTCTTCATGATTTTTGCCGAAACGCTACCTACAAAGGCATTGTAAAGAAAACTTCGCTCGTGGTGACCTGTCATTATCATATCAATGTGAAGTTTTTTAGACTCCTCCATGATCAACTCAATGGTGGCGCCCTGAATGAGAAGGCCTTCCGCATCACAACCCTCCTTTTTCAACCAATCCGTTTGTTCCTGAATAACCCTATGTTCTTCTCTTAGCTCTCCTGCCCTACTATCCCTAATATATTGAGGGCCAACATCATATCCCACAAATTCGGGATCCGGAGCTGCAACATGCATTAACCATATCTTGGCGTTAAACGCCTTAGCAAATCGTTTCGCATGCCTGATAAGAAAGTCGAGATTCTCATCGAAATCGATGGCAACCAATATATTCTTCATGTTTTAAAAATTTCGTTACTACATTATGAAATCTAACTATGAGGCCTTAATAAAAGTACTAAATTCAATTGATTTATATTTCCTGAACTGGCTAATAATAGTTTACGGTAACCACTTCTTTTCGAAATTGGGTTTTCGTTTTTCAAGAAACGCATCCCTTCCCTCTTTGGCCTCATCGGTCATATAAGCCAGCCGGGTTGCTTCTCCGGCAAATACCTGTTGTCCAACCATACCGTCGTCCGTAAGATTCATAGCGAATTTCAGCATTTTGATAGAGGTTGGAGATTTTGCCAGTATTTCCTGTGCCCATTCGAATGCTGTTGATTCCAATTCATCGTGTGGAACAACTTCATTCACCATTCCCATTTCAAAAGCTTCCTGGGCGCTGTAATTTCTTCCAAGGAAGAAGATCTCACGGGCTTTCTTCTGACCTACCATCTTAGCGAGGTATGCACTACCATAGCCGCCATCGAAACTGGTTACATCGGCGTCTGTTTGTTTAAAGATGGCATGCTCCTTACTGGCCAGTGTGATGTCGCACACAACATGAAGACTATGCCCTCCTCCTACTGCCCATCCGGGGACTACCGCGATGACAGCTTTTGGCATAAAACGTATAAGTCGCTGAACTTCGAGTATATTCAATCTATGGTAGCCATCTTCACCTACATAACCCTGATGCCCCCTTACAGCCTGGTCCCCACCACTGCAAAAGCTATAAACACCATCTTTGGGAGAAGGCCCTTCAGCGGAAAGCAATACTACACCTATACTTGTATCTTCCTGGGCGTCGTGAAACGCATCCAGTAATTCCGAGGTCGTCTTGGGTCGGAAGGCATTGCGAACCTCAGGTCTGTTGAAGGCAATCCGGGCTACACCATCACATTTTTTATAGGTTATATCACTATATTCTTTTGCCGTTTTCCAGTTCGGTGTGCTCATATTTTTTATTTTTACCAAAGATAAAACTTATTCTCTTTAATCATTGCTCACAAAAGGAATCATAAAGGATTCGAAGTGACTAAAATATTGAATCATGCGTAACTTACTATTTATATTAGGGTTACTGAGCAGTATCACTTTACTGGCTCAACAACCTTATAAATTCAACACGGTTATTGACCTTGAAACCACTCCGGTTATCAGTCAGGGTCGTACAGGAACCTGTTGGAGTTTTTCCAGCACATCGTTTCTTGAATCTGAAATTATCCGCTTAACAGGCACGGAAATTGATCTTTCTGAAATGTACACAGTTCGGAACACCTATCCGAAGAAGGCCCAAAATTATGTTATGAGACAAGGAAAAGCCCAATTTAGCGAAGGTGGCCTCGCGCATGACGTAATGAATTCTGTTCGCGATTTCGGCCTGGTACCTCAGGAGACATACAGTGGTATGTTTGAAGAACAAACCGGCCATAACCATGCTGAATTATCGGCCGTCCTTAAAGCGATGGTTGAAACATACGTGGACAATCCCGGAAGAAAACTAAGTAAGAAATGGGATGACGCAGTCGAAGCGGTACTGGATGTATACATGGGTGAGAATCCAAAATTGTTTAACTACAAGGGCAAGCAGTATTCACCGGAATCATTCCTGGAAATGACGAAGATCGTTCCGGATGATTATGTGACCATAACTTCATTCTCACATGCTCCTTTTTATTCTGAATTTATCCTTAACATTCCGGACAACTGGAGTTATGGGAGCATGTACAATGTCCCATTAGATGAAATGATCACTACCATAGACAACGCTCTGGAAAAAGGTTTTACTGTGGAACTTGACTGCGATGTGAGCGAACGAACATTTTCTTCCAAAGATGGGGTGGCTGTAATTCCCCGGAACAGTAATAATAATATAAAGGCACTCCAGGGCGTTTATCCCGAAATGAATATCAGCCAGGAATACCGCCAGGACGAATTTGAGAATTTTACAACCACCGATGACCATTTGATGCATATCACTGGTCTGTTACGCGATCAAAACGGAACGAAATACTACAAGGTTAAAAATAGCTGGGGAACCGATGAGAGCAGAAATGCCAACGGCGGTTATGTGTACTTCAGCGAATCCTATATGCGCCTGAAAGCAATTAGCATAATGATTCACAAAGATGCAGTGCCTCAGGCGACAGCTAAAAAGTTAAATTTATAAAAAGGCATTTAGCTTTCGGAATCATTTTTGATACATTTGAGACTGATGAAAATTGTGTACTTCATACTACTGCTGATTCCAATGGCCCTTTTTAGCCAGGACGATTTTAGTACCCGATACTACACCATTAATTCAGAATCCCTGCCTCAATTGGATGAACTAACAGTATATAACCTTAAACCTGTTACGCCTTTTGAAAAAATTGGTCTGAACAATTTTCAGATGAACGTAAATAATTACCGATCCTCGGTGGATATGGTCAGTGCGGTGGAACAGGAGTCTGATTACGTTCCGGCAAATGTAAATGTCCAGGAAATTCAATCTGAATTTTATAGTTTCGGAGCTCAGAAAAATTATCTCACCGATGGAAAAACACGGGTAAAAAACAGCGTTTATAAAGAAATGCGTGGACTCGACCTTTTGGATCCCTGTCCTCCTTTTGGAATTTGCGCGCGTTGTGCACCCTATCGTGTGGGAAGAGGATTTTAGGTCAAACCAAGCGAACAGAAGAAGCGATTACTAACCTGCCGATTTGCAACGTAAGTAACGCATTAATTCAATGAGTATTTACGTATGGACAATCGCCTTTTAACTGTAATCTTCCTTTTAAATATATCCATTATCTTCTCTCAAAATAATGTGATCCCTATTGTAGAGGAAGGCATTGCGTATCACGATCGGGGGGAATTCGATAAGGCCATTGAAATCTATAAAACAGCTCTGGAAATCGATCCGGAATCTGCAATGGTATTCTATGAGATCGGACTTAGTTACTATCACAAAGGAGACTACAAGGCTGCCATTAAATACTACGATAAGGTGCTGAAGAAAAATGAAAAGTACCTGCTTCCAGCGACGATTAACAAAGGACTGAGTTTGGATAATCTTGGCAAATCTAAGGCTGCTCTGAAATTGTTCAAACGCGCGGTTAATGAATTTAAGAATGAGCCTCGTTTACATTATAATCTGGGGTATCAGTATTATCAGAAGGACGATATGGAAAATGCCATAAGGGAGGTTTCTAAATCGATCGAGTTGGATCCGGAATATTCCACCAGTCATTTGCTAATGGGATTTCTTCAATTTAGCCAAAACAACCGGGTCCAGGCATTACTTTCTTATCATTATTTTCTTTTACTGGAACCAGGGTCAGATCGTGCGGAAGGGGCGTTTTACGATATCAATAGCATAATGGGAGGAAATATTTCCGTAGCCGAAGACGACCCAAAATCCATTAACATCAGTTTATCGGCCAATCTGAATAGTGAATTCTCAGCTTCGGAATTGTTATTGGCCTTACTGGTCGCTCAGAATAATGAAAAAAAAAATAAGGACAAAACAGAGGAAGAATTATTTATCGAGAATACGACGAAATTCTTCAAGCATTTGGGCGAATTGAAAGCCGATAATAATAATCCCCGGGGAATTTATTGGAATCTGTATATTCCATTCTTCGAAGGCCTAGCCGAATCAGGACATATGACAGCTTATTTTCATCACATCACCGAAAATATTATTGAAGATTCAGCGGTGTGGATTGAAAACCATACCATTGAAATGTTCGCCTTTGAAAAATGGCTGGACCGTTAGATCAACTCGATACCATCTTCCTTAATTCGAATTTGCTTGTCTTTGAAAAGACTGCCAATAGCTTTTTTAAAGCTCTTCTTGCTGATCCCCAATTCATTTTTAATTACTTCAGGATCGGTTTTATCGTGTAACGGCATGAAACCACCCGCGGCTTTCAGTTCGTCCAAAATGTAGTTCGCATTAGGCTCGATACTTTTATAGCCCGGAGTTTGCAAGACAATATCGATCTTGTTATCCTGTCTTACTTTCCGAACATACGCCTTCAAACGATCTCCGGTACGGATGTCTTCAAAAATATCCTCAATGTATATAAGCCCTTTATGTATCCCGTTCACAATAGCATTAGCTCCCTTTTCAGTAATATGAGTGACAAGAATATCCACTTCATCGAACTTACTAACGGTAACCTGATCATTATTTAAGAACTTATTCGTCTTGCTCGAACCGGTAAGTCGGTTTGTCTGGTCGTCCAGGTATAAATACACAATGTACCAGTTACCTATTTTCATCGGCCTGGCCTGCTCCTTAAATGGAACAAATAACTGTTTCTCCAATCCCCAGTCCATAAAGGCACCAAATTTATTTACATCACTGCATTGCAGGAAACCGAACTCGTTCAGTTTAACGTAAGGTTCAAGGGTAGTAGCAACCGGGCGCTCCTCATGATCGAGGTAAACAAATACATCAATGGGATCACCTATTTCAAATTGTTCCGGCTTGTATTTGTGAGGTAACAGCACCTCGTCGCCTTCCGGAGACCCCAGATAAAGGCCAGGATCTGTTTCTCTTAATATTGTAAGTTGCTGGTTTTGCCCTAATTGTAACATCGAGGCAAAGTTAGTTATTTAATCACCATAAAACCCGTAGAAAATTTAAAGATATTCCTTAAACTCGTTTGCCGATGGAACTAACCAATCCGCACAACTATTCATCTTCGGCTGCACTTGAACATGTGCTTAAAATCGACATTGTTACTGTATATTTCTATGAAGGAATTGTAGTGGTTGAAGCTGAAGAAGGTATAACCTTATCTTACAAAACCGGTTTTCAATTTTGGTTTTCGGTTTAAAATATATTGGGCATCGTCCTTTTGCTTACATCACGTACAGGGTGAATTATCATTCGGTAAATCCTAATGACTATATCT
>JABDNT010000050.1 GCA_013043685.1 Flavobacteriaceae bacterium | reverse complement strand
CATCAACAGTGATCGTAAGGATCGCAGAATCTGTAGCCTGCATGACGTTATCATCCTCTATAAAGTATTCGAAAGTATCTTCTCCTTCAAAATCTAATGGAGGAGTATAAGTAAAGCTTCCGTCGGCCCCAATAGTAATGCTTCCTCCCTGAGTTGTCGGGAAGGTACCTACATTGGTCACCACCTGGTTATCACCTTCAGGATCGAAGTCGTTCGCCAATACATTGCCGCTTACCGGTACATTGACTTCCGTACCTGCTGTATCGGCGTTTGCGATGGTTGTATTCCGATCAACCGGAAGCACTTCGATAAATACCGTAGCACTATCGGTAGCCTGAGGGTTACCGTCATCTTCTATACTGTACTGGAAAGTATCTGGTCCAAAATATCCTGGTGGAGGTGTATATACATAACTACCATCGGCATTCATCACAGCAGTACCACCAGCAGTGGTAGGAATACTACCTGTAGTGGTTACAATTTGATTGTCGCCTTCTGCATCCTCATCGTTCGTGAGTACGTTTCCAGACACAGCTATGTCTGTGAACGTATTATTGATATCATTTATCGCATCTGTACAGTTTTCTAATATCGTGACCATTACGCTGGTATCACAACCGTTTGCATCAGAAACAGCTACCGTATAAGTTCCGGCCACTAGATTATCGAATGTTCCCGAAGACTGCGGTGTACCACCATCAATACTATATAAATAAGGTGGTGTTCCTCCACTAGCACTTACTGTCACAGATCCAAATCCATCACATACAATATCCGTTTGAGAAGTAATTTCCAATGAAACCCCTTCTTGTGGCTGCATGACCGTCGCGCTATCGGTCATAGTACAACCATTAGCATCTGTAATAACTACAGAATATGTGCCTGCCGAAAGGTTAAATAAATCTTCCGTGGTTTCTCCACCCGGACTCCATAGGAAGGTATATGGTGGAGTACCTCCTGTAACCGTAAGATCGAGGGATCCCGAACTATCGCCAAAACATAAAACATTGGTCACAGCAATTCCCGAACTAATCGGGCCTGGTTCATTAACCGTAGTTGTGGCCGTTGCTGTACAAAGTGTCGCTTCATCTGTTACAGTAACTGTATATACTCCGGCTGGTATGCCAGTAATGGTTTGTGTGGTTTGTCCGCCCGGACTCCAGGAGTAACTAAACGGCCCTAATCCTCCGGTAACTCCTACTGTTGCAGTACCATCGGAACCTCCGTTACAAGATACAGGAGTTGAAGACGCATTCGCGGCCAGATCCCTGCAAGATCCCGGATTCACGGTAGTGGACGCCGTTGCGGTACATCCATTATCATCTGTAACTGTAACCGTATATACACCGGTACTCAATCCTGTGATGGTCTGAGTAATTTCACCACCCGGACTCCATGAATAAGAATAAGGAGGAGTCCCGCCAGTTGCATTCGCAGTGGCGGTTCCGTCACCCGTTGTCGGACCGGTTTCATCGGTAGAAGTAGCAGTAACATTTAAAGCGTTCGATGGTTCGGTTATAGTTACGCTCTGCTCTACGGGTAAACATTGTGTTCCGTCTATAGTTACACTTACAGTATATACCCCGGCCGCTAAATTATTAATTGTACTGGATGTTGCTCCCGAATCCACCTGGGGTGGCACCGTGTTCCAAGAGAATGTATATGAGGCCGTTGGATTTGCTATCGAGCTAGCACTGACCGTAGCGCTACCTGTGGCATCCCCTGTACACAATACATTTACAATATTATCTATATTCACCACCGCATCACAGTCGTCTACACAATCTATCACAACACCTTGTTCAAGGATACACTTATTTGCATCTTCAACAATAACAGTGTGCGTTCCTGCCGGAAGATTAATGGCCGTCTGTGTAGTCTGATTTCCTGCACTCGCACTCCATTGATAGGAATATGGTGGAACACCTCCGGAAGGTGTAGCAGTAGCCTGTCCATTTGTGCAACCACCGGTTGCCGTCGCATTAATTTTTGTTATCTGTATACTGATCGCTTCAGGCTCTTCTAAAGTAACACTTATAGAATCTGTATTCCCGAGAGAATCTTCAACTCCTACTGTATATACTCCTGCTGCCAGGTTGCTGAATGTACCTGAAGGTTGCTGTGTTCCCCCGTTTAAGGAATACAAATAGGGAGGCAATCCTCCAGTAGCATTAACTATGATCTCTCCAGTGGAATCACCATTACAAAGAATATCTGTTTTATCCACAAGTTCAAGGATAACCTCGATCCCATCGACAAAGTCATTGCCGCAAGAAGATTCAAGTGCAATGGTTCTAGTAATAAGATTGTCATTAGCTCCATCTACATCAGAAATTGAAATATAACCGGGTAGGTCATTTTCTCTGATCTCATAGGTCACGTCCACCACATTCTCAGGGATGGCCGCAATTGCCTTATAATCTCCACTCGCATTTGTCTGAACGGTTTGAGAACTTCCGTCATTTCCGGTAACATCTATGTCCACGTTAGCTAATGGATTACCATTATCATCACTTACATTTCCGCAGATCACGGGATATGTAATAAATATCGAATTAGGATCGTCATATTCCGCACAACTTATATTCAAAGAATAGTATCGATCACTATCACCATCTATCTTTCCAATTCTATAGTTGAAAGTAGATGATGTCTCGTAATAAGTACTATAGGTGAACCTGGGATCCAGTGAAACATCCCCACCTGGAGCGGTTTGAAGTGTATTGGCAATACCTCTTACAACAGTAGCTGTTTGAGTAATATTAAGTAAGGTATTGTCATCTATAAAATATGCATCTGGCAAGCTTACTTCCGCATATTCACGGGTAGCCTGACCGTCACCATCTATATCTAAAGGTGTAGCATAATAGGAAATTTCAACTTCATCCCCGTAGTTTCCTCCATCCGTAACGAATGTGATGCTAAAAAGCACACTTTGATCGTTGTCATTTGTACTGTTTATCCTTGGTTGAAATGCTTCATTCAAACCAGAGGAAGTAACATCGATCTCAAGTAATGATGCTCCTCCAGTAAATTCTTCAATTCTTATCAATGCATCTATAGTGGTTCCGTAGGGATTGGATGGGAAGACATCTCTAAAACGGTACACAGCTCCCACCTCAAGTTGGCTACCTGATATTAATTTCCCTTTCTCAAAATTGGAATCTTTGTACAACGGAGCACAGTCGCAATCTCTTGGAGTTGGCGGAGGGCCGGGCAATGGAACAATAGTTGGATCATCCTGATCATTGCTATTGTCATCTGAAAGATCACTTACACTACCACCACAACTGAATCCTGTAATAGGCGCCAATGGACCATTATTTCTGCTGGCTCCTTCTATAACTTCATAATTACCAAAAACTGCCCCAGGGCCAATCGGCTGGGAACAGCTGGTATGAATAGTTTCATCAAGTATATTATTTACATATACGTCAATTTCCGGCCCTAATGTCATTTGAGGTGGATCCTGTCCAAAGAACTCAAATCTCTCACCGGGCTGAACGATATCCTCGAAGACCGTTTGACCATCGTGCTGTACTACTTTTATAGTCGCATCAATTTCATTACCTAGATATTCAAGTTTTAAATAAGTTACCTGTCCGTCGCAATTACCATCAGGATCAACCGGCTGTTCATCGTAACAAGCATCGGCCGTGGCCTGGTTTTCAACAAAGCCATTATCTATATCAAATTGAGTTATGGAGTATGTTGCTGAAAAAGCTGAATTATTGGATTCTCCGGGTAGAAGGCCGGCAAGTGATCCCGAAACTGAAACTAAGGGATCCGTAACCTGAATTTCTGTGAAGGCTGTCTGACCTGTATTAGTTACAGTGAAATCATAACTAATAGTTTCTCCTACCTCTGCAATTCCATTTCCATTCTCATCGTTGAAGACTCCTGTTTTGATTAACGCAATTCTGGGGTCATTAACACATGGTGAATCAATATTCACTCCTGCGGCGATCACCCATGATTGTCCGTTCACGCTTTGTCCGTTTTGCCCGTTACGAGTATCCACTGTTATGGTGACCTCAGTTGTATTTCCGGGAATATCACGCAAGATCAGATTCGGAATGGCAAGACAGCATTGACCTCCTGGTAAATTGCTATCCGGACCATAAACGAATATTTGATCAGTCTTACCCGCGGCCTCAGCTTTTAGTAAAAGATAGCGGCCGTCTTCTGTTAGTTCCGAAATAGGTGTTTCTATGATCAGATCCCTGGCTGTATCAAAGGTTGGAATATCTATGGTAAAGGACTGAATATCATTGTACCCACTCCATTGCGTGAAGACACCGGAACTTCCTGAAGCTTCCGGAACATTTCTAAAGGCATAAATTACGATCGATTGTAATTTACATTCGTTGCTATTGTTCTTATAATTGATAAAACTGGTGCTACCATTTATTTCAGCACGGTACACCCAAATATTTGAGCTTGTTCCAAAAGGTACGGATCGGTCCAATGTATGCGCGTTATTAGAATCATCCGTGATTTGGATAGTAGAGCCGGGATTTCCACCCTTGTACACAATTTCGACCACATATTTGAACATGTTCGAACCTTCGGGTATGTTAGCCGTTGTGTCGGTATTACAATTAGCATTGAATCCATATTCATCAACTCGCTTATCATCACCACATTCGAAAAACCAACCGGATTGAGTATCCGTTGAATTTGAATAAGTCGTGTTTTTATGACTATCTAGTATCGCCACTTCGGCAAAAGCCAGATACGTAATTTCATTATTCGAGCTGTTGTTGAAATCGATATCTCCATCCAAATATGGCATTGGAATGCCATAGATCAAGGAAGAGGATAGTAAAAGGATGGTTAAAATAACCGTATTAAAAAAACCCTTTTTTCCTGAAAAAGAAGTAATGGTACGCATACGCTCTAGTTTTTATTATTTTTTCTGAAGTAAGAAAAATGCCCCAACTGCATTTGAAGTTACTCTGCTACCATAAATATACGTAGGAAAAAACGTTATAGATTTCCTAATTAAGCAGAATTAGCTGAACCGTTCAAATATTCGTTGAATGGCATAAAATTGCTGGAAATTGCCCTTTGTTTTTGTAGGAATTAAGGCTACGTGTTTACACGTATATCTTAGTATTTTTAAGTGTTAGGGAAAAAATGATTTGTGGGAATAAAATTTTCTTGTAAAGCTAATACCCCAACAGGCATAACCTTTTTACACAGTCGATTAACCGAAGATATTTTCAGATAAAGTTAACATCTTTGTAGGAAAAATTACGGTATGAATTACTGTTTGTATGAGTAGTTTTCCGAATTGAAAATCACGAATAGAAAAAACACCGGCCTTTTTAAAAGCCGGTGGGATATGAATTTTTATAGTTTTTTAGAAGAATCTTGGTGTTAGTACTCTTTCTGGTTTATTAAATACATCGAAACGCAGCATGATCTCATACGAACCATCGCTGTAATCCTCCAGATCCGTGGTTTGGAAATCGTATCCGAAACCAA
>JABDNT010000016.1 GCA_013043685.1 Flavobacteriaceae bacterium | reverse complement strand
ATCGTAATTCTGGGCTGTACTAACGCCTACGGATTTATTAGTGTCCATAAAACCAGTAAGAATTTCCAGGCAATTGTTCAGCAATAAGGCATCATTATTCAGAAAAAGTAAATACCGGGCATTGGCGTGCCTGGCACCAAACATATTTCCCCCACCGAATCCGGTATTGAGGTTGGACCGCACAAGTTTGCATCGTGGATCGGTGGGGAAATTTTTCTTCAGGTTCTCGTAGTCGGCAATCTCCGAGTTGTTGTCGGTTACAATTATTTCATAACTCACGGCCTCTTTGGTCTTTTCAATTACCGATGTAATACATTTCAGCGTGAAATCTGAAGCGTTGTAGTTAATAAGGATCACCGCTACATCTACCATGCTACAAACTTAGGACAAAATCTTATGATAGACATCCAAATAATCCCTGGCTGTGTTCACCCAATTAAATGATTTGGCCCGATCTACATACCACTGTTCATAAAAAGTTTGTTTTTCATGAAAAGCATGCATACCGTTCAAGAAGACCTCCTTCATATATTCCGGATCATAATGGTCCCAGTAGAATGCATGCTCACCGCCAATTTCAGGTAGTGATGTGTTATTGGAAATAAAAACGGGTTTACCGTAGCGCATGGCTTCAATAGGTGGAATCCCAAATCCTTCTCTCAGCGATGGGAATACAAACGCCTCACAGTGTTTGAGATAGAACTTCTTTTCTGTGTCCTCTACTTTCCCGGTAAGTAAAACACGTTCTTTGAGGTTGTATTCAGCAACTTTTTTTCGCAAAGAATCTGCGTAAGTGGAAGAGTTACTACCCGATAAAACCAGATTATAATCCGGTAATAGCCGAAGCATTTCTACCAGGCTGATGAAATTTTTGCGTTCACTAAAATCTCCTATCGAATATAAGAACGGTTTTTCCGGAAAGACAGGTGGGGTATAGGATTCCGGAACTTTTGTATCGGTGATGGTGTTTCCGTTATGGATTACAAATTCAGGAACGTCCGGAACTTCGAAATTGGCATGCGTATCTTTTTTAGCAAATTCAGAAATATAAGTAATGGCCGTTGCCCTTTTGAGTTTCTCCCTGAATTTAGCTTTTAATTTATCCTGAAGTCCTTCACTACCTTCAGTTATAAAGTGTATGTCATGTACCGTAAGCAAATAGGGGATATTGTGAAAAGGTTCGATCTTGATATTCTGATTCATACAATGCCAGAGATCGTATTTCTTCTTTATTCTGAAGGGTTTATGACGACTTAAAGAGTTGTATTTCCTGTATTCGAACGTATTTCCGAATTCATTTTTCAGGATTTCTGTATTCTTGGCATGTAATACGATGGAAAGGTCTTCCGGCTTGACCTGGGAAAGCCCTCTTATAAGATGATAGTTAAATTGTCCGAAACCGGAGAATTTATTATTGATATTGTGCGATTCGAGGAAAACGGTCTTCATGCCTTAGCTGGTCTTTTTTTCCGTAATAGATTCCTTGAACACCAGCGCATATATTACAAGTCCCACGGCTAAGATGAATAAAATAATTCCTCCTATGATTAAACCGAGATTGGGTGTATTGTAAATGTTTTCAGAAAATAATCCATAAATGGCTGAGAGTATTCTGGTGGGTAGCATATATAATGCGAAAATGATTGCCAGGTATTTTGGATTGGTATATTTCGAAAGTAATGACAAAGTTGTGGGAGCAAAGAGAATTTCGGCAAACCCGAGCAATAATGCCGATATTAGAAATACCGCTACACCTAACCAGCTATAGCCCTCGGGCATTGTAAGTAAAATAAAGTAAGAGGTTGCCCCTAAAAGAAATCCGACACCAAGTTTTAATATCCTATTGGAACGAATGAAATACCACACAACCGATAATAGAATTCCGGCCAGCAATACGATGACTGGATTTATACTCTGCCAAATATTCCTAAGAAAACCCGATCCCGAAAGTTCACGTAATTCATATGATTTCGAAAATACATCACTTCCGGCAATTTCATAGACCAGCCAGAAAATGGCAGTGATCGCCATAGCCATGAAGACCATAACCACGCTTTTTGGAAGGTTTTTCTTTGTTATATCGTGTTCTTCGATCGGTGTCTTTGTGTCTTTCGTGAAAAAGAGCATGACAGATGAGATCACCATTAGAATACCAGCCGCAATGAATCCCAGGTGAAAATTATTTTCCCCGAGATAACCAATTACCATTGTTCCAATAAATGCACCCACATTAATAACCGTATAATATACAGTCATGCCACTGTCAAGTATCTTCTCCCTCTTTCGGAAATACCTGCCTATCATTGAAAAAAGGTTCGAACCGTATATACCACTTCCAAAAAATACCATTCCGATACCGATGTATAATGTCGCCGTAGAGGGGAGGCAAATTATAAAAGCTCCGAATGCCTGTAGTATTCCGCCGGCTATTGCCGTGTATTTGTTTCCAAGAAGAAGGTCACCAACCACAGCTCCCAGGACCAATGCGATTAAATAAATGGTCATGGACCAGCCATATAAGTTCATGGCTTCATACCTGTCTATGCCGAAGTAGCCTACCATATATATCACCAGAAGCGATCTAATTCCATAATAGGACGCCCTTTCCAGAGCTTTGGAGGTGTTGTATATGACCGGTGATAATATACCGTTGGAGGTGAGAGTATTAGTTGCCATGAGTTTCCTGCTTAGTTAATATTCCGGTATAGCAACCATAGATTTACATAGCGCTTAAATACCGAAAAACTGTTTATATAGGCCAGAATGAAGCCTTCTTTCCCATCTAAGATACCAAGTCTTATGAGATATTGATGCCAGAAACGATAAAATGGTCTGAACAGGAAATGCAATAAGTTTGGCCGTTTTCCTTTGGCGTACAGCATTTGTGCTTGCAAGGCACTATAGCGATGTAATTTAGCAGTATAGTCATCAATACCCTTGTACGTATGGTGTGGCACCCTGGTTTTTAACCTGGCTGTTTTACCTTCTGCCGATAGGGTCTCATGCACCAGGCTACCATTATACTCACAATAATTCTTATGAAAAAGCCTGATAACCCAGTCGGTTTGGAAACCACTATACTTTATTCTCTTATCCATGAAATGGAATTGTCTTTTTACAAAATAAGCGATAGCTCCTGGATTACTTAAGGTTTGAAGAATCTCATTTCCTAGTGCTTCGGTGATTTCTTCATCGGGGTCGAAAAACACCACCCAGTCATTCGATGCTTTGGATATTGCATAATTCTTCTGAGCAGAAAAATTATCAAATTTTCTTTGATAAACAGTGACCTTTTCATGCACTTCGGCCTTTTTTACAGTATCATCCGTACTGAACGAATCTACGATAATGACCTCGTTTGCAAACCACAGGCTTTTAATGAAGCCGTCAATATTTTGGGCTTCGTTTAGAGTGATCGCCAGGGCGGTAATAGGAATATGGTCTTGCAAATTGTCTGTAGTTTGGGTAAAAGTAATAATTTTACGAGGATTCTATTCGGAACAACCTATGGCAAATCTTCCTGTTTTAATGTACCATCATGTTTCTGTAAGTGAGAGTAGGGACCTCACTATAGGAACCAGCCGACTGGAGGAACAATTCAAATGGTTACGGGATAATAATTTTAAGTCATGGCATTTTTCAGAATTAGAAGAACTGAGACAGCTTCCGCCGGGGAACAACGTTATGATCACCTTCGACGACGCCTATGTTAGCTTTAGAGAGCTCGCACTGCCATTGCTTCAGAAGTATCAATTAAAGGCAACACTTTTCGTGCCATTGGCGTTTCTGGGAGGGACAGATGAGTGGTATTCGGGGCAAAATCCAATAATGACGTCATCCGAGCTCAATACCCTGGATCCGTCCCTTGTAGAACTTGGACACCATTCATTCTTTCATAAAAAGTTTCATCAAATGTCTTCTGAAGAAATTAAAGAGGATATAAATAAATGTCGGGAAGTCATCGCAAAACAAAATCTCAACGTTTCTCCTGCACTTGCTTATCCCTATGGCAAGTATCCAAGGGAGAAACCGGCAAAAGAACAATTTATAACATTACTGAAAGAGGAAGGTTTTAAGTTTGGATTACGAATAGGAAACAGGCTGAACGCTTTCCCGTTCAAAAACTCATTTGAAATTCAGCGACTGGATATTAAGGGAGAATATGGCCTGTCCAAATTCAAAAGAAAAATAAAATTCGGCAAGGTATTTTAGTGAAACTAGCGCATTCCTTTATGCAATAGTCTCAGCTTCACATATCGTTGAAACACACCATATGCGTTAACCATGGCCACAGTGAGACCCGGAATTCCATCCTTGAATCCCCCTTTAACGACATAGGACCTGAAAAAGCGATAGCCGGGTTTGAAGAAAAGATGAAACCAGGTTGCTTTCTTACCTTTTTTATAAAGCTGTTCTGCCTGAAACCACGCGTAGGATTCCTTTTTCCGAATATAAGGCTCAAGGCCTTTATAGGTATAATGCAGCATATGGTTCTTAAGCTTACCTACAGAACCGTCGCAATGTAGTTTTTCATGTACACTACCCATAAAATGCGCTCCAGCCCTTTTTACCAGTCGCAACACATCATCGCTATGATGATATAGAAACCGATTCATATAAAAATGCGGAAAATTTATCTTGTAACCTGCGTGTTTGGGATGAGCGATCGTTTTTTTTATTTCGTCCTCAAGAGAATGCGTTACCCGCTCATCGGCATCTAAAAACAACACCCAATCACTTGAAACATGTTCCAGCGCAAAATTCTTCTGGGCTGAAAAATTATCGAACTTCCGTTGCAATAGTTTAGTGATGTACGGCTTCGCAATTTCCACTGTACTGTCCGTGCTATAAGAATCTATCAGGACTATTTCATCAGCGAACGCTACAGACCGTAAGGCGTCCTCAATATAGTTTTCTTCATTATAGGCTGGTATGATAACCGATAGGGAATGCATTGGACAAACTTACTAATTAACTTTATCTTTGCGACATGCAAAAGATCGATACTTCGATTATCATTAGTACTTATAATTCCCCGGCATGGCTGGAAAAGGTTCTTTTGGGATACAACAACCAGACCTATCGAATGTTCGAGCTTGTTATTGCCGATGATGGTTCGGGAGAGGAGACAAAAGCACTGATCGATAAAATAAGTGATGAAGTATTTTATCCCATTCTGCATGTATGGCACGAGGACAAAGGGTTTCAGAAATCTGAAATTCTGAATAAGGCCATCGTAAAATGCAATACTCCTTATATCATTATGAGTGACGGTGACTGTATTCCTCGCAAAGATTTTGTGGAGCAGCATGTGAAGTACCGCGAAAAGGGTTATTTCCTATCCGGGGGTTATTTCATGCTACCTATGGATATTTCAGAATTGATAGGCAGGAATAATATTTATTCTGAAGATTGTTTCGATGTCGCCTGGCTGAAGAAGCATGGACTCAAGTCGTCCTTTAAGAATAATAAACTCTCTGCAGGAACAGTTTTAGCAGCATTTCTGAATAGAGTTACGCCCACTAACGCGAGTTGGAACGGCCATAATGCAAGTGGCTGGAAGGAAGATATTGTTTCCATAAACGGATTCGACGAGCGGATGCAGTACGGCGGACAGGATCGTGAATTAGGTGAACGTTTAATGAACTATGGTGTCAAGAGCAAACAGATACGCTATAATGCTGTAGTGATCCATCTGGATCATCCAAGGGGATATAAAAATCAGGAATCCATCGATAAGAATCGAGCTATACGTAAGGAAACCCACGATGAGAAAAAGATATGGACTGAGTATGGCATTGAGAAATAATCAGGTCTTTTTATACACCCCAATTTTCCAGTATCGCAACTCTTCATCGGTAGTTACCTTTGTAAAGGCTAATTCTCGGAGTTTGGGATTTTCTTTAAAATACTCCCAACAACCTGTTCCCTCCCTGTAAATGGAAATGATCATCACTCCTTCCTCATTTAAGTACTCCAACATCCTGTCCAGAACATTTTGCTTCTCGCTATCATGAATATAGTAGAAAGCTTCATTGAAAACAATGGCATCAAAACTTCGGCCGGGAGAAAAATGTATTGCGTCTGCAGCGATGAATTCCGATTTCGGGAAATTCTTTTTCTTTGCTTTTTCAATAGATACTTTCGAGAAATCCACTCCAAGAAAATAACTGTAATCCAGGTTGTCCATACGTAAGTTCAGAACTCCATCACCACAGCCAATATCGAGAATGGAGGGATTCTTGGGACCGAATTCATCAATATAACTCACAATTTGATGATAACGCCCTATTTCCTTTTCACTTTGTAAACTTTCCCATCGGCCACTTTTATACTGCTTGTTCCAGCGTAATTTTCTCCGCCAGTGATGAAATTTGTCGATCAGATTCATATCACTTTCTGACGTTTTTAAGGTGATGTTCCAGAAATGGTTTCAATTTATTCAAAATCATTTCAGGAGTTAATTGTTGATATAATTCATCCGGGTTTAGTTCAATCCTTCTGCGTTCTTCCAGGGTAAAACTGTCGAAAAGATCTGGTTTTTCCTCCAGTAAATGAATAGAGTCGTGCGTAATTCCATCTTCAAAACTGGACCAGTGTTCTTTGTTCACGTAAGGTGAATATATAGTAAATGTTGGTTTGTGCAGTGCCTTGGTAATGTGCACACTTCCGCCTTCGTTAGAAACTAATAAGTCACATTGATTCATCAGTTTAATAAATCCGCGAATTGAGTCTTCGTAAATATCCAGGTTGATCTGGTCCTTTCCTCGACAAAGATGAAAGATCTTATCAGCGTCTGGTTTTTGATGAGGTGCATAATTGAAGAGGATAGAAACATCGTAATTGTCGGTGATGTAATTGATCAACTGGGAAACATATTCGTAGGGCATTGACTTCTGGGGAGTACTGCCCAATACACCTAGCATAATTACAGGTTTCTTCACTTCGGCCAGAGCATCGAATTGCTTTTCTTGGGAAGTAAGGAAAATCTTGGGTTCGTAATCCGGGTTCTCGAGCTTGAAGACTGAACTTATCAAATTGATTCGGTCTTCAATAGCCTTACCACAATTTTTCGAGCGTTTTTCAAGAAAACTAACGGGGTGGGTATAAAATGGTAGTTTTAATGTTTTATGTGCGCGTTTGAGTCCGATACGATACTCCGCCCGGCTTGACAGGCACATCATGCGGCTCTGAAATTTAGAATACGGATCGAAGATAATATCGTATTTCCCTTTCCTGATCTTGCGCATGGTTTTCAGTAAATTCGGTATCTTTTTTAGCTCCTTTTCCCTAACGCTGATGATATTATCGATGTTTGGATTTTGTTCTAAAACACCCACCGTGTAATCATAGACAAAATAGGTGACATGACTGTTCGGGAAAACCTTTTTAATATTGTTTGCGATCACCGAACTAATGAGAACGTCACCAATTCTTTTGTTTTGTATAACGAGTATTTTCTTAGGTTGCATTACCTTCGCAAAGTATCTCTTTTTTCGAAGTTATTAAAATTTAACATGGCTAAAACCTTTGTAGTACATCCAGATTTTGAGGCGTTGAAATCGCAATTGCAGTCGGCAATAGATGGATTTCAGGAGAACCAGGAATTTGTGACCAGGGGAGACCGCAATGTGATTAAAAAAGTAACTATTGACGGAGAGACCTACAATATTAAAAAATTCAAAACCCCGGGTCTTTTTCAGGGTTTGGTATATAGATTCCTGCGGAAGAGTAAGGCATGCCGGTCCTTTGAACATGCTTTCAGGTTAATCGAACTGGGGATCAACACCCCATTTCCGGTGTGCTATTCTGAAATATTTTCCGGAGGCCTCAGGGAAAGTTATTATATCAGCAGGCATATGGATTACGATTTTGATTTCAGGGTCCTGAATCACAATCCGAAATGGCCTAATCGTAACGAGATACTGAGACAAGTTGCTAGGTTCACCTTCAAACTTCATGAAAATAATATAAACTTCCTCGATCATTCCCCGGGGAATACGCTGATCATTGATAAAGGGGATGGTCAATACGACTTTTACCTCATTGATCTGAATCGAATGCGATTCGAATCCATGTCATTCGGCAAGAGAATGCACAACATGAGAAGGTTATGGCTTTCCAAAAATATGATCAATATTATGTCTGAAACCTATGCAGAGCTCTATGGAAAGACCTACGAACAAACTCACGCTTTAATGACAAAGTACAGCAGGGCCTTTCAGAAAAAAGTAAATTCGAAGAAACTAAGAAAACGCCGGCGTAGAAAATGAGACTTCGTATCATATCGTAGCAACGGGTCCCCGTCAGAAAATTATCCTCCGCAAATCTTCAGCACAGCTTAGACAGCAACATCATATTCCCGCAGTGCATCGTTAAGAGAAGTTTTTTTGTTTGTACTCTCTTTACGAGTTCCGATTATAAGTGCACAGGGCACATTGTAATTTCCAGCAGGAAATTTCTTGGAATAACTACCTGGGATCACTACAGATCGTGCCGGGACTCTACCTTTCATCTCAACAGGTTCATCACCTGTTACATCTATGATCTTGGTCGAGGCGGTTAATACCACATTCGCTCCGAGTACTGCTTCGCTTTCCACACGAACCCCTTCCACAACAATGCAACGAGAACCAATAAAACAATTGTCTTCAATAATCACGGGTGCAGCCTGTAAAGGTTCCAGTACACCTCCAATACCCACACCACCACTAATGTGCACATTCCTACCAATCTGTGCACAGCTGCCCACAGTTGCCCAGGTATCTACCATGGTTCCTTCATCCACATAAGCTCCAATATTCACATAACTTGGCATCATGATCACACCTTTGGAGATATACGCCCCATGTCTTGCCACGGCATGAGGGACCACGCGGATACCTTTCGCTTCGTAGCCTTTCTTTAAAGGGATTTTATCATGATATTCAAAAATGCCCGCTTCCATGGTCTTCATTTTCTGAATTGGAAAATAGAGTACCACAGCTTTCTTTACCCATTCATTCACCTGCCAGCCATCGTCCGTAGGTTGGGCACAGCGCAATTCGCCTTCGTCACACAGTCTTACCACTTCGCGAATGGCATTTATGGTTGCGGTTTCAGTTAGAAGGGAACGGTCTTCCCAGGCTTTTTCAATGTGTTTCTGAAGCTCTGTCATTCTGTTCACGTGTTTGCGCAAAGATAACTCCTGCCGTTAAATCCGTTGTAATTTTTAGCATACTATTTAACAAATCGGTATTTTTGCGCCCTGTATGGGACGCATTCTCGCTATAGACTATGGAACAAAGCGAACCGGAATTGCAATCACCGATGAGTTGAAGATGATAGCCTCTGGTCTGACTACAGTTGCTACCGAAGATCTAATGTCATTTCTGCAGACCTATTTTGAGGATGAAACCGTGGAATTGGTCCTGGTGGGAGAACCCAAACAGAAAGATGGCACCCATAGTGCCGTAGAGGAGGAGATTAAAAATTTCCTTACAGAGTTTACCGATAAATATCCTGATATGAAGGTCATTCGGGTAGATGAACGTTTTAGCAGTAAACGAGCGTTTCAGGCCATGATAGACAGCGGATTGAAAAAGAAAAAGCGTCGTAACAAGGCCTTGATTGATGAAATAAGCGCGACCATCTTACTTCAGGATTATTTATATAATAATTAAGATTATGATTTTACCAATTGTGGCATATGGAGATGCTGCATTACGACAAGAGACAAAAGAAATTGATAAAGACTATCCAAAGCTGGATGAATTGATCGAGAATATGTTCGAAACGATGTACGCGGCCAGAGGGATTGGCTTGGCGGCTCCACAAGTAGCTAAATCAATACGGCTGTTTATAGTGGATGCTACACCTTTCGAAGATGATGATGACCTAACGGAGAAGGAACGCGAGTATGTTTCCACCTTTAAAAAAGTTTTTATCAATGCGAAGATCGTAGAGGAGGAAGGAGATGAATGGGCTTTTAATGAGGGGTGCCTGAGTATCCCAGACATAAACGAGGACGTTTTTAGGAAACCTCAGATCACCATGGAATACATGGATGAGAACTTCAAAAAACACAAAGAAACTTACGACGGTATTGTGGCGCGGATCATTCAGCATGAATACGATCACATTGAAGGAATACTATTCACCGATAAACTATCGCCTTTAAAAAAGCGTTTAATAAAAGGCAGATTAGCGAACATTTCAAAGGGAAAAATAGATGTAGCTTACAGGATGAAATTTCCAATGGCAAAAAAGAAACGTTAATGCGTTTGCAAAACAAAAACTTACGCAAGATATTTGCCGCCGTTAATACGGATATACAATATGAACTTAGAGAAAATACTATCGATTTCAGGGAAACCCGGACTTTACGAATTGAAGACCCAAACACGAAGTGGGTTCCTTGCGGAGTCACTACTGGACGGCAAGAAGATAAGTGTGAGCGGTAGACACAACGTTAGCCTGTTGTCGGAAATTGCGATATATACACTCACAGAAGAAGTGCCTTTAAGTAAAGTGTTCTCTAAGATCTCCAACAAGGAAAATGGCGGCCCGGCCATTAACCACAAATCTTCCAGGGATGAATTGGAAGAATACTTTTTCGAAGTATTACCCGATTATGATGAAGACCGAGTATATGCCAGCGACATTAAAAAAGTGGTGCAATGGTATAATTTACTTCAGAAAAATGGTATGACTCAATTTCTCGATGAGGATACTTCGGAAGAGGAATAAACCCTTCTTTGTTAATCATTTTTAATAACTCTTTTTACTTCTCAACCCCTTTTGAAGTAGCTTTGCTTTTATGAATTCCAGAGAAGAACAGCTAAAGGCCCTGAACCGCCTGCTTACCATTATGGACGAGCTAAGGGAACAATGCCCGTGGGATAAAAAACAAACCATGGAATCCCTTCGCCATCTTACCATAGAAGAGACATATGAGCTGGGTGATGCGATCCTGAACAATGATCTTCACGAGGTGAAGAAAGAATTGGGCGACCTGCTGCTCCACATAGTGTTTTATGCACGAATTGGCAGTGAAACAAAAGATTTTGATATTGCTGATGTAGCCAATGATATCTGTGATAAATTGGTATCACGACACCCTCATATCTATGGCGATATTTCTGTTGCGGACGAAGAAGAAGTAAAACAGAACTGGGAAAAATTAAAACTTAAGGAAGGGAAGAAAAGTGTCCTGGAAGGTGTGCCTAAATCCCTACCTGCGCTTGTAAAAGCGAATCGCATTCAGGATAAGGTTGCCGGGGTTGGCTTTGACTGGGAAGAGCCGCAACAGGTGTTTGAAAAACTAAAAGAAGAACTGGAAGAACTTCAGCATGAGGTATCTGAAGGGAACAAAAGAGGCATAGAGTCTGAATTCGGGGATGTTCTTTTTTCCATGATCAATTACGCCCGCTTCCTGAAAGTAGATCCCGAGAATGCCCTTGAACGCACGAATAAAAAATTTATGAAGCGTTTCCAGTATCTTGAAAATAAATCGAAAGAACTTGGAAAGCCCCTGAAAGAAATGACCCTGGCCGAAATGGATGTCTATTGGGAAGAGGCTAAGCAAGGGTAGCTGTCTTTTTTTCGTTGATTTATGGAATTGTTGATCTGATTTTTTGGAGGGATAAATTGTAAAGCGGGATTCAAACAGGGAAAATTATCAACCTGTTATCAATGAACACATTAGAAAATCCTGAAGCCTTCCTGATCCATTGCAGGTTTTCTTCCGAATAAAAAATCACATGAGTGGGGTCGTCCTTGTAATACCATTTGTCGAACTCTTGTATACTCACCAGAATATCGGACATACAATAGAGTTTGCCCCCTGGATTCAGCAATCGTTTTAGTAATTTGAATTCTTCAAGAGGATTGTGGAAATGCTCAATGACCTCACAGCACACAATGAAATCGTATGTCCTCTCTAATACCGTATTGTCCGGATGGAAAAACGGGTCATATAGCTCAATGTGGTAACCATTATCTTTTAAGACTTTGGTGATTACTGGCCCTGTACCGGCACCGAAATCTAGTCCGGTAGCCTTACTTGTAAAGTCTTTCAATACCGATGCCGTGATTGGGGAAACAAACTGTTGGTAACGTTCATCCTCAACATCATTATTGTGGGTTAGATACCGCGCTTTTTCATCTTCCACCGATATAAATGTATCGGGATCACGGAAAACGGTGCCACAATTGGAACATTTGTAAAATAGATGTGAATTACCTTCAAAAAAGAGGGCCGTACTTTCGCTATGGCAAAGCAGGCAGTGGTTCATTTTCAGGAATTACGTGCCTTTTTAATTCGCTTGAGCTTTGCCTTCCAGACTTCCAATTGCTCTTTATGCCTCGCAATATTCTGGTGAACTTCTTTTACCAATGGATTGGATTCGTCCACATGCTGAAAGAAGCCCAGGTTGTTCTCAAGCTGTCTTATTTCATTCTTGGCTTCATCGATCTTCTTTGAGATAAAGAAGTGCTCATTCTTCAGTTTTCGCTCATCTTCCTGTGAAACCATAGTGTTCAGTTTGTTCTCAAACTTGATCATTTCGGCTTCATTCTTATTCATGTCCAGTTTGCTGAACAATGAATCCAGCGCCTTATTGAATTGTTGTTCAATGGATTTTTTTCTAAAAGGAACACGACCTATTTTTTTCCACTCGTTGATCTTTTCTTTGATAAGGGAAAGATCATCATCCTTTTTGCCACTGAGTTTCAACTTTTTAACCTCTTCGAGTAACTTGGTCTTGGTCTCGAAATGGACATTTTCCTCTTTATTGGCCTCGTCCTTCAGACTGTGTAATCTGTCAAAATAGTAATTACAGGCGTCCTTAAACTCTTTCCAGATCTTATCACTGTCCTTCCGGGGTACATGGCCAATTTTTTTCCAGTCGGCCTGAATCTTTTTCATCAAAGGTGTTACAACTTCAAAATCCTCACTGTCCTTATTTTCTTCTGCGATCTTGATAAGTTCACGTTTTTTCTCAAGGTTGGTGTATTGTTCCTTTTTCTGATTCTTATAGAAATTATTTTTTTCTTTATTAAAAGCTCTTGTGGCCTCCTTAAAAGAATTCCAGATCTCCTTATTATCAGCCCTGGGAACTTTACCGATCTCAAAATACTGATCCCGTAATTCCTGTACTTTCTTTATCGCTTTCTGCCAGTTTTGATGACTGGGTTTTGTATTGGCTCTGACCTCCGCTATTTCGGAAACTATCTTCTGTTTTGCCACGAGGTTGTCTTCGAATGCCGACTCCATTTCCTTGAGGTAATGGAACCTTCGGTCGTGAATAATTTTGGTCGCCGCACTGAATTTCTCCCAGACGTCGTCACGGTATTCCTTTGCAACAGGCCCGACATCTTCTTTCCACATTTTATGCAACATCTGCAATTCCCGGAATGCTTTGGAAATATTCTCTTCTTGCTGAAGCTCCTCCGCCCTGGTAATGAGTTTTATTTTTTGTTCCAGATTATGTTTAAAGTCCAGATCCCTGAATTCTCTGTTCAAATGCAGAAAATCGTAAAAATTTTCTACATGGTGACGATAGGTATTCCAGATCAGGTTGTATTTATCGCGTGGGATGGGACCGGCCGTATGCCAACGCTCCTGAATATCCTTAAAATGCTTATATGTCGTGTTGATATTCTCTTCGGCATTTAGCAAGCCTTTGAGCTCGTCGATCAATGCCTGCCGAATCTCAAGATTTGCATGCAGGTCCTTCTTCAGATTCTTGTAATAGGCGTTGCGTTTTTCTTTATAATCGAAGAAAAGTGAATTAAAAGCTTTCTTCACGGGTGTGGTGTAATGGAAATCGATAATGTTGCCACCACCGGCTAAGAACTCTTCTTTCTGATGTTCTAATTCTTCGTTGAACTTTGCATTGAACTCAGATCGGATTTCCTCTACATCTTGCTTGATCTGTTGAACTGGTTTCGATTTCAATAAGCTTTCTAACTCAACGATCAGTTGCTTTTTAGATAACGAATGGTAGTCCTTATTCTCTTCCTCTTCATGTTCCTCTTCTTTATGATGATCATCCGAAGATGCGATTTCCTCCTCTTCGTCCTCATGTTTTTCCTCTTCCGTTTTGGATACTACCGGCGGTTCCTTGGTTTTCTCTTCTGTGGTTTCTTCGGACTTATCTTCTGTAGTTTCTTCCAAATTTTCGGTGGAAGTTTTTTCAGGAGTTTCTTCAGATTCTTCACCAGTAACTACGGCTACTTGCTCCTCTGTAGTTTCGGGAGTAACTTGTACTTTCTGTTCGGATTCCGGATTATTGGAAAGGTTTTCTTCTTGCAATTTTTTGTCGGACATTTCTTTCAATGTTAAGGTTCAAGTAAGGAATGGTAAGATAGTAACTACTACGCAAACGGCAAAGCAGACGATCTTATTTTGAAGTAAATACAGAGAAATTTATGATTTCCAGATTCGCCAGGATTTCTTCGCCTGGTATTCAAGCATCTTCCTGCCATTGCTCACTCGCGCTCCTTTTAGAAACCCCCGTTTCATAAATTCAGTCTCGGCTGGGTTATAGATCAAGTCGAAGAGCACATGATCTTTCGTGATATAACGATAAGGAACTTTCGGGCATTCTTCAATATTTGGTGCTGTACCCAGAGGCGTGCAGTTCACGATAAGTAAGTGATTAGAGATCACTTCTTCATCTAGTTCCTCATAAGTTATGGTATCAGGGGATTCCTGTCTGGAAACTACCTCATAATTAAAATCCATAGTTTCGAGTACGTATTTAATTGCCTTGGAAGCACCTCCTGTTCCCAGGATTAGCGCGGTCTTTTCTTTAATCGGGAAGATGTCGGACAACGCCTTGGCAAAGCCATAGTGGTCTGTGTTGTAGCCTATCAATTTGCCATTCTTTCGGAATTTTATGGTATTTACCGCTCCAATTTTCTCGGCTTCTTTATCAATTTTGTCCAGGTATGGAATGATCGTCTCTTTGTATGGGATAGTTACATTGAGGCCTTTCAGCCCTTTGATATTGCGTATTAAGCCCGGAAATTCATCAATTTCATCCAATTCGAAGTTATGATAAGAATGCTTGCGTTTATCTTTATCGAACTTATGTGTGAAAAAAGTACGGGAGAACGAGTGACTTAAGTCTTTTCCAATCAATCCAAATTTAGCCATTACGCGGAGTCCTGTGTTTTTGGTACCAATCTAAACTTAAAACTATCAAAATACCTACAATGATAAACAAAATTGCCCAAAAAGTTTGGAGCGTAAATTCAGATGGCCAGAACCTTTCGTAATCTTTAATAATCGCAGCACCATTGGCATCGTAGAGAATATTACCACTCTCATCATACTCAAATTTTTTATTCTTCCAGGGCCACACCACACCTAGTGATCCCGTGATAAACCCTATAATCACCGCATATGTCGCCTTCTTGTAACGCTTCAATACATAAGCCAGCAAGTGTGAAAGAGAGACCAGTCCAACAAGCGAGCCCAGGGAAAACACGATTAGCACTTTCAATAGTTGGATTCTGGCAGGGTCTGTAAGAAAGCTGGTGTCGCCATTCACAAGGTCAGCCAACGTATCGAACAAGGCGTTCACTGAATCTACAAGCAATAAAACATAATTCCCTAACAGTATAAGTATAAATGAGCCTGAGAGACCCGGCAATGTCATTCCGGAGACACCAATTATTCCACAGAAAAAGACGAAGAAAAGGTTCCCGTTTTGAGTAGCCGGTTCGAGAAAACTAATACTCAGCCCGGCAATAATTCCAAAGAGCAGATCTCCCAGGTGCTTTCTGTTCCATTCCCCGTAGTCTTTCGCCATATAGTAGATGGAACCTACGATCATTCCAAAAAACGCACTCCACACATATAGTTCGTAATGGACGATCAGGTAATCCAGTATTTTCGAGACACTGAAATAACTGATCACCATTCCCAGGAACAGCAATCCGAGAAACTGGCCATTTATATATTTGAAGAAACTTTTATACCGGCCATTGAAAAGTAGTTTGAAAGCTTTTCTGTTTATTTTTTGAAGTGAATAAATAAACTCTTCGTAGAAACCAGCAACAAATGCAACGACCCCACCCGAAACGCCGGGAACTTTGTTAGCAGCACCCATAGCCAGGCCCTTCATTACCAGCCAAATCTTATCCCAGATTGAACGTTTTTCGTACATATCAGGCTGTTTTTTTATTCACGGAAATCCGTTCCAGAATGAATATGGTAAGAAATCCTATGACACAAAATAACACGGCATATAGCAATTGAGGATCACCTTCGTAACCCGACGGTAGTACACTTTCCTCAATAAACGGAACTTCAAGGCCTTTATGATTGGTTCGGTATTGAATAACTTTTTTCCAGGGCCATATCTTGTTCAGTGCTCCAATCATAAAACCGGTAAGCACAGCAAGAGTAAGATTTTTGAAATGTTTGAACATCCAGTTTAAGGTACGTGAAAATACCTTCAACCCTAAAATAGCCCCAATAACAAAGATCCCTATCCTCATTAAGGCATTTGCTGCCATTGGTCCGTTGAGCGTAGTGATACCCTCACTTAACTGTGATAACATATCGATAACGGGTCCATAGGCTCCCAGGAGTAACAAAATAAAGGCGCCACTAATACCAGGTAAAATCATTGCTATGATTGCGACAAACCCTGCTATAAGCAAAAACCATGCGCTATCCGGTGACCCTATTGGCTTCGCTAATGTAAGATAGAGCGCAAAGGCTGCTCCTATTACCATTGCAATAACAGTTTGGGCTTTCCATGCTGTAATTTGCCTTCCCACGAATAAAATACTCGCGATTACCAGCCCGAAAAAGAATGCCCAAACCATAATCGGATGATTTGCCAGTAACCAGGCAATTAATTTTGCCAAAGACAATATACTAATGATAACTCCCGAGAATAAAGCGAATAAAAATGAGAGGTTATATGCCCGCCAGGCTGCTTTAAATCCCCCTTTCTTCCATATTTTGAAGAAACCGAGATTCAGTTTGTGAATGGTCTCAATTAATTCCTCGTAGATCCCCGATATAAATGCAATAGTACCACCTGACACACCGGGTACAACATCGGCAGCGCCCATAGCAACGCCTTTGGCAGAAATTAGAAGATATTGTAGAAAATTGCGTGAAGGCATAGGCAGACCATGTTTCGCCCAAAATTACGCAATTTAAAGGGAAGGATTCTGTTGATTTTTAATTAATTCCTTAACTGATTTCCGGTCGTAGATCGATGGAAATATTTCTTCAATAATCATGGCATATTCCGGTTCGAACTTCAGTGCATTCTTAAGATGATACTCGCCTTTAGTATCTTCATTCAGTAAATAGTGCACACCTGCCAGCCTAAATTCGATTTCAGCCGATTCCGCGTAGAACTCTGCCGCCTGATGCAGATTGTTGATTGCCGCTTCAAATTCTCCGAGCTGAAGCAAAATATCTGCTCTCGCTATCCATGTATCCAATTCATAATTACCCAGCTCAATACTCCTGCGGAAACCGTGTTCGGCTTCTTCAAACAGATTTAACTGGTTGTTGATCTTGGCATATCGTTTCCAGTACAACACATTTTCACTATCTATATTGATCGCCTTGTCTATATAGTACAATGCCTTTTGGTAATTTTTTCTCTTGAAATAAAAATCGGTAATTGCTATCCATCCTTTATCCAGCAAAGCATCCTCTTCGACGCATTTATTGTAGAATCGCAGCGCCAGTTCACTGTTTCCGAGCTTTTCGTAACACTTTCCAATACGCAGTAAGGCAAAAGAGGTTGGCTCCTCAAGGCCTAATGTAATGGTATAACTCTCTATAGCCTCGTTAATTTTGCCGAGCTTCTCGAGTACTTTACCTTTTTCCAGGTATGCACCAATGAAACTATCATCGCTGATAATGGCAAAATCGAATGCTGCAAGGGCTTTTTTAAACTCCTCAAGATTCGTATACTGCTTACCTACCTGGTGCCAGGCTACCTCGCAATAAGGATTCTTGTTCAGAAAATCGTTTAAATAATCTATCGCTGCCTCATGTTGTTCCAGATAATCGAAACAATAAATGATGTTATACAGCGCCGAATAATCTGCCTCATCCTGCTCGAGACATTTCATGAAATTGAACTTAGCATTTTCGAAATCCTCGATAAATAAGTACTCCATTCCTATAAGTGATAGTACATCGGACTCGTCGTTTGTTATTTCAAGCGCTTTCTCCAATAGGCGAATAGCTTCTTTGTGTTGATCACGACGAGATAAGATGTTAGCCTTCTGGATGTAGATTTCTTCATTCGACTGTTCCAGGGGTTGTAGGCTATCCAGAAGTTCCTCGGCGGTATCCAGCTCATTTTCAAAAATGAACATTTCCACCTGAAATAACTTTAAATTGGTTGAAGTAGGATGTTGCTCCAGGCCTAGCTTCACAGCCTTCTTGGCAAGAGCAATCTTTCCGTTTTCAAGGTAATGCTGAATTATCTCCTCAAACTCACCAGAGTCAAAGAATAGCACGTTATTAGTCTTCAGCATGGATTCGAAGCGGGAAAGAGAGAAATTGTTGTACTCGTTAGGGCTTGAGTGCATACGCTACTTTTTAACGGTTTCTTCTAATTTAAAGATAGTAATGTAAGAAAGTGTTCAATAGTTATGCCGTCTTTCTTGTTAACAAGCTTATTAACAGATATTTTAGTTTTTAAAACACTGTAAATCAACTATATAAGTTATATATATTTTTCAGCCACCTTATCCATCACGTCTGTAATAATGGCACATCCTTTCCTTATTTCCTCTTCTGATATGGTTAAGGGCGGTGTAATCCTAATCGCACAGGGTTCATACAATAACCAGAAAAGTATCAACCCCTGGTCTTTACAACCTAATATGATTTCCGAGGCAATTTCCGGGGAATTAACCATGGCAGCGAGCATTAATCCCTTGCCTCGTATTTCATTAATTAACGAGTGATTCAATATGGACCTTATCAATTCTTCTTTTCTATGCGTGCTATCAATCAGATCTGTCTCTGTGATCTCCTTAAGCGTTGCCAGAGCGGCGGCGGCGATCACAGCATTTCCACCGAAAGTGGTTATATGACCTAATTTGGGATTGTCTTTTAATAAAGACATGTGAGCTCTGGAAGAAGTGAATGCCCCAATAGGCATTCCACCTCCCATGCCTTTGCCCATTACCAGGATATCCGGCACGACATTGTAATGTTGAAAACCAAATAATTTACCGGTACGCCCAAAACCAGGCTGAATTTCATCCAGTATCAACAAGGCACCTACCGACTCACAGCGCTGTTTTACTTTAATTAAATAATCACCTTTTGGCATAATAAAACCGGCACCTCCCTGGATAGTTTCAAGAATTACTGCTGCAGTTTTATCCGTTATCTGCTCGATATCGTCCTCCATATTGAACCGTATGGGATGGCAATCTGGCAGCAGAGGGCCAAACGGAGTCTTGCGTTCTTCAAAACCCATTACACTTAGCGCTCCGTATGTGTTGCCATGATAGGCTCTCTCGGCATAAAGGATCTCTGACCTGCCGGTAGCCCTTCTCGCTAGCTTAATCGCACCATCGATGGCCTCGGTGCCGCTGTTCACCAGGTAAGTTGTTTCCAGGGGATCTGGTAATAGTTCTGCCAGTATTCGTGTAAGCTCAAGTGCAGGTTCCTGAATAAATTCACCATACACCATCACATGTGAATAGGTATCCACTTGCTTTTTAACTGCTTCAATGACCCTGGGGTGACAATGACCCAAACTGCATGCAGACACTCCGGCTATAAAATCAAGGTGTGCCTTTCCCTGTGCATCGTAGATATAACATCCTTTAGCATGCGAAATTTCCATGGCCAATGGATGGGGGGTGGTCTGAGCCTGGTATTTAAGAAAGTCCTCGTTCATATTACCCTCCTCCTTCATCTTCTTCAATATTATCTCTTGTTTCAGCCTTGGGATCTGCCTTTCTGTTCTGAAGATCCTTAGCTCGCAATTTCGAAGCTTCCGGCAGCTCTATATCTTCTTCAGGGATATCATCGAAGAACTCTCCTTCATCTTCAGGCAGCGGAATTCCCTTGATTTTTGGTAATAGTGGAGCGGGTTTACCCTTGAAAAGGTCTTTTACTTCGAATAATCGCTCATCTCCTCGCCAGATAAATCCGGGTAAGATACGGGCATTCTCTGGTAATTGGGATGGGGGATATACCTTGCCTTTCGCTTGCTTATTAAACCTGATCCCGGTTATCTGTTGTGCTTCGAGGTACATTTGTATGGAACTTGAAACCGTATTGTTAATTCCCACCAATTCCTGTTTGTCATTCCTTGAAAAATAAATTACCTCAGTGTTTTTTATGATATTGACCGTGTCCAGCTCATTATTTGTGAAAAGCCCGATAAGCCGCTCTCCCTTCACCTGGTTATAACCCGCACTATCCTTCTGAACCAGGAAAGCATTATTAAATACTTTAAGGGTATCAAGTTTTTCAGTTTCGCTGTTAGACAAAATATGGATAGTGTCTCCTGTCATCTGGTTCTCACCACTCCAAAGAATAGGATTTCTAAGTAATTTCGTAATACCCGCTTTCTGGTCGACAAAAATAGAATCGCACTTCCCACTGGTGGGCTCATCCGGGGGAACACCCCTTTTAAACATCCTTGCGCGATAAAATCCTCGAATAATTCGATTTTCCGGTTTTCCTGTGACTCGAAGCGTATCTGCATGAACATAAATGGAGTCATTATCCCTCAGCGTTACTGCTACCGCTCGCTTGGTAATGAATACCGAATCTTTCTCACGGTATACTTCCGCATAATGCCCTCGAATTATACTTCGGTTTATTGTATCTAATACCCTGATGTTGTTCGTCGCGGAGGCAAAACTAGTATTGCGGTCGAAGTAGATACTATCGCCGTATAGAATTCTGTTGTTGTAATCTACTCGTGAATTTTTAACAAAATACCCTTTATCGGTCCGGGTATTGTAATAGCCCCTTTCACAATAGACCGTGCTGGTTTCAGAAACAATGGTAGATTCCCCGTATAAATAAGCCCCTCCCGATTCGGAATAAAAATCCAATTGTTCACTGTTTACGGTATATTTCGGATTTACGATTTTAACTTTGGATAGGAATTGGTATTTTTTTGAATTAGCGTAATATCGTCCTATCCTGCTGGTTAGTGTACTGGCAGTGTCACGAACTGTACCGCCGCTGCGGTAAAATGCCTGTTGTTTAATCCTGTCGAAGTATAGGGTATCCGTTCGAAGCGTGGTCTTAGGTTCTGTGAGGACCACATCACCACTCGCAAAGGCGAATTGGGTATTACCGTTGTATTCGGCATATTTACTACGCATGCTAACGGTATCACCCTGCATGATCCTAACTTTACCATACGCTTTTACAAAATTATCCTTCAGGTAGACATAGGCCTGATCGCACCACATTTCCACGCCTTCATGCAAAATATAGACCTGCCCGGAATTATCCTTTGTATATATGATCGCATCCGGAAACTCCGGCTTCACTTCGAGGTATCCGGATTCAACCGAAACTTTGGTTTTCTCGGGATCGTCTTGTGCAAACGAAACTGTTTCAAGGAGAAGAAAGAATAAGGTTATGTACTTTGATATTTTCAACTAAGGATCTTTAATACTAAAACGAAAATACCAACAATTATTGAGTTACCTGTGTATTGTCTGTGTCCTGTCCGGCCCAACAGAAACGATTTTTATTGGTACTTCCAGTTCTTTTTCAAGAAAATTAATATAATCGTTCAGCGCTGAAGGGAATTCGGACTCGTCTCTCATCTTCGTAAGATCTTCTTCCCATCCTTTCATTTCCGTATACACAGGGGTTACATTTTCCGCTTCGATATTATAGGGAAGATGTTCAATTTTCTCGCCTTTATATTGATATGCAGTACATACTTTCAGTTTATCGAAACCACTTAGCACATCTCCTTTCATCATCATCAACTGTGTTACCCCGTTCACCTGTACGGCATATTTCAAAGCTACCAGGTCCAGCCATCCGCATCGTCTCGGCCTGCCTGTAGTCGCACCAAATTCTTTGCCTACGCGTCCCATGGTCTCTCCATACTGATCGAACAATTCGGTAGGGAAAGGGCCACTGCCAACCCGTGTTGCATATGCTTTAAAAATTCCGAACACTTCTTTGATCTTCCCCGGAGCAACGCCCAAACCAGTACATGCACCGGCAGCAGTTGTATTCGATGATGTTACGTATGGATAAGTTCCGAAGTCGATATCAAGCAATGAACCCTGAGCACCCTCGGCAAGAATTGTTCTTCCTGCTTTCTGAGCCTGATGCAGGTATTCCTCGCTATCAATGAAGGTAAGTGATTTCAATACTTCCACTGCTTCGAAGAACTCTGCTTCCATTTCTGCCAGATCGTATTGAATTTCCACTTTGTAAAAATCTATCATGGCCTCATGCTTATTCGCAAGAGCACGATATTTCTTCTGCCAACCATCTAATTCAAGCTCACCAACGCGTATTCCGTTCCTTCCGGTTTTGTCCATGTAGGTTGGGCCAATTCCCTTGAGGGTCGAACCGATCTTCGCTTTTCCTTTGGAAGCTTCACTAGCTGCATCCAATAACCGGTGCGTAGGCAGGATTAGATGCGCTTTACGAGAAATGAGTAGTTTACTTTTGAAATCGATGTTAAATTGTAAAAGATTATCGAGCTCCTTCCTGAAAATTACCGGATCGATTACTACACCATTTCCAACCAGGTTGATGGCGTTGTCGTGAAAAATACCACTTGGAATTGTGTGCAGTACATGCTTAATACCGTCAAATTCAAGCGTATGCCCGGCATTAGGGCCGCCCTGAAAGCGCGCAATGATATCGTAATTTTTTGTGAGTACGTCGACGATCTTTCCTTTACCTTCGTCTCCCCATTGTAATCCGAGTAGTAAGTCTACTGCCATAAGTATTATGAATTATCCCGACCAGAATAGCTTTTGGGGTCGGAAGTTTTTCTATTTCCGTAGAAATAGAGTGAATGGTTGGTTATTTCAATATCGAAGACCTCTTCGATGGTTTTTTTGATATTCTGAATGCGAGGGTCGCAGAATTCGATCACTTCCCCGTTGGCTAAAATAACATGATCATGCTGCTTATCGAAATATGACTTTTCGTAATGCGCCTGGTTTTGTCCAAACTGGTGCTTTCGCACTAGACCGCATTCCAGTAAAAGTTCGATAGTGTTGTACAAAGTAGCCCGGCTCACACGGTAATTTTTGTTCTTCATATTGATATAGAGCGATTCAATATCGAAGTGGTCATTATGATCATAGATTTCCTGAAGAATAGCGAAACGTTCTGGTGTTTTGCGGTGCCCTTTTTCTTCGAGAAATGTCGTAAAGACATTCTTGACAATGGCTTGATTATTTTGATCCGTTTTTGCAGTCATACCAAGGAGCAAAGGTAGTTATTTAAGCTCTTTTAACTTTATCAATTCCGTTTATATTTTTTATTTTTTCCACCAGGTTATTAAGAATGTTCTTGTTCTTTACAACAACAATGATCTTTCCGTTAAATACACCATCATTACTGTCGAAATGCACACTTTTCATATTGATGTGAAGGTTGTTCGAAATAATTTTAGTCACTTCATTCACCAATCCCATGGTGTCAATTCCAGAGATATTCAATTCAACCCTGAAATCGCTCTGTGTAGAGTCTATCCATTTCGCAAGCATAATGCGATAACCATAATTACTCTGCAGCTGTAACGCATTGGGGCAATTTTGCTTATGAACCTTAATTCCTTCATTCACCGTTAAAAATCCGAATACATCATCTCCCGGGATAGGATTGCAGCAATTGGCGATTTTATAGTCGAGTTTTTCTTCTTCCTTACCAAAAACCAATTGATCGAACTTCTCGGTAATTTCGTCGCGATCCACATCCTGTGGTTGACCGGGTTTTCTGATCTTATTTTTGAAAAATGATACAAAAGCATTTGATCGGGAGGCCGCGAAATCCTTCAGTTTTTTATTGTCAATGATTCCCGCTCCCACACGATAGAAAAGGTCCAGGCTGGTCTTAAGTTTGAAATAGACCACCAGCTGGTTTATTGTTTTTTCATCTAAAGTGATCTTCAGCGATTTTAGCTTGCGGGCAAGAACAACTTTTCCTTCGGCCGCGATCTCCTTCTTCTCTTCTTTAAGAGACGATTTGATCTTGGAACGAGCTCGGCCTGTGGTGGCGTAATTCAGCCAGTTGGCCGTAGGATTAGCCTTTTCCGACGTCATTATTTCGACCTGGTCTCCACTTTTAAGGACATGACTTAACGGAACAAGCTTACCATTCACTTTAGCGCCACGGGTATGCAAACCTACTTCCGTGTGTATATGAAATGCAAAATCCAGCGCAGTTCCCCCTTTAGGAAGAGAATAAAGGTCTCCTTTGGGTGAAAACACGAAGATCTCCTTGGAGTACAAATTCAGTTTAAAATCCTCAACAAAATCAACCGCACTAACTTCTGCACTCTCAAGAGTTTCCTGAAGTTTATTCAGCCAGTCTTCAAGGCCAATATCTTCTTTTTCATCGTTTTTATATTTGTAATGTGCAGCATACCCTTTCTCGGCGATCTCATTCATTCGTTCCGATCGTATCTGAACTTCTACCCAGCGTCCCTGGGGCCCCATCACTGTAATATGCAAGGCTTCATAACCCGTAGATTTCGGAGAAGAGATCCAGTCCCGCAACCTGGTTGGATTCGGCCTGAAGTGATCTGTTACAATGGAATAGATCTTCCAGGCAATGAATTTTTCATTCTCATGGTCACTTTTATAAATTATTCGAACAGCAAACTTGTCGTACACCTCATCGAAACTCACATTCTGGGCCAGCATTTTTCTTCGAATAGAAAATATAGATTTCGGTCTGCCTTTTATCTCATAATTCAGCTTCTCGGCATCGAGAGAATCTTTTATCACCTTGGAAAAGTCCTGGATATATGCATCCTGCTGTTCCTTGCTTTCCTTTATTTTACTGAGTATATCCTCATATACGTTTGGTTCGGTATATTTTAAGCCAAGGTCCTCAAGTTCTGTTTTAATATTGTACAGCCCTATACGATGGGCCAGCGGAGCATAGATATATAGCGTTTCCGAAGCGATTTTAACCTGTTTGTGTTCCGGCATTGAATCCATGGTCTGCATATTATGCAACCGGTCCGCTATTTTTATGATGATAACACGTATATCTTCATGAAGGGTAAGAAGCATTTTCCTAAAGTTCTCGGCCTGCATCGAAACGTCTTTCTCGTATGGCATCTTGGAGATCTTCGTTAGCCCGTCTACAATCCGTGCCACTGCCTCTCCAAAAAGTTGTTCTATATCTGCCAGCGTATATTCGGTGTCCTCAACCACATCGTGAAGTAATGCAGCGGCAATAGAAGTTGCGTCCAGTCCTATTTCGGAAGCCACGATCTTCGCTACCGCCAATGGATGGAATATATAAGCCTCACCCGATTTGCGCCGCTGATCCTTATGTGCATCTACGGCTACATCGAACGCCGATCTGATAAGTCTTTTATCGGCTGCGGTAAGCGTACGATAACTTATCTTCAGCAGTTCTTTATATTGCCTGGTGAGCTCCTTTTTTTCCGCTTCTAATACTTCCTCAGTCATAAATTAAATGTACAATATTGGATTGTAAGTACCAACAAATTTTGTGCCCGGCTGGCTTTTGCGCAACTGTCTGATCATTTATTCAAATTTCTGAAGCGCTGCAATAATGTTGGATGGGAATAATGCGCGAAAACATAAGCAGGATGCGGGGTAAGGTTACTTAGGCTGTTTTTGGAGAGTTTTTTCAAGGCTGAAATCAAAGGAGGTCCGGCATATGTCGTTTTGGCATAATTGTCTGCCTGGTATTCAAACTTCCTGGATAAATAATTCATTACAAGGCCCGTTACTTCTGAAATCGGAGTGAACAGAATTCCAAAAGCGACCAGGCCGACATGGAAAGAAGGTTGAGAGACGTTGAGGGCTTCTGATAATAAGGGATTCCCAACAAACATTGAAAGAATCCACAACGTAAAGCCTGTTGTGAGGACAGAGGCAAAAAGGTTGATGAGAATATGCTTTTTCTTATAATGCCCTACTTCATGCGCCAGGACAGCAACGATCTCCTCATCCTCCAAATCGTTGACCAGCGTATCGTAAAGTGTCACTCTTTTCTCACTTCCGAAACCGGAAAAATAGGCATTCGCTTTAGTACTGCGTTTCGATCCGTCGATCACAAATATTTTATCAAGTCTGAACCCTACTTCTTGTGCATATTCTTCTATTTTAGTTCGTAATACACCTGCCTCAAGAGGTTGCTGCTTGTTAAAAATAGGCACAATGAGCCTGGCATAGAACATATTCATAACGATAGAGAAAACCGTGATCATTCCCCAAGCATAGAGCCAGAATTCCGAACCTGCCCATTCGTAAAACCAAACGATCAGGGCCAATAAAGGCCCTCCTATGATTGCGGTCATGAGAATACCTTTTAACTTATCCAATATGAATGTTTTCCGGCTGGTCTTGTTAAATCCAAATTTTTCTTCGATCACAAATGTGCTGTAATAACTAAAGGGCAAACTTAAAATGCTCGCTGCAATGGCAATTATTCCAAAGAATATCAGTGCCACTACAATTGGACTTTCAGCAAAAGAGTGAGCAATATTATCCACATATTGGAAGCCATCCAGGAAGAAGAATAACAAAGTAGCAATTATCGAAATGACCGAGGTTAACAACCCGAAACGATATCGTACTTTCTTATAGAGCTGGGACTTCTTGTAGGCCTCTTCATCATACACATCGGCGATCTCCTGCGGCAGCAGATCGTTAAAATGCCTTGCGTTGAGGTAGTCGAGAACTTTGTCTATAATGAAATTTATCACCAGGATACTAATGATTATATAGAAGAGCATCTTCGGACTCATACTTCGAAATTTCGTTGTCTTTTGGCTTCAAAGATAAGGATTCCTGCAGCCACAGAAACATTCATGCTGTCTATTTCACCTTGCATGGGAATGATGATGTTTTGCGTGCTGTGCACCCTCCAGCTCTCCGATAAACCTTCATCTTCTGTTCCAACAACGATAGCTGATGATCTTGTGAAATCACAGGTCTGATAAGGAACCGAAGCTTGTAAGGTCGCAGCATAAATGTCAATCTTATTTTTTTGCAGGAACCGGATGATCTCATCGGTATCTCCTGTGGCGACATTATTCGTGAACAGACAACCCACACTACTGCGAATTATATTTGGATTAAACATATCGGTTTTGGGATTCGCTATAATCACCGCATCCAGCTGTGCAGCATCTGCCGTGCGAAGTAGTGCTCCAATATTCCCAGGTTTTTCAGGAGCCTCAGCTACAAGGACCAGGGGTTTTTCTTTGGTGAACTGAAGTGCATCTAATGAGAGTTCATTGACTTCGGCAATTGCGATGATTCCTTCGGTTGTTTTTCTGTAGCTGAGTTTTTGATATACTTCTATACTAATTTCAATTATTTCGGTGTCTTCTGATGTAAATTCAGAAATATTATCTGAGTAGATATCGGGACAGATTAAGACTGTTTTTATTGAATAATCCCCTTTGGTAGCTAAGTGTATCTCACGTTTTCCTTCGATCACAAAAGTCCCTGTTTTTCTGCGCTCCCTGGATTTCTCTATAAGCAGGGATATCTTTTTTACCAGAGGATTTTGTACGCTTGAAATTGATTTACGCATTGAGCAAAGGTAAGGAGTAAATTGTTGTTATATTTTAACACTTAACTTGAAAATATTAAAGGTTTCAAAAAAGCTTTCGTGTATAGCGGAAGCTTTCTTATTTTTGGGGTAACAAACCTATTATCTATGAAGACCTTCTACCTGTTATTTGTAGCCTCGGTACTGATGTATGCTTGCAAGGAGCAGAATAAAGATCCACAACCGGTTATTCACGATACGATCTCCATTTCTGAAGAAACCGCCCGAATAATGAATTACCCGGTTCTTTTTAAGGAAGTTCTTAAAGCTCATGGCGGACTAGAACGTTGGAGTGAAATGAAAAATCTGTGTTTTGAGTTTAGTAAATTGAATGGCGCTGAAACACATACCGTTTCCCTGCCGGATCGCCGGACAAAAATTGAATCGGAAAAATGGTCAATAGGCTTTAACGGTAAAGACATTTGGTTACTTCAGAACCAGGAAGAAGCATACAAGGATAACCCAATATTCTACCACAACCTGATGTTCTATTTCTACGCTATGCCCTTTGTTTTGGGTGATAAAGGACTTAGTTACGAAGAGGTAAAAGGCACAGAGTTAGACGGTGATGTTTATGAAGGTATAAAGATAAGTTTTGACCCGGGAATAGGAAATTCACCAAATGACGAATACATAATTTACTATCATCCCGAAACGCATCAAATGGAATGGCTTGGGTATACAGTGACCTATAATGAAAATACGTCAAGTGATGAATGGAGGTTTATAAAATACAGTGAATGGCAGGAGGTGAACGGATTAAAATTACCAAAAACCCTAACATGGTATAATGTCGAGAATGGTAAACCCATCCAGGCCAGGAACAATGTGAACTTTGAAAAGGTCACTATTACCGAAACCAAATTAGATGATTCGGTATTTGAAATACCTGAAGGTTCCAAGGTTATTAACCGTTGATTTTACTCATTATATTCAATCACGACGTACTTATCACTACTTTTAATAATATAGAATGATTCTTCAGGATTGTCGATGAGCTCCATCGATCCCTCCCTCCCAGCGATATTGCTAGCCTTACTACGCGATAATCGCAATTCAAATTGCCAATCGGTTTTAGACTGCTCCACGCGAACTAATTTTAAGCCATTTTCTACGGAAAAGTAGATGGAGACCTCATTGTTCCCTATCATGACATTTTCTAGCGAAGCTTCGTCCCATGAGGAAGGCATCTGCGGAGATATAGTCACTTTCTTGTTGGCTGCGTCAGGTTGAATTCCGAAGAATTGTTCAACTATGGGAACCGCAAATCCGTACACATTCCATGCCTGGGTAATCATGCCATAATCCGGGGATACCTCGTAGATGCTTCCGGGGAGTGCATAACTAAAAGTTCGTGTCATCCTCTTCATATAATTCAAGGCCATATCCGGCCTGCCGTAATTGTTCTCAGAAACGATCTGAACTCCCGTTGGCAATGTCATGACCGCCCCGGTATAGCTAAAGATCTTACTGCCCTTAAAAGAGCCATCGTCCGATCCGGCCGATTCGTCCCTATCGATCCCGGTTACGAAAACACCGAATGGATTGACGTACTTTTCAGCCGTGGCGAGCGCTTTTACCGCTTTATCGGGACTAGCCAGCCCAACTTCCATGGGAGTATTTACTACCCAGTTGTGATGCAGCACAAAGGGACGAGGAGTAGGGGAAGGGTTTTTTAGAATTGCCTCCTTAGTTTTTTTTAATTCATCTACCGCCCATGGTTTATTCAAAGTGTCTGCCCGTACAATAGCATCTTCTATAAGATGAAGCGCTTGCTCATCGGTTCCAATAAAATCTGCATAGGAATGGAATTCGTCACTCCAGAATTCTTCGTTAATTTTCTGCTGAAGTTTTTCGGACATGTCATAATAATCCTGTGCCAGGTTGAATTCTCCCAGGGCATCTGCAATGAATGAAGCATCTTTAAACGCTTTCTGTGTATAGGCGGCAACATCGATCATCTCACTGTCCATCCCATGAATCTCCATCATACCGAAGCCGTCAGGGAAAAGATTGCCGTCCGCATCCTTTTCGGTCATCAGCCAGTCAAGCCCTTTTTTTATGGTAGGGAAGTAAGCTCTAAGGAATTCTATATCACCATTCCACTGATAGATCTTCCAGATTAGCGTCGCATACTGGGGGGTTTCATTTATGTTCCCAGGATTGGATACCGCCCCGTTAGTGGACATTTCATGAATGATCCTACCATTGCCGTTCACAGCATTCGAGACACTATCCAGAAGTTTAATAGTGCGGTAAACTGCCTCTTTCTGGCCGATGGCCATATACCCTTGTAAGGCATACTCACTATCTACCCCAAACCACCATGGGTAATCGGGTATTCCAGCTCCAATTCCAGTACCAACTTCAGGAACTGTTCGCACCAGCCAGTCGCAGTTGTATTTTACCCATTCAAAGGCTTGTTCTATTTCCTTATCAGGCACCGTTAATTTCGTTCGACGCGCGAGATCTTCATAGCGTTGTTTTTTATCGGTTAACTGTTCTATATAGTTTTCTGAAATGTCCTTATAAGTATTGATCGCATCCTCTTCCGAAGTATAAGAACCTGCAATAAAGTAATTGATAATATGAGTACGATCATGGAATAAAAAAATTACGTCCTCGATAGCATTTGTAGACCCATTGGTTTCATTGTTGATTTCGACTGGAGTCGTTTCCTGTTCAAAACCCAAATCGGAACCAAAAATCGTATGCCAGGAATTCAAGCAGTCTTTAATTTTCCATATACCCATTTTCTGATCATAAACTCCGTTGTCCTTAGAATCAATCATATCGGTACGTTCTCCCAGCCAAGTTGGCCTCAGATCGGAATGTCCGATGAATCTAACTTTTACTCTTTTCTCGCCTTTATTCTTTATTACTAATTGTACTACTATTCCTTGTTTTCCATCCGGCACGAATTGCCATCGTTCGATTTCCACATTGAGGGAATCCAGTTTATATACGTGCTTGTTTGCGAAGGGATAGTTCACGAAACTGTCGGCACTGTTTAGACGAATGGTTTTACCATCTGTTAATAATTCAATCTCAAACCCATCCATTAACTTGATAGGGTGATTCCAGATACCGCCCATTTCCCCTTTAATGTGCCAGCCAAGTTCGGGGAATGAACCGTCCTGATGGCCAACCATGTATACCCTGTCACCGGCAGTGACAAATGGAGATTGTAAATACTCCTTCTTGCCCTCGATAGAAGGACTGTCTGCTATTAGTTTGGAGAAAGTTTGATCCTTGGAACCTTTTGTGCAATTACTAACGATCAAAATAACGAGACTTAAGCAAAGAAGTTTTTTCATAAATGTCTTTTTTGTAGGAGAATAAATATACTCACTTTACCGAAATGTTGAAAAAAGCATCTATTTGCAGGAGAATAAAAAAAGCAGCTCAACGAGCTGCTTTTTTCAGTTTGTATAAGTTACTCTCTGCTATATTTTTCCATATAGCGTTTCCACAGTTCCGTTTGATGGGTTTCCAATGAAATTTCCCTTCCATCAATAAAAGCATTTGTCAGCAAATTGGTTCGCATATCCAGCGCATCTCCTTCACTGATGAATAATGTTGCGCTCTTCCCTGTTTCAAGTGTCCCATGTGTTCCGTCAATCCCCAGGATCTTAGCCGTATTACCCGTAATTAGTTGCAAAGCTGTTTCCTTATCCATCCCCTGGCCAACTAACTGACCAGCGTAGAAAGGCAAATTCCTGGTTTGAAAATTCGACATGTTTGCATTCTGTAGTCCGACCAGCAATCCTCCGTCAACTAACAATTTTGGCAATCGGTATGGAAGGTCATAATCATCATCATCTCTGGATGGACGTGAATGAGTTTGCCGAACAAGCACCGGTATATTATGCTGCTTTAGAAAAGGAATGATCTTATGTGCTTCATTACCACCAACGATCACCGGATCCTTTATACCCGAATCTTTGCAAAGGGTAACTGCATCGATTATCTCTTTCTCACCCTGAACGTAAATATAGAGCTTCTTGCTTCCGTCGTACAGTCCTTGCATAGCTGCAAATCCTTCATTCATGGGCTGATCTTCACTCATACCATAAGCCCTGGAATTCGCCATGTAGTTTTTTATTTCATCCAATCGCTTACTGTAGTCTTTGTTAGGTTTCCACCCACGGGGTTCTCCTAACCACCAGCGCCCACGGCTAAAACTATTGGGCCAGTTCATATGAATGCCATCATCCACTTTCACGGCGGCATCTTCCCAGTTCCAGGCATCGAATTGTACGATAGAAGAAGTTCCTGAAATTCGACCGCCTTGTGGAGTGACCTGCCCAACCAGTATGCCATTCGGCCGCATGCTTTCTACCACTTTGCTTTCCGCATTATATGCGATTAGGGATCGGATGTTTGGAATGAAATCTCCGATCTCATCCTGATCATTACTAGCTCTAACTGCGTTCACTTCTACCAGTCCGAGGGACTTTGCCGGCGCGATAAATCCTGGGTATACATGTTTCCCACTAGCGTCGATAATTCGCCCTTTTGTGGGCGTACCTGAATTTCCAACCGCAGTAATCACTCCGTTCTCGAAGACGATAATACTGTTTTCAATTACGGATCCGTTGCCTATATGGGCTGTGGCCCCAGTAATGGTTATGGCTGCGGATTGAGCAGGGGCCGGCATTTGCTGTGCGAATGATTGTAATCCAACACAGGTGATTATTGCTATAAGTATTTGTTTAATTGCTTTCATTGTTGGATTAGTTTATGGTTTCACATTCAAATCGGATCTTATCCTTACCAGCAGGAGGCCTTGTTTTTCCTCCACCGTTCTTTTCAGAGATCATCATATTGATAAGCTTGGAACGTTCTGCCTTAATAGCTTGTCGTTTCGCTTTATCCTGTTCAAGATCAAAATAAACAGCGCCATCGATCATAGTCTTTTCCGCTTTCGCATACACCGACAACGGGTGATCACTCCAAAGTACCAGGTCAGCGTCTTTGCCTTCCTTAATACTACCTGTGCGATCATCGATATGAAGTAATTTAGCCGGATTAATAGTTACCATTTTCCAGGCTTCCTCTTCGGTCATTCCTCCGTACTTTACTCCTTTCGCTGCTTCCTGGTTCAGCCTTCGTGACATCTCACTGTCGTCACTATTTATAGCCACAGTTACACCCTGGCTAGCCATAATCGCTGCATTATAAGGGATCGCATCATTTACCTCGAATTTGTACGCCCACCAGTCGCTAAAAGTAGAACCACCCACGCCATGAGCTGCCATTTTATCGGCTACTTTATATCCTTCCAGAATGTGGGTAAAAGTGTTGACTCGGAAACCGAACTTTTCAGCAACTTTCATCAACATATTGATCTCACTTTGCACATACGAATGACAACTTATGAACCTTTCTCCATTCAGGATCTCGACAAGGACCTCCATTTCTTCATCGTAGCGATATGGTTGTCCGCTTTTCTTTTTTGCCTCGTATTCTTTCGCACGATTGAAATAGTTCACATATAATTGTTCTACACCCATACGAGTTTGAGGAAAACGGCTGAAACTTTGCCAGTTAGACTGCTTCACGTTTTCACCTAATGCGAATTTGATGAATTTCGGACTATTATCATAAATAAGATTCTCTGCATTCTCTCCCCATTTCAGTTTTAAGATAGCCGAGCGGCCACCGATTGGATTCGCAGATCCATGCAGAATCTGGATAGAAGTTACTCCCCCGGCAAGATTTCGGTAGATACTTACATCTTCCGGATCGACCACATCTTCTATTTTCACTTCAGCGGAAGAATTGTGTCCCGATTCATTAATGGATAACGCAGCAATATGGGAATGCTCATCAATTACCCCGGCAGTGAGGTGCTTCCCGGTGGCATCCACCACTGTGGCTCCTGAAGCGCTGAGGTTCTTCCCAATTTTACTAATTTTTCCATTTCTAACCAGTACGTCCGTATTGCTTAGAACTCCTGTTGATTCACCGGTCCAAACTGTTGCATTTCTAAACAATGTATTTTGGGATTGTGGTTTGTTCAGAGAACCATAACCTACATTCGGAAAAGTGACCGGGACAACTTCCGGTTTAGTGTCTTTGTCTTTTTTACCTTTATTTTCCGAAACTTCCGTATCTCCGGTATGAACTGCAGTGAAACTGGTTTCCACACCGGTGGGTAGCACGAATTTTCCTGAGAAGTTCTTTCCATCCGAAGGGACAATAGCTGTAGACCTGTACGATTCGGTTTTGTCTTTATTGGTGAAGGAAAGCATTACCCAGTTGTCTTTGTATTCAAGTTTAGCGGGAAATTCTGTTTCGCCTATTTTCACTTCTGCTTTTGGTTTCGACATTTCTCCTGAAATGGCCAGATCGTATGTCTTTCCTCCGGCGTTCAAAGTATATTTTCCGCGAATGTCTTTTTGACTCATGTCATTGATGACATGTTTTCTACCTTGAACCCAGTTCTCATATAGCGTTGTTTCCTTATTGAAAACATCTCCTGAAGTGATCAGGAAATTAGCGTATCTCCCTGTTTGCAAACTGCCTATCTCATTACTTTTTCCAAGATATTGCGCGGGTATCGTAGTAAGAGCTTCCAAAGCTCTGGTACTATCAAAACCATAATTTAAGGCCTTTATCAATTTACCTTTAAATGCTGACGGCGATTTTAGGTCGAACGTAGTTAAGGCAAATGATATCCCGTTATCAATAAGTGCTTTTGGGTTACCGGGTGCCTGGTTCCAGTTCCGCATGTCTTCCAGGGAAATGTATTTGGTTGCGTATGGATCGCTCACATCGTAAGCATCAGGAAAGTTCACAGGTATGATGTATCTGGCGTTGGTAGCCTTTATCTCGTCGATAAGTTCGTACTCATCACCACCTCCAACTATGATGTAATTCAAATTGAATTGATCACTTATCTTATCGGCCCGAAGATTATTTGTTTTGTCACCCGCTTCAATAATGGATGGTAAGCTCTTATTAGTAATTAGCGCATCGAGAGAGCGATCCCTGGTTTCGGTATTACCATTCGCATACCAATCGAGGTCCCAGTGCAATTGTCTTAACAAGGCAAGTGAACCCATTAGGGAAGAAGGGTAAGACTGTCTGCTGGTAACACTTTTATCGAAAGAAAAGAACTGGGCCGAAGCATTATCCAGAATCCTTGTAGCTGCGTCGTCTTCATCATTTAAGGCTACCAGTACTCCGGTTCCTCGGGCAATCCCGTCCATAATATGCGTATTCAAAACTCCAAAACCAGCTTTCCTGAATTCGGAAGCTTTTTTCTCATCGTATTTGAATTTAGAAATGGCCTTGTTCTCTGGCATGATATGGTCATTCCAGTAGAAGCCCTTTCTGGAGGCATCGTATTGTGGTGACCTGCCCTGACCTGGTTTCCGCTTTGGTTTTTCCACTCCAAAACCGGTATATGGATCTATGAAAGAAGGATAGATATGTTTTCCTTCAAGATCATGGATCACAGAATTTTTAGGTATGGTAACGGATTTACCGGAAGCGACTACCTTGCCATTGCGAATGAGCAGGGTACCGTTTTTCACAACTTGAGTGGGTGTAATATACAGCGTCGCATTTGTGAATGCCGTGTAATTGGTATTGTTTTCTTTTACACCGTCGTTCTTCGGAAAATACTCCTGACCTTGAACGATGGACATAACAAAAAACACTAATATTAGTAAAGAGAGTTTTTTCATTTGGTTGATTTTAAAAAGAAGCTAAAGATAAGCAAGGGTCAGAGGAAGTACAGAACTCTTAACCTTCCTTTAACAGCTTGAAAGGATCAGAAAGGTTTATCCTCGAAGTAGTTTACTACCAGAGCCACCATATAGCTATAGCTCATGATCCCTTTGGATTGATTATTGGCTTTCAGGAATTGATCCCAAAACCCCTTGGAGAAGTCTTCAAATGGATTTTTATACTTCTGCCAGAAATCACGCATCTCTTTATAGCTGGCAAGAATCCCTGGATTGATGGTTTCAATGAGTTCCTTGTATTTATCGATATCACGGCGGGCTAGTTCATTTACACAATACCGCAACGCAAATATATAGCCGCTGTATTGGATATATGGATCACTATTATTAATGGTTGCAAGGGTGGCAATGAAATTCGCCTCATTTTCTGCAGCGAAACCAATTTGATGCGCTTCTTCGTGGCAACTTACCACAGGGAATTTATAGGTCTTAATTAAATTATTTACTTGTGCCTCTCCGGAAAAAGGATTGTAGTATCCGCTATAGCCCATATAGGTTAGGCCCAGGCTCCAACCACTTTTTTTCAGGCTTTTGGGATTGTACGTCAGGTCGGGGTATTCTTTCGAAAGAGTCTTGTATCCGTCCAGGGATTTTTTAAAGATCTCCCGCTGGGTGTAAGGCAGATCTATCTTCACGCTGTCAGGATAGCCGAGACTACGATGCAGGTCATTCGATTTTGCAATGAGCCTTTTGGTTGTTTCTATAAGCTGTTCGGTAGTGTACTCGTAGTCCAGTTCGAGAGTCTTGTGCAGTGGTTGCCTGTAATAATTCAGTCCCCATAATATGTGGAACATAAAATACACAATGGATAGCGTTGCAACAATGTCGATAAAGAAACGAACAGCTTCATATCGAACACGTCTGATATTCTTGAACAACCACCTTATAGCCAGAATTGAAATCAACAGGTAGAAAAGATCACCCATTGAAAAAGGGATCCATCCGAAGATATATCGGGATATTTTGGAGATCAACGGATAGAAACCCTGACTGTAATAGGTTTCAACGAATTGCGGATAATTTTTTAGAATCTGAAGGGCCAAAACCTGGATGGGAAGAAGCAAGGCAATGATGAGGCGCGTTCTTTTTCTCTGCATATTTCAAACTTACGAAGAATTCTTCTATCTATTTATTTTTTACCCCTTTACGAAAAGCGTAATTTTGTAATCAAATATTTCTACTTATGAATGAAGCTATACGGAACCTCGAACCTCAACAAGTCTGGAACAATTTTGCCGATCTTAACGCCGTACCACGTGCGTCAAAAAAAGAAGAACGTGTTATTGCGTTCATGAAGAAATTTGGAGAAGATCTAGGGCTTGAAACTGAGGTAGATCATATTGGGAATGTGATCATTCGCAAACCGGCCACAAATGGTATGGAAGGGAAGAAAGCCATAGTTATGCAGTCACATCTCGATATGGTACATCAGAAGAATAACGATACCGAATTTGATTTTGATACACAGGGAATTGACATGATGATAGATGGTGATTGGGTGCGGGCTAAAGGAACGACACTCGGAGCAGATAACGGTCTTGGGGTAGCCACTATCATGACTATTTTGCAAAGTGATTCCATTCCACACCCAGATCTTGAAGCCTTATTTACTATAGATGAGGAAACGGGAATGACTGGTGCTATGGAGCTAAAAGGAGGTGTGCTTAAAGGCGAAATATTATTGAACCTCGATACCGAAGAAGATGATGAAATTGGCGTAGGATGCGCCGGAGGTGTAGATGTCACGGCTACAGGTACATATAACACGGTGAATGTCTCTGGAAATGTCAAAGCATTCACCGTTAAAGTAAAAGGATTGCAAGGTGGTCACAGCGGTATGGACATCATCAAAGGATTAGGAAATGCTAATAAGATGATGAATCGAATGTTGTATGCAACACGAGATTTGATGGAAATCTCCGAGATCAACGGAGGAAGCCTCCGCAATGCTATACCTCGTGAGAGCATTGCGACTGTGGTGATACCTGCGGAAAAGGAGACAGAATTCTTAACCGAATTCGATGCGATGAAAAAAGCAATCATCAATGAGTATACGTTACTCGAACCGGAACTTTCGATCGCTGCTGTTGAAACCGCCGTTCCTGCCTTAATAATGACTACCGAAGGGAAGAATAAACTCCTTAATGCTTTACATGCTGCTCACAATGGTGTATTCCGAATGAGTCCAGCGATTGCTGACCTCGTGGAAACGTCGAATAACATCGCGAAAGTAACTGTTAAAGATGGTAATATTAAAGTTGAAAACTTAACTCGCTCTTCGGTAGAATCTTCCAAAGAAGACCTTGCACATTCACTGCGGTCTGTATTTGAACTTGCGGGATATGAAGTAAGCTTCACGGGTTCGTATCCTGGCTGGGCTCCCAATATGGACAGTCCAATCTTAAAAGTGATGGATAAACTGTACGAGAGGATGAACGGGCACAAAGCAAATGTAGCTGCCTGCCATGCAGGATTGGAATGTGGAATTTTGGGTCAGAATTATCCTGGTATGGACATGATCTCCTTTGGGCCAACCATTAAAGGGGCGCATTCACCCGATGAACGTGCAAGCATATCCTCTATGCAGAAATTCTGGGCGTTTGTCCAGGAGATTCTCAAACATGTTCCTGAGAAAACAGCATAAAAAAAGCCCGATTCGTTCGGGCTTTTTTTTATTCAAATATTTCTTATTATTCATCCGTTTTTTCCAACATCTCCAATTCGAAGACAAGGTCTGTATTTGGCGGAATGTAAGGACGATTTCCAGCTTCCCCGTATCCTAAATGGGCGGGAATGAAAACGGTTACTTTATCACCAATACTCATATTCTGAAGTGCTTCTCTGAATCCCTGGATCAACCTGGTATCGTTAGTATTGGTAAGGATAGGAGTGTAGCGACCTTGCGCTTTTCTGTTCTGGTCTACCGTATCATACAATTCGGCAACTTCCAGGTAGCTGGTATTGAATAACTGTCCGTTAGTGAAATAACCGGAGTAGTTGATGAGAAGATCTTCTCCTTCTTTGGGTTTGGGGCCCTCTCCTCTGGTTTGATATGATATCTGTAGTCCGGACTCCAAGGTCTCGGCTTCCTGCTTCATATTTACGAACGACACAGCTTTATCGATAGCTAAACGCTCCAACTCCTGCTTCCTGGCTTCCCGTTCTGCTTCAATTTTCTTCAGTTCCTCCGCAAAAGCTACAACATTAATATCTCCTTTTTTAATGATATTCACTTCTTCCATGACCACGTCATCCACTGGCTTGTCTCCTGGTTTGGTTGTAGGTGTATTTCCTATAGAATCTACCACTTCCTGACCCATAACCACTTCGCCGAAAACAGTATGCTTTCCGTCCAACCAGGGTGTTTCCTTGAGGGTTACGAAGAACTGACTACCATTGGTCTCAGGACCTGAATTTGCCATAGAAAGTAGTCCTTTACGGTCGTGCTTCAGGCTGTCCACAAATTCATCGGGGAAACGATAACCTGGATTACCAGAACCATCTCCGTTGGGATCGCCACCCTGTATCATGAAATCTTTAATTACCCGGTGGAATATGAGCCCATTATAATATGGTTTACCAAGATAGATGGAGTCTACCATTTCGTTATTCCCTTCCGCAAGGGTTACAAAGTTAGCCGTGGTTAACGGTGTTTGATCGTTGAATAATTTAGCGACAAACGTTCCTTTATTTGTAATGAATTCTGCATAAACACCTTCCGGTAGATCCGGATATTTATCCTCACAAGCAGTGGTAACGACCAACGTCACTAAAAGGATCAATAACAGGGATAATTTTTTCATGTGTAATATAATTTATTGTGATTGTTGAATTGATTTCAGGGTTACTGTACTCTGTATAGGAACATTGGTTCCCAGCTTATCTTCCAGCCCATAATACCCATAAGCTTTATACGAAGGGAAAAAGAATGTTACCTGTTCTCCTACTTTCATTAGTTTCACACCATCTCTTAGCCCCGAGATAAGATCCTGATTAGATTGATCTATCTTATAGGTTTGCAACCCGGTTTCAGATTCGGAAAGTATGGAGATTCCATCAAGGGATTTCACATTGTACGTAAACGTCACTATGTCTCCGTACTCAGGCGTAGGGATATTCAGGCTGTCCTTCACATTATAATAATACCAGAACCCTCTATCTGAAGAGAGATAGTTATTTTCAGGATTGGCAGCCATTATCGTGGCAATGCGTTCTTCCTCCTTCTTGTAAATAACTTTGTTGCGTTTTGCCGACTCCTTTATAAAGCTGCCCGAACTTTGCTGAACAGGTTTCCTTGCCTCCGGTGTTTTACAGGACGCTAGAAGGATACAGCCAAGAAAAAACAGCAAAATAGATCTAGGATTCATCGGTAAGTTCATTTTTATGGGAGGGCAATATACTAATAAATTCAGTAACGGTCGCACGTAGAGACTTAGTGCTCTTTCCTCCTGCAGCATTGGTATGACCCCCACCACTATAATATTTCCTTGCAAATTCGTTCACCGAGAACGATCCTTTGCTTCGGAACGAGATCTTTACGATCTGTTCCTGCCGGTTTTCTATAAAAATAACGGCAAATACCACTCCCGTGACCGATAGTGCATAATTTACAAATCCTTCGGTATCGCCCTTCTTGAAACGGTGATCATCAAGTTCCTTCTGAGAGATTGTGATATAAGCCGTCCGGTATTCGGGCAAAATCTTCATATTTTGAAGTGCAACACCAAGTAAAGCGATCCGGTCGGGCGTATTGGTATCATATATATTCTGATGGATCTCTGTATTCTTCACGCCACATTCAATTAAGTGAGCAATCACCCTGTGGGTCGTTGCGGAGGTGGCGGGAAACCGGAAAGACCCGGTGTCTGTCATAATGCCGGTGTATAATTGTGTGGCTACTTCCGAAGTAATTAAATGAAGGGCACCTATTGCATCCAGAAAATGATATACCATCTCACAGGTCGAACTCATTGCAGTATCACTGTAAACGGCTGCTGCATAGTCATCAGGCTGCTGGTGATGGTCTATCAGAACATATTTTGCAGTTGTTTCCTTTAAAGGTATCTCCATTTCTCCGGTTCTGTCCAGGGCGTTGAAATCAAGGGTGAAGATGAGGTCAGCATCCGAAATGAGTTTTTTACTCTTCTCAACCGCCTTGTCGTGAATCAGGATACTGTCGCAATCCGGTAGCCATTTCAAGAAATCCGGAAAATCGTTGGGCATGACCACTGTGGCTTCATGTTCCAGGGAGTTGAGGACATGAGCCAATGCAAGACAGGAACCAACAGCATCTCCGTCAGGATTTTTATGCCCAACGACGACGATCTTTTTTGGTGTGGCGAGTAGCTCTTTTACTTTGGCTGTGGTGGCCTCATTCATAGGCAGCTAAGATACAATTTCTTAATACGAAAGTCATAGGCAAATTCCTTAAATTTGAACTTAACTTTCATCACTTTCCCATGAGACTACCCGTACTTTTTTTAGCCATACTTGCCCTTTTTTCCTGTGGAAATCCTTCCGAAGTGAAACAGGCGAATACCCCGGAAAATATCTTTACAGAAGACAATGCCGGTAATTTTACTCTGGTTTTTGCAAGTTGCAATCACCAGGACCGTCCGCAACCACTTTGGCAACCTATACTCGATACGAATCCCGATGTTTTTATCTGGGGAGGAGATAATGTATATGCCGATACAGATGATATGGAGAAGATGAAGGCTGATTACGATAAAGTAAGTGCAAATCCATTATACGCGAAATTGAAAGAACAAACAGCGATAACCGGTACGTGGGACGATCACGACTACGGAAAGAATGATGCCGGGGTGGAGTGGGAGAAGAAAGACGAGGCAAAAGAAATACTGCTTGACTTCCTTGGTGTGTCTAACGATGATCCCAGGAGAAGCAGGGAAGGAGTGTATTTTTCTGAAACCTTTAATGCGAACGGTGGCAGTATTAAAATGATTTCCCTCGATACCCGCTATTTTCGAAGTCCGCTAAAGAAAAGTGATGATCTTGGGCGTCGATATGACTCCTGGGGAATGGATCACCAGGGTACGATGCTCGGGGATGCCCAGTGGAAATGGCTGGAGGAAGAATTAAAGGATGATTCAGCCGATTTCACTTTGATCGTGACCAGCATTCAGTTTTTAAGTAAGGAGCACGGATGGGAGAAATGGTACAATTTCCCTTCGGAAGTGGAAAAAATGAGGGAACTTTTAAAAGGCGCAAAAGCCAGGAATATTGTACTCTTGAGCGGTGACCGGCATATGGCCGAGATCTCTGTAGATGACGAGTCCGGTTTAGGATACCCGCTCATCGATTTTACATCCAGCGGCCTTACACATACATGGCCTCATTTCAGTACTGAAGGGAACGAATACCGGGTAAGCAATATCATAAAGCGACTGAACTTCGGGGTTTTGTTTTTCAATTTTGAAAACAGGACTGTTACCTTCGAAATTAGAGGCAGGAATAACTTTATATTCGAGCGCTTCACACAGCAGTATTAAATGAACGTTAATCGTTTGTATTCTGTTTTCAAAAAACGTAGGTTTGCACCGAAATTTAAAAGAATATGAGAACAGACAGAACGTTTACTATGCTAAAGCCTGATAGTGTTGAAAAAGGACACATAGGGGCGATACTTGAAAAAATTAACGCGGCCGGATTTAAGATTGTTGCGATGAAATTAACGCAGATGACCGTAGATGATGCCAAGGAATTTTATGCTATCCATAAAGAGCGTCCTTTTTTCGGGGAACTTGTTGAATACATGACCCGCGGACCCATTGTCGCTGCCATCCTTGAGAAAGACAATGCGGTGGAGGATTTCCGTACGCTCATTGGTGCTACTAACCCTGAAGAAGCAGCCGAAGGAACTATTCGTAAGTTATATGCTGCCTCCATTGGCGAAAATGCTGTTCACGGTAGTGACAGTGATGAGAATGCTGCCATTGAAGGAGCTTTCCATTTCGCTGGAAGAGATACATTTTAACTAGCAGAAGTCACCTCGAGCGCAGTCGTGAGGTCACACATAAAACTATAAACGCCTTTCCCGCGAGAGGCGTTTTTAATTTCTATAATCTTTGTTGTTTGTTCATTTCTTTTAGGCATGTAAAAGAATTGAACTCTTACATATTAACGAAGTACGATCTTCTTGATAAGATCTTTCTCCATCGCGTCATTAAGAAGCTTTACGATCTTCTCTTTTCCATAACTCAGTTCTTCACGAAGTACCGAAGAACTCAAACCTACGTAGAGGGTATCCCTTTCGAGTTTAACCGAAGTGGTATATTTTGAAATGGCCTCTCCCATAACAGAGTGCCATGCGTCCTTTACGGATATCTTGTCCAGGCCACTTTGCAGTCGGTTGGCCTCGATAAATTCTTTTAGGACGTCGCCTAAGGATGTATTTTCACCGTGACGTTTGGGCATGCCATAAAGGTAGGTGAAAAGTTTTATTTAACGATGGGTAATTGAGAGAAGGTCTGGCTATGTCCATGCTCGTTTTCTAAAGTTATGATCAATAGCCCGCTGTAATTTTTCTGGTTCCGGGCTGCCTATCATAACCGATTTGTGCTTTCCTTTGCTGATGAATTTTATTTCCACTGCCTTCGATCCCTGGATATTATAAAGCATCCCTTTAGGTGTTATCCTGATCCCGTATCCGTAATACCACGGAGTTCTTATTACATGTGTGCTAAGCAGTTCATCAATTTTAAATTTTATCCTGATCAGACCAATGCCATAGATCACTTTTACAGTAGTTCTGTCAACTTCTACGGTAAGTTGGTAAAATAGGGCAGCGGCAATTATAAGAACGATTGCAATAATCGCAAATGGGAGCAGCGGCAATGGATTATCCCCCCATTGATGAACATAAGAAAGATAAAGTAAAACCAGGATCGGGACCATAATTCCAATAACTATCCAGCCGGTTTGCGATTTTTTGTAGTTCATGTGGTTAAAGAGTTGAGCTATGGACCTTAGTTTATTTAAAGATAAGTAGAATGTAGATAAAACATTCGAACTGACAGCTATATCTCCATCGCTTTGCATTTCATTTCCTTCGGCATTTTATTTTTTCTTTAAAGAAATGCTGACTCTTCTTGCGAACCTTTTCATCGGCGTTTGATTTCAGGTCTTTTCTGATTTCGTTAACCAGGGATTGTATGTGATTATTCTTCAGGAACAGACAATCCGCCGAACTTAGTATAGGTATATATTTTTCCGTCCTGATTCAGAACAACTAATACACTGTCCCTGGCTCGCAGAACGGTCTCTTTCCAACTATCGTATGGAGTTTTGTAATACATATGGAGGCTGTCGTTCTCTATCATCAGATCAAATTTTTCGGCTGAATCGTTAGCCAGGAAACTACCATCTACCTTTGGCTGAACCTTTTTACGCACACCGGAATCACCGGTCACTTCAATAAAGTCTATAGTGGTGCTTAACTGAAATAATTTCTCTGAACCACCAGGCATTTCTACCTTCTCGATCACCCAGTATCCGCCAAGCCGGGTCTTTTGATCGTTGGGATCCTGATTCGAGCAGGAGACGATCAAACAAATGGTCAATACATGAAGTAGCTGTTTCATATGGTTAAATTACGATAAGAAATTTTATATATTGATTCGTTGATTTGGTTATTCTTTGGAACGTGCCTGTTTCTTAACTCCTGACTCCCGCCTTCCGTCTCCTCACAACCGAAACATCTTATAACTCTGATGCACCTCTTTCACAACTTCTTCCGTACGTTCGGGGTGGGTGTCGCTAATAAATAATTGTCCGAAATTCTCTTCATCCACCAACCTGATGATCTGGCCCACACGTTGTTCGTCCAATTTATCGAAAATATCATCCAGCAATAGAATAGGTAACTGCCCGCTGTGCGCTTTTACAAAATCGAATTGTGCTAGTTTCAAAGCGATCAGGTAGCTTTTTTGCTGTCCCTGGGAACCGAATTTTTTAACCGGATGTCCCTCAATCTGGAACAACAGATCATCTTTATGGATGCCGTAATTGGTATACTGAGTGAATTTATCCTTATTGATATTATCTTCCAGTAAGGACTTTAGATCTGCTTCCGCTAACTGGCTTTTATACATAAGGTCCACCGTTTCCATTCTACCACTTATAGACTGATATCTCTTTAGGAAAATAGGTGTAAACTCTTCAAGGAATTCCAGTCTTTTTTTGTAGATCTCCGTGCCGTAATTATCAAGTTGTTCATTGTAAATATCCAGGGTATCCTGGTTGTGGGTTTTATTGGCTGCAAAATATTTCAGCAACGAATTACGCTGGGACAATACTTTATTATAACTTATAAGGTCCCTTAGATACTGCACATCACCCTGTGAGATCACCCCATCTATAAATTTTCTGCGGGTTTCACTGCCTTCGATGATAAGATCACGATCGGCAGGTGAGATTATAACCACGGGCAGAAAACCTATATGCTCGCTAAAACGTTCGTAGGCTTTTCCGTTGCGTTTTATGATCTTTTTCTGACCCTTTTTAGCACTTATTACTATCTTTTCGTCCTTATCATCTTTGGAGTATAGCCCTTCTAAGACGAAGAAATCTTCTCCGTGTTTTATATTCTGACTCGTAATGGGATTGAAGTAACTTTTTCCGAAGGAAAGATGATAGATCGCATCGAGTACATTGGTTTTTCCGATACCATTATTCCCTACAAAACAGTTGATCCTGGGGTCGAAGTCGAAAGATTCCGATTCGAAATTTTTGTAATTAATCAGCTTAAGAGATTGTAAGATCATATATGCGAGCGAGTTGCGAATAAATCAGAATCCTGGATATTAACCGGAGAATTCAGAAAAACAAGCTGCAAATTATTGAAAAATAAGCACTTTTTTCACTTTTAAATTCTAATAAAAATTATATTTTTGCCCCTCAATTAAAAGATATTATGGCAACGTACAAGAAAAGAGGGTACAAACCAAAAAATAAGGCTGAGAAGCAGGCACAGCTTGAGGATGGAAGCACAACGGCGGAAGTATTCAAGTCGCTGGATGAAGGAGCTTCTAAAACCGAGGCATGGGTTGAGAAGAATCAGAAATACATTTTGGGAGTTGTGGGAGCTATTGCCATAGCTGTTTTGGGATATATTGCATATCAGCAATTTATTCAGGAGCCAAAAGAGATAGAAGCTACGAATGAGATGTTCAAGGCACAGGAATATTATGAACTGGCACAATCGGCCCCTGCTCGTGATTCCCTTTACAACCTTTCGTTAAATGGTGGTGAAGGAAAGTATGGTTTCCTTGATATTATCGATAATTATGGTGGAACAAGTGCCGGAAACCGCGCCAGATATTATGCCGGAATGGCATATCTGAACCTGAAGGATTATCAGCAGGCCATTAACTTCCTTGATGATTACAAAGGAAGTGACGAAATGACCGGACCTTTAGCCAAAGGTGCGATTGGTGATGCGTTCGTGCAATTGGGGCAAAATGATGAAGCATTAAAGTATTATGAAGAAGCCGCCAATATGCGTGAAAACTCTGTTACGTCTCCAAGATTTTTATTGAAAGCAGGTATTACCGCACTCAATCTTGGACAAGCCGATGTGGCCTTGGCTCATTTTAAGGCGATTGAAGAAAATTATCCGGAAGCACCGGAGGCTGCCAAAGCAATTATCTACGTTGGTAAAGCCGAAGCAATGCAATAGCCATGGCAACAGAAAATAACAATTTATCGGCTTACGATAAAACAGCGATCCCAAACGCGAAGGACTTTCGGTTTGGGATCGTTGTTTCTGAATGGAATGCAGAGATCACTAATGGCATGTTTCAGGGTGCCTTCGATGCGATACTCGATTGTGGTGGCATTAAAGAAAATATTGTCCGCTGGAACGTCCCAGGAAGTTTCGAATTAATATATGGTTGTAAAAAGATCACCCAAAGCTACGATATGCTTGACGCTGTGATCGCAATTGGTTCGGTGATCCAGGGTGAGACAAAACACTTCGACTATGTATGCGAAGCAGTATCCCAGGGAATCCGGGAGTTGAATGTTCAAGGTGAGATCCCCGTGATATTTTGTGTGCTTACCGATAATAATATGCAACAAGCCATTGACCGCAGTGGGGGAAAGCATGGAAATAAAGGCACTGAGGCGGCGATCGCCGCTATTAAAATGGCACAACTTCGCAAGGACGCCAGATTTTAGTCTTCGAATTCCCGCTAATAACCGGAAACCTGAAACACATTTTTCGGTACGGTAATTGTTGATAATAAGCCCGGTGAAAAAGGTAAAAAAATGTAGGTTTTTAAGTACCTTTGATCTAATTCCGTATCTATGAAAATTAGTTTTTTAAAGCGCATTAAGCCTAATAATCGTTACAATTATACGCCACGGTATTACAAAGGAAAGGATGAGGAAACCACTCCTTACGAGATGGGAACCAAGTTCGATAAATTCGTCGATACTTATAATAAGAACGACTTCGGAGCTCATTGGCGGGACGCCCGAAAAAACATGCGCAACCGGGGTAATGTGGAATTCAACCGTACAGTCTTGATCATAATGGCAGTGCTAATTTTGATATTCCTATGGATTATTGATTTCGACCTGTCAATTTTTACACAATAACATTCCATGCCAGATATCATTCAGCTCTTACCGGATCATGTTGCTAATCAGATCGCAGCAGGGGAAGTCGTACAACGTCCCGCATCTGTCGTGAAAGAGTTGCTTGAGAATGCTATCGATGCAGGGGCTACAAAGATCAGTGTGGTGGTGAAAGATGCGGGAAAAACACTGGTGCAGGTCACGGATAATGGTGTTGGGATGAGCACTACAGATGCGCGTTTGAGTTTCGAGCGTCATGCCACTTCTAAGATTAAAACAGCGGAAGATCTATTCAACCTGCACACCAAAGGCTTTCGCGGAGAAGCTTTGGCATCTATTGCTGCAATCGCCCACGTGGAGCTCAAAACGAAAACGGAAGAAGCCGAAATAGGCACTAAGATATGTATTGAAGGAAGCACTGTTGTCTCACAGGAGGCAGAGGTCGTCCCTCAGGGAACTACCATAGCCGTTAAGAATCTTTTTTACAATATCCCTGCGAGAAGAAATTTCCTAAAAAGTAATCCTGTGGAAACCCGCCATATCATCGATGAGTTTCATCGGGTGGCATTGGCGCATCCTCAGGTTGCATTCTCAATGGTGCATAATGGCAGTGACGTCTTTAATTTACCACCAAGCAATATTCGCCAACGGATAGTGAATATTTTTGGGAGTAAAACAAATCAGAAGCTGGTTCCGGTTACGGAAGAAACAGAGATCGTTAAAGTAAATGGTTTTGTATTGAAGCCTGAGTTTGCCAGAAAGAGCAGGGGCGAGCAATTCTTCTTTGTGAACGACAGATTTATAAAAAGCCCTTATTTGCATCATGCAGTGTCTTCGGCTTTTGAAGGATTGATCCGCGATCGAATGCATCCTGGGTATTTCCTGTTCCTGGAAGTTAAACCTACCACTATAGATATTAACATTCATCCTACTAAGACAGAGATAAAGTTCGACGATGAACATTCTATTTACGCCATGTTGCGCTCAACGATCAAGCACGGATTGGGTCAGTTTAGTGTGGCTCCCGTTCTCGACTTCAACAAGGACAGCAGTTTCGATACACCTTATGAATACAGCAAGAAATCTCCAGTATTACCTACCATAGAAGTGGATAGAGATTTTAATCCCTTTAAAGAAGGAGGTGCGAAAAGCGGTGGTGGATTTACAAAATACAAGGATAAATCAACTAATTGGGAGTCTTTATATGTAGGACTTAAAGGTGAATTATCCGGTTCAACGGATGAAACCGATGTGACGCAAATCGAATTTGAAAGTGAGGAAGTTACCGGTCGCTTATTCGATACAAACGAAACCGATTCCGGGCAACTCACATTTCAGCTACAACAGAAATACATCATTAGTCCGATTAAAAGTGGTTTGATGGTAATTCATCAGCACCTGGCTCATCAACGAATATTATACGAGGAATTGTTGCGGAATATGACAGTGAAAGAAGCAGTTAGCCAGCAACTACTTTTCCCTATGGAGATAGAGCTCAGCAAGCCTGATATGGAGATTCTTCAAAAAGTGCGTGAACAATTAGAACACACCGGTTTTCATTTTGAATCCTTTTCTGAAGAAAAAATTAGCATCAGCGGAATACCAGTTGGATTGAATGACAGCAGTGCTGGTAAGGTGCTGGATCAACTTATAACCGATATACGAGATGAAGTTCCTGATGCCAGTTTCAGTTTAAATGACCTGCTGGCAAAAAGCATGGCGAAAAGTATGGCGGTGCGCACGGGTACAGCTTTGAACAAGGCGGAAAGAGAACATTTGGTAAATCGGTTATTTGCCTGTAAAGAACCTAGTGTATCTCCCGACAATACCCAGGTGTTAATTACGTTGGATGTAACAGAACTCGATAAAAGATTTATGTAGATGGGAAGAATTTCCGAGACTATTAAGGTATTGATCATTATTAACGTGATCTTTTTTATTGGGACATTATTAAACCAGGATCTCGCCTACGGACTGTTTTCTTTATTCTATTATGAGAACCCGAACTTTCAGTTCTGGCAGCCACTAACGCATATGTTCATGCATGGTGGATTGTGGCATATTCTTTTTAATATGTACGCCTTATGGGCCTTCGGAACTCCGCTGGAGATGCGCTGGGGTAGGTCTAAATTCCTGTTCTTTTATTTTTCTGCAGGACTGGGTGCAGCTTTGGTGCATACCATTGCTAACTACTACAATTTTCAGGAGGGTGTTGACACGTTGATCGCTGCAGGCGCAACTCAGGCAGATATTACTGAATTCCTGAGTAACCCCGCCAATGGGGTGTATAAAATGTACCAGGCTTATCATGTGCCGGCCGTGGGAGCCTCTGGTGCGATCTATGGTATCCTGGTAGCCTTTGCCATGATGTTCCCGAATATTGAACTTATGCTGATCTTTCTACCCATTCCCATAAAAGCGAAGTATTTTGTTCCGGTAATTATATTGGGTGACCTTATCTTCGGAATTACCGGGTCTCCGCTGGGAATTGCACATTGGGCCCATATTGGAGGAGCTTTGATAGGATTTATCATGGCCTGGTATTGGAAAAAGAATAGTTTTGATAATACCAGAATCTATTAATTATGGCAGCGACAGGACTTACCTATAAATACAAGACTGCCGACATGGTTATGAAGCTCATAATCATTAATTCGTTGCTATTCCTGGCATTCAGGCTGGTTGCTTTCTTTATGCAGATACGGATCGCTGATCTCACCAACTGGCTTACGCTTCCTGAGAATACCTCTGAGTTCATTACACAACCATGGGCTTTTATTACGTATAGCTTCGTTCATTTCGGATTCTTCCATATTCTTTTCAATATGATCTGGCTTTATATGTTCGGGAGAATCATTCTCAACTATTTTTCGGGTAAACGGCTTTTAACGATCTATCTTTTGGGGGCCATTGTTGGAGGTTTGTTTTTTGTGTTTTCTTATAATGTCTTTCCGGTATTTGAAAATGATCGAGGATTCCTCTTAGGCGCATCTGGTGCGGTAACCGCCTTAATGGCATTTATTGCTACTTATTCACCAAATACGCAGCTGCGTATATTTATGTTTAATATTAAACTATGGCACATTGCCGTATTCTTAATAGTTGCGGATCTTGTCCGAATCTCAACCTCAGATAACCCGGGTGGTTTATTAGCTCATTTGGGTGGTGCGGTCTTCGGATATTTCTATGCGGTTCAACTGGCAAAAGGGAAAGACATTGGAAAGTGGTTCGAGAATATTCTGGATTGGTTTGCCAATCTATTCAAATCCCGAAAACAGAAACCATTTAAAAAAGTACATAGAACGGATAAAAAAGGAGCTGGGATTAAAGATATTGATAAGACAGAACATCAGCGAAAAGTTGATGCGATTCTTGATAAGATTGGCAAAAGTGGCTATGACAGCCTTAGTAAGGCAGAAAAGGATTATCTTTTCAAGGCAGGCAAGGAAGATTAAAGACTAAACCAATATAAACTGGGGATACTGTATAAAATAATGCTTTGGGGCAGCAGGTTGGCCGTTCTTCTATTGGCGATCACCTTTGTGGTTCCATACCTGGCACCCAAGAATTTTCCAAATCTGTCACTCGCAAGCCTGATTGTTTCCCCGCTCATTTTCATTAACCTATTATTTTTAATCTACTGGATCCTCCGGAAATGGAAAAAGGCCATATTTACAGGCTTAATCCTCTTTATTGCCTATCTGCACTTCGGGCCTTTTATAGAATTTTCCTCGGAAGGAGATGTTTCGGAATACAGGGAATCCCTTACCTTACTGTCTTACAATGTGCGCCTCTTTAATGCGTATGAGAAAGATGTGGATACGGTTGAAGTTTCAGAAGTGATTTCAGAAATGATTGATGCCAAGAACCCGGATGTTATTTCAATCCAGGAATACTATCTTCCCAATAGTGCCGATTTCAGCGATTATCCTTACCAGTTCATTCATTTCCATGACGAAAATAAACTGGGGCATGCCATATTTTCAAAATATCCTATCGTAAATAAGGGTGCTTTCGACTTTCAATCTTACAATAATAGTATTTATGCCGATGTGGTTAAAGGGAAGGATACTATTCGAATTTATAATTTGCATTTGCAATCCCTTGGAGTACTTCCGAACGTGGAGTATCTGCAGGATGGTGATAAAGAGCGCATACGAAAGCGGATGTCCATAAATTTTGAAAAACAACAAGTCCAGGTAAAAAAAATACTCGCTCATAAAACTACTTCACCTTATCCTGTTTTGCTAAGCGGAGATTTTAACAATACACCCTTTTCATATATCTATCGAAATCTTAAAGCTGATATGAAAGACAGTTTCCTGGAACGAGGTAATGGTATTGGGACTACTTTCAAATTCGATTTCTACCCTATGCGTATCGATTATATCCTGATGTCCAAAACCTTCGAAGTGGTGAAATTTGAAACTCTGGAAAAATCCTTTTCCGACCACAAACCTGTTTGCGCAACTGTAGGTTGGCCGGTTAAAGCTGACTGATTAAATATCTAGTGATTGTTCTTCGAGATAATGCAGCGCATTAGGGCCTTCGTTAAACAACAGGTCCAATACAGACAGATCTGAGAGGAAACCATGATGGGTTTGCAGAACCTGAGTATAGGCAGTGAAAGAATAATCTTTTTGCTTTTTTGCTTCCACTAAATAGCGTAAGTCGGTAATTTCGGGGTGGGATTCATAAGTTTTGGTCTGACTTATCTGTACTGAATGTCCAAGTAATTCGAGTAGTACATCGAAAATTTCAAGGTTGTGTTCCAACAGTCCATTCACCTTTTTTGTGAAAAGTGGTTCAAGTTCGTCCTCGTAGAACTCAAAGAAAGGAGAAGTGCGATAGGCAGTTTGCAATGACTTCCAATGTTGGTCCTGCCAGGGAAAATTATCTTCGGGCATAACTTCCTTTGTTTTCTGGCGAGCTCCACCCTTGCTGTGTTTTATGGGAACATTTAGCAGCAACCTGCCATTGGCATGAGCAATATATGCTCTGTTTCGGTAAGTTTGTTTTTGGTAATTGTCCTGAACTTCAAATACCACTTCTCCAGCCGCCACAATGGCCACCATATGCGAGATGGAAGGGAAGTAAGTTGGATGTATAAGGATCGGTTTGATAGTTCTATTTCTTAGCGGTTTTCTTCCTTCTTTTTCTGAAGAAATCAAACACAAACCATCCTGCCAGCAGGACCAGGAAATATTTGAAATAAGACACAGGCTCCCCATCTCCATGAACCGTGGTAAACAAACGGTTCCATCGTATCTTATTCGAAATACCTTGTCCATTACTATTCCAGCTGAACCAAACAAAGACAGGTTTTCCCACAACATGGTTAAAAGGTACATAACCCCAGGACCGGGCATCCTGTGAATTACTGCGGTTATCACCCATCATCCAATAGTAATCCATCTTGAATGTATATTCAGATATTGGTTCTCCATTAAGCATTACCTGGGTTCCTTTCTGACTTATCTTATTACTTATTCCTAGTTCACGGCCCTCGTATACTTCAATGATTCGCCTGTAATACGGAATACTTTGAGGTGTAATCGCAACAGTTTTACCGGCTTCAGGAATGTAAATAGGACCGAAGTTATCTGTATTTCCGGGATACATCGGAGTATGTGGAAATATCCCAGGATCACTTACGGTTTCATCCATTAGGGCACGTGTAATTTGAACGATATCAGGATTATTTTTAAGTTTTTCCGCAGTTTCATTGGTAAGCTGTGCTACATGCACAATAAGGTTTTTGTCGCGATCTAGGTCGGAGACATAAATATCAGAGATATCATAACGCTGAGAAACAAAAGGAGTAGGAATATTCGTGAATTTACCCTGGTTGTCGGTAAGCACCAGAGACTTCTTTGAATAAACCCTATAGGCGAATTGTAATTTAGCTCGCCCCGGCAGCTTGTTTTGTTGCCCGTTTATGTATACATAGCCATTCTTTACTTCAAGAGAATCGCCTGGCAAACCGACGCATCGCTTCACATAATTCGTCTTCTTATCTAATGGTTTTATATAGGTCCCTTTGTTGGGTCGAAGGATATCGACCAGGGTGTCCACAGGCCAGCTGAACACCACAATATCGTTGCGTTCAATATCCTCAAAGCCCGGGAATCTGAAATAGGGATAGTCCGGCCCTTTGAAATATGATCTCGATTTTACGAGGGGCAAAGTATCATGCACCATTGGTAACGCAACAGGGGTAATAGGAGCCCGTGCGCCATAATGGAATTTACTAACAAAGAGAAAATCACCTACCAATAATGTTTTTTCCAGAGATGATGTCGGGATTGTATAAGGCTGCATAAAATACGTATGAACAATAGTTGCTGCCACCACGGCAAAAAGAATAGAACTTACCCATTCTCCGGTACTTGTTCTGGGTTTCAGATCCCGGTCGTCGATATAACTAACCTCCTGGGTATAACTGATGTAATAGATATACAATCCTAGGGTGATTAATACCAGGGCCGTATCGGTGGCATTGTTTCTGCCGAAACTGCGAATGGTCTCCACCCATATTACTGGGAACATGATGAGATTCACTATAGGAATGAAAAGGAGGATAGTCCACCACCAGGGTCTATTAATGATTTTCATTAATATCACAGCATTGTATATAGGAACAGCAGCTTCCCATGCCTTTCTGCCCGCCTTGATATATAATTTCCAGGTCCCCAGGAAATGTATTACCTGAATAATGAGGAATAATAGTAACCAACCAGTTATCGTCATTTTATGTTTTTTTCTGAAGAAATACCTTCAAATTAGTTGTCAATTCATTCGAGTCCGAGTACATCTTTCATACTGTAAACTCCTTTTTTATTCTGAAGCCATTCCGCTGCCAGGATTGCCCCCTTGGCAAATCCCTCCCGGCTGAATGCCTCATGGCGTATCGAAATCTGATCGATCTCAGATCCATAGGTCACTACGTGAATGCCTTTAATATCTCCTTCGCGTTTGGAGTGTACCCGAAGCTCGTCATCCCTTGCATTGTCCAGCTTCCAACCGACTTTATCTGAATATTTCAGGATGCTCTCAGCAAGGCTGATCGCCGTTCCACTTGGAGCGTCTTTTTTCTCAGTATGATGGGTCTCTTCAATGCTCGCCTTGTATTCCTTATGGGATTGCATTTGTTTTGAAAGATATTCATTTAAACTAAAAAACAGATTCACACCAATGCTGAAATTGGACGCATAGATGAAACTTCCGTTACGTTCTTCACATAGTTTTAGCACTTCACTGTATTCATCCAGCCAGCCTGTAGTTCCGCTAACCACCGGTACGCCTGCCTCGATACACCGTTTTATATTAGTGAAAGCCGCATTCGGAGTAGAAAATTCTACGGCCGCATCTGCTGCTTTTAAATCACCGTCCTCAAATTCTTTATCAGCCTTAAAGATAACTACATGTCCGGCATCAATTGCCAGTCGCTCTATGGTCTTACCCATCTTTCCGTAGCCTAAGAGTGCAAGTTTCATTTTAAGTTGAATTTAAAGGAAAGGCCATAATTCGCCTGTGTGTGGACCGGATCTACGTATAGGTTTGGTGATAAAGTGAGATCGTCACTAACATTATACTGACTTAAATGCGCATCTACATTTGCATCAATGATATTGACCAGATAGAACGCAAGCGAAACAATGATGCTGATGTCCTTGTTTTTCTGTGCTGAACGTTGGGCATCGATTAGGCGATCATCCGATATCACAGGTGTATCACCATTGCCGTAGAATTCGTCATCCGTAAATCCCGCGAGTCTCCGTTTGTAGGCATCACGAAACCGGTCATAATCCTTGTCGTTTTGAATATAGAAATATACACCCGTTGCCATACCTGCATAAATAATGGGAATTTTCCAATATTTCTTATTATAAGCTTGTCCTAAACCGGGCAAAACAGCCGAATAGAATGCTGCCCTGGATGGGGCCAGAGGATCGTAACTTTGCTTACTAATAGTGTCTTTTACTACAAGAATTTCCTCTTTAGCCACATTCAGGGAATCCTGAGCCTGTGCAAAGAAAGTTGTTGCTAAGAAAATTAAGAGGATGTATAATCGCCTACTTCTCACCTTTTATCTGATTCAGAATTCGAAGAAACTCATCCTTGCTGGTAAACGGAACCACAAACTGGCCTTTCCCAGAGCCGGATACTTTTACCTGAACTTTACTGTTCAATAAATCGGAGAGTTCTTGTTTCGCCTCCATCGCATAAGAAGGAATTGATTTGGAATCAGTTTTGGGCTTACTATCAGGAGATTTTGTACCTCGCACTAAGGCTTCGGTTTCCCGAACAGATAGTTTTTTAGTAAGTATCTTCTCGTAAATATCCAGTTGTTTGTCGGGGTCCTCTACATTGATCAGTGCACGTCCGTGCCCCATTGAAATAAATCCATCCCGCATACCGGTCTGGATAATAGGATCCAATTTCAGTAACCTTAGGTAGTTCGCAATAGTAGATCGGTTTTTACCCACCCGTTCACTTAAAGCTTCCTGGGTCACCTGTATTTCTTCAATTAAGCGCTGGTATGAGAGCGCGATCTCGATAGGATCAAGGTCCTGTCGCTGGATGTTTTCAACCAAAGCCATTTCCAGCGATTCCTGGTCATTGGCAATGCGTATGTAGGATGGGATGGTTTTAAGGCCGATAAGCTTCGACGCTCTATATCGTCGTTCCCCACTTACGAGTTGATATTTATTAAAACCGAGTTTTCTTACAGTGATAGGTTGAATCACTCCAAGTTCACGTATGGAGGACGCCAGTTCTCTAAGTGATTCTTCATTAAAACTGGTTCGCGGCTGAAAAGGATTTACTTCTATAGTATCCAGGTCGAGTTCCACGATGTTACCAACTACTTTATCGGCGTTCTTATCGTCTGCAGACTTAATATCATTGGCCGGGTCTTTCAGCAATGCCGATAGTCCACGTCCCAGGGCTTGTTTTTTAGTCGCTTTCGCCATAGTGCGTTACGCGTATTTTTCAATTAATTCCTGTGCCAAACTTAAGTAATTATTAGCACCTTTACTACCTGCGTCATAACTAATTATGCTCTCTCCGAAGCTGGGCGCTTCACTTAAACGAACATTCCGCTGAATGATTGTTTTAAACACCATTTCATCAAAGTGCTTTTTAACCTCGTCCACCACCTGATTCGACAATCGCAATCTGGAGTCGTACATAGTAAGTAACAGGCCTTCAATGTCTAAATCGGGATTGTGGATCTTCTGCACACTTTTTACTGTATTCAGCAGTTTTCCAAGCCCTTCAAGGGCAAAATATTCACACTGTATGGGAATAATAACAGAATCGGCTGCCGTAAGAGCATTCAGTGTTAATAACCCGAGCGATGGCGCACAATCTATTAAAATATAATCGTAGTGATCCTTTAAACCTTGAATAGCAGACTTAAGCATGGATTCCCGCTTATCTTTATCTACTAACTCGATCTCAATGGCAACCAGGTCAATATGGGCAGGAATAAGGTCTAAATTCGGAGATGAGGTTTCAACTATCGCATCTTTTGCAGAAACGGTATGTTCAATCAAATGGTATGTACCATGCTGAACATTTTCCACATCAATACCCAGCCCCGAGGTCGCATTGGCCTGGGGATCGGCATCTATCAATAATACTTTCTTTTCTAAAACACCAAGCGAGGCTGCGAGATTGACCGAAGTTGTCGTTTTTCCAACACCCCCTTTTTGGTTTGCAATAGCAATTATTTTACCCATTAGGTTTGTTATGATTTAGCTCTAAAAATACGATTATTTATGCGGATTAGAAATCAATTTTGTTAACAGAAAGTGAACAATTCTTACAAATTGAAACAACACTGAATTATGTATATTAGCTATAAACTAATGAAACTGTGCGTCTGCAACGATTCTTGAAACTTAAATACCTCGGAATACTCGTCCTTGTGGGAGTAATTTCCGCCGGAATATGGTATTCACAACTTTCAAACAGGCACAAAGCGATAGTCAAAACCAGATTGTTGCACGGCTTCCGGATAATAGACCACGATTGGGAAATCTCGTACAATGATAATAGTATAGCCCTTGAATCTCCCGACCTGCTGGTTGACAATATCTACCAATCCATGGATGGGCCACAGGCAATCCTTAATCTTGAATTGAATCCTGACAAAAACAGCCTTAAATGGATCACCGGATTTAAGGCTGAAGTATACCGCGAAGGAACCTCAGAGCACAACAATGATTTTCTGTGCCATACGAATATCGATTTCTTTAATGGGGTTCACTACAAGAACCTTAAACTTCCAAAACGAATTAACAGTCAGTACCCGAGGCTGGGAACGTTGTCCAATGGTATCAATGAATTAAAATTTCCTGAAGGCTTCGGATTTCCCATGGCGGGAAACGATGCTTTCATTATTGCTTCGCGCACCCTGAACCATAATATTGAGGACGCGTTTTTTAAGGTAAAGCACCAGATAGAATTCACCACAGAAAATGCAGATGCACGTTTAAAACCACTCATGCCAAAAGCTCTTGTGCTTGTACTGGATTACGATCGCGAGAATCCGGACAATCCTGAACCTTCCGATGATCCCAACCTTTGCCTGCCTCTCGACCTGAAAAATCACTCGTTTCCCAATGCTGAAGGCGTGAGGTTTGCGGCCCACTGGGTACTTCCGAAAGGGGAACATTTGTATAAATTCGATGTTACCTACCAATTACAACTGAAGGATGACACCCAAATACATGCTATGGCAGCTCACCTGCACCCGGATGCTCAGGAATTCACCCTTTATGATCTAACCGAGGATAAGCCGGTGTATACTATCAATTGTGAGAATTACGATGAGAAGATCGGACTGAAGAATGTGCCTACTTATTCTAGTTCAGAAGGTTTGCAAATCTATGCGGATCATGAATACGAATTGCAATTGCTCACTAATAACCCTTCCGATGAGTTCCGGGATATGATGGCGGTGTTATTTGTATACCTTTACGACAGGGAGATGGATGAACATCTGCAGGCGACAAGTTATCTGCAGTGATATTTATTTATTCTTCTTAGCTCGGATCATTGCCTCCAGCATATCCCACATTTGTTCGGGAACTTCTTCCAAAAGATTCATTTGCCCTGCGCCCTTTAACCATTCTCCTCCATCTATAGTAATTACTTCTCCATTCAGGTAAGCGGAGAAATCGGAAACAAGGTAAGCCGCCAGGTTTGCCAATTCCTGGTGTTCCCCTACACGCTTAAGGGGAACTTTTTTGGCAAGATCGAACTTCTCTTTCAGGTCACCGGGTAAAAGTCTATCCCACGCACCTTTGGTGGGGAAGGGGCCGGGAGCAATGGCATTGAAACGCATTCCGTATTTCGCCCATTCCACTGCCAATGAGCGAGTCATGGCAAGCACCCCAGCTTTTGCCGTAGCACTGGGTACTACATAAGCAGAACCTGTCCAGGCATATGTGGTTACAATATTTAGTACAACTTTGTTGGTTTCTTTTTCAGCAATCCAGCGTTTTCCAAAGGCCAGCGTACAGTTCTTAGTTCCTTTCAGAACGATATCTATGATGGTGTCAAAAGCATTGGCCGAGAGTCTTTCTGTAGGTGAGATGAAATTCCCGGCTGCGTTATTTAGTAAAACATCCACAGATCCGAATTCTTTAATCGAGGCTTCCACCATTGCCTCCACCTGGTCGTAATGACGAACATCACATTGCACGGGTAATACGTTTCCTCCGGTTTGTGCTTCAAGTTCCGTTTTAACCGTTTGTAGTTTTTCCATATTCCTGGAAGTGATCACCACATTGGCACCCAATTCAAGGAAGTAGGTAGTCATGGATTTTCCCAATCCGCTGCCACCGCCAGTAACAACGATAGTTTTCCCTTTTAATGCGTCGTCGCGAAGCATTTTTGCTTTTAAGTCCATTCAGAATTTTTTAGAAATGTAAAAGTAACGAATCTCCACCAGAATATTATGCTTGCATAATAGATTTGTAAACGACACAATGCTTAAAACGGGATATGAGCTTCCAGAAAGGCATCGAAGAAAAAGTCAAGCAATTAACCGTGGAAGATGTGAGCAAGGCGATTAAGAAATACTTTAAACCCTTATCTCAATGGACAGTGGTTAATGCCGGAGATTTCAAAAATATGCTTGAAGTTAAGAACACAAGTTTAAAAAATTAACCAGCTATAATTGTCAAAAAAGCCGTCGCAAGACGGCTTTTTTATTTTACGCTACAGAATCGATTAGGATTTCAAGCATTTCAATAGCCGCCTGGCTGATCTTTGTCCCGGGACCATAGACGGCTACGGCTCCAGCATCGAATAAGAACTGATAATCCTGTGCAGGGATCACCCCTCCCACAATCACCATGATGTCCTCACGTCCCTGTTTCTTGAGTTCGTCGATCACCTGGGGCACCAGGGTTTTATGTCCGGCAGCCAGGGAAGAAACCCCTAAAATATGTACATCATTCTCCATCGCCTGCTTAGCGGCTTCGGCCGGAGTTTGGAATAACGGTCCTATGTCCACGTCGAATCCAACATCAGCGTATCCTGTGGCAACAACTTTGGCTCCGCGGTCATGGCCATCCTGGCCCATTTTAGCGATCATGATTCTGGGTCGTCGACCTTCCAGCTCTGCGAATTGGTCGGCCATTTCGCGGGCTTTTTCAAAAGATGGGTCTTTCTTCATTTCTTTACTGTATACACCACTAAAGGATCTGATTTGTGCTTTATAACGCCCGAATTCTTTTTCCAGCGCATCTGATATTTCACCTAAGGTGGCTCGTGCGCGAGCTGCATCTAAAGCTAAAGCTAATAAATTTCCTTCACCCGTTTTAGCACATTGGGTTAATTTTGTGAGCGCTGCATTCACCTCCTCAGTATTTCGTTTGGCCCTTATTCGTTCCAGTCGTTCGATCTGTCCGGTTCTCACTTTCTGATTGTCTACATCGAGTATATGAAGGGGATCTTCTTTTTCGAGTCGGTATTTATTCACCCCAACGATCACATCCTGACCACTATCGATTCGCGCCTGTTTCCTTGCGGCAGCCTCTTCGATACGCAGTTTCGGAATTCCAGCTTCGATTGCTTTGGTCATTCCACCTAATTCTTCCACTTCCTGGATAAGGGACCATGCTTTTTCGGCAATTTCCCTGGTTAGGCTTTCCACATAGTAACTGCCTGCCCAGGGATCAACGGTTTTCGTGATATGGGTCTCCTCCTGAAGGTAGATTTGTGTATTTCGGGCGATTCTGGCAGAGAAATCGGTAGGCAGAGCAATCGCCTCATCGAGTGCATTGGTATGAAGTGACTGGGTTCCCCCGAAAGCGGCAGCAGCTGCCTCAATACACGTTCGCGCTATATTATTGAACGGATCCTGTTCGGTAAGACTCCATCCACTGGTCTGGCAATGTGTTCGCAATGAAAGTGACTTTGGATTCTTAGGATCGAATTGTTTCACCAGTTTGGCCCAGAGCATCCGGGCTGCTCTCATTTTAGCGATCTCCATAAAATGATTCATCCCTATGGCCCAGAAGAATGAAAGGCGAGGGGCGAAGCTATCGATGTCCATACCTGCTGCTATCCCTGTCCTGATGTATTCCAATCCATCAGCTAATGTATAGGCCAACTCTATATCGCAGGTGGCACCTGCTTCCTGCATATGATATCCGGAGATAGAGATCGAATTGAATTTCGGCATCTTTTCCGAAGTGTATTCAAAAATATCACTAATGATCTTCATGGAGGGTGCGGGTGGATAGATATAGGTGTTCCGCACCATAAATTCTTTAAGGATGTCATTTTGAATAGTTCCTGCCAACGCTGCCGGTGAAACCCCTTGTTCTTCGGCGGCAATGATATAGAATGCCATAATTGGTAACACTGCCCCATTCATCGTCATAGACACACTCATTTTATCCAAAGGAATCTGATCGAATAAGATCTTCATGTCTTCCACGCTGTCTATGGCAACACCTGCTTTACCAACATCTCCCACCACTCGTTCGTGATCGCTGTCATATCCGCGATGGGTAGCGAGGTCGAATGCAACCGACAAACCTTTTTGCCCGGCAGCAAGATTTCTTCTATAAAAGGCATTACTGTCTTCAGCAGTTGAAAATCCAGCATACTGACGAATCGTCCAGGGCCTTCTTACATACATCGTTGAATAGGGACCTCTAAGATTTGGAGCGATTCCAGCTACAAAGTCAAGATGTTCAATTTCGCTTAGCACCCTGGCATCGTAATATTTCTGCACACGAATATCTTCGGCAGTATTGAACAATTCGTTCTCATTCTCGCGTCTTATATTCGGAATAGTATCCAAAGTGATGTGTTCCAAATTTTTTCTGTCCATCTAAATCTGATTTTCATTTTCGAGTCGTTCTTTTTCGATCGAATCGGCTAACCGCTTTTCTATAACAGGCTCTATCAAGGTTTTTCGCGGTTTCATTTTAACAAAAGGATACAACTCTAAAGTCTCCTTCATAAGATCAGCAGGATTCGGGTGCTTATTCGTTCCAAGAAGTACCAGTTCGCCATCATCGAATAATTGCTGTTCTTTCCGGGCACTTTCCTTGATCTTCCGTTGTATGGTCCCTTCTTTCAACAATTTCAGGAATCCACCACCTGCTTCAATTTCTTTAAACAGCTTCAGCGCCGATTCAGCTAACTGCGCTGTTAAGGATTCTATATAATAGGTTCCGTCTGCAGGATTAGAAACAGCATCGAAATAGCTCTCAGACTTCAGAATAAGTAACTGATTTCGTGAAATACGCTCTCCAAACTCATTGCTTTTTTGATAAATGGTATCGTAACTTAGATTACTAATTGCATTTGCCCCACCCAGGATCGCACTCATACATTCTGTAGTGCTGCGCAGCATGTTTACATTGTAATCGTAAATAGTTTTATTTCTCCTTGACGGAGTTGACAGAATATTACATACCGGATTCATTTCATATTCATGGCCTAACACCGAATACAACTTTCGCAACGCTCTTAGTTTCGCAATTTCAAAGAAATAGTTGTTCCCTGCTGCCGTTTTGAAATTGATCAACAGATCTTTTTTATCCTGAAAATGATTTAAATATTCATTGGCGTGAGCAATCGCGTATGCCAGTTGTTGCACAATATTGGCGCCTGCATTTTGGTACAAGGCGGCATCAACGCTAAGCAATGCTTCAGATGGAAACTTTTCGACCAGTTGATCGAGAACAATATGATCTTCCTTTAAATTCGTATACCAATTTCCGGTTCTGGCCAGGTTGCCAATCAGGTCGATATTATAGAAAACACAGGCCTTTTTTTCTGTCAAAAAAGTCATAAGTTCATTATGGAATTCTTTGTTCAGAAATCTCAGGTCGAAATAAATAGTTCCTTTACTGAAGTCAATACCTTTAAACACCTTTTTGCGATCGAATACTTTATCCGCCGTGAAAAAGATCGCCTCAGCTCCGCGATTCAGGGCGTCCTTTGCCAATGAATTTGCCGTGTTCTCATCATCGATAAAGACGTCCTGGACTACTTCCCATTTTTTTGGGTGACCGGGAATGTCATCAAAACGACCCTCGAAATCATCCGGGTGATAAAAGGGTTTTACATGGATGCCTTCGGGAGATTGCCAAATCAGGGTGTCATTATAATCGGCCCCTTTCAGGTCCAAGTGAATTTTTTGTTTCCACGCTTTGGCAGAAACGCCTTCAAATTCTTCGAATAATTTACTCATCGTTTGTCTTATTTTTCAGGCTATCTTCGTGTTCAATGATGTATATATCTTCATTATCTTTTTTCAGGTAGTATTTTTCACGTGCAAATTTTTCCATTTCACCACTATCCTTCATTTTTTCTATAAAGGCCTTATCCTTTACTATCTCTTCCTTATAAAATTCCTTATTCTCTTCCAGCCCTTTGATATCCTGATCCAATTCACGGTGTATGAAATAGGAATTTGTGTCGAAAAAGATCATCCATACAATAAAAAAGATCAATATGAGCACATAAGTGCTGCTCACTATGATAAACCATTTTTTCTTTTTTATTTCTGAAAACTTCCCCATTAATCACCTAATTTCTGATTGATAATATTCCGAATCAGTTCCACTGCCACTCTATTGAATCGATTCGTAGGGACTATAATATCGGCATATTCTTTGGTAGGTTCAATAAACTCCTGATGCATCGGTTTCAGGGTCGACTGATACCGTGTGAGGACTTCGTCCAGATCACGCCCGCGTTCTATGATATCTCTTTTAAGCCTGCGGATCAGCCTTTCATCGCTATCGGCATGCACATATACTTTAATATCGAATAGATCTCTTATTTCGGGGTGAGTGAGAATTAAGATACCTTCCACGATCACTACTTTTTTAGGGTGAGTGGTTATTGTTTCTGAAGTTCGATTATGATCTACAAAAGAATAGACTGGCTGCTCGAATGAAATACCTTTCTTCAATTCCTGTAAATGTCTGGAAAGAAGGTCGAAGTCAATAGCCTTAGGGTGATCAAAATTTATAGACTCCCGTTCGCTAAACGATAGGTGACTGGTATCTTTATAATATGAATCCTGTGAAATAAGACAGACCTCACCTTCGGGTAATTGTTCTATTATTTGCTGAACCACGGTGGTTTTACCGCTGCCGGTACCACCGGCGATTCCAATTGTGAGCATATATTATTGGTTTGTACAAAAGTAGGAATAATGTTAGTTAGATTACATGATCTTTGTTTTATTTCGACCAGGCATCTATTTCTGTATCTCTCCAACTTCCGAAGCGGTTACCATTTTCAACTGGGTATTGCCCCATGAATTCATAACGTAATTGAGTACATCAGCAATTTCTTCATCGCTGAGACCCATAGAAACCATAACGCTGTTGTACGTTTCTCCATTGACTATGATTTCTCCGGTCTGTCCGTATTTAACCGCGTGAATACTCTCCTTGCGTTTATTGGTTAACCAATCGGAACCTGCTAAAGGCGGAAATGTGCCTGGGATGCCTTTTCCGTTCGCCATATGGCATTGTATACAAAAGTTGGTGTAAATAAGTCCACCGCGTTCTTTGCTGGCGTCCAATTCCTTTTTTGGATCGGGTTTCAAAGAACTAACCGAAGCCCGCTGTTTTGCATTGGAATTACAGCTTAACAGGATAGTTAAGGCCATGATCGCTAAGATTGATTTCATAAGCTTTTAATTTGGGACAACTTTGTAAATTCCATCACCCTCCACGGCAATATAGATATAGCCATCGGGACCTTGTTTAACATTTCTTACACGTCCGATGTCTTCCGCGATTTTCTCACGACCTACAACTTTATTCCCATCAAGTTTTAATAGTTCAACATAATTAAATTTAAGTGACCCCACCAGTAAGTGGCCTTTCCATTCGGGGTATTTATCACTTGTTACAAAGGTCATTCCACAGGGCGCAATAGACGGTACCCAATAATATAAAGGTTGCTCCATACCTTCTCTTTCAGTCTCTTCAGTGAACTTGGTGCCACTGTAATTCACACCATAGGAGATGACCGGCCATCCATAATTCGCCCGTTTCTTTATAATATTTACTTCATCACCTCCTTTGGGCCCATGTTCGTGAATCCAGATTTCTCCTGTTTCAGGGTGCTTGGCAATTCCCTGTGGATTTCTGTGGCCATAGCTATAGATAGCTGCTTTGGCGTTCATCTCGTTTACAAAAGGATTGCTCACCGGTATTTTTCCATCATCATAGAGTCGATAGATCTTTCCACCATCCCTTCGAATATCCTGCGGATTCACATCACGTTCGCCTCTGTCTCCAACACTGAAATAAACATAACCTTCATTATCAAATTCGATGCGGGAACCAAAATGCTGACCTCGGGTTGTGTTAGGATAAGCTTTGTACAAATCCTGAATATTGACAAGTTTTCCTTCTACGAGCATGGCTCGACTAAGCTTGGTATTTCCACCATTTCCTTCACCTTCCGAGGAAGCATAAGTGAAATATATCCATGGCTTCTCTCTATAATTAGGATGAATCTCAATGTCTAAAAGGCCTCCTTGACCGCGATTATATACTTCCGGTACGTTCTGAATTTTGGTTTTTTTACCGTTTTTGACATGAAGAATATCCCCACGCTTTTCGGTGATGAGCATTGTGCCATCCGGCAGCCAGGTCATACCCCATGGATTACTCAGATTGTCTACGATTCGTTCTGTGGTATAGCCACGTTTAATCTCGGATTTGATAGCAACATCGTTTTCACGGGATTGTTCCTTACAGCCCATAAACAGAAGTAAAATGCATAATGACATTGCAAACTTTTCCATATGGATTTTCTTTTTGAAAAGGTACTAAAAAAGGTTTGAAAAATAAATAAAAGAAATATATTTGCAATCCAATTTTCGGGGTGTAGCCCTTCGACTCCGCCAAGGCGTCGCTCAGGATAAACTCCGCCCGGTTCCCGGGCTACTTTTAGAAGTAGTCATTTATGGAACAAGGCATTGAAAGTATTAATTGTAATAGTGAAAACTATTACAACGGGGTGTAGCGTAGCCCGGTTATCGCGCCTGCTTTGGGAGCAGGAGGTCGCAGGTTCGAATCCTGCCACCCCGACCAATGAAAGTCGGACACGTAATGTGTCCGACTTTTTTATTTCCACGAGAAACTAAGCTTGCTTAAGTTTCGAAGTGGGAATAAAAAAGGAGGCGAAAGCGCAGCTTTCCGACTATCATTGAGCACCGACCCCACTTCAGGATCACGCCAGTAATCCTGTGGGAATAAAAAAGTAACAGGAAGCTTTGCTTTCTGACTTTCATTGAGCACCGGCCCTATCTTTCAAAGAAAAGTTGAAAAATTTCTTCAAGGTCCTGACCCAAATCATTGTCTAGAATGGGGATGGTAAGTACTTTATCTGCCCTTTTTCAATTATATGTAACCATAAAAAATTACTACTATGATCGCACAAGAAATAAGACAAGCTGTAACTATTAAATTGGGTGATATCAACTTGAAAGGAGATCTCATAATTCCTGAAAATCCTGCTGGAATAGTACTGTTTTCTCACGGTAGTGGAAGTAGCCGCTTAAGCCCAAGGAATAATTATGTCGCCGAAGTTTTACAAGGAAATGGCTTGGCTACACTTTTATTCGACCTGCTAACCGAAGAAGAAGAACGTATTAATCACATGCGATTTGATATAGATTTACTTACCCGAAGACTCATTGGGGCTACGAAATGGATAAAAGAACTACCTGAAACCAATACATTACCGATAGGTTATTTTGGCGCCAGTATAGGTGCAGCATCAGCCCTACGTGCAGCAGCGTTTTTCAAAGATGAAGTCAGCGTTGTCGTTTCGAGGGGAGGCCGTCCCGACTTAGCCATGAAAGAAGTAGATAAAGTGACTGCATCCACCTTGCTGATTGTAGGCGGAAATGATGAATTGGTTATTAAATTCAATAAGAAAGCTTTCCAACAAATGCAATGTGATGCCAAACTGGAGATCATTCCCGGAGCTTCTCATCTTTTTGCAGAACCGGGCGCACTTGAACAGGTGGCTAAAATATCGGCTAACTGGTTTAATGAAAAGTTAACGTAAAAAACTAAGAAAATTGTTTAAAAGTAGAACTGATGCAGGCTTACGGCTTGCCGAAGAACTGATGAATTTCAAAGATCGCAACTGCGTGGTCCTTGCTATTCCCCGTGGTGGGTTGCCCTTAGGAGCCATTGTAGCCGAAGCCTTAAACGCTCCCCTTGATGTGGTTCTAACAAAAAAGATTGGCCATCCGTTTAATAAGGAATATGCCATTGGTGCTGTAAGCATGGATAGCAGGATTCTCAGTAATGCTATGGAGGTTTCTGATGCTTATATTGAGGAAGAAACAATTAGAATTCGGAACGTATTGGCAAAACGGAGTGAGCAATATTACGAGAATTCGCGTCCACAGGACCTGAAGGGTAAAACTGTAATTATTGTTGATGACGGGATCGCAACAGGAAATACAATCCTTGCCACCATTGAACTGGTATATAGCAAAGAGCCCTCCGGAATAATAGTGGCTATTCCCGTGGCGCCGCCAACCGCAATTGAGAATCTTAATAATTCTCCTTACTTAGATGAGGTGATATGCCTTGAAACACCTCTTAATTTCAGGGCCGTAGGACAGTTTTATGAGGAATTTTATCCTGTTACGGATGAAAATGCAATAAGGATTTTAGAAGAATGTAACCAGGCTATCCTTTAACCACCGCTACTGGCCTCAGTTTTGCTACTTTTTTGGCTACTCCGGATGTGTCAATCGTTTCTACCACTACGTTTACATCTTTGTATGCGATTGGAGCTTCCTCTGCAATACCTTTAAAGGAGCCGGCTTGAACAAATATTCCTCTGTCCCTCAGTTCCTCCTTTAAACCAGGAGCGTAAACTTGCTTCTTCGCAGCAGTTCTGGATAATCTTCTTCCCGCACCATGGCAGCAGGACCCGAAGGTGATGTTCTCTGCAGAAGCACCCGCCAATATGTATGAACAGGTACCCATGCTTCCGGGAATAATAACGGGTTGTCCGGCATCGATATATTCAGAAGGCAGCTCTTCGAATCCGGGTCCGAAGGACCTTGTGGCTCCTTTGCGATGTACAATTACTTTTTTTAGTTCCCCATCTATTAAATGGTCTTCTATTTTAGCAATATTGTGGGCAACGTCATATAATAATTTCAGAGGTTCAGCCTGTTCTCCAAAAATGTTCTTCCACGCATTTCTCACCTCCCAGGAAATTACTTCCCTGTTGCACCAGGCGTAGTTGGCAGCGGCACACATGGCTTTGAAGTATTGCTGTCCTTCTTCGGAGTTTAGAGGGACACAGGCTAATTCCTTATCAGGGAGTTCTATTCCATACTTTGGCATGGCCCGTACCATCTTACGTATGTAATCGGTGGCAACCTGATGGCCCAGACCCCTGGAACCCGTATGAATTAATACCACTAGCTGCCCCGGGAATAAATTATAAGCTTTCGATATATCTTTGTCGTAGATCTCGTCCACATAATCTACTTCTACAAAATGATTCCCCGATCCGATGGTTCCCAGTTGATCTGAACCTCTTTTCTTAGCCATTTCCGATACATAGGCTGGATCTGCTGCTTCCAGTTTTCCATGACTTTCTATGTACGGCAAATCTTCCTTAAAACCATATCCATGTGAAACAGCCCACTCGGCACCATATATCAGCACTTTATCAATCTCATCGATTGTTAGTTTTATTTGCCCACCTTTTCCCATTCCTGAAGGTATTTGCGCGTACATCTCTTTAGACAAGTCTTCCATTCTATGCCTTACATCATCGATCTTCAATTGAGAAGTGAGAAGCCTCACACCGCAGTTTATATCGTATCCTATTCCTCCCGGCGAGATTACACCATCCGGATATTGAGTAGCGGCAACACCCCCAATAGGGAATCCATATCCTTCGTGAACATCAGGCATTACCAAAGATGCTTCCTGGATCCCGGGCAGGGTGGCAACATTAACCAATTGGTTGAGAGAGCGGTCCTTAAGAATATCATCCAACATACTTTCGAGGGCCAGCGCCCTGGCAGGAACCCGCATATCATCTCTGAACGACCTGGGAATTTCCCATAGATAATTTTCTAATTTCCGGATATGATGTTTATCAACTTTTTTCATTTATATATCAAATACTACAATGGTTTCCCAATTTCCTTTTGTGTTTTTTTTAATGTTGGCTTCGTGGTAGGTAACCGCTTTTATTTCTTCATCGAAAGATTCTATCGGGGCACCCAGCATTTGAGCCTCAACCAGATTCTCTGTGAAACGTATGAATTCAATTTGGCAGAACATGACATTTTCGGTGTAGGTGTATGACAATACATCGGATAAGAAATCGATTAAAAGATTTGTATATCCGGACGATGCAGTTTCTACCGAGGTTTTATGTAAATATTGATGGGCCGGGTCACAAAAACCCTGTTTCAGAATGTTGTTCATTCCCTGTATTCCGTGAATGAACAGTTCCTCCATAGAAGACCCCTGAATTTTCATTCGGATATCTGCCGTATGAGGGAGATATTCAATATTCATAATAATGGTTTATTTCTTCACAGCTTTTACTACCACAAAGGAACCGTTACCATACCCGAATTCTGGTATTTGAATAGTACTAATCTCATCCAATGCTCCAAACAGGGTCTGATTGAATTCCAAGTTTTTGAACTTATTCTCTTCGAGTAATTTTCTAATCCTATCCACGGTGTAGAATGTAGCATTCCTGAAGAAAGTACTACGATCCCGTTTTTCCATGTATTGTTGAGCAATCGATTGGTCCTTATCGAGAAAACCAATAATAATGGCACCTCCGGGTTTCAATACACGATGCGCTTCTTTTATGGCAAGCCTGATATTATTCAGGTGACAGATCGTAACAAAAAGCACAAAATCAAACTGCATATCACCATACGGCAGTCTTTCTGCAACCCCTTCCATTATTTCTATGCCGCGTTTCACTGCTTTTCTTGCCATCTCTTCTGAAGGCTCTATACCTTCCTTAATTCCAAGTGGCTCGGAAAATCTTCCGGTGCCTAATCCTATTTCAATACCTCTGATATTTTCAGGAAGTTTTGAAATTTGTTCCCTGAGGGCTGCGAGTTCAGACATATAAACCTCATGATACTTGTCGTACCATGCCTCGTATACCTCTACATTTTTATTAAATACTTCAGTACGATACATAATTCAATCTTATTAGGTTTTATATAGTGCTTCACTTCATTTTATATGTAGTAAAGCCAACTTTATAAGTTAGAGCAAATTGAATTTGTAAAAAATGACTAGTGTCAGTTAACACCAGATTTGGTTATTTCATAAATTGCCAAAACAGTTAGGAATTTACTTTATTCGATCATCAACAATCCACTGTTATGATAAAACACATAAATCTGAGAGTATATGGCAAGGTTCAGGGAGTCTGGTATCGAAAAAGCACTCAGGAAAAAGCCATCACCCTGGGTATTACCGGATTTGTGAAGAATGTGGAAGACGGAAGTGTTTATATAGAGGCTGAGGGGCCGGATACGCCACTTAAGAAACTAATAGAATGGTGTAAAATCGGTCCTCAACACGCGGTGGTAACGAATGTTGAGATTGAAGAATCTGCATCAAAATCCTTCAAAAGCTTCGACATTGCCTACTGATGAAGGACTCACCGTAAAAGCTTATACAGTAAACGATATTTGGAATTGGATATGCGAAAGCCCTCCAATTACCTGCACATCGCGCGGTACACTGAAACTTATAGGCGCAACTTACAATTAGCCTGATTCAGATCATTGCAGATATCTTTTTTGAATTGTAGATTATTTTTTTCAGTTCATAAAATATAAATGTGATGAGATATTATATAGTAATATTAGTAACCCTAATGCTCGTGCCATTTTCAGGTGCTACTCAGGTGTTGGAAGGAATTGATTATATCACTCCGTTCCACGAAGAACTTGCAGCCGTAAAAAAAGGTGATCAATGGGCTTTTGTCAATACCAAGGGAGATATTGTAATCGATTTCAGAGATAATTTGGTTTGGTCGAAAGCCATAGCGACGGAAACAAAGAAAGGATATGTACGAAAAGAACCTACGAAATATCCTCGATTTACTGAAGACAGATGCCTTATTTTCAAAATGAAGGATGGTTTTAAGTATTATGGCTATATGGACAAAACAGGAAAAACAGTTATAGCTCCTGAATTCATAAATGCCCGTGTTTTTGATAATGGCTACGCTATTGTTCTTAAGGTAACTAAAGAGATTATTGGAAGAAATGAAATCCTTGGAAAGGATGTGATCTCTTATAGCTATGCGGAACAAGTCATTGACCCGGAAGGAAGTGTGAAAGCTTACTTAAAGGGTCCTGTCAACCTCGTAATGTCCGTGGAAACGAAGAAACAACCACCGGCTATTAAGTCTTATATATTTTCACCCGATATGGTGGCTTTTCATACGAATGATAAGAAGTGGAAGTTAATCCGCCTGGATTCATTCAAATAATCGAGAGATAGCTAATAGTGAAGAATCTGTGCATTTTCCTGATCATATGAGAAGTTGTTCACAGGCTTTCGGGTGTCCTATTGTCTTAACCAAAAACAGGACCTCGGGTATTAAAAAATTAGTTTCTTCGACCTAGCATTGATAATCCTGGTATCATTTTTTCGTGATTACAATTAATCGCTTCATAATTTGTATTAATACCAGGGAACCCAGGCCAAACAAACCTATTAAGAGGAATTGATCTGTTGAAAGGTCAACCAATGATAATACTCTATTCGTCAGAGGTATGGTATAGGCAATAAACATTATTCCTGCGGAGAGTAGCAAAGCAGCCCAGATCCATAGATTTTGTGTGACTTCATTTTTGAAGAATGACCTGTCGCGACCAGGTATATTAAACACATTGAGGAGTTGAGCCAGGATAAGTGTATAGAAAGCCATATTATTCACAACTTCAGAGGGTAACCTTAATTGATAGTGAGCATATATTGTTATCGCCATTACTGAGGCTGTAATTCCAATTCCATATACGAAAGTGATTATCCAATGATTGACCGTCATAATGGGTTCATCCGGATCCCGAGGGGGTAATTTCATGATGTCTGTATTCCCTTTGCCCATTCCCAGCGCTAAAGCAGGGAATACATCGGTCACCAGGTTTAGGAATAAGATCTGCAATGGGAGCAAGGGTAATGGCAGGTTCGACAAGGAGGCAACGGTTACCGCAATGATCTCGGCCAGGTTACAGGACAGCAGATACACTACAAATTGTCGAATATTCCCAAAAATATTCCTTCCTTGTCGAATTGCTAATTCGGTAGAAGTAAACTGATCGTCCAATAGGATGACATCGGCTACTTCCTTCGCTGCTTCTGTACCGCGGATACCTGTCGCGATTCCTATGTCGGCCCTTTTCAACGCAGGAGCGTCATTCACCCCATCACCGATCATACCAACCACTGCATTGTGATTCTGATAAAACTTCACCAGATCTAACTTCTGTTTCGGAATCATCCGTGCAAAGACAGACGCATTCAAAATAGACGCATTATTTTCCGGTATAGTGGATTCTAAGTCAAGGATCGTCTGACCATGGATCACCTTTTCCGCGGGATCACCTGAAGTGAGCAATCCTATTTCTTCCGCAATCTTTCGGGCTGTTCTAGGATGATCACCTGTGATCATAACCACTTTAATCCCGGCATCTCTATACGTTTGAATAGCTTGCTTAACATCTTTTCTTGGTGGATCGAGAAATCCGATAAGCCCGGTAAAAATAAGCTTATCGGTAAATTCATCCGTTGCTGGCCTCTTCTCCAGGTCCTTAAAGGCGAACGCCAGGACCCGTAAACCTTCCGACGCGACTTCATCTGCCAGGTCCAGCCACTTTTGTTTGTCCATTAAGGATTTTACATTCCCTTCCTTGGCGATAATATAATCACATACATCGAGGATGCTCTCTGCCGCTCCTTTCGCATAAACTGCATATTCATTTTCATGTTGGTTTAAGGTCACCATCATTTTCCGTTCGGCGTCAAAGGGGATTTCTTCTAACTCCATGTATTGCTTTCGAAGCATTGCAATATCAACATCAGACATTTGTGCAAATTCAATCAATGCAATTTCCAAGGAATCTCCATTCAGACCGGTAACATCAGGTTGTACATTATTGCACAAAATGCCAGCCTCCATTAATTTCGTGAATGCCCTGTTCTTTTCGAGCTGTTTTGCGAAAGAGGCATCCATTAAATCTTCGTATTTAATTCTATGGTTGTCAAGCAACAGCTCGTGAACCGACATCTTATTCTCGGTAAGAGTACCTGTTTTATCGGTACAGATCACGGTAGTTTCACCTAAGGTCTGTACTGCTTCCAGTTTCTTAATGATCACTTTTTGTTTAGAAAGCTTGATCATACCCCGGGCCAAGGCAATAGTTGCCACTATGGGTAGTCCTTCCGGAATTGTAGCGATAGCCAGTGCAATACCGGTTTTAATCATCAACGAAAGGTCTTTTCCCTGAATGTAACCACTTATAACGATTATGGCTGCTAATATCAGTGTTAAACCAATAAGCCACCTGCTTAAGGAATTTAGTCGTTTTTCAAGAGGGTTTCTGGATTTTTCGGCTTCCCGGGTTAGGCTACTGATCTGTCCAACTTGTGTTTCATTACCTGTGGCTGAAACAATGGCTTTCGCGTTACCCCGAAGAACGATGGTACCTTTAAATACCATGTTGGTTTGTTCCGCCAAAGGAGTATCTATTGGTAACACTTTTGTATCTTTTTCAACCTGGTCGCTTTCTCCTGTTAGCATGGCTTCCTTAACACCTAAACTCTGATGCCAAATCAGACGCGCATCTGCCGGGATCACATCCCCCGGCGCCAGCAGTATTATATCTCCGGGAACAATAAAAGGTGATTTTATTTTAAATATCTTCCCATTTCGAAGTACATTGATACTGATCTGTGCCAGCTTGCGTAGTGATTCTATCGAGCGAACAGCCTGCAATTCCATAAAAAACCCGATCGATACTGTTATGAGTATCACCGCCAGGACAGCGAATCCTTCCAACCATTCTTCAAAAGCAAAACCTAATATCATGGCGATGCCAAGGACATAGATAATAGGGTCCAGGAATTGATCTAAAAGGATAGACCAGGTGGATCTGGTCGATGTACTTTTTAAAATGTTCCTGCCATATTTTCTTCTGCGATTTTTAATTTCACTTGAAGACAAACCCCGATCTGCGTCGCATGCAAGTTTTGCCGTAACCTCTTTGATTGTTATACTGTGTGGGCTTTGGATCATTCCCGAAACTTTACCATTTTAAACAGTCTAATGCCATTCAAATGTAATAAGGAAACCGGCTCAAAACGATGACAGGAGTCATGATCGCAATTTCGAAGGAAGGATTTATAAACGCCTTTTCGGTGCAGTAAAAAAGGGGTATGGTCACACAAACTAGAGGTCATGCCCGTATGAATTAATTCTCATATTCAACTATTATTCTTAAATCGAAACTTACTGCAAAGACTCTTCATCGGTCTCCCTTGTCCCACTGCAAATGTTTCTTCCGAGGTATCTCACTGTTACAGCAGCGCATGTGGTGCAACAGCATAATATGATATATGTCATTTCCCTCACTTTTTAATAGGTCTATCTTTAATATTTAAATGATTTTGGTCAGGATATAATTCGGGGGAAACAAATTTACTAGTCTACTTAAACCACTTCTCCTTTAAATTCTAGTAAAACAAAGAATGAAATAATGAGGTGATTCTTCAAGTCGTTTCTCACGGAAGATTCTGGCGAGTATATATATGCGTGTCAATGAATCGTATTATGGATAACGAATTGAAAATACAGGATCATCTGTCGGACAAGATAAAAATTTCAGATACTGCCCAGGCAACAGCCCGCGCCAGTAAAATTACCTTAGAGACCATCGCTAAGCACTTTCCCAATGGTTTGATCGCTGTGATCAATGGTGATTTTTTAATAGAGTATGTTGAAGGAGAAGAATTAGACAAACTGGGTTTGAGGAATGTGATTGTGAGTGGAATGTGCGTTGATGATATATCTACTTTCTCCGAAAACCAGAAAACCAGATTGAAGAAGGACGTTCTTAAAACCCTGGACGGGGTACATAATACCTTTGAAACTGAGTTTAATAATAACACTTATTCGGTGAACACAACGCCATTTACTATCGTGGGTAATGGTAAAAAAGCGTTGTTGGTGTTTTATAATATTTCACGACGAAAAAAATATGAAACCAAGATCTGGAAGGCATTGCAAAAAGAACAAGAGCTCAATGAATTAAAATCCAGTTTTATCACTATGGCTTCTCACGAATTCAGGACTCCGTTGAGCGCCATATTGTCCTCCGTAAATATGATCCAAAAACTTGAAAGCCCCGAATATCGAGAGAAAAGGGAGAAGTATTTTAAAATTATAAAAGCTAACGTACATAACCTGGTGGTAATTCTCGATGATTATCTGTCATTTGAAAAGCTGAAGGACAAAAAGGAAGCACTAAAAAAGAAGTGGATATATCCGGATTTGTTCATAACCACATTGATAGAACAAATTAAACCCAGCAAGAAACCAGGACAGACTATCCGGCTTATCAAGAAAAAATCTGACCATAAAGTATTTACAGATCCGATATTACTGGAACATATACTTGTGAACCTTATATCGAACGCTATTAAATATTCCTCTAAAGAATCTGTAATTTCCGTAACTGTTGGGACTATCGATGATTCCTTCTATTATACCGTCGAAGATCAGGGTATTGGGATCCCTTTGGATGAACAAAAAAATCTATTCAACAAATTCTTCAGGGCTCAGAATGCGAATTATATTCAAGGCACCGGACTGGGATTACATATAGCCAAACAGTATACTGAACTTTTAGGTGGATCAATCAATTTTAAGAGTATGGTAAATACAGGAACCACTTTCACTGTACAATTTCCAACAAACCAATTTTTCGCTAAACATGAAGAAAATACTGTTAATAGAGGACAATAGGTATGTACGGGAAACTACAGCCGACATATTGGAATTTGCAAATTACGATGTGATCACTGCCGAGGACGGCTATGTCGGTGTGAGAAAAGCTGAGGAACATTTGCCAGACCTCATTCTTTGTGATATCCTGATGCCTGCATTGGATGGATATGAAGTTTTGAGAATTTTGAGTGAAAACGTAGAAACCAACCATATCCCATTTATTTTCTTGACTTCCAAAACGGAGAAAGACGATGTGAGAAAGGGCATGATATTAGGTGCTGACGACTACCTCCTGAAACCTTTCGAGGAGCACGAGTTATTAGAGTCAATAGAAAGCCGTTTAAGAAAAAAGGAAGTGCTTATTAATAGGCTGTCCATAAGCCCTGACATCACTCCTGATTTAGACGATTCTCTGCGAGATGTGAATTTGGAGAAATATTTCGTAAAGTACCGCACCAAGCTTTACAACCTAAAGCAGGATCTGTTTACAGATGGTTCCAAAGCTTCTTATGTGTATTACATAAAGAATGGTGTTGTAAAAACATATAAGTATACGGAAAGCGGTAAGGAATTTGTAACGGGAATGTATACCTCGGGAGAATTTATCGGTCAGCTATCCCTGCTGGCGGATGAAAGTTATAATACGGAGACAGCTACCGCTATTGCCGATGCCAGAACAATTGAAATCCCAAGAACAGATTTTATAGATTTGATGCGTAAAGACAAAGTTATTTCCAAAATCTTTACAAAGATGGTTTCCAATGAACTCATGAAGGAACGAAGACGCAATATGAGTATGGCATTTGCATCAGTACGTCAACGTACGGCCAAGGCCTTGCTTGAGTTATACAATAAGGGAATTGTAAAGGATGTGGCTAATTCGGGGACCGATATTCCAAGGGAGGATTTCGCAGGTTTTATTGGTACTGCAACGGAAACCGCCATACGTATGCTACACAAATTAAAGGACGAAGGGCTCATCGCCATGGGTCCAGGACGGAAGCTTATTCTGCTCAATAAAACTCGTCTGAGAGAGATTGCAAATTTTCAATGACCAAAATGGTAAACCTATCATAGAAAGTTAATGTCGCCATTTCCAAATTAAGTTTTCTATAGAAAGATATCCCTAAAAACAGAAACAGGAAGCACGGGCTTCCTGTTTCCTAAGAAGATGCTAAAAATATTATAATCTACCATCAACAGCCAAATTACTTCATTGCTAAAATAATTCATCAAATCAAATTAGATGATAATAATTCTAATCTCTTCTAAAAGGACTATATCCCCTTTCGAAAATATAATCCAATACCATAATAACATTGTTTGTTAAACAGAAACCGGAGCAATTGAATGCCCCGGTTTCCTGGAAAGTATAATTCCTTATTCATACCCTCTTATATCAATTCGAATACTCGCTTATTATTGGGCTAATAAAAAATTGAATGGTGCATAAATGAGGTTCTATTCTTTCCCGGGATCCCACGTATAATCACTACACCTGGAATCCACATTATTTAGGGTTTTCAGTATTTAAAAGATCGTTGAAATAATTATGCTAAAGTAAAAAGGTATATTAAAATAAAAAATGACCAGGATCAAACAAGCTTCATTTATTTAAAAAAAAATGTTGAGATCTTGTGAATTTGGTTTGACTCAGATCATTTTAATATTGTACCAGGATACTTAAGTTTAGTCGTTAAAATTAATAATCCTAAATAGTAAATTATGTCACTAACAACATTTAAAAGAAAACCATGGAAAACCATGTTCGACAAAGATTTTTTTGAGCCTAATGAATTTTTTGATATGCGTTTACCCTCAATTCCATTTATTGAAAGTAGATTCTGGAATGGAAAATGGAAAGAACCTGCATTAAATATCATTGAAACAGATGATGAATTTAAAGTTGAACTGGCGGCCCCTGGCTTCTCTAAAAAAGACTTCGAAGTAACGATAGCCGACGGATGTCTTAACATCTCAGCTGAAAAGAAAGTTACAAAAGAAGAAGAAAAAATGAACTACAAGCGCAAAGAATTTTCTTACAACGCATTTGAAAGATCTTTGATGTTACCTGAAACTGTGAAGGAAGAAGAAATAAAAGCCAAGTATAAAGATGGTATACTTAGTTTTGACCTTTACAAAAAGGAAGAGGCTAGAAAAGAAAAGCCCAAGTTAATTGAGATTGCTTAGTATAAGTATTAATTAGTAATTATTCTTGTAACTAATCCCGGGTTATCCCGGGATTAGTTTTTATAATCAATTTTAATAGGGTCCCTTATCATTGTTGTTATGAAACAAATGATCTCCGTTATCAATATTTCATGGTGAGGTAGGATATTGAAGGAGGTAAAATAAAAGGTAGGGGAATAATGCTGAATGAAAGGAACTCACATAAAGTTTACCTGAAAGGAAATGATGATGAGCAAAAGAAAATGATGAAATTGGCATCCTAACCGTTACGATTCCAAATCCTTTAATTCGTCTAACTGTTTTAGTATTTCGAAAGTTTTCTTCGCCTCTTCCTCGTTCACGATACTGATTGCCGTTCCTACGTGAACCAAAACGTATTCATTTAGTTTTACTTCTGGTATGAGCGCCAGGCTTACTTCTTTGATAACACCATCAAAGGACACTTTTCCCGTTCGGAACGGGTTATCCTGAGGTGCTGTAAATTCAATTAATTTACCGGGAATAGCTAAACACATATGGAAATTATATTGATTCGTATTGTTCGGTTAACCACTGGTACCAATCCTTCATTCCATTTCCTTTGGTCGCTGAAACTTCAAAGAACAATAAATTCGGATTTACCTTGAGAGCATTCTGTTTTATCGTCTCGATATCCGTATCCAAATAAGGCAGCAAGTCCATTTTGTTGATAATACAAATATCCGAAGTATAGAACATATCAGGATATTTAAGAGGTTTATCATCACCTTCCGTTGTGCTTATTATCACAACTCGCTTGCTTTCGCCCAGGTCGAACATGGAAGGGCAAACCAAATTACCCACGTTTTCTATCATCAGGATCCCTCGATCTTCAACTTCCAGTTTTCTAACAGCTTCCAGGACGGTATCACTCTCGAGATGACAGCCTTTACCCGTATTAATTTGCACCACGGGTACATCCAAAGCTGCTATGCGTCTTGCATCATTCTGTGTCTTTTGGTCCCCTTCAATGACATAAAACGACAGCTCATCCTTCAGATCGCTCAGGGTTCGTTCCAACAGGGACGTTTTACCCGAGCCCGGGGAACTTACAAGATTTAAGGCAAGTATTCCTTTTGCCTCAAAAAAGCCTCTGTTCTTAGCGGCCATAAGATCGTTTTGACGGAGAATATCTGCTTCTACTTCAAGTACCTTGTGAGAATGTGAGTGATCGTGATGATGATCATGAGAATGTTCATGAGTGTGACCATGGGAGTGATCATGAGAGTGATCATGACTATGTTTGTGTTCAGGCTCACTTTTAGCCTTTACTGGATCTAATACCACTATTTTATTCTCTTCAGGAGAGCATCCGCAGGTTCCACACATAACTTACTTATTAATTGTTAGCTCTAATATACTGTTTTCAAAAAAATTCAACGCATTGGAAAGATTCGATTTGGCTTGAGCCGAAATCCCAATGTTCAAATCGAATGCAACGCCCGAGATCCCCAAAGTAAAAGTCTCCGGTCTTTTATTATAGATACTTTCACATAGGTAGACAACGGTACGAGGATCTAACTGATGCGTACTGAAACTCTCTGTTCGCAGCGGGAGACATGGTTCTAAATGGTACCCCTGGGCGAATTGGTCCAAATGTGCATCGATGAAATACACAACATCGTAATTGGAGATAAGCTCGGCATCTTCAATTTGTAATTGATATCTGTATTCCAGGTCGAATTCACTGGTTAATTTATCTTGCATTGCATCGAGGAATGCCCAGCCCAATCCGTCGTCGGATCTTCCGGAATTTCCAATTCCCAGCAGCAATATTTTAGTTTCGTAATCTTTCATCCAGAATATTTCCGTATTGGTCGATTATTGATATATCCAGTGGCATTTGCCCCAGGGCATGAGTTGCGCAACTTAGGCAAGGATCGTAAGCCCTAATTGCCACCTCGATCTGGTTCATCATGGCCTCTGTAACTTTTGGCTGACCACTAATTTCATTTTGAGCCACCCAACGTACCGCCCGATTCATCGCCTCATTATTATGGGTAGTTGAAACAATTAGATTACAACGGGTGATACGGTCCTTGTCATCTACTTCATAATGGTGAATCAGCGTTCCTCTGGGTGCTTCGATAATTCCAACACCTTCACTTCTTCTGGTTCCCTTGCGTACCAGGTCGTTTGAAATTATGTCATCATCTTCGAGCAGGTTCTTCATCATTTCTGCACAATACAATATCTCGATCAACCTCGCCCAGTGCGTATGCATGGTCTTATTATTTATATCTCCTCCGGCTAACTTAAATTCTATTCGTTCTTTTTCGGCTAAAGGAGTTTCTATACCATTACAAATATTTACGCGTGCCAAAGGGCCCACTCTGTTCCAACCGTGTTCGCGACCAATGTGTTTCAGGTAAGGAAACTTCAGGTACGACCATTTTTCAACGCCTTCATAGAAATGTTTTGCGTAATCCACATCAGGGATGTCATCCAATGTAATATTTCCTTTCGCATCCGTAGCGCGGAGATTACCATCGTACAATTCTAAAAATCCGTTCTCTTTTTTAACCAGTCCGAGATGACCGGAAGGATAATCTGCAAAGCCATCTAAAAATGCACTATTCTTCTTGTGATATTCTTTCATGAAGTCAAGTATCTCTACAGACCATTCGATCATTGTATCTATGGAAGGGAGTTCTTTCCCATCCAGGAACCTGTTCCGTTCTTTAACGGTGATCTTCTTGTGCACACCACCGGGAGTGGTAGAAATACCATGAATACGCTTTCCGGCAACCATTTTAATGATCTCCTGGCCAAATTTCCGCATAAGGATCCCTTTCTTGGCAAGTGCAGGGTAATCCATGGCCACACCAACTACATTTCTTTTAACAGGATCCGCATCGAAGCCGAACAATAAATCGGGAGATGCCAAATAGAAGAAATGTAAAGCGTGTGACTGGAATACTTGTCCGAAATGTAACAGCTTCCTTATTTTTTGTGCCGGTAAAGACAGATCCCCGGGATCAAGACCTACAATTTGGTCTATTGCCTTGCCTGCTGCCAGGTGATGGCTTACGGGACATATTCCACATAAGCGTTGCACAAGAACAGGGGCTTCCCAATATGGATGTCCTTGAATAAAACGTTCAAAACCTCTAAACTCCACGATATGGAAAAAAGCGTCCTTAACTTTATTCTGATCATCTAAATGGACTGTTACTTTACCATGGCCTTCAACTCTCGTTACCGGATCTATAACTAATTTTTGTGACATCTCTTTATTATTTGAATGGGGTTAATCGTATTTAAATTCATCATGAGCAATGGAAAATTCCTCACCCAACAGTATACTTTTCACTACTTTCCATATGTGTTGCGCATTGGGCGGACAGCCAGGGATGTAGTAATCGATCTTTACCACCTCATTACAGGGGTACACGTTGTTCAAAAGCTTTGGAATATCTTCATGTCCGGGAACCACATCGGCTCCAACCTCTGTGGTGACTCCGTTAAGATATGCTTCGTCCAGACATTCTTTCAACGGAACAAAATTTCGCATCGCAGGAATTCCACCCATAATAGCGCATTCTCCAAAGCCTACGAGGATATCACACTTCTTGCGGAATTCACGTAGCACCTCTACATTTTCCGAATTAGAACATCCTCCTTCAACCAGACCGATATGACATTGTTTACTGAATTTCTTTATATCGGTCAATGGAGATTTATTGAATTCCACCAGTTCCAATACATCGAGTAGCTCGGTGTCAATATCCAGTAAAGACATATGGCATCCGAAACACCCGGCCAGGGACGTAGTTGCCACAATAAATTTTCCACCATCCCTTTGACGCAGTGGATCTTTTTTCACTACAGGTTTGATGTCTTTACCCAGAAGGTCGTATTTGCGTTCGCCAAATGGCTGCTCGTGTATCATACCTTTAACAAGGATGGCTCCAACCGGACATATATTCATTGCATGAATAGCTTCAGCTTCAGTTAGATTTGCTTCCTGTTCGTAGTCTATTTGTACACGGGTTTTGACTCCTCGCTGCACAAAGGAGAATACATCTTTACCGTCCTTAGTCTTCACTTCCTCTACACATCGCTTACACAGGATACAACGGTTGGACTCCATGATCATTCTTTTCGGATTGAAGTCGACAATCTTATCACTGAAAACGTGAGGATACCGCGTTACAGTAATACCCATATCATAGCCAAGGTTTTGCATGTCGCAGTTACCACTTTTTTCACAGGAAGGGCAGAAGTGGTTACCTTCGGCATAGAGCATTTCAATAATAGCTTTCCTGTTGTCCAGTAATTCGGGAGTGGTCACCTCAATATCCATTCCTTCCGCAACCTTTACGGTACATCCCGTAATCTCCTTACCATTCACTTTCACTGTACAAATTCTACAGGTGGCCAGGGGATTTAGCTCTTTAAAATAACATAGTGTCGGGATGTATATTCCATTTTGTTTTGCAACATCCACGAGGTTCATTCCGGCTTCCGCCTGAATAGGCTTGCCATCAATCTTTAGGTTTACCATCTTAGTCATAGTCGGAAGTCATTTCGTTAATAATATGGTCATAGTCAATTGTCGCATCGTCTAAGTTGAATGCTTTGTTGAAATCAGTATTTTCAGAAAGTATGGTTCCGAAAACTTCGGGGAACTTGAATATCGCATCGTTTAAAGCCGTAGAGGACATTTTACCCAATCCACAGCGACTGGTTGTTTTAATGATCTTGCTCCATTCTTTTATCTCTTCCAGGTCTTTTTCCTCACCATGTCCAAGTTTTATCCTGTCGATTTTTTTATTCAGAAGGAAATTACCCGTACGGCAGGGAACACATATCCCGCAAGACTCTGCCACGAAGAAATCGGCTACGTTCTTTAAAACATGAAGCAGGTCTCTGCCTTTGTTGAATATCATTACCGAACCTCCGGCCCGCAATCCCTTGCCACTCATTTTTTGAGTGTATTCCTCGGTGTCTTTAAAGTGGAGCAGGTCGTCGTCTGCGAGCAGGTTCTTACCTGAAATTTCCCTGTCGAAATCGGCTTCCGACAGACATTCGCCAGCATAGCCGTTAAAAAGGATAAACTTCGTGTTTCTTGCTTCGATTAGTTTTAGAAATTCACGGAGCTTCATACCCCATTCAATTTCATATAGTCCCGGTTTACCGCAGTCACCCGATACGCTAAGCAATTTAGTACCTGGCGTTTGCTCGGTTCCCAGGGTAAGATATTTGTCAAGGCCCATATTGAGTATCCGGGGAACGGCACAAAGCGTTTCTACGTTATTTACTACAGTTGGTTTTCCATTGAATCCTTTTTCAACCGGAAAATATTCTTTAGTACTGGGTTCACCTCTTTTACCTTCCATAGAATGAATCAATGCGGTTTCTTCTCCACACACATATGCACCTGCACCCATATGGATGTAAATATCAAAATCGAATGGTTTTTTGGCCTTGATATCTTTCCCCAGATATCCGTTGTTTCGATACTCTTCCAACAGAGACTCAAGTTCCTTCTTCAGATACATGTATTCGGCTCGCAGGTAGATCGCTCCCTGGGAACACCCAATTGCATATGCCGCGAGGATCATTCCTTCGATCAGTAATTCGGGATGCTCTTGCAGCAGCACTCTGTCTTTAAATGTTCCTGGCTCTCCCTCATCTGCGTTACAGATAATATATCTGATATCCGCTTCATTCTGACTGCAAAACTGCCATTTCAAGCCGGTAGGGAAGAAAGCTCCGCCCCGTCCTGTAAGTTTCGACTTCTTTACAAGTTCGATAACTTCAGAAGGCTCATACTCGTTGAGTTTGTCTAAAGAAGAGTAGGTGGTGTATGGTTTAAAAAAGACAGTTCTTTCTGGTTCCGGGGTATAACGGATGTTTGTCTTTGGTTTATCACAGATCTTGGAAGGTTTTTCACCATTTCTCAATCGGCCGATAATGTCACGCACCTTTTCCGGGGTTAAATTGGTAAAAGGTTTAAAATTAATCAGACAGGAAGGCTCTTGATCGCTCAATCCAATACAAGGTGTTTTAAAAAGACCAAACGTACCATCTGCAGTGATTCGGCCAAGTTTAATCCCAAGTGCTTCTTCGAATGCATGCAACACCTCCGGTCTTCCGGAATGTTCAGATACGATAGAGTCGTTCAGATAAATCGTGTATTTTCCACAAGGGGTCCTGTGGTAAAAATGATAGAAAGTAACAATGCCTTCCAGTTCCATTCTGGACATATCGAATTCTTGTGCAATCTTCGAAATGTCGTCATGTGTGATTTGAAATTTTTTACGCTGAATGTCCCAGATAACGTCCATCAGCTTGCTGCGGTCAACTTTATTCTCTGTTATCATTGATCGAGTATATTAGGTTTACGCTCAAAAGTATAACAGTTTTGGGATGAGACTAATGACTAAAGTCATAGAAATGAAAAAAATAAATTTTTTTCCGTCACACTCCCAAGTATCTGAAAAATAACAAGTTAAGAGTAGAAATGCCTTTTAAAATTTAAGATATTCCTTCCAAATTAAAAGGTTTCCATGCTTTTTACACGCAGTTCTTTGCCCTGTATAATAGTTTTTAGAAAACTTCCGCAATCCGGGCAATTATCATGAATAAATTGAAGGGAATAAATCTTTTCACAATCTCCACAACGCGCTTTAGCAGGAATTTTCTTTATTCGTTTTACCGCCTTTTCCAAGACCGTTTCCCGGACGGCAGCTTCCCAGACAAAATCCAATGCATCAAATTCTATACCTGCCAAAGTTCCGATCTCCATTTCAATAGCTGCAAAGGAATCGACTTTCGCTTTTTTTGCTTCTGTTTCTGCTATTTTAACAATGCTCAGGGCAATGGACATTTCATGCATTTCGCTGATTTTGGATTATGAAGATTAAGATATTTTCAATTATAAGTATCGGTTATTCTTCGGACTTATCCAATTTTTCTCAATAAAAAAGGTGCGTCATATCCTTCTTATTTAAATCGGTTATAAATATGAAAATATGATTAATATCATACCTGAAAATGTCAATTTTCGCTAACTTTTTTTAATTATAAAGTATTGAAGATTAGGTCAATACAAAAGTCAAATTTGCTTTTCTAAAACTATCATCCATGGGGACGCTACACAAAAATAAAAGGGAAACTTACTTCGACAATATCATTGGTCATGGATACAGCCGCAGGGAATTTATGAAATTTGCCGCCTTCATCACAGCTTATATGGGACTGGAACATTCCATGATAGGCCAGGTGGCAAAAGCTCTGGAGACCTCATACCGGTTGCCCATTATTTGGGAACACTATCAGGAATGCACTTGCTGTAGTGAATCTTTCATTCGTTCCGATCACCCTATAGTGGCAGATATTATCCTGGACAATATTTCATTGGACTATACTGAAACGTTAATGGCTGCTTCAGGTCATCAGGCAGAAGCTGCCAAACATGACACCATGAAAAAATATTATGGTGAGTACATATTGTGTGTTGAAGGTTCTGTGCCTTTAGGAGCAGATGGTGTGTATTGTACTATAGCCGGTAGAACTGCTATAGACCATCTCAAGGAAGCTGCAGAGGGAGCTAAGGCCATTATCGCCTGGGGAAGTTGTGCTTGTAACGGTTGTGTACAGGGAGCTAAACCCAATCCTACGGATGCTACACCTATTCACAAGATAATTAAGAATAAACCTATTGTTCAAATGCCGGGTTGTCCGCCTATAGGTGAGGCAATGGCAGCATTAATTGTTCATTATGTAACATTTGGAAAACTACCCGAATTGGATCGGGCTGGCCGGCCAAAGGCCTTTTATGGAAAACGCGTACATGATACCTGTTACCGAAGGCCATATTTCGACGCCGGATTGTTCGCCGAATCCTTTGATGATGAAAATGCTAAAGATGGCTATTGCTTATATAAAGTAGGTTGTAAAGGGCCTACTACATACAACGCCTGTGGAAGTATGAGATGGAATAATGGTGTAAGTTTTCCAATACAATCCGGTCATGGATGTATAGGCTGTAGTGAGGCCAATTTCTGGGATCACGGTCCGTTTTACGAGCGCTTAACCAATGTTCCCGGATTCTCTATTGAAAATACTGCCGATAAGGTTGGTAAAATAGCCACAGGAGCTGTGGTTGCTGGATTGGCAGCCCATGCGGTTGCGGCAAGTATTTCAAAACGAAAAGAGCATAAAAAACGCTATACGAGAGGTCGTATTAATGAAGAGAAAATAGATAAAAACGAATGAAAATAACTGATCATGGCAAACAGAATAGTAGTTGATCCGGTAACCAGGATCGAAGGTCATTTGAGAATAGAGGCCGAAGTTAAAGACGGCAAGATAGTTGACGCTTACAGTTCCAGTACCATGGTACGCGGACTTGAAAACATAGTTAAAGGACGTGACCCCCGGGATGTTTGGGCATTTGCCCAGCGTACATGCGGTGTATGTACCACGGTACATGCTATTGCATCGGTAAGAGCAGTTGAAGATGCCCTGGGAATTGCTGTTCCGCCAAATGCCGAAATGGTTCGGAATATTATGCAGGGCGCTTTATACATGCACGATCATGCAGTGCATTTTTATCACTTACATGCGCTGGACTGGGTAGACATAGTAAGCGCACTACAGGCAGATCCGGGTGAAACTTCAAAAATAGCCCAAAGTATTTCCAACTGGCCAAAAAGTTCCCCGGGATATTTTGGCGACATACAGAAGCGGATTAAAAAATTTGTTGATTCCGGACAATTAGGAATTTTCGCCAATGGCTATTGGGGTCATCCGCAAATGAAATTACCTGCTGCAGTAAATTTATTGGGAGTAGCTCATTATTTGGAGGCTCTTGAATGGCAAAAAGAAATGGTAAAAGTCCATACCATTTTCGGAGGTAAAAATCCGCATCCAAACTATTTGGTTGGAGGTATGGCATGTGCCATTAATGAAGATAGTATGGGTGGTATAAATGCCGAGCGCCTCGCCTATGTTGGTAAGTTACTAAAACAAGGCAAGGATTTCATTAACCAGGTTTATATACCCGATCTGTTGGCCATTGCTTCGTACTATAAGGATTGGGGTGCTATTGGTAAAGGACATGGAAATTATATGTCATATGGCGATTTTCCAACAAATGGATATGGTGATCCCAGTGGATTTAAGTTTCCACAAGGTGTAATTTTAAACAGAGATTTATCTAAAATTCATGATGTAGATCATCGTAATGGTGATATTGAAGAGTTTGTAAATAATTCCTGGTACGACAATTATACTGAAGGTGCAGACACTGGCAGGCACCCCTGGGATGGCGAGACAAATATCAATTATACGGGGCCTAAACCACCCTATGAACAATTAGACGTTTCACAGAAATATAGTTTTATTAAAACACCAAGATGGCAGGGAAAACCTATGGAAGTTGGGCCATTGGCTCGATTACTGGTGGGCTACGGCCGGGGTCATGAAGAGATCCAAAATGCCGTGAATGCCGCTTTGAGTCATTTGGATGTTCCTGTTGAAGCATTATTCTCAACCTTGGGAAGAACAGCTGCCAGGGGTATTGAAACTCAATTGGTGGCCGATTGGACCTTGGAATTTTATAATCAATTACTCACCAATATTAAAAATGGCGACAGCCGAATGGCAAACATGGATTTATGGGAACCTGCCGATTGGCCGGAAGAAGCTAAAGGAATTGGATTTACGGAAGCACCGCGAGGCAGTTTGGCTCACTGGATTAAGATCAAGGATGGTAAAACCGAAAATTACCAGCAGGTGGTCCCAACAACATGGAACGCTTCACCAAGGGATCCCAACGGGCAGATGTCTGCCTATGAAGCCAGCCTGATTGATACTCCGGTTGCCGACCCTGAACTTCCATTAGAGATCATTAGAACTGTACATTCATTTGACCCGTGTTTGGCTTGCGCGGTTCATTTATATGATGAACATGGACGTCATTTATCACAGGTAAACCAAATAGACAGTTGTGAAATTTAAATTCTAAAATGGATATCATGGAAAAGACGATTCAAACCTCTGATTTTAAAAGAGTATTGGTTTGGGAATTACCAGTTCGAATATGTCATTGGATCACCGCATTATCTGTAATTATCCTTACGGTCACCGGTTTAATCATAGCAAACCCACCTGTCTTTATGTCTGGTGCTGAAGCTTCTGAATCTTATTGGTTTGGTACAGTGAGAATGATTCATTTCATTACGGCGTATATATTTTTAGTGAACGCCATAGTACGCATATATTGGGCATTTAGGGGAAATTATTATGCAAATTGGCGTGCACTTTTCCCCTATACTAAAAGATCGTGGAAGAATGTATGGCATGTTTTAAAGGTAGATATACTGTTGCAAAATGAAGAAGAGGAAATACTAAAAAATATTAGTATCGGACATAATTATGTGGCTTCAATTTCTTACCTTGTATTGTTCCTGCTTGCCTTGGTCCAGATATTTACAGGTTTTGGCTTGTACGCGGCTACTTCAGGTTGGTGGCTCCCTCAATTATTTGCCTGGGTACCCGATTTTCTGGGCGGTGATGCGCCAACCAGGCTTATACATCATGCGGCTACCTGGTTATTCATAGTATTTACATTAATTCACGTGTATTTGGTTTTCTACCACGACTGGTTAGAAGGGCGCGGTGAAACTTCTGCGATGATAAGTGGCTACAAATTTGTTCGTAAAGAACGTTTAGAAAGTGATGAGCACATATAAAGATAATAATCCGTCACCCATTGCTGTATCGAGTGATTCCTTTTTCTTCGAAAAGGACAAATCGGATTGTATTTTAGTGATGGGAGTTGGGAATTATTTAATGGGGGATGAAGGTATTGGGGTACATATTATCCAGGAAATGTCGAAAATGGATCTACCCGATGCCGTTGACATTTTGGACGGAGGCACTGGAGGGTTGTTGCTGTTGAGTTGTTTTGAGGCCTACCCGAAAATTATTTTCATTGATGCCACTATGGATGGTAAAACTCCCGGAAGTATTAGCATTATTACACCTAAATTCGCTTCAGATTTCCCAAATGCTCTAAGCGTGCATGATGTTGGACTTAAGGATATGATAGAAGCCGTCTATCTAATGGATGAGGTACCGGAAATTCTGTTGATCACCATTTCCATACAAGAAGTGAAACCTATGACCGTTGAACTCTCAAAACCCGTTAAGGAAGCCATTCCCCGAACGATTGATAAAGTCTTAAAACTTGCTGAAAAGTTACATTCTTAATTTTCTTAAATTAGTACGCTCCCTTTTTGAATCTTAAGATGATAAAATGCTCAAAACATATAAATTAATAATCACCGGTCAGGTTCAGGGGGTGGGTTTTAGACCGTATGTCTATGTTTTGGCTAAGGAATTTAATATTAAGGGTACCGTTTCCAATAATGAGGAAGGAGTAATAATAATTGCGTCAGGTACTGAAGAAGAAGTTCATTCCTTTTATCAAAAATTAATTGAACACCCGCCTAAAGTTGCCAGAATAAATAGCCATCACTTTCAGGATATTGAATTGCGACAGTTTGATGAATTTCAAATAATCCCTTCAAAAAAATCGGGAAAATTAAATCTTCAACTCACTCCGGATTTTGCTATTTGCAAGGATTGTAAAAATGATATTTCCAATAGGGAAAACAGAAGGTTTCACTATCCTTTCACTACCTGCGTAAATTGTGGTCCGCGCTGGGCAATCACGAATACATTCCCTTTTGAACGTGATCATACAAGTATCAGTGAATTTGAGATGTGCGAGCAATGCATAAATGAATACGCGAATCCGGAAGACCGGCGCTTTCACTCACAAACCAATTCCTGTAGTGTTTGTGGTATCGGGTATAAACTGGTTGACAATAACGAAAAAGAAATGCAGGTTACCCGCAATCAGATCTTCAGTAAAATGGCAGAACTGCTGAGTGAAGGAGAAATAATTGCCATCAAGAATACCGGCGGATATTTACTGTGTTGCGATGCAACTTCCGAAGAAACAGTTGAGAGTTTAAGGAAGAAAAAGAACAGACCGGACAAACCATTTGCAGTGATGTATCCGTCACTGGAATTGTTGGAACAAGGACTGCGACTATCACAACAGCAAAAAAAGCTCCTGTGCTCTCCCGAACGACCTATCGTTATTATTCCCATGAAGGATTATAAAGGAGATGTAGCCGGGAAGGCAGTTGCCCCGGGGCTCAGTCAATTAGGAGTTATGCTACCATATTCCGGGATTATGCAGCTACTTGCGAATGAACTTGACAGACCCATTGTAGCCACCAGCGGAAATCTGCATGGGTCGCCTATCCTAAGTGATGAAAAAGAAAGCACGGTCATACTTAGAGATGTGGCCGATTATTTTTTCAATCATAATTTAAGAATTATAAATCCACAAGACGATTCTGTGGTTAAGATTTCCGAAAGATCGGGGATACCGGTTATGTTCAGACGCTCGCGGGGATATGCACCCAATCTTTTTAAGAGAACAGAAAGCACTACTGAAAGGGTCATGGCATTGGGTGGCAATCTAAAAAGTACCATAGCGTTTATTCCGAATGATTATTTGTACATGAGTGAGTATCTGGGTGTACTCGACCATTATGATGTGTATCGGCGCTTCGTCGATACGGTTACTAAATTCATTCGTTTATTTGAACAAGAACCTGATGTGATACTCGTGGATAAGCATCCGGCCTACCAAAGTACGCTGTACGGTATTGAGTTAGCCAAGGAAAACGAAGTTGATCACTACAAGGTGCAACATCACAAGGCTCATTTCGCAGCCGTGATGGGCGAGTATAACTTATTTGACCATTCAGAACCCATTCTTGGTGTTGTGTGGGATGGAACGGGCTATGGCGATGATGGTGCCATATGGGGAGGAGAATTCTTCACCTTTGAAAACAAGACTATGGATCGGTTATCCCATTTTGAGTATTTCGACTGGCTGGCCGGAGATAAAATGGCCAAAGAACCCAGGCTATCGCTTCTTTCAATTACTTCTTCCGAAGACATCCCGGAAATCGCACACAAATTTTCAGAGCAAGAAATAACTATCTACAGTTCGGTAAAAGAAGAGAACAATTTGAAGACTTCTTCCGTTGGAAGACTCTTTGATGCGGTGGCTTCATTGTTGGATATTTGTGATCTGAATTCCTATGAAGGGGAAGCGGCAATCCTATTGGAGAATTATGTTTCAAATTATAATTTAGATGAATGTATGACTTATGCTCCGGAAATGGAAGGCACCATAATTTCAACTCGAGCTATCTGGAATAATTTATACTCCGATTTCAGGTCTGGTACCTCCAGAGAGCGAATCATTGTAAATTTTCTGTACACGCTTGCTTCTCTGGTGAAAGATGTGGCAACGGCCCGTAATATCAAGAACATCGCTTTTAGCGGGGGTGTTTTTCAGAATACAATTTTGGTGGATATGATAAATGACATAGTTGGTAGCGGGCATAAACTGTATTTTCACCGGGAATTATCTCCAAATGATGAAAATATTTCATTTGGACAACTAATGTATTACATACATTGTACTAAGAATACGACGAATTCATGAAGTATCTAAACGAATATAGAAACCTGGAAGCCACCAAAAATTACCTCAAGCGTATTGAGAAAACGGTGACTCGTCCATGGAAGATCATGGAGGTTTGTGGCGGCCAAACTCATGGACTGATAAAGAATGGGATTATTGATCTGCTGCCTGATAAGGTACAGATGATCCATGGTCCCGGATGTCCTGTTTGTGTTACACCCCTGGTGCTTATAGACAAGGCGATCGCATTGATGGATCAGGGCGTGATCGTATGTTCATTTGGAGACATGATACGCGTTCCGGGAAGTAAAAAAAGCTTGTTGGAAGCTAAATCGGACGGTGGTGATTTGCGTATACTGTATTCACCTTTGGAAGCGGTTAGAATTGCGGCCGATAACCCGGACAGGGAAGTCGTATTCTTCGCAGTGGGATTTGAAACGACGGCACCGGCAAATGCACTTTCTGTTTTACACGCTAAAAACGAAGGACTTAAAAATTATTCCATCCTCGTTTCGCACGTATTGGTACCACCTGCCATGGAAGCGATCCTGGACGACGAATTTTGTAATATTGATGCTTTCCTCGGTGCTGGTAATGTGTGTGCTATTATGGGCACGTCAGAATATCATGAACTCAGTACTAAATATGAGATCCCAATTGTTGTTACCGGATTCGAACCATTGGATTTGGTCGAAGGCATCTTCATGGCGGTATCTCAGTTGGAGGCAGGGAGGTTTGTTGTTGAGAATCAGTACGCCAGAATTGTAAAGGAAGAAGGCAATTTAGCCGCGAAAGAAGTTATCGCCAAAGTTTTTGAAATTGGGGACAGGGATTGGAGAGGCATAGGCACCATTCCTAAAAGTGGTTATGTGCTACGATCGGAATACAGCCATTTTGATGCAGAATTGAAATTTGGTGTTGAATCTATTTCCACAAAAGAACACGCTACATGCATTGCAGGTGCGATATTGAAAGGAATAAAAAAACCGGGTGAATGCAGTGAATTTGGTTCAAGATGTACCCCTTCAAATCCTATGGGAGCACCTATGGTTTCTTCGGAAGGAGCTTGCGCAGCATATTATCACTTTGCCACAAATTTAAATAATTGAGAATTTATGAGTATAGAGTTATCCAACTATAAATCGATCAATCTTGGTCATGGTAGTGGGGGTCTTATGACCCGTGAATTATTGGACGAGATCATTTTCAAGGTATTTAACAATCCATATCTGAACCAAAAGCACGATGGTTCTATTGTAAAGATCGAAGGTGAAATAGCTATATCTACAGATAGTTTTGTGGTCTCTCCGGTATTCTTTAAAGGCGGCAACATAGGTGAGTTAGCCGTTCACGGAACAGTTAATGATATCGCCATGTGTGGTGGTATTCCTGAATATCTCTCACTTGCCTTTATAGTCGAGGAAGGGATGGACATGAACGATTTTATAAAAATCGTTGAATCGATAAAGCAGACGGCAGATGAATGCGGTGTTCAGGTAATTACGGGTGACACCAAAGTAGTGGAGCGTGGTAAAGGAGATAAGATATTCGTCAATACCACCGGATTTGGTAAAGTACATCCCGGAGCTAACATTTCAACCGATCGAATAAAAGTAGGTGACAAGATTATTGTTAGCGGATATATCGCACAACATGGAATGGCTATTATGTCGGAGCGCAAGGGATTACAATTCGAATCAGATATTATAAGTGACACCACCAACCTAAATTATCTGGTTAAGGATTTGCTGGATGGATTTGGTGAAAAAATTCACTTGTTGCGAGATCCAACAAGAGGAGGCCTATCGGGTGTATTATCTGAGATTGCAAACGATACAGCTAAAGGAGTTTCAATTTATGAAAAGGATATTCCATTGGAAAAACAAGTAGCTGCTGCGTGTGAGATTCTTGGATTGGACCCACTATATGTGGCTAATGAGGGCGTATTTGTTGTGATAGTTGACAATGAGATTGCCGATGAGGTTATCGACGCTATGCGAAATGATGAAAAAGGAAGAAACGCTGTTTGTATAGGAGAAATCTCAAATGAAAATCCTTCGAAAGTTGTTATGCATAGCATAATTGGTGGTAAACGAATAGTGAGTCCGTTGATCGGAGAGCAGTTACCCCGAATATGTTAAAACGATAATAGCCAGTAGATCCCAATAATTATTGCGAATAGCCCGGCTGTGAACCTAACACCCTTAAAAAAGGTATCGTTATGTCCACCTTGTGCTAATGAGGATATTTTTCCTACAATAAGCGCATAGGCGGTCATCGCCAAAACGATTCCTACGCTAAATCCCACGATATAATTCGTCGAATCTGTCCAGCTTTCAAAGCTTAGCACCGGCAGGAATAGCAAGAAGTGAGTGATTCCGGCCAGACCATGGACAATACCAATTCCAAAGGCAGCTGTTGCGCTCTGACGCGACTTTTTTTCATGCGTATGGTGATGAACTTTTTCGTCACTATGGTCGTGAGCATGTGTATGAATAACGGGGGAATTCTCCGCATGAACGTGCAGGTGTTTATGAACTTTTTTCCGACTGAAAATTTTATACCACACCCACAGGCCAATCCCAATTAATAGCAGACCTACCAGTTGCTCTGAATAATTGGAAATTCCTTCTATGGGGACTAATTCATTGAAAAGTGCCATGAGGATCCCTATTATGAGCATACCTGACAAGTGGCCTAAACCCCACGCTAAACCTATCCTCCAGGCTTTTCTTTTCGCCGTTAACGCAAAAGGTGTAACCGCAGCCAAATGATCCGGGCCAGTTATTACATGAAGCATGGAAGCCAGTAAGGCTGATATGAAAGGGAAAGTTAACTCCAACGTTTATTCGATTTCCGTCCGGAAAGATAAAGAACTATTTAAAGCCAAATTGAATTTGGCCTTAAATAGTTCTTTCAGAAAACTCTAAGTGTTAATCAGTGTCCTCAGTTTTTGTTTTGAAGGTATAGCTGGCACCCACCATAACCATGGAAGTAGTCATATCGTAAGATACTTCACTACCCGGAATTGCTCCGTAAGGTGGGAAGTTGGATATGAACATCGGATTTAGTAATGGGCCTGAGGTGGCACCTGCACTGGATCCATAATGGAACATTCCATCAAGTTTTATACAGTGGCTAACCTCATAACTTAATCCAAATTGGAAGGCATTTTCTATAATGGCCGTTGCCGGTACGTTAAAGAATGCCACGTCACTTTCTATTGGATTTGAACTATAAGTATATCCAACACGTAATGGAAGTTTATCAACTCCTTTGTATTGAACACCTGCGGAGATAATGCTAATATTCTTCCATCCGAAACCAGAAACTGAGGCTGTTTGTGTCCAACCTGTTTCTGAGAATCCGTCGGTATTTTCGTAATCTACCAGTCTGTAGTCCAGAGCGATGTCGAAATCTCCTTCAGAAAATCCAGCTCCGAAAGACCAGATAGCGGGGTAATCCAATGCCAGTTCGTTGGTTGCTGTAGCTCCGTTCAGGTAGGTGTTCTCCAATTCGAAATCGCCAAAAGACTGAACGGTCTTATAGGAAGTACCGAATTTGAAACCTACACCTGTATCATAGAAAAGTCCAATCTGTCCACCAAATCCAAGGGCAGTGGCTTTATCTGTAGACGGGTAACCAAATGCGGTTGGATTAGCAGTTGGGTTTGGCATAAGTTCTAAAGTAGCGTAGTTGAAATTAGGTTGCAGACCTATAGAGAATTGGTCTGATAACTGATAGGCCCAGGAAAAACTTAACTGTAGCAAGCTATAGTCGGATTCTATTCTTCCGAAACCTCCGAAATTTTGTGGTGCGTTAATTGGGTTAGAAGCATTTTCGGGGAAGGTTACCCCAAATCCACTTATACCGAATGCAGAAGCACCGAATGTACTCTTGCTGTCTGAAGCTCCCCAAACCATTGCAAGGTTTGGCAAAGGAGAAACACCTCTGTCGTCTTCAGTGACCCCACTGAAAAATTGACCTGTAGGTTCTCCCATCTCGTTAAATACAGGTACTGTTGAACTTAGTTCGGGTGAAGAAAAGAAAAATCCGATATCGACTTTCAATATATCTTCATCGAAAGTTGAGATTGCAGCAGGATTCCAGTGCAACGCACCTGAAATGTCCGTTGGTTGCCCGGTGGCCGCGCCACCCATTGACATATTTACAGATCCTACTCCCTGCATGATATGTCCTGCTTGTGAATAAAGTGCTATAGAAAACAGGAATACCAGAATACTTAAAAAGTTTCTCATGGTTTATGGTGTTTAAAACCAGCGGTATTCTTCTCTGTAATACAAAAGCGAAATTATACCGCTTAGTTCATGTTAATACTCAATAATGGGTACAAATCTATAGACGAGAATTTTCAGGATATATGATAAAAATCAGTAAAAACAAACAATCGAAAAAATGACGCTTAGTACATGATAAATGTCATAAAAATTTCCTGTGAACGCGTTTAATTTTACGCCGTAATAATTCATTGGGTAAAGTATATATCCACATAGAATGGGTAATCAAGAAAGCATGAAAAATTTAGTAATACTAGGGGCTGGTACGGCAGGTACCATGATGTCTAATCATCTTATCAAGAAGCTCCCCAAAAATGAATGGAAGATCACCATTGTCGATCAATTTAAAACACATTACTATCAACCTGGATTTCTGTTCTTACCATTTGATATTTATACAACTAAACAGGTAAAGAAAAAAGGGCGGAAATTCATTCCTAAAAATGCGACCTATATTCAGAAGCGAATTGAACTAATTGAGCCGAAGGAGAATAGGGTAATTCTCGAAAATAATGAACAATTATCCTATGATATTCTTATCGTCGCTACGGGTTCTAAAATTGCCCCGGATGAGATTGAAGGCATGGATGGCCCAATGTGGTATAAGAATATTTTCGACTTCTACACCTATGAAGGTGCTAAGGCCCTGCGCGATAAATTACGAGAATGGGAGGGTGGTAAACTAGTGGTTCATATCACTGAAATGCCTATTAAATGTCCCGTCGCTCCACTGGAGTTTGCATTCCTGGCCGATTCTTACTTCAAGCATAAAGGAATGAGGGATAAGGTCGATATAACCTTTGTAACGCCCTTAGGCGGTGCTTTTACCAAGCCAACCGCTACAAAAACGCTACATTATTTATTGGAAGAAAAAAATATTAAGGAGGTAACAGATTTCAATATTGAACGTGTCGATTATGAGAATAATAAGATAATCGATTACGCCGATACGGAAGTAGAATATGACCTCCTGGTCACGGTGCCAACTAATATGGGTGATTCCGTTATTGAGCGCTCTGGTATGGGCGATGATCTCAACTTTATTCCAACTAATAAAGGTTCGTTGCAAACCCTGGAACATGAAAACATTTTTGCTATTGGTGATGCCACCAACATACCGGCCTCCAAGGCGGGATCCGTTGCTCATTTTGAAGCTGAAATACTAACAGATAATATTCTACGCTATATCAAGGGTGAGGAATTAAAAGAAGAGTTTGACGGACACGCGAACTGTTTTATTGAAACCGGAAACGGAAAAGCCTTACTGATCGACTTTAATTATACCCACGAACCTGTAGAAGGTACATTTCCTTTTCCCGGTGTCGGGCCATTACGTCTGTTGAAAGAGAGCCGGGCGAATCATATGGGTAAAATGGCATTCAGGTGGGTATATTGGAATATGCTTATTAAAGGAGTACATATACCTTTCGTTTCTGCCACTATGAGTGAAAAAGGAAAACATTACGAAAAAGTGAATTAATTAAATTATAAGACCATGAAAAAAATGATTGAACAACGTGAAATTGAAGTAAATGAAGAAGGCTATCTGTTGGATTTCAGCCAGTGGGATAAAGAAATTGGTGAAAAATTAGCGGAAGAGCAAAATATAATATTAACAGATAAACACTGGGAAGTGATCGAATACCTTCAGGATAAACATCGAAAGGAAGAGGCTCTTTCTATCAGAGGAATAAAGAAAAGCGGCGTTATCAATATCAAGGAATTTTACAGCTTATTCCCCGGTGGACCGCTAAAGAAATCCACATTAATTGCTGGAATACCAAAACCTAAAAGTTGTATTTAACCGGTTTTTTTACTGAGATTAATTTTTAATAAACCTTATTATGAGCGAGACAAAAGTTAGAAAAATGCTCTTTATCCTTTCCAAAGCAACCATTGAAAATGCTTACGCTGCCTTTGTCATGGCGAATGGAGCACGCATGGAAGGTATTGAGTCTGAAATATTCTTCACTTTCTTTGGATTGGAAGCCATTCAGAAGAAAAAATTGGAACACTTACACGTGGCAACCGTAGGTAATCCTGCAATGCATATGCCTACTATGTTGGGTGCTTTGCCCGGCGTGGAGGCGTTGGCCACGAAAATGATGAAGAAAGAAATGGAGAAGCTGGATATGCCTCCCGTAGGAGAATTTCTTGAAATTCTATCCGATTCAGGCTGTAAACTTTGGGGCTGTAAGCTCGCGATAGATATGTTCCATTTAGAAAGGGAAGACCTGATTGACGAATTGGACGGTATCCTTACTATTGGTGATTTCTATAATAGGGCAGACAAGGAAGGAACCCATTTGTTATTTATATAGATTGAGTTGTTTTTTGACTGATTATAAAAAGTGATGCAGCAATGCATCACTTTTTTTTAGAAACAGGATTTAGAGAATCCTTCAAAACCCTCGTTGCAAATCAAAAAGTGAACACTTCGTGTTTCCTTTTTTTATTCCCTCAAGCAAAACAGGATTTAGAGAATCCTACAAAACCCTCATTGCAAATCAAAAAGTGAACACTTCGTGTTTCCTTTTTTTTATTCCCTCAAACTTAACTGAATAAATTCAGTACGCTCTCGGAAATAAAAAAAGTGATGCATCTGCATCACTTTTTGGTTAAGTCGGGATGACAGGATTTGAACCTGCGACCACACGGCCCCCAGCCGTGTACGCTAACCGGACTGCGCCACATCCCGAATCTTGTGGCAAAAATAACGAAATTTAAAAGTCCGACAAAGGAGATTTCACTAATCTTTACAGCTGCTCTTATCTGATTTATATCATGGCAGATTTAACTTCACCCATCTAACTTTGTCAATAACCGTAGTATCAAATCATGCTGACGAAATACCTGCCCGCATTCATAATTCTATCACTACTTGCCGAAATTTTTGGTACGGTAGGTGGATTTGGTTCTTCCGTGTTTTTTGTCCCTGTTGCAAACTATTTCCTGGACTTTCAGGCCGTACTCGGAATAACGGCTTTATTCCATGTTTCTAGCAACATCACTAAGATAGCATTCTTTAAAAAAGGTATAGATAAGAAGATCATTTTAACTCTGGGAGTCCCAGCCGTACTATTTGTGATACTTGGAGCTTATGTGAGCAAGTTCTTCGATCCTGTGATCTTAACCTATATACTGGGCGGCTTCCTTGTTACCTTTAGCTTGTTATTCTTAATTTTTAATCAATTGGAGGTAAAACCAAAGACTCCAAATGCGATCATTGGTGGAGTATTATCTGGATTTAGTGCGGGAATTCTAGGAACCGGAGGAGCCATACGAGGGATGACACTGGCCGCTTTTAAAATGAGTAAAGACAAATTCATTGCCACTTCAGCAGTGATTGACCTGGGAGTAGATTCCAGCCGAACGGTCGTGTATTATTTCAACGGTTATATGAAGATGGAATTACTGTATCTAATCCCTATCCTCATTGTCATTGGAATTTTAGGTACCTGGATCGGTAAACGGATCCTTAAATACATTTCTCATGAACAGTTCCGTTATATCGTATTGTTCCTGATCTTAGGAATAGGTATCGCCAGTATAGTTACTAATCCAGGATAGTACCGTCACCCATCAATATGATGCGGTCGGTTTTATCGGCAAAATCAATATCGTGCGTTACCACCAGCAGTGAAAGTCCTTGTTCATCACTCAATTTCTTGAAGATCCTGAATACATTCTCTGCGTTTTGACTGTCCAGATTTCCTGTAGGCTCATCACCCATTAGGATTAATGGGTCATTTATAAGTGCTCGCGCAATAGCTACACGTTGTTTTTCACCTCCGGAAATACGGTTGGCTCTTTTCATCGCAAGGTTATCTATTTCCAGCATCTTCAATTTCAGCATAGCGTCCTCCTTTATTTCCTCAACACTTTTCTCACCGAGCTTCTTTGCCGGGAGCATTACATTTTCCAGCACAGAGAATTCAGAAAGGAGATAGTGAAATTGAAATACAAAGCCGATGTATTTATTACGTATATGCGCTAAACGATTGCTGTCCAGGCCAGTGGTTAACTCACCGTTTAGAAAAAGTTCACCCTTATAGTCCGTGTCCATGGTAGAAAGAATATAAAGTAGTGTAGATTTACCACATCCCGATTTCCCCATAACCGACGTGAATTCTCCCTTCTTCACTTCCAGGTTGATATCCTTTAATACGTGGAACTCTACCGGTTTTGTAAAGTATTTATCTATATGACGTGCTTCTAATACAATGTCCATGACCTTATTGTCCTCTGATGATCTTCACAGGATCTACCCGTTTTGCTCTCTGCGATGGTAAATAACCGGCTAGAAAAGTTGAAACAATGGCGAATGTTATACCAATCACATAGAACCACGGATTGTGGTTTACAGGATAGGTGGTAATAGTGGGAAGTGCTTCTGTTTCAAATGCAATTCCGTCGATTAAATGAGCGAGTCCCATTCCCAAAAATAATCCCAGGATTCCGCCAACGATACCAATAATGAGCGCCTGCATAATAAATATGAGCTGAACATCTTTACCCGAAAAACCGGTAGCTTTCAGTATGGCTATATCGTTCATTTTTTCGTAAATGAGCATATTTAAAATATTGTAAATGCCAAATCCCGCAACAATCAATAATGTGATTGACACAGCGTAGGTGATCAAGTTCCGAATAGTCGTTCCTGTTTCAAATTGTGCATTGGCCTCGTTAATATCGATAGCTTTCAGATCGAATTGTCGTTCAATTGTCCTTGCTATTGTTGGTGCCTGCGAGATATCATTCAGTTTTAAATTAATATCCGTGATATAATTATCTGAGCCTTCCACGATTCGCTGCGCAGTTTTAATAGTAGTGAAACTTCGTACGTTATCCACATCGGCAATTCCACTTTGAAAGATACCTACTATCTTCAGTGGAAAAATGGTTCCTCCAGTGGAGGTTATCTGAACGCGGTCTCCGATATGAAGCGACATCGTTTCAGCAATCCCCGCTCCCAGTAAAATACTATTATCGGTATTTTTAAGATCTACAGGATCGCCATCCACTACATAATCCCCAAAATTGAAATACTCCACCTCCTCCCTGATATTGATGCCTGTGATGGTTCCTCCCAGTTCGATGGAACCTGCTACATAGAATACCTGTGTTCTTACCTGGGGAAGGGCACAAAGGACGTTCTCATCCTTCCTCAGATGATCGATGATTGGAAGGGCATTATGGATGCGCACCTGGCTTTGTTTAGGCTTTATAGAATGTACGGTATTCAACGCATTTTCAAATTCTTTATACAAACTCACCGGTTGTTTTTCCGATGGCTCTATTTCATTATATATGTGTACGTGAGGGGTTTGATTGAGCACGAGATCATCCAGCATTTTATTCAAACCGGTCATAAAACAGACCAGGGTGATATACGCGCCTATCCCGAAGGTGACTCCTAACGCAGCAGTAGCCGTTTGCCTGAATTTAGTAAGCAAATGGGTTTTTGCAATAGTGAATAATACCTTTTTCTGATTCATTGCGCTGGTTTTAATATCCAGTCATCTTCAGAGATTCCGGAAAGAATCTCCACTTTTTCAAGATCCTGCAGACCCGTCTCAATTTCTACAATACCGTCCTCGGTTTTTACCTTATTTTCATCTATCAGATAAAGTTTCGGTATCGTTAGTACATCTTCTTTTACGGCGATAATAATATTTGCCTCACCAGATAGCCCCGGATATAGAATACCTGGTTCCTCTTCAAAAATGGCTTCAACTGTGAAGGTTTGATTCCGCATATCCTTGGCAGGAAGAATTCTTGAAATAATTGCTGTAAAGACCCGGTTACCATACGAATCCAGAGAAACAATTACTTTCTGAGCTTTACGCACCTTGACCACATCGACCTCATCGATGAGCAATTCAATAATAAAATCATTTGTACTTCCTATCGTTGCGATAGGCTCCAAAGTGCTTACAAGCTCTCCTGGATTTTTTAGTAAGGAATAAACAGTACCGTTGATCTTACTTTTTACAGTAAAGTCTCCAGTGGTCACCAGGGCAGACTTATATTGATTTCCTGCCTGTTGAAATTGCGTTTCAAGTTCTTCTTTGGTTCGGGAATAATTATTTTCCAAACGTGCGACGGTGTTTTTGGAAAGGTCGTAAGCCAGTTTTCGGGTATCATACTCGGCTTTGGATCCTATTTGCTGATCCCAAAGATTCTTTTGCCGGCAGTAATTTACCGAGTCATTCGAAAGCTTAAGTCTGGCCGCAGCGATCTCCTCTTCGAGGGTCTTTAAAATGGCCGAATTTCCGGAATAATTACTCTTCGCCAGTTCGTACGCGAGTTTGGCATTTTCAGACGATAAAGCAGGATTCGTATTAATAATTTTCACTACGGGTTCACCAATTACCACGGTATCACCTTCTTCTACCAGGATATCATCGAGGATTCCGCTAACGGCGGCGTACACTTTGTAAAGGCTATCGGGTTGGACGGTCGCAGAAGCATAAACCGATTCTGTTAGATCGGTACGTTTTGGCTGTATCCTGTCTTCTTTAGAATCACAGCAAACCAGTGAGATAAACATAAGAAATACCAGGAATGATCTCATATCCAATTGTTTCTTTCAAATTTCAGATATAAAGGCTTTTAGCCCTATGATATAAATCAGGAAATGGATTATAATTTTTCTCCGAAGGCAAGATCACCGGCATCCCCAAGCCCCGGAATAATGTATCCTTCGGCTGTTAATGTTTTGTCTATGGCTGCCGTCCAGAATTCGGTTGATTCCGGAAATACCTTGGATACGTATTGTACACCTTCTTCCGAACCAATCACAGAAAGGATATGTATCTTTTTGGGGTTCCCATGCGACCGTAAGGTTTTGAACACATTTTCAAGTGTCTTCCCTGTAGCAAGCATCGGATCGGTTAGTACAAGAACTTTGTTGTCGAGCTTTGGGGAAGCAAAATACCGAACTATGACTTCAAAGTCGTCTCCTCCTTCCGGATGATAGCGATAGGCCGAAATGAAGGCATTCTCGGCCCTGTCAAAATAATTAAGAATACCCTGGTGAAGTGGCAGGCCGGCTCTCAAGACGGAACAAAGGACTAATTGATCTTGAAGTATGGGCATTTCTTTAATTCCGAACGGTGTTTCTATACTTGAGATCTTGTAATCGAGTGTTTTACTCATTTCATAACTTAAAATCTCTCCAATACGTTCTATATTTTTTCTGAAGCGCATAGGATCGGTTTGGATGGTTTTATCGCGAATTTCAGAAATAAACTGATCCAGTAGGGAAGGGGGTTGTTCAAAATTATGAATGATCATGTCTACGGTACTTTAAATACTAAAATTATGCTATTATGGAAAAGCGAAGTATGATATAAATCAATCCGTAAATATTGACAGCCGTCATTGTTTAGATATCTGGTTTATAGTACTTTCAAGCTTTAATTGGGGCTTAATGAAAATTGTATTCACATTTATCGTTGGAATACATGCTCTGATTCATGTCATGGGATTCCTTAAAGGGTTCGGATATGCTGAAATCGGCGAGATTTCGAAAGCTGTTTCCAGGCTCGAGGGGATATTATGGTTAACTACTTCCCTGCTATTCATGAGTGGCATTATACTAATGCATTATAACAATTTACGATGGAAATGGCTGTTATTGCTTGCGGTCCTCATATCCCAGGCATTGATAATAACAGTCTGGCCCGACGCCAGGTTCGGAAGCCTACCAAATCTCCTTATTGCTCTGGTATTGTTGTTCGGTTATTCGGAAAATGTATTCAGGGTTAGATCCGAAAAACTAGCTAAAGAAATCCTCGTATCTAGCGAGACATTATCGCTCAACAATACTATTGAAGACAGGATAAACAACAAACCACCGATAGTACAAAAGTGGTTAAGGGCATCCATGCATGATTCCAGTTATATTAGTTCTGTAAGACTACAGCAAAAAGGAAGAATGCGCACCAAACCTCAAGCACGGTGGATGCCTTTTACAGCCGAGCAGTATATTAGCATTCCAGCTGCTTCCTATATTTGGACCACGGAAGTAGAACTTTTCTCAGATATCGATTTAACTGGTAGAGACAAATTGGAAAGTGGAGAAGGAGAGACGTCAATTAAGTTAATGGGCCTTATACCTATTGTTAATGAAAAATCTAATCCAAAGATCAATTCCGGTTCACTGATGCGATATCTGGCAGAGATATGCTGGTATCCAACAGCTGCTCTCGATAATAGAATTCATTGGGAATCTGTGGGAGATACTTCAGCAGAAGCCTCTATGATGATGAATGGAGTAACCGTTACAGGTACGTTCTATTTTACCCCTGATGGTAATTTTGAAGCATTTGAAAGTCAGCGTTTTTACGGTGGAGGTGACAATTCCAATTTAGAAACCTGGCATATAGAAGCTCTGGATTACGATACATTTCACGGAGTTCAAATTCCAAATAAAGCCGAAATCACATGGAAATTTCTGGAAGGTGATTTCAAATGGTTGGAACTGGAAGTTATAGATATAGACTATAATACCACCGAGGTTTATTAATCTTTTTTTTCTTATTGTTGCATATGTTAAGGATGATGCAATATGACACCGGTCATATTTTATCCATTTTCAGAAAAGTACATTTGGAATATAAATTTAATATAACAGGTATGACAATTTCAATTCAATACGTAAAAATGCCCACTAGTGAAACCCTTACGGCATTCACTGAAAAGAGGTTAAACAAATTAGCTTCAAAGTACAGTTGGCTTATTAATGCGAATGTCTATTTTAAACTTGAAAAAGATGCTGTTGGAAAGAAGATTTGTGAGATTGAACTCAGTCTTCCAGGTCCGAAGATCTTTGCTACTTCTGTAGAAGATAATTTTGAAGTAGCGGTGAAAGAAACCATTACCGATTTGAATAGACAACTTAGAAAACGAAAAGAAACAACCTACAATCACTAATCCTAATAAACCTAAACACTATGAAAACCCTATTAGTACCCATTGATTTTTCGGATCATTCCGAATATGCCCTGGAGGTGGCAGCTAAAATTGCCAAAAGGCATGACTCGTCTATTGTTGCATTGCATATGATGGGCTTGTCGCAAGCTGTTCTCACTAAAGATGATTCTCAGGAAGTTTTTGAAGCTATGTATTATATGAAACTGGCCGAAAAAAGATTTAAAGATTTCCTGGATCGTGATTACCTGGAAGGTATTGAGGTTCAAACTACAGTACAGAACTATAAATTATTTCATGAAATAGATCAGGTGGCTCAAGAGTTTAAGGCAGATCTTATCGTGATGGGATCCCACGGAAGTAGTGGCTTACGAGAAGTATTTGTAGGCTCCAATACCGAAAAAGTAGTAAGAAATTCAGAGATTCCCGTATTAGTTGTTAAGAACAAAATGGGCGATGAAGCCATGAATAAGGTGGTTTTCGCGAACAATTTCGATAATGAAAATGTTAGTTCCTTCCTGAAAGCCAGGAAGTTATTCTCCACTTTAGATGTTGATATGCAATTAGTTTATATCAATACGCCAGGAGATGGTTTCAAAAGTACCCAGGAAATGGAGGAGAAAGTAGCAGACTTCTTTGTTGAAGCTAATGTCAACGGCGAATACAGTGTTAATGATGTAAAATACTTTAGTGCGTATTCCATAGAAGAAGGAATATTCGCATACAGTAACAAAGTGAATGCAGATCTAATTGCTATACCTACTCATGGTCGCAAAGGGCTAGCACATTTCTTTACTGGTAGTATCAGTGAAGACCTCGTAAATCACTCCGATTTACCTGTGATCACATTCAAAATGTAATTTACGGCTAATTGCATGCTTTGAGAAGGGGTTTCTATTGGGAGCCCCTTTTTTAATCGATGAGGGTGTTTAAGGCGATCTTCACCATATTGGTAAAGGTGGATTCTCTTTCTTCGACAGTTGATCTTTGTTTGGTCACCAGGGAATCGGAGATAGTGAGTATTGCAAGGGCTCGCACGTTGTGCTTGGCAGCTATGGTATATAAACCTGCCGCTTCCATTTCCACACAGAGCACCCCGAATTCTGCCCATAACTTATAGGCGTCGAAGTCATCCTCGTAAAATTCATCTGTTGATAAGACATTGCCCGCTTTGATAGGAATACCGTGATCTCGCGCGTAATTAGCAGCCTTCATTAGTAATTCGAAGTTCGCTGTTGGCGAGTAATCTGCATTGATAAATCTCGAATTGTTTATTCCTGACGTAGAGGAAGCTGCCATGGCAATTACAATATCGCGTAATTTGATATCGGGCTGATAGGACCCTGCGCTCCCTACGCGGATGAGGTTTTTTACACCATATTCGTTTATTAGTTCATGACAGTAGATCAAAGCCGAAGGAATTCCCATTCCCGTCCCCTGAACAGAAATCCGTTGACCTTTAAAAGTGCCGGTATACCCCAGCATTGCTCTAACGTCGTTATAGCAATGAGCATCTTTTAGAAAGGTCTCTGCAATCCATTTAGCCCGCATGGGGTCACCGGGTAGTAAGACTGATTCTGCTATTTCGCCAGGTTTGGCTTCAAGATGGTTACTCATTATTCAGTTGTATTTATGCCTTCCATTAACCGGATGCCGTTCGAGGTGCCAATTCTCATTACTCCCAGCTCGATATAATCGATCGCTTCGGATGCAGAAGAAATACCTCCAGCGGCCTTTATCTTCATAGACTCGCCAATAGTGGCTTTCATAAGTGTTACATCCTCTTTGCTGGCGCCTCCTGTTCCAAAACCTGTTGAGGTCTTTACATAATCGGCTCCGGCTTTTTCGGCTATAAGACAAGCAATTTTCTTTTCCTCATCGGTCAGGTAACAGGTTTCCAATATCACTTTCAGGGTTTTTTTACCTATTTCCTTTTTTACCGCTTCAATATCTTCTTTTACGTTTTTGTGGAGTTCCGATTTTAGAAAACCTATGTTCAGCACCATGTCTATTTCATCGGCACCGTCCTTTACAGCTTTCCTGGCTTCTGCGACCTTAGATTTTGTTGAAGCCGCACCCAGTGGAAACCCTACTGTGGATGCGATCCTTATACCTGATTTCTTCAGTTCTTTTGCTGCCAGATACACATAGCAGCTATTAACACAAACAGCGTAAAAATTGTAGGCTTTTGCTTCGTCGCATAATGCGACTATAGCCTCCGGACTTGCAGCGGGATGAAGCAATGTATGATCTATATATCGATTGAGCGGTTTCATGAAGCTTTGGACTGAAGTAAGTCGAGTAGCTCTTGTTTCTGCATTACTCCTGATTGCCGCCAGGCCTGAACACCATCCTTAAATAGAATGAGTGTAGGTACTCCCATTACTTTATATTGGGCGGACAACTGTTGATTCTTATCGACATCGATCTTAATAATTTTTACCGTATCACCAACTTCATCCTTTACCTCCTTCAGGATTGGCCCAAGAACTTTACAGGGACCGCACCACTCGGCAGAGAAATCGACGAGCACTATTTTGTTCGATTCAATAATATCTTTAAAGGTCGTTTTCATTCAAAATATTTAATTTCCAATTAAAGTTGCAATGGATTCAGGTTATAGCGTCTCAATACGGGTAAAAGCTCCTCAAGAGGTATTTCCACGGAGAAATTACCGGTATACGTAGGACAAATAACACAATCGTCGAAATAATATTCAACCATCTTATCGTCTACAACAAAGTTATCTTTGTATTCGAAGAAATCTTCTTCGGAAATTCCCCAGCAATCGTAGTACACTTCCCCGGACTCGATCTTTGCCACCAAAATCTCATTGAGTATTTTCCGTAGTTCTTCTTCGGAACCTTCAATAAAGAAATCCTCGTAAATCATAAATACCGATCTGTCAAGGTCGAAGTTCAAACAGTCAAATGTGTAAGAGGGATGTAAAGTTCCCGAATAGAAATTCTCTTTATAGAAAAGCACGCTCACCAGTTTCTCATTGACGTTATACACCTTGTAATCTACGTAGCGCTTTTCCCTGAACTTATTTATGCGTAGCGTATCACAAAGCAATTCCTTATCCTCTAGTATTTGAGCTTCCACACCAGCAATATCGAGATACGTTTCTGCAATATATTCATTGAAGTTTACATAGGATTCCTTCAGGTTTTCATTCAGGTACGGATATTTGAAATCGATGGTATAAAGGTCTTCGTCCCTTAAAAATCGTTTCGATATGATCAGGTCCTGCAGTTCATCACGTTCGTCTTCCTTTTCTACCAGGGTTTTCTTCCGTATCTCTACATCTATTTGTTTCTGAAGATCCAGGTCGTTCTCAGTTGCCATAATTGTATCGGGCAGTGTTTCATCCGTTTCTTCGAACGGAATTTCATCGGTGAGTTCTTTTTTCGGATCGTCTTTACAACCAAAAAGCAGCATGGACACAGATAGAGCAATTAGGAGATTTTTCATATTTACAGAACTTTATTTGGTAAAAATAGCTTGAAACCCATGCAATAAAAATGACATTGCTCAGGTCTGATTGACGATACATCTCCCAGGTATATAGCGTTGGTGGCGGTTACATTATTATGCTGCTAAAAGTAAATGAAGTTTCCCAAGTATAATTAATTCTGATTTGTTCTTACCGGAAAACGCATCTGCAATTTCATTTGCGGTCTGAAAGATTAGTTGTTTACGTTCCTCGGTGAATAATAACGGGTGTTCTTTCACATAGTTTTCAAAACTTTCGAAACAGGCATCTGCATCCATTTTCTCATAGTCGAACCAGTCGAAAACTACTTCCATTTGAAAAATAGCACGTGTATTAAAATCGTCGAGACTGTCATCGTATTTAGACCATACTTCGCGCACCAATTTCTTTAAAGCCTTGTATTCAACTTCGCGTACCACCTTATCGGCTGCTGCAACGGCATAGAATAATTCACCTACCTTTTGGTAAAAAGCGATCTGAGGTTTTTCAGTATAGGTCATGTGTTAATATTTACATGTATAAAATTAAATTCATGTCGGGTGAAATTTTATGATAATTATCAGTTCAGCGGAAATTTTAATTTACCTATTTTTGAATCATGGAGGTTTTTAACAGCAGTAGTGATATCTATCAGATTCTTACTGAAGCAATTTCTGAAGGTATCGTTGTTGTAAATGAAAAGCAAATCATTGTTGCCACCAACCAATCTCTCAACTCATTGTTTGGTTACAAAAAGGATGAGCTGGTGGGGAAGTCACTTAATACGCTAATTCCGGAGAAGTACCACCACAATCACAGTTCACATTTTAAATCGTTTATGAACGAAAGTACTAAACGGCAGATGGGTCATGGCCGGGATCTTTACGGATTGAAGAAAGATGGGAGTACATTTCCTGTAGAAGCAGGTCTGAACCCGTTCGAAATTTACGGTAAGCGATATGTGATGGCTTTGATAATTGATATAACCGTCAGGAAGGAACAGGAACTTGAAATCCAGGAACTTAATACAGAGTTGGAAGGAAAGATCGCCGAGCGTACCAAAGCACTTAATGAGAGTATTTTGAAACTTCAGAAAGAAGTGGAGAAAAGAAAACAAGCGGAGAATAAGATCAAAGAATCCCTGCGGAAAGAACGCGAACTTAGTGATTTGAAAACTAAGTTTCTATCCCTTGTGTCACACGAATTCAAAACACCGCTTAGTGGTATTTTTACTTCGGCTACCCTGGCTGGAAAATATACAAAGGAAGAACAGCAGGAAAAGCGGGAGAAGCATATCAAGACCATTCAGAATAAAGTAAAATATCTCAACAATATACTCGATGATTTTCTCTCCATAGAACGCATTGAAAGTGGTAAGGTGAATTACAAATACAGTAATTTTCCTATTAGCAAAGTGATCAACGAAGTAATCTATGGGGCGAACATGTTGTTAAAAGAAGGCCAGATTATTAATTATCCCGAGGGTATTGATACCATAGTGATAAGTTTCGATGAAAAAATACTCGAACTTACACTTACGAATCTGGTGAATAACGCCATCAAGTATTCTTCCGAGAATACCACTATCGATATTAGGGTAACCGAGGAAGGTGATCAATTGATCATTGAGGTTGAAGATGAGGGAATGGGGATTCCGGCAGCCGAACAAAAGCATATCTTCAACAGGTATTTCAGGGCCGAAAATGCTTTGCTGAATCAGGGTACCGGTATAGGACTTAATATTGTACAAAACCATTTGGAAAACCTTGATGGTACTATTACCTTTACAAGTGAAGAAAATAAGGGTAGTACTTTCAAAGTGACTATCCCAACTATGGGTAACTTATGATAAAAAACATACTTCTTATTGAAGATGATTCGGCCTTACGTGAGAATACTGCCGAAATGCTCGAACTCTCGGGCTATACCGTGATTACTGCGTCTAACGGTAGAATAGGAATTGAAAAAGCCAAAGAGAACCATCCCAATGTAATCGTTTGCGACATAATGATGCCCGAAGTGGATGGTTATGGTGTGCTGGAATCCTTGTCCCATGATGCGGAAACTCAACATATTCCGTTCATCTTTTTATCGGCTAAAACCGAGCACAAAGAAGTGCGAAAGGGAATGGACCTGGGAGCGGATGACTATCTCACCAAGCCATTCGAAGAAGATGAATTGTTAAGTGCAATTGAAAGCAGATTGGCTAAATCCCAGCTACTCCTTCAGGCAATGGAATCGAATGTTTCCAAGGAAGAGCGCAAAGAAGATGTGGAAACCATCAGAAATTTAAATGAACTTAAGAATTTCTTCGATGATAACGGAGAGATTGTCAATTATAATAAAGGCGAAGTAATTTATAAAGAAGGCGGGCACTCAAATAACATCTTTTTAATTCTGAAAGGAATTGTTAAGAGTCACAAGATGGATGAAAATGGAAAGGAACTCATTACCGAGCTTCACAAACCAGATGATTTCCTTGGCTTTACTTCATTTGAAGACGCTATACCTTACCAGGAGTCCGCAACCGCTGTAGAGGATGTGGAACTGGCAGTAATATCTAAAAATGTTCTGAAGAACATTCTTTCAAAGAGCAACGCGGTTTCCCTGGAATTGATGAATGTACTCACCGAAAATCTTTCGGAAATAAAGGAGCAACTTTTACAGATGGCGTACTCCTCGGTACGAAAAAAGACTGCGGCTACCATACTGCAATTCGCAGAAATTCTGAATAAAAATCAAAATGACAATATTAAAATTTCGAGACACGATCTCGCGAGTGTTGCAGGGATCGCTACAGAAAGCCTTATTCGAACGCTGTCCGGATTTAAAAAAGATGGTCTCATAGAAATTGAAGGGCGCAATATCCGAATTACCGATCTCGACGGCTTACGTCATATCGAGTAATATTATTCAAAACTGACATATATCATTCTTTACGCTACCTCTGCAATATATTTTTGCTGTTGAAGAGAATGACAATGAAGCGAATTCTAATCCCTACAGATTTTTCGCATAATGCGTGGAATGCAATAGAGTATACAATGGCTTTTTTTAATAAGAGGCCTGTGCACATTCATTTGTATCATATTGCCTATAGCGGACGTATAAACGGAGAGGACGATTTGTATTCCAATGGGGTTGCAATTATTGAAAAAGGAGGAAAGACCAAGGAGAAACAATTAATTGCACTCCAGCGAAAAATTGAAACTCTATATCCAAGAACACAGGCCACTATAGATGTTAGAGTAGCGCAGTCACGCTTTATCGAGGGAATAAAAAGTGCGGTTGAAGAACTCAACATAGATCTTATGGTTATGGGTACCAAAGGTGCTTCCGGACTTAAGGAGGTAACCATCGGTAGTCATACGGGTGCCGTGATTACCAGGGTGAAATGTCCTGTTTTGGTGATACCGGAACGCGCTGTTTTTGAGAGCCCTAAGAATATTGTATTTCCAACGGATTTCAACATGATCTACAAGCAGCGGATTTTAGACACATTATTTGATGTTTCCGATGTGCACGACTCCTCGATCAAAGTGTTACGGGTTGCTAATAATGAGTATCCGTTGAATGCCGAACAGGAAAAAAATCGAAATTTCCTGCGCGATATACTGGAGGAAAGATCATATAGTTTTCATTGCATTAAGAGTCCGCGCCTGGAGGAAGGGTTGCAGTCATTTATCGATTTGATGGATGTTCAGATCATTGCCATGGTGGCAAAGAACCTGAATTTTTTCCAGCGATTGTTATTTAAACCCACAGTTGCAAAAATTAGCTACCACACCGAGATACCATTTCTGGTATTGCACGAATAAAAACAACTCTTATCTGTATTTCTCAGTTATAGGATGGTCTTCGTAAAAGTCCTCGAAGGTTTTATCTGTGGTATAGTTATCCCGTAACACCTTATAAACAGTCACTACCAGCATGACTTGCCCGAAAGTGGTGAGCAGGAATACCCATCCGAACGGAAGATTCATGGCCGAGAATAATACCACCGTTAATAGGATAAACGAAGTGAGGACCAACAGGAACATAGCTGAAATTTTCATAGAATTTTTTGTTTTAAAAATAATACTAAAAAAGGGTATGGCTTCCCAAAGAATTCCTAATTCTATTGCATGTGACATATATCATTTTTTCTGAAAGGGATGAACGATAACTTTGATTGCATTCATAAAAACCAAACCTTATGCGAAAAGTACTGATACCCACCGATTTTTCCGATAACGCCATGAACGCAATTAAATATGCCATGGAATTATTTAAGTACGATCGTACCGATTTTTACATTATGCATGCATATGGCGATGATTTGTACAGCAGTAAGGACGGAGTGGATCGCGAGTCTTTAAATGTCGCCAGGGAGGAAGCGATGAAGAACACCAATACAGATTTGGAGAAAGTTATAGCTCATATGAAAGAAGTATCTCCAAACCCAAGGCATAATTATTTTCCAATATCCGTGTTTGGAGCATTGGTGGATGAAGCAAATGAAATTGCTGAACTGGAAAACGTGGATGTTATCGTTATGGGGACCAAAGGAAAGTCGGACGACAGGAATCTCACCTTCGGGAGTAATACACTTCAGGTAATAAAATATGTAAAATGCCCGGTTCTGGCTGTTCCTGCTGTGTTCAAAGATATTCAACCCGCCAACGTACTTTTCGCTACCGATTATATGCTTCCGTATCAGAGAAGGGAATTAAAATTAATGAGTACTATCATTCAAAATTTTGCGGCGAAGCTAAAAGTACTTCATATTTCAAAATTTGACGAACTGTCGTTCCGACAACAAGATAACAAGGCATTTCTCGAATATTGCATGGAACAGATAAAACCCGACTACCTCCAACTTGCAGGAACCGATATTACCAATGTGATTAACAACGCCGTTGAAAGCTACGATATTGACCTTTTAGTGATGATAAATTCGCGGCACTCATTTTTAGAGGATTTTCTTTATACCTCAAAGGTCGAGAAGATAGGATTGGAAATAAAAATCCCTTTCCTGGTATTGCAGAACTTGCCGCGTAATTAAATTACAACGCTATGAGACGAATTCTATTACCTACCGACTTTTCGGAGAATGCCCTGAACGCAATCCGATACGCAGTACAACTTTTTAAGAATTCTTCCTGCGAATTTTACTTGTTACACACCTATACCCCGGCTGCTTACAATGTGGGAAGTATGGCTGATAGTTATTCGGCACTGGAGCTTCAGAAAGTGCCCAAGCAAAATGCGGAGCGCTCCATGTATGAGGTTGAGGAAACCATTAGAGCTGAATTCAAGAATAAAAATCACCATTTTCATAAAATCGTTACCTTTAATTTACTGGTACACGAAATTCAGGATATCGTAGAAACCAAAGGAATAGATCTTATTATTATGGGAACTCAGGGAGCTACCGGCGCGCAGGAAGTATTTCTAGGGACCCATACCATGTATACTATTAAAAAGGTTAAATGTCCTGTGATCGCAGTACCTTCTGGCTTTGGATATGAAACGCCCAAAGAAATACTATTTCCTACCGATTACAGTTTGAGCACGAGCAATCCTTATTTGTCGCTCATTCGGGAGATCTCTGACCTTCATACTGCCCGGCTGAATATACTCAATGCCTATTACGGCGAACCTTTGGATAAGGACCAAAAACAGGTAAAAGCCTATCTGGACGCATATTTTAAGGATAATTCACATCTGTTTCATATTGCCGAAAACACTGATGTACAGGGGGCTATTGAGAAGTTCCAGGTGAAGCACAAGATAAACTTGCTTGTCATGATACATAATAGGCATAACTTCTTTGAGAACTTACTTTTCAAACCGGTTATCAATGAAATTGCCTATCATACCAATATTCCTTTTCTTGTAATTCCTTCAGAAGAGAGAATGATGCATTAAGAATTATTAAAAAAAGTTGCCATGCAACATATATTAGTACCTACCGATTTTTCTGAGAACGCGTATAAAGCTTTGATTTATACGACTAAGCTGTTCGGGAAAAATCCATGTACCATACATATATTACATTCGATTGAAGAACAGGCTTCACGGCTAACTTCCCGGGTAGATATTGGCAAGTCTGAGCGGGTAATAGATGAATTGTACGACGAGGCCGATAGGAAATGCGAAGCTGTGAAATCCCGGCTAATAGCCGACACCAAAGGTTGCGGACATACCTTCGATGTTATCTCAACGGCAATGTCTCTACCCAGGGCAATGAATAGGATTTGCGCTCAGCGTGATGTGGACATGGTCGTTATGGGAACTAAAGGTCAAACCGGAGCCAAGGAGGTGATACTGGGTAGTAATACGGTGAATGTACTAAGAAGAATTAAAAAGATCCCAGTCCTGGTGATACCTGTAGAGACTGAATTCGAACCTATTTCAAGAATGGCATTCGCTACTTCGTTCAAACAGAATTATGACCCTTCCGATTTGGATGAGCTGATTTACCTCGCCAAATTGCATAATTCAGATGTGAAGATCTTTCATATTTATGAAGACAAACAAATAACTGATGCACAGCGAGATCACCTGGACCAACTGCTTAAATTAATGGAAGGCGTTAAATGCGATGTTGACTGGATCGATAGCGATACCGAAAAGACCAGAGCGATTGCAGACTATATCGATGAAAAAAATATCGATCTACTTGCCATTATCTATTATAAATACAATTTCATTGTTCAGCTTTTCAGGGAATCTATAGTTAAGAAAATCGGAAGAAATCCCACGACCCCTTATTTGGTCATTCCAGCCAGCTGATATTTATCATAGAAAAGAGCCTCCGATAACTGTACTTTTAGTTAGATCATAAAATCGATGGCCATGCGACGAAAAATTTTATTACCCACCGATTTCTCCAGGAATGCATGGGATGCCATAACCTATGCAGTAGACTTATTCAAGAATGAAGCCTGCGATTTCTACATTTTAAACGTATATAACTTCACCGGATATGCAATGGACAATATTATTGTCGCCCAACCGAATAATGAATATGCTGAAGCTGTTAGGGAAAAATCGATGAAAGGCCTCGAAAGGATTCTACAACAGTTGTCTTTCAGGGATGAAGGTATTGACCATACCTACTTCACAATTTCCAAGAATGATAATTTAATGGACGCCATAAAGGAAATCGTTAAACTAAAGGATATCGATCTGGTAGTTATGGGCACTAAGGGGGATACGGATGCTATAAATGTTTCCTTCGGAAGTAATACGGTTATGGTTATGGAGAAAGAACGAAATTGCCCTGTCATGGCAGTTCCGCCCCAAGTTCAATATTCCGCTCCATCGGAAATTGTGTTTCCAACCAGTTATAAAACTCATTTTAAAAAACGTGAGCTCGCATACCTTATCGATATTGCGAAGATAACCAATGCCCCAATTCGTGTGCTGCATGTGGAAACAGAAGATCAATTGGATGAGAAACAATTGAATTACAAAAAAATGCTGGAAGAGTATTTCGAAGATATCGATCATAGTTTCCACAATCTTGAGAAAAATGATATCGGCGAAGCAATCCAATTATTTGTGCAAAGCAGGGGTAGCGGTATGATCGCTTTTATCAATAGAAAGCACACTTTTTTCGGAAGCATTTTCTCAAGGCCACTGGTAAAAGAACTGGGAATTCATTCAAAGGTTCCGGTGCTGGCGATGCACGATTTCAGAAATTAATTTCATTTAGGCCCTTGTCATGACGGAAGAAGTGTCCATAGATGTAATAAAGTCCTCCGGCGAAAAAGTTCAATTTTCACTAGATAAATTGCGCGCGTCCTTGCGTCGTAGTGGTGCGGATAAGAAGCTTATAAAGACCATAATCAATGTGGTCCGCGACGAATTGTATCAAGGAATTTCTACGAAGGAAATTTATAATCGAGCATATTCCTTATTAAAGCGGAAAGAATCCATTTTCGCTTCCAAATACAAACTTAAAAAAGCAATATACGAATTGGGCCCTACCGGATTCCCATTTGAACGTTTTGTGGGAGCACTACTACAATATTCCGGTTATGATGTGCAGGTGGGAAAATTCATTAATGGGAAGTGTGTAACTCATGAGGTAGATGTAATTGCACGGAAGAATTCAGAGTATGTAGTTGCAGAGTGTAAATTTCACAGCGATGAAGGCAGAAAGTGTGATGTAAAAATTCCTTTGTATATAAATTCCAGGTATAAGGACATATTGGGATTTCAGAAAGTTGATACCCCTACCGAGGGATGGGTTGTAACAAATACCAGATTTACCAGAGATGCCAGGGATTATGGCACCTGCGCCGGATTGTATTTGCTAAGTTGGGATCACCCGGAAGGTAACAGCCTTCGCGAACGAATCGATCGACTTGGGCTTTATCCCATAACGGTTTCAACCTTACTTACGAAAAGGGAAAAGCAATTTTTGTTGAGCCGCGATATCGTGCTGTGTCGTCAATTATACAAAGACGATTTCTACCTGGATCATTTAGGAGTTTCCGAAAAGAGAAAAGAAAATATCATGAATGAGGTGAACATGCTTTGTAATCTTTAACAGTCATGAGAACAGCTAAAATTCATTTTTTAGGTGCGGCCAGAACAGTGACGGGCTCAAAATTTATAGTTGAGACCCCCGAGATTAACATCATGATAGATTGCGGAATGTTCCAGGGATTAAAGGAGTTGCGTGAGCGCAATTGGGAACCGCTTCCCTTTAATGTTTCATCGATAGACGTTGTACTGCTCACTCATGGACATCTTGACCATACCGGCTATCTTCCACGCCTGGTAAAGCAAGGATTCCGGGGAAAGATCATCGCAACCCGACCTACTTTGGCCGTGACGAAGATCATACTGGAAGACAGCGGAAAAATACATGAAGAAGAAGCTGAAAAGGCCAATAAAGAAGGGTACTCTAAACACAGACCGGCATTACCATTTTACACCATAAGGGAAGCTGAAGCCACTCAAAATTTCTTTTCGCCTGTCTCAAAGGATGAATGGATAGAATTGAGTGATCATTGTAAATGCCGCTTTCGATATAACGGACATATTATTGGTTCGACCTTTATCGATCTTCAAATTTTCGATAAACTATTCGTTTTTTCAGGTGATATTGGAAGGACCAATGACCACTTGTTATATAACCCCGAGAAACCGGAATGGGCAGATTATCTGTTTGTTGAAAGTACTTACGGAAATAAGTTACATCCCCAGGACAGTGTCACGGAAACGCTCGCATCGCTTGTCACAAAAACCATTTATAAGCGGGGAACATTGATTGTTCCTTCCTTTGCAGTAGAACGACTGCAGGTTTTAATGTACTTAATGTGGAAGCTCTTCAGGGAGAACCGCATACCCAATATCCCGATCTTCATTGATAGCCCAATGGGTAACAATGTAATGTCTGTGTTTGAACGATTCCCCGAATGGCATAAACTACCTCCTAATGACTTCAAAGCTATTCAAAACCGGATGGAGATCATCACCTCCTACCGGGAAACCTGGGAAACCATTGATGATCCGCGGCCGAAAGTAGTGATAGCCGGTAGTGGAATGGTTACAGGGGGAAGGGTGCTCACCTACTTGAAACAACTTGTAGATGAACCGAACACCGATATTCTTTTAGTGGGATTTCAGGCGGAGGGAACCCGGGGCAGACAGCTACTGGAAGGTGCTCATGAATTGAAGATTTTTGGGAAGTATTATCCGGTAAAAGCGGAGGTTCATCATGTAGAAAGTCTATCTGCCCATGCAGATCAGGGCGAGATAATAGATTGGCTGTCGGAAGTTAAGAATATCCCGGAACAGACTTTCTTAATTCATGGTGAGCATACCGCACAGGAAGCCCTCAGAACCAAAATCGCCGATATCTTTGGATGGCGTGTAAATACACCGCATTTATTTGAAAATGTGACGGTTATGATTTAATCACCATTGAACAAACGGTTCATTACTAATTCCTAAAACTGATATATATCATTGTCTGAAAAACGACATGTCTCTACATTTAATAGATTGAAAAAGTATATTAACTTTTAAAAAGAATATTATGTCACTAATTAAATTCAGAAGAAGGATGCCACTAATCGATCGTGGTATACCAACATGGTTTGACACTAGTGATATATTCGATGAAGATTTCTTTGAAAAAGGAAAGAGCTTGCCACCTATGAATGTAAAAGAAACTGAAAAAACCTTTGACATTGAATTGGCGATCCCAGGATTTTCCAAAGATGAAATTGAAATATCTCTAGAAAATGATGTATTACTGGTTTCTGCAGAAAAAGAGAAAGAAACTATAGAAGAAGATGTCGAAGGATATACCCGTAAAGAATTTAGCTATAATTCCTTCGAGCGTAAAATTAAAGTACCTAACACCGTAAATCAGGAAAAGGAAGTTAAAGCAACTTACAATAATGGAGTGCTGAACTTGCAGCTAGTAAAAGAAGATCTGGCCATAGAGCAGCCTAAAAAGAAGATTGAGATAAAATAACTTCTATATAAGGCAGAAAATGGGATAGAAGATTCGTTTTCTGCCTTTCCTATAAAATCTCAAGTCATGCATATTAATCCTACATCAATAAAATATATCGAATGGAGAAGCCCGGAAGGACTACATGAAGATTCTGTGACCTGTATTTCCGAATTGCGATTTTTAAAAGATGAAATTCAATTTCTTTCAGACCTTATAAAAAGCCATACTCTTGAAATATTGAGTGAGAATTTATTTGAAGAAAGCAAGGAAATCGCAATTGAGTTAAGTAAACAGAAGAAGAGAGTTAAGCCGATGATCAAAAAGTTGGTGAAGCATTCGAACGTTTTGGAAACGCTAATAGACGATATCGATATTCCCGACGAAGAAGACGAATATAAGGCGGAGCACTATCAGCTCATGTTTGAAGCAGCGACCTGTCTATCCAATTTTAAAAAACTAAAACGCCGGGTATTTAGCCTGATAAAAGCCATTCTGAAAGAAAAAAAGAAACGCAAACTTCTTAAACCCTGATTAAGATCCCCTATGCTATGAAAAAGGTATTTCTTCTTTTTATTTCAGCCGCGTTTCTCTGGTCATGTTCCTCTTCCAGATTAATAGATCAATGGGAAAGTCCCGATACGCCGGTATACGAGTCGAATAAAATACTGGTAATAGGTATGAGTGCGGATACCGAGTTGAGACGAACCTTTGAGGACAAACTGGCTTCAGCTCTTGAAAAAGAAAAGATCGTCGCTGTTCGAAGTATCGACTTTTTTGAACGTTCATTTACCGATACGGACAAAACTGAAGAAGACCTGAATACAATTGAAAATCAACTCATAGAGTCGGGTTTCGACTCGGTATTGATCTCCAAAGTTACCGGCACAGAGGCCAAGGTAACCACCGTACAGGCAATGAGAGGATTTGTAGATGACTTTCAGAATTTCAAAGACTATTATCGCACCAACCAGGATTTGTATAGAAAAAATGCAACAGAGTCTTATACTGTGTATCACACCGAAACAAGTATTTTCTGCATCTGTCCTGGGGAAGAAAGAGAAATGCTATGGCGCGGAAATATAGACGTTGTAGACCCCTATAACAGGGAGCGAAATATAAACGACTATGTACGCACGCTGCTTAAAACATTGGAGAAGAACGAACTCGTAATTGTCCGTGAATGAAATTACTGGTCTACAGTGCAAAAGATTTCGAAATTCCTTTCTTGAAAAAGGGCAACACTAAAGGATTTGAGGTCATTTTTTCTCCCGACAGACTTACTACTAATACGGCGATGAAAGCGCTGGGATTTGATGCTATATCTATCTTTTCTGCGGACGATGCTTCGATTAACGTAGTGGAAAAATTACACGATTTTGGCGTGAAATATATCGCATTGCGATCTACCGGATATGATAATGTACATCTAAAAACAGCACGAAAGTTTAATATTAAAGTTGCCAACGCGCCTGGATACTCTCCGTATGCTATAGCCGAACATGCGATGGCATTATTATTATCCCTGAATAGAAAGATCGTACTGGCAAACAATCAGATGAAAATGCAGGACTTCACCCTGTCTAACCTCGTGGGATTCGATCTATTTGGAAAAAGGGTAGGGGTGTTGGGAACTGGTGCTATTGGTAGCGTGGTAGTAAAGATTCTTCATGGTTTTGGTTGTGAGGTATTTGCCAATGATCTTGAGCCGGACTTAGAACTTCAGAAGAAATATGACGTAACCTATCTGTCCAAGCACGAAATGCAGCAAAAATGTGATGTGCTGATTATCTGCTTGCCACTTACTTCAGAAACACATCACTTGATTGACGATTCCGTATTGTCTGGAATGAAAGATGGGGCCTATATCGTTAATATTGCCCGTGGTGCGATTGTGGAAACTAAAGCAATATTGAAGGCTCTCGACTCCGGAAAATTAGGCGGATATGCGTCGGATGTTTACGAGAAAGAAGGGGGCGTCTATTTTTACGACAGAAGAGGTGATTTAATAAAAGATCCCTTACTCAAGGAACTGGTGAATCACCCGAACGTTTTATTAACCCCTCACCAGGCGTTTGCCACACGTGAAGCACTGCAAAAAATTGCGGAAACTACCTTCTACAATCTTAACTGCTGGAGACAGCAACAAACTCCCGATTTCGAATTATAAATTAATTGTGAATTACAAGAAGAGGTACCTCGGTACTGTAACTGATCCTTGAGGTATCAGAACCGTGGATGAATCGATCGAGGAAAGATTTCTGTTCAACAAGGATACAATGCATATCGACTTTCATCAACTGGGTAAAGGAACTAATAGCCATTGGAACAGGGATATCTTCGAGATAGTGATGACTGATATTGGTTTTAGGGAAAAGTTTCGAAATCTCTGCCTCGCCTGTTCCACGATCAGTAATGGTGTTATCTGTAATATGAACTACATGTAATTGGAGGTCGTGTAATTGGAACAATTGCTGCAAGGATTGGATAGCATTGGAAGACGGGTACCGTTCTTTGATGACCGTTAGCATCACTTTTTCTGGAGATTGAAAACGATAATCTTCGGGGATCGCCAGTACCGGACATTTAATACTTCGGATCACCTGCAACGTATTACTTCCAAAGACAGCTTCTCTTGCACCACTGGCACCGTTGGTTCCCATTACAATAAGATCGATCTTTCTCGAAACGACAGTTTGCGCAATCGCATCGATGAATACATCGAAATCGAATATGGATTCGAAGCTGAAATCTTCATCTGCATAGTTCTCCTTGTAACGATCTACCAGTTCACGGAGTTTCTCTGTATTGTCACCTGAAATTGCTTCGTGAACAGAAGTTCCGGGAGATGCGGTCATCAGATCATCCATGATGTATTCAGAAGATTTCTGGATATTTAATACCACAAAGTTGATTTTCGTACCCGTGAAATATTTCATGGCGTAATCCATCGCATGGTACGAATTCTGGGAGAAATCGGTGGGCAACAATATGTTTTTCATATCTCTGGATTATGAACTAAATATAAATGATTCCAGATTAAGTTTAACTGATTATTGTCAATATCAAGACAGGCATACTTAAATGCGCCAGGGAAGAGTATAGCTCTTTCCAGAATCATCGGCTTGTTTAATTGATTAAATTTGTTCATGCAGGAAAACTTTGCGCTTCGAAAAATGAAAAGAGATATAGGTTTTGTTTTAATCCAGTTCGTGCTTTTCGCACTGTATATCATTAATTTCAAAATTATTGATTACAAGATCGATTTACCTTCGTGGATAGATATATTTCTTCTCATACTAGGTTTCGTTGCCGCTGTGATCATTACAATGGGAGTTATAAATCTTAATGAAAACCTCACACCCTTTCCATCTCCTAGGAGAAATTCAAGTTTAGTGTCCAATGGGATCTATCGCCATATAAGACATCCTATTTATACCGGCATCATTGCACTCATGTTCACCTACGGGCTGTATTCCGGTTCGATGGGACGACTTGTCATAACGGTTATTCTTATCGTCGTGTTCTACTTTAAAACCGAGTTAGAAGAAAAATTACTTATTAAAAGGTTTCCGGAATACAGAGACTATCGAAAAGTTGCCGGACGCTTTTTTCCTCGTGTTGCCCGGAAATAGTATTTCTTAATAAATCGATGATTTTTATTGATAACTTTTACTGTAAGGTTTTAAGGAAAGTTACTACTTTTACCCTGAAAGAAACCAGATAAAAAAGGAACATGTCAGATCAAATTGAAAGAGTAAAATGTCTTATAATAGGTTCTGGTCCAGCGGGCTATACTGCGGCAATTTATGCTGCCCGTGCTGACCTGAAACCGGTTCTATACACAGGATTGGAACCTGGAGGACAATTAACCACAACTACGGAAGTAGATAATTTTCCGGGCTATCCTGAAGGCGTAGACGGACCAACCATGATGGTACAACTTCAGCAACAGGCAGAACGATTTGGAACCGAGGTACGCATTGGTATGGTTACATCTGTGGAATTTAGTGATGAGGTTGGGGGAATTCATAAAGCTGTTGTAGATAACACTAAAGAAATTGAAGCCGAGACCGTAATTATTTCAACTGGTGCAACGGCCAGATATCTTGGCCTTCCAAGTGAGCAAAGACTTAGAGGCGGAGGAGTATCCGCCTGTGCGGTTTGTGATGGATTCTTTTACAAAGGTCAGGATGTAGCTATAGTTGGTGGTGGTGATACCGCAGCTGAAGAAGCTACGTATCTGGCCAACATTTGTAATAAAGTGACCATGTTGGTTCGACGCGACGTAATGCGTGCTTCCAAGGCGATGCAGCATCGTGTAACCGCGGCTAAAAATATCGATCTGCGTTATAATTCTGAGGTTGATGAGGTCCTGGGCGATATGGTTGTTGAAGGATTGCGGATCAAGAACAATGTGACCGGAGAGACCGAAGAGATTCCAATTACCGGATTATTCATCGCAATTGGCCACACACCGAATACCGGGATATTCAAAGGGCAACTCGAGATGGACGATACAGGTTATATTATTACCAATGGTAAAAATACCAAAACGAATAAACCGGGAGTTTTTGCAAGTGGTGATGTTCAGGATAAAGAATACAGGCAAGCGGTTACTGCTGCGGGAACGGGTTGCATGGCTGCGCTGGATGCAGAGCGTTATTTACAAACTATAGAAGCCGAGGTAACCACATAATATTACGTCCATATTAAGTTGAAAGCCGAAGAATCTCTTCGGCTTTTTTTATTTTATTAAATGATTGTAACTAAGTACTCGTTTTAAAATCCATTCGCCCTCAAGAAGCAACCAAAGATGTGTAAATCTGGCAGTGCTGCCTGTTATTTCGGGTTTGTCTTTAGGCTTCGCATAAAATTTGTGGATTCCTTTCTGAAGGGCACCATAGAGATTGCCATTGTCGTATAATGGATATACTTCAAGACTTCCCTGGATAAGTTCCCTCCTGGCTGAAAAGTCCGGGTTGCCGCAAATACCGTTTTTAAATTGTTTTACGAATGCTGCTTTGTTATTGGTGATACCAGCCTTATCATGGTAAAACTCCAGGTCTTCTGCGATAAAATCTATAAATACCTCTAGTTCACAATGGTTAAATCCTCGTTTAAAAATAAGGCTGTCCTTTTGTTGTAGTGTTTTGAACAATTCGGAATCACGATCTACCTGTGCGTGTATTCCGAAGGAGAGAGTCAGAAGAAAAAAAATAAGCACTTTCATATTCCTGATTTAATGTGAAACCCGAAGCACTATGGACATTACTTCGGGTTTCAACTAGGTGGTTGGCGTTTCTTTAATTTACATTTTATGTACGCTTCCTGTACTACCGCTATTATTGGATACAGCAGCCGGATCACCATAGTAATGCACATCACCTCCGCTGGAAGCTTCGGCAGTTAGTCGATCTTTTACGTTCACTTTAATATCAGCTCCACTGGATGCATCGGCATTGCAAGTAGCAACTATGAGTTCCTTAGCATCGAGATCACTTCCACTGGAAGCCTTGGCGCGCAAGGTAGTAGCCTTACCAGATAATTTCATATCGCTACCACTGCTGGTTACGGCAAATACCTCTTTCGAAAGGATTTCCAGTTCGAGATCAGCTCCACTACTGGAATCGAGATCGAGTGACTCGCTTTTTATCACAGAATTTCCTATGACATCGGCACCGCTGCTCGCTTCAATACTGGTTAGATTTACGTAGGTGACATGTACCTTTTTTGACTTCGCTCTACCTATATTTTGGTTCGATCTGATACGAAGTTTTCCACCTTCAACAGTGGTTTCTATTAGTTCCATTAGGTTTTCATCGGCTTCTACAACGATTTTGCTCTCGTTTCCTTCAGTGAGGTATACATCTATTCCCGCAGAGCCTTTTACTTTGCTGAAATCGGCCACGTTACGCTCTTCTGTAACAACGTTACCATTTCCATCAACCTGGCCAATGCTGATGTCGAAATTACAACTGCTAAGAGTTGCAGCTGCTACAAAGGCGATTAAAATTTGAAGTGTTTTCATGATTAATGAGATTTTCTGCCTTTCGGCAATTAGTTGATTTGATCATTATTAAATTCTGTTGAATCGGTTTCTACCACCGTCTCTTCAATTTCATCTGGTATAATATCCTCTGAAATGTTCTCAGATGGCATAGCGTCATCATCGTCCACACTTTCAATGACTTCCTGTTCCCATCCTTCGACTTCCGTGGAAGTTTCAAATTCATTTTCTCCTTCCGGACAATCAAGACATTCGGTTTTATTTTTCAGGATACGTAAATATTGTCCTTCGTCTCCGTTATTCAGAATATCTCTGGAAGATGCGTAATTACGATGGAAAGAGTAGGTGTTATCATCGGCAATGAGTACTGATCCTTCCGGTAAATACAGGATGAGATCCATCTCCTGATCCTGATACTTGTTATCAAAATCGGTGGTAAAGAATCCGTCCAAAAGTAGTGTGCCATTCTCAAATGAATAGTTGTAATCGATAGCTTCAGCCCTCTCTTTGGCGTCATTGTAACTACTTCCCTTGGCGTGTCTTTCTATTACTAGTTTAGCCGTCGGATCGGTTGTGGAACGAACTATCAGGCGAATATCATTCGAATAGATGATCTTTTCATCATTTTCATCGAACTCAATTCTAATACCTCCTCCTCTATAGACATTATAGCTATAGCGATCGTCCGCTCTCATGGCTAAGGCAAGTGTATCTCCCGGAATAACCTGTAGCTCATTCTGGGCGATGAAATCACCGTTGTACGCCTGCTGAGTTGCCTGGCGTACTCCGATGATTCCCAAACCAACTAAAGAGGCTACCCATAACACGAGTAATACTATTTTGGCGGTCGTACCAATAGATTTCAGATTGCTGATTAGGAGTTTAAGGCCTAAAATAAAAAGTACAAAGAATGGAATACCTACAGCAAACAATAGTATTAATGATAGCAGCCAAATAGGTGTATTCGATGTATCTACTGCCGTGAAATAATCCAGCAATTCTCCCTGTCCCCAAATATCAACCGAACCGAGGGTGAAAAGCCCTACGATTAAGCCAACAAGAGTAGACAAGGCTGTAATAATTAAGATAATACCGAAAAACTTGACAAATATTTTAAGGATAGTAAGAAGGATATTACCCAGGGCATCAAAGAAGCTTGTACCGCTGCTTTTTACTTTCTCCCCGTATTTGTCATAGTCAGCGTTTTTTACCTTATCCGCGACAGTTTCATACCCTTCCTTGAACTTTTTTTCAATATTCGAGATATTCACAGGCTCCCCCGTCATTTTAAGTTTATCTGAAGTAGATTCCGCAGCGGGAACCAGGATCCAGAATAAAATATAGATAACAACAAAGACTCCACTGGAGAAGACTGTTAGTAGTACCCATAACAAACGTACCCAAATGGCGTCCAATCCCAGATAATGTCCAAGACCGGAGGAAACACCCGCGATAAATTTATTGTCGATATCACGGAAGAGTTGTTTGTATGAAGAACGCGTCTTTCTTTTAGCAGAAGGAGGAGTATCTTCAAAGATCTCTTCATCTACCATATAATCTTCGGGTTGACCCATTACTGCGATCACCTCGTCTAGTTCTTTGATTGAGATTACCTGCGAATTATTTTCTATTTTTTCAGAAAACAGCTCAGCAATACGGGCTTCTATATCCCGTAAGATCTCATCACTTCCTTGCGGATCTGAGAGGGATCTTTTAATCGCCTCCAGATAGCGTTGTAGTTTGGCATAGGCATCTTCATCGATGTGGAAAAAAGTGCCTGCTAAATTTATATTGACTGTTTTTTTCATTTTTTAATAGTTTCGCTGGTTACTCGGTTTACGGCCTTTTGCAGTTCGCTCCAGGTTGTATTCAATTCATTTAAAAATATTTTACCGGTTTCGGTAAGTTCATAATACTTGCGAGGCGGTCCACTGGTGGACTCTTCCCATCGATACGACAGCAAACCGGCATTTTTAAGGCGGGTAAGCAGGGGATAGATGGTTCCTTCTACCACAAGCATTTTTGCGTCTTTAAGTGTTTCCAGAATATCTGAAGTATACGCTTCTCCATCTTTCAGAATGGAAAGTATACAATATTCCAGAACCCCTTTTCGCATTTGTGCTTTTGTGTTTTCGATCTTCATCTTTTACTTGATTAATTGAGATAACTCTTCGTTTTCGATAATGAAATGCGTGTCTATATCCTCTACATTCTGTTTGCATTGCATGATCTGGGTCTCAGGCACTTCAGGGGTGTCCCGAAGAACACCGGTCAATGTTAGCAGACTAGCTGCTATTGCAATTACTAAATTAATTAGAGTGCTCATGAGTTGATTGATTTTTGATGTTAGTTTTTATAAATGGTATACTAAGCGGATACTGATATAATTCTCCGCGTGCTGCTTTCATCGTTGCACTGATTACGGCATATAATTCAAATAAGAACAGGCCGAATAATAATAGTGCTACAATGCTAAATAAGATCACAAATCCTGAAAGATTCGTTGCATTATTCACCGATACATGATCTACCGTATGCTCGATGGCCTCTACTAAGGAAATGAAATCGGTGGCAAATATCAGGAAGAAGGGGATACATATTAATCCAATGACTAAGGAGTATACCAGGATGCTTAGCTGAAAATTAATTGCCTGTCTTCCATGTTCGTCTACAAATGATTTATCCTTATTAAAGGACCATAGAATTAGCGGAACTAAAAAATTTCCGAAGGGGAAAAAGAACTTCGAAAAAGTACTTAAGTGAATAAGTGCGCCTAATTGTTTTTGATTTTCTGATGGGTTTGGTTCCATGATTAATTATATTCTTATACAAATATATGTCTAAAAGAAGGTATTATGTTACGCATAGTACTAAAATTTAACATATTATTAACATTATTCGAAGTCTGAATAATTTGAATATCTTTGCTGAAATACTTCGAAATGCCCATGAAACCCAGTGCTATCAACGTTTTTCTCATGTTTAAACTACCCGCAGCCTATTTCACGGGTGTTCGCGTAAAATCAATTTCGGAAGAAAGCTGCACTACGAGTGTAAGGCATCGTTGGATCAATCAAAACCCGTTTAAATCCATGTTTTGGGCCGTACAGGGAATGGCTGCCGAATTAAGTACTGGAGCACTTGTCATGTCAGTGATTAAGGATAGTGGGAAGCCCATATCTATGTTGGTCGCAAATAATAAGGCAAGTTTTTCTAAAAAAGCTACCGGAAGGATCACCTTTAGCTGCAATGATGGATTGAAGATCCGGGATGCTATGGAAAGAGCGATAGAAACAGGTGAAGGACAAACCTGCCGGATGCATTCAACCGGCAGGAATAAAGAAGGCATAATAGTCTCGGAATTCGACTTTGAATGGACGGTGAAGTTGAAAAACAGCTAGTTACAATTCATATGAGTTAAAATTATACTAATTGGGAAAAAATAGTTCAAGAATTTTTAGTATCTTCATGCAGTCTAATTTTAATCTCAAACCTATAAAGGAAAACTACTTAACCTAATTATAAAACGTGTTTAACTATGGCTAGAGCAATGTTTGATTACACCAAAGCCGTCTTGAAAAAAGTTAGTTTTGATGTAAATTTGTTCTGTAAAGAGTTGAAGAAAGCGATGAAAAGACTCCTCCCTTACGAGATCGAGGAATTAAAGATCTGGGTCGACGCTCTTGTTAGACAGAACCCCCAATTAAATCAATGTTTAATCCTCCTAAACCCATAAAAAAAGTCCCGTTAATTCGGGACTTTTTTAGTTAAAGCTATTTCGTTGGCGGGATGATCTTAACATCCTGGAAAGCAATCGCCCCTCGCACCACTGCAGCGATAAGATCGTATAAGGCATTAATGATCTGCATTTTTAGTTCACTCTTACTGTATATGATACTCACCTCCCTGGCAGGTGGTGGATCAGTAAAATAACGCAGATTACCTTTTTGTGCTTCCGAAACATCCGATGTGTTCAGGTAAGGTAACAAGGTCATTCCCAGGCCTTCGTCCGAAAGTTTAATTAAAGTCTCAAAACTACCACTCTGCAACTGAAAACTATCATTTCCGTTTAGCTTAGATGACTTGCAAAGGTTAATCACCCCGTCACGGAAACAATGTCCATCCTCTAGCAGCAATATATCTTCTATATCCAGATCGGTTCGTTCGATCTTCTTTTTTTCTGATAGGCGATGACTAGGTGGTATGTATCCTACAAAAGGTTCGTAATAAAGCACGCGTTCTTTGATCTTTTCGTGATAGAGTGGGGTAGCGGCAATCGCCGCATCCAGATGACCGTCTGTGATCTTTGAAATAATCTCATCGGTAGTTAGTTCCTCTATATTCAGTTGGACCTTAGGATATTTATTGGTAAAATTCCGAAGGAACATCGGGAGCAAGGTAGGCATGACCGTTGGAATGATACCCAATTTAAACTCCCCTCCAATAAATCCCTTTTCCTGGTCTACCACATCCTGCATACGTTCTGCCTCATTCACTATACTGCGGGCCTGATTCACAATTTTGTTTCCCACAGCGGTAAGCTCTATCGGTTTTTTACTGCGGTCGAATATCTGAATATCCAGTTCCTCTTCCAGCTTCTGTATCTGCATACTTAAAGTCGGCTGGGTAACAAAAGTCTTTTCAGCTGCTTTCGTAAAATTCTTGTGTTCAGCAACCGCCAGAACATATTTTAATTGCGTTATTGTCATATATAAAATTTATTTAAAATTAATAAATAATATCTAAAACCTATTGATATAGTCGAAAAAAAACCGCCGGGATTACCGGCGGCCAAAATTTTAATCGAAAAGGTAATTACATTATGATATCTAATGTTAGTGGTTCGTTCTCCACTTCAAATTTCGCATCGCTCCACAGCGGTGGCCCCATGCTCATTATGTTATTTGAAACCCCATACATTTCTAATGGCATTCCATTTGCATCGTAATCCATGCGCTTGTTACCATTCGTATCATGTAATAAAGTGACTGCGTAGGTCCCTGGAGTCACATTTGTAAAGGTAACAGATGCTTTCCCGTCTACGATCTCGGATTCCAGTCCCTGAACCGGAGCCCCGGTCATAAAGTTCTCTTCGGTAAAAAGCCCGAAAATTACGTTTCCTTTATCACCAGATACGGGTACGTTAACAGTAATGGAAATACCTTCCATTGCTACGGTATCGGTACCGGGATCATCTTGCGCATTGATAAATAAGCTTGTTAGGGCCAGGGTGATGGTAATTAGAATTGTTTTCATGATATTGTTTTTAAAGTGATTTAGTTTTTTGAACACTTCAAAATTGAAAAGAAATTATGTCTTAAGCGAAAAAGAATGACCGAGTTGTAATTTTTCTTTACTGAATTGTAGCTATTAAGATCCTTTTAATTTGAACAGGGGTGTGTAACTCCTTAAATGCCATAGGATAAGGTAAAGATTTGCCAATACCATCATGGCTGTTATTAGCGGGGTTCCCTTCATATTGAGGGAAACAGAGACTAGGAAAATATTTAAGGTCACTGGAAAGATTAATAGTGGACTCAGCCTTTTCAACCATGGGGTCATCAGAATAATTCCGGCAACGATCTGGAAGTAGCCGATAAAGTTCCAGTAGAAACCTGTTTCGTACATTCCTTCAAAAAAGAGGCCTACGGGATTATCAACAGGAAGTTGCGTAAACTTAACACCGGGCATCTTCCTTAGGCCTGAAGTAATAAAGGTAAGTCCCATCGTAATTTTCAAAAACCAATAGAATATTCTGAAAATCCGATAGGATTTAACGGTATCTATGAAGTTGATAAGTGCCATTGTTATAATGACGAATGATCGTCTTATTTGTAACCTTTTACAGTAACCCGCGTGCCTTTATTTCAAGGTATTTGTTAATGGTATTGACAGTCAGGTCTTCGGGGGCGGTTAACACCGTTTGTATACCTCTTTGCTGAAGTTCCAGTACCATAACCTTTTTGTCGAACTCGAACTGCCTGGCGATCGTCTGGTCTACGATCTCCGGAATCGTTTCAGCCTTATCCTCTATAAGTTGCTTTAATTCTGTATTTTCAAAAAAGATGACTACCAGTACATGCTTTTTAGCGATGGCCTTTAGGTAAGGCATTTGTCGTCGCAATGACGATATATGTTCAAAGTTGGTATACAAAAGCAGCAAACTCCGTTGGGTGATATTCTGCTTCACAAAAGCCTGCAATTTCCCAAAGCTGCTATCAAGGAATTTGGTATCTACATTGTACAATGATTCAAGGATACCATTCAAGTGTGTTTTCTTTGCCTTCGCAGGCAGGTAATTTCCTATTTTGTTGGAAAAATCAAGAAGACCTACTTTATCACCTTTCTTTAATGCGATATTGGAAAAGGCAAGGGAACTGTTGATCGCATAATCTACCAGTTTCAATTCATTGAAAGGCATTTTCATAATGCGGCTGGTGTCAATAATGGAATATACCGGTTGCATTTTTTCGTCCTGGTATTGGTTTACCATTAATTGGGCATGCTTAGCGGTGGCTTTCCAGTTTACGGTTCGTACATCGTCACCTAAGACGTACTCCTTGATCTGTTCAAATTCCATGGTATGACCAATACGCCTTAACTTTTTGAGGCCTGCATAAGACAGGCGATGATCGATCGCCATGAAATCGTATTTCTTCATCTGGATGAATGAAGGATAAACCTTTACCATTTGTTCGTTGCTGAAAGTATAACGTCGGCGTACCAGGCCGATAACCGATCTGGCATAGCAATTCAAATTTCCAAAAACATATTCACCCCTCTCCACAGGCCGCACAGTATATTGTAATGTTTTACTGTGTTTACCGGCAATCCTGGTTTGCTGTAGAAAATCCCTTTTTTGAAACTGAACCGGTAATTCATCGATCAGATCCACTGTGACATCAAAGCTGTAATGATTTTTTAATTGAACAATAACTTCATTTTCATCGCTGTTAGAAAATTTGTCGGGTAAGATCCTGCTTCCATCCAATCCTTTACCACTGAATAACATGAATATTTCCATTAACATCAGCAGTACCAATCCCAATACAATTAGCCACACTATCGCGTAAAGTGTTGTGGTCCAATATGAGATAAGGAAAAGCACAACGATAACCGCCAGGGAATAAAAGAATCTCGAAGTGAGATATAAGGATTTCAGGAATTTAAACACTATCTCGGAATTTCTATAGATTGTGATATCATATCTATTACGGCTTCTGGTGCCATACCCTCCATTTCTCTCTCGGGAGAAAGAATAATGCGATGACGTAATACCGGCGCCAGAGATTTTTTAACATCATCCGGTGTAACGAAGTCGCGACCGTTTAATGCAGCAAAAGCTTTGGATGCGTTCATTATGGCAATTGAGGCCCTAGGAGACCCTCCCAGGTATAAGTGAGGATGATTCCTTGTCTTATCGACTATTTGCGCGATATAACTAAAGATTTTATCCTCTATTAGGACGCTTTGCACCTGTTCGCGGAAAGTTCGAAGATTTTCCGGTGTAAGCACACCCGAGATAAGGGATTCAGGAGCCGTGAGTTTACGGTCGTGATGCGATTTCAGTATATCCACTTCATTGTCAAGAGTAGGGTAGCCTACCCGAATCTTGAACAGGAATCGATCCAATTGTGCTTCCGGTAGCGCATAAGTGCCTTCCTGTTCTATCGGATTTTGAGTCGCTAATACCATAAAAGGGTATTCCATATCATATTTTTGGCCGTCCATCGTGATCTGTCGTTCTTCCATTACTTCAAATAGAGCGGCTTGTGTTTTGGCTGGTGCACGGTTTATCTCATCGATAAGAATGATATTCGAGAATATAGGCCCTTTTTTGAATTCGAATTCAGACTCTTTCATATTCAGCACCGACGTTCCCAACACATCACTCGGCATAAGGTCGGGCGTGAATTGAATCCTGCTGAAATCAGTCTTTAGTGTTTTAGCGAATAATTTTGCCGTAATGGTTTTTGCAATACCGGGAACGCCTTCAATAAGGACATGGCCGTTGGCCAGCAGACTGATAATAAGGAGTTCGATGAACTCCTCCTGCCCGATAATTACTTTGTTGAGCTGCGCCTTGATGCTCTCGACGCATTTTTTTAATTCTTCCAGCGGTATCCGGCTGCTGAAATGAAGTTCATTATTATTTTCTTCAGGATTTTCCATCTAACTTATTTTTAAATGTTTCAATTTTATGATGTAATTCTTTCAATTCTTGTTTACTGATAATGGGTTGATTATTAATCTTCTCGGTATATATAAACAACTCCCGGGTATCCTCTACAGTATTTCCACTGCGTGCAGCAACAGTATTAAAGAACTTGCTGTTAATCACGTTGGTGGGTATTCTGTAATGAGTACGAATATAGTCCATGAACAATGCGATTTGCTTTCGTGCCACATCGTGGTATTCTTTCCTGTCGATATACATTCCTGCAATAGTCCTGGTATATTCATAGGTCTGGTTCTTCAGTGGTTTTATAACTGAAATACTTCGCTGCTTGCGCTTTCCCTCGAATAAAACATAAAGAAGTGCAGCGATAAGCACGAAATAGTAGGCCCATTTAAGGTATTTATTATTCAGGAGAATGTATAACGGTGACAGGTTTATGGGTTTCCCGGATTTGTAATGATTATCATAGTATAAAATCTCATCGTTATTGATATAAGACAAGACATTTTCTGTATGTTCGGCATGGTCTTTCCAAAGCAAGAAATAATTCGTAAAGATCTCAGGTTGTGTATGCAGATAGATGTTCCCTTTGCCTATCGGAGCCTTTATGAAATTGATCTTCGGGTCTGTCATTTCCAGGGTATCGTTATATATCTGTGCTTCTCCCAGGGCAACCTGGTTAAGCGTGTCGATCTCTTCAAAATAACGTACCGTGAAGTCATGTTCTATATGGTAGGGCTCGGGTGATCTCAACTTCGGATTAGTTAAGTTTAGCAAAGGTTCGGACACCAACTTTCCAGAGACCCAATCATTTCGTATGGCCAGTTTTAAAGTATCCAGCAGTTCGTAGCTGTGGTAATTTGCCGAGACAAAGACCGTATTACCTTCTTGCACCCAATCCAACAATCTGTTCACTTCGGCAGTTTCGAAAGACACATCGTCATTCACAAAGAAATAGGTTCCTTTAAAAGAGCTATCCCGAAATCTTTCGAAGGGACTATTGTTAGTCCTGATGTATTGATCTTGAAGTCTTTCGGCCAGTAATTCGTCCAGGACATAGGTGCCCAGGGGAATTTTGGCAGAAGTAGTATAGCTGGGAAACCAATTGATGGGTTCAGGTTTGGAGGTCTCCAGGTAAACCAGGGCAGATACGATGATTATCAGGCCAAAAAATACTAATCTTTGGAATTTACTCATGGCCTTCAGGTATTTGTTGAACAAGCGTATTGAATGACTTCTGAGCTATGCCAAAATCGGTTTCGGTAACATCAAAACTCCCATACCAGATATAATCGTAGAGGGTGGTTACTTTACTGAATTGTCCACTAATAGCTTCAGAGGAGATCTCTGAGACGTATTCGCTGTTGGTCTTATCGAATTCGTAGGTAATTATTTCAGCATTGGTTAATTTTCTCAGTACCAGTAGGTAGTAATAGCGAATGGCAAGACGGAAATTTTTATCTTCCAAAGCCTTTTGAATAAGTTCCTGAATATTCTTCGAACGAATGATCTCTTCCTCTTCGGTGAAAAACACCTCTGGTTTTTCCTTCGATTTCAGGAATCGCGCACCTGGATTCAATTTATAGAATAGCCAAATAACAAAAAAGACAATACCGGCAATAATAAGGTAGGGTAGCAGTTTAATGATGAAAGCCAGGAAACCAATGGCCTCATAGTCGCCTAATAACCATCTCCAGAAACTATCCCACATCTCACCCATCCATCTTAAGAGTTTCTCCCAGATCGTGTCTGCAGCTTCAATCTCTTCATAATTAAAGTCGTCGTCTTTCTTTAATTCATCGATCGTGTTTTCATCAAGATCCAGTGGTTCCACGTTGCGGTCTTCATCGTACACCACCACCGGTTTTATGGTCTCTCCGGTTTGATCCTGAGCCTTGCCTTCAGCAAACAGAAGAAAAATGAAAATAATTAATGAAAGTATACGCATGTTATTCTTCGCGATTACCCAGGGATTCTATAGTTTCCATGGTACCGGTAAAATTTTTCTTTTCGTTTAGATTGAAATAAATAAAAGCCGAAGCAAGAACTAAAAAAGTTTGTAATAAATATTGAGCAATAACGCCAAAGGAACTTAATGCCATGTCGATCCAGTCGAAGGCCTCTACAGGGCTGCCCTCTATATAGGTCTCACTAACTGTAAACTCTTTCGTGAAAAAGTAAATGTATTGGGGAACCTGGAAAATAAACAGTACCACATAATAAATAACCCACACAACGATCAATGTGGCGAACGTGGTCCACCATTGTCCTTTTATGAGTTCGAAACTATAGCTAATAGAATCTGACGCGCCTCTTTTTTCAAATACCATGATCATATAGGTTGTAATTACTACAACCCCCAGATAAACTCCCGGAAAAAAGCATACCATAAGCCCGGCACCAACGATTAGTCCGTTAAGAATACTCAATCCTATGAGTCCCCAAAAATTCTCCTTTACACCCGAAATAACCTCAGTTTTATCTATAACACCCTTATTGTTTACATAGGATTTTATACAATTAAGAACGGTACCATATAGCAAGGCATAATATAATCCTGCAGCTAATAAGAAAACAAGGAGGGATCCTAACAATGAAACAAATCCACCACTAAGATCGGGGTCACTGGCATAAGGATCGAATGCATTCATAGCAGACTCCATGTAAAACACATATGCCACTACCAGAAGTATTAATGCAGGTCCCGCAATCCTGAAGATCAGCCCAAACAATACCTTATAATTGTGCCGCAGAAATTTAAAGATATCCGTGATGATCCTTCCCAGATCACGGCTTCTTTTAAATTGTATGAATTCGTCCATGCTTTTTCTTAAGTTTTATGGGGTATATAACATAATAGAATAATATAAGGAACAAGGAGCCACCTATGATTAATATGGCAAGCCAATCGGGCATTTCCGTGTGCCTCGTAACAAATCCCTCTAGAAATCCGGCTATTATAAAAAACGGGATGGTACTAATAAGGATCTTTACACCATCCTTCGCACCTCGTATAAAGGATTGTAACCTACTATAAGTACCTGGAAAAAGCAATCCGTTACCGAAGACCAATCCAGCCGCTCCCGCAACAATGATCACTGAAATTTCAATGGTTCCATGGATCCAAATGGTTCTGGCACTTTCCCAAAGCATTCCATGGTCGTAAAAGAAGTATTGAAATGACCCTAGCATGATTGCATTTCGCATTAAGATGAACAAGGTCCCCAGGGAAAAAAAAATTCCCAATCCGAAGGCAAAAAGGGCAACCCGGATATTATTGATAGTAATTCCCAGGAACATGTTCATTTCTCCCATTTCCTTGTAGACTGCCATTGGATCACCTTTTTCAATATTATCGAGTGTCATATTCACATACCCATCCCCCAGGATCAGCCTCACGAAGTTTCCATCGGTCGCAGAAGAGTAAGCGCCTACTACAGTAAATAGTGCGAAGGTGAGAAATGATATCAGCAATTGCTTCTGATATTGGGAAAAGAACAGTGGAAATTCTTGGGTAAAGAATGTTATGATCCTCGATCGAGATTCCCTTTTGGTCTTATAAATTTTTTGATGGGCCAATACCGAAAGCCCGTTGAGGTATCTCAGTGTATTGCTATTGGGGTAGAAGGTCTGTGCATAACTGAGATGGTCTGTGATCTCAACATAAAGCGCGCTTAACTCATCCGGGGAAATCTGAATATTATTCCTTAGAACATTTTCAAATTTTAACCATTTATCCTTATTTTGCTTAGCAAAAGCAGCTTCACGCATCGTACCTTCGTAGTTTATTTTCAAAGAAACAGTTTTAATGGATAAATTTCAAATAGAAACCGCTCAAAATGTCAATATTAGACAAAATGTGGCGGGTGTTGGAGACCGCATTTTAGCATACCTGGTCGATTCTATCATTATAGGCATATATATCATCATTATGGTGATATTATTTTCGTGGCTGGAGATGGATGATGACCTGTCTTTTATCGTAATTATGACGGTGGGTTTGCCTGTTTTCCTGTATCATTTGCTCTTTGAAATGTTCTGGAACGGACAAAGTCCCGGAAAACGAGTTATGAAACTGCGAGTGGTGAAAGTGGACGGTTCAAAGCCAGCCTTTTCCAATTACCTTATCCGATGGCTTATGAGAATTGTTGATCTCACTCTCACGAGCGGTGCTCTCGCCCTGGTTACCATTCTACTGAATGGTAAGGGGCAACGATTAGGAGATATCGCTGCTACTACTACCGTTATTAGTGAAAAACCTACTATGTCGCTTGCTCAGACCCTTTTAGTTGATATTCCCGAGGATTATGAGCCGATGTACCCCCAGGTCACAGTATTCAATGATAACGAGATGCAAACCATTAAATCGGTGTATAATGACGCTAAATATGACGGCAATCATAATGTAATTCTTAAACTGGCTGCTAAAGTTTCCGATGTGATGGAGATCAAATATGAAGGATCACCCATGGCATTTGTAAACAAAGTGATACAGGATTACAATTTCTACACGCAGCGGTAGTTTACCACTTTCAATCTAAGGCAGAATTTTAGCTTCTATATAGATATTTTCCAACGGCCAGTCACCGTCATCTGAGGGCATATTGGCAATTTTCTTAACTACCTCCATACCTCCAGTAACCCGGCCAAAAATTGTATACTTCCCATTCAGGTGACCGGTGGCCGATTTAGGCCCCAGGAAGATGAAGAATTCGAAGGGGGCCGTACGTTTATCGGGATTTTCACGATATTCCTTAGCGCCCGAAATTGTTCCGTATTGGTGAATTCTGTTATTGTTTAACTCAGCTGGAAGCAAATAGTCCTTGCCTATTTGGGCTCTTTTTCGGGTGGTTGTACGATTGTCGCTGTTTCCCGCCTGAATGATGAAATTTGGAACCACCCTGTGAAAAAAAGTTCCGTAGAAGTAATTTTGTTTCACCAAATAGATAAAATTGGCGCGGTGTAAAGGAGTATCCCTATACAACTCAATATCAATATCGCCATGCGTAGTGCTTATGCGCACCCTGGTTTCGGGATTCTCCTTACCGTATTCCGTTAGAAAATCAACCACATTTTCATTGGTTAGCAAAGGATAGGTTGTATCCTTAATACCCTCATTTTCCTGAACCTTTTCCGGTACTTCATCCTTAATAAGACTATCTACAACAATTATATCTGAAGAGGGGTCGCTGGTTTTCTCGACAGAGGTCTTTTTGTTATCTTCACAAGCTGTGAATATACTGAACAGTATCAGGGTGTAAAATGATAGGTATTTCATAAATGAATTTTTCAGCATTTCAATCTGCGATCGTAAAAATAAAAAAAATGCCACTTCCCGGTGAGGATTCTCATATGGAAATGGCACCAATGGAGCGATTACTTGAATTAAAACGCCTGGCTCACATGGCTCAATCGGCTAAGAAAGCAGGCGTACTCATGCTTTTCTATCCGTCGGAACTAAATCAGACACATTTTGTGCTTATCCTCAGAAAGACGTATAAAGGCGTTCATTCTGCTCAGGTTGGTTTTCCGGGCGGAAAATTCGAAGAGGTGGATACAACCTTTCAGGATACTGCCCTGCGCGAGACCCAAGAAGAAGTGGGCGTGCCTTCCCATACCATTTCGGTAATACGGGAACTCACCGAATTATTCATTCCTCCAAGTAACTATATTGTGAAACCTTATCTGGGTTTGACTGCCGTAAATCCGACTTTCATTCCGCAGGAATCTGAAGTTGAAGACATTATCGAAGTACCGCTTACCGAGTTTATGGATGATGGTATTCTTATAAAGAAAAACCTCAGCACCTCGTATGCAAAAAGCATTGATGTACCGGCTTTCAAATTGCAGGAGCATATTGTTTGGGGTGCTACTGCAATGATGCTGAACGAAGTACGACAATTATTTAAAAAAAGCCTGTAAGTACCGATTTTCATATATTTGCACGGCTGCTTGCTGTACGGTAAGTCATACAATTTTAGGAACATTGATTATGGGGCTTTTTAAAAAAAATCCTTTCGGGCATATACTTTTTCTTAAGAAATGGCTGATACGTATTCTGGGTGCTCTCACCCACAGGAGGTTTAAAGGCTTCAACCAACTTCAGATAGAAGGGAGTGAGATCATCACTCAATTACCTGAAAACAATGTACTTTTCGTTTCTAATCATCAAACTTATTTCGCGGACGTGGTGGCCATGTTCCATGTATTCAACGCCAGCCTCAGTGGAAGGGTAGACAGCATTAAAAATATTGGTTACCTCTGGAATCCGAAGCTCAATATATACTTCGTAGCCGCTCGAGAAACCATGCAATCGGGATTGCTTCCCAAGATCCTTGCCTATACTGGATCGGTGAGTATTGACAGGACCTGGCGCGCAGAGGGTAAGGAAGTGAATAGACAGGTGAAAATGAGCGATGTTAGCAATATTTCAAAAGCTTTAAACGACGGCTGGGTGATTACATTCCCACAGGGGACTACGAAACCCTGGAAGCCAATACGACGGGGAACGGCCTTTATTATTAAAGAGAATAAGCCACTCGTTGTGCCTATAGTGATAGATGGTTTCAGAAGGTCTTTCGATAGAAAGGGATTGCGAACCAAGAAGAAAGGGATTCTTCAGTCGATGGAAATCAAGCAACCGTTGGATATTGATTATGAAAATGACAGTATTCAAGATATAGTTAAGAAACTTGAATATGCTATTGAACAACATCCGTCTTTCCTTAAGGTAATTCCTGAAGAGGAGTTGCTGATACGCGAGGAATTGAATAAGGAACGCCAATGGCGTAAGGAAAAAAAGCAAAAAAAGATAAAAGAGGAAAAAGAGCTGGGCGAAAATTAAATCTCGATCTTCTTCAGTTCCTTATAATTTCGTTTTAGCCTTCTTAATAGAATTCCATAGACCAATCTGTAAAAGACTATCAGGAAAAGTATAAGCAAGACCCCTACTATAATTTGAGCGGTAAAGAAGATCGTTGTAAAACTTTCCGAAGGTATAGCAGCGTAATCCTCGCTATACTTTGAAAATGTCTCGTACAAAGTCTCCTTTTTTGAATAGTAATAGATATTTGTGAAAGTGAGCAATAGAATAGCTGCTCCAATATTGTAGTATACAAAATAGCGAACGGTCTTCCGAGTTCTCAGAATACTGGCCATTAGATTTTTTATCGAGTCTGTAACCTGTATGGACTTGTAGTTCTTGTAAAATAAATAGATGAATATAAAGGTAATAACGTAACCAATAACACTCACTACCAGCAGTGTGGTTTTAAGCCCCATAGCCTCATTGATCTGTTTACTGGATTCCGGTGCCACAAAGGCCAGGGAGGTCCACAAGATAAGCTCAGCTATGCTGATATAGAAAATCCATTTCACCAGTGAGGAGGATTTTCTCAATAACATTGGGTAAATCTCTTTTGACGACAGTTTAGGGAACTCCTGCTCCCTGGTTTGCCATTCTTTCTTTAATACTTCTAATTCATCCATATCACTTACGGATTTAAAATTTTTCTAAGCTTTTCTTTTATCCGGTTCATCTTCACCCTTGAATTAACTTCGCTAATACCAAGAGTTTCTGCAATTTCCTTGTAGGACTTGTCCTCCAGATAAAGGAAGACCAAAGCTTTGTCGATATCATTTAAATTTTTAACGGCCTTGTACATTAACTTGAGTTGCTGCTCTACAGTATCATCGTATGCCTCGGCACTAATTTTAAAACTAACCCCTTCATAATTCTGGGTCTGAACCCTTCTTTTACTTTTTCTGTACAGGGTAATGGCCGTATTTAGCGCCACCCTGTACATCCAGGTACTGAACTTAGAATCCCCTCTGAATTTGGGATATGCACGCCACAACTGAATGGTTATTTCCTGAAACAGGTCATTGTGTGAATCACTGTCGTTGGTATACAACCGGCAGATCTTGTGTACAATATTCTGATTCTCCTCAAGTTGGGCAACAAAATTATGTTCCAGTTCCTTAGTCAATGGTTCCTTGTTAGCTGTTGAATTAGTAAGTGTGTAGTCTACATTGTTACAAATTTCTTAAAAATAGATGGTTTTTTACGCTAAGGGATTTACTTATTGTAATTTTATATTATATAATTCTTCTATGAATATTCCTAATACTGAGAAACCGCGCATCGTTGTGATAGGTGGAGGTTTTGCAGGAATCTCTTTCATTCGAAAGCTTAAGAACATACAAGCCCAGGTAGTCCTTTTCGACCGAAACAATTATCACACATTTCAACCACTGCTATACCAGGTATCCACTGCTGGCCTCGAACCTGACTCCATAGCGTATCCGCTGCGGAAGATATTCAGGAAACACGACGATTTTCATTTCCGTATGGCAGAGGTAGAGGGCATAGATACCGAATCGAATACCGTAAAAACAACTGTTGGAGAGCTAAGCTACGATTACCTGGTCATCGCCACAGGAACCCGAACTAATTACTTCGGAAATACATCCATTGAAACGCATAGTATGCCTATGAAGAATGTTCCACAGGCATTAAATATTCGAAGCTTAATGCTTCAGAATATTGAAAAAGCAGATATTTCCGATGATCCCGAAGAACGTAAATGCCTCCTGAATTTTGTGATCGCCGGAGCGGGTCCTACGGGTGTTGAGTTGGCCGGAGCATTGGCGGAATTCAGAAAGAGTATCTTAAAAAATGATTATCCTTTTATTGAGAGAGAAGATATGCAGGTGCATTTGGTGGAAGGAAGTGAGAGGGTGCTTTCTCCAATGAGCTCCTTCGCTTCTGAAAAGGCCAAAAGGTTTTTAGAAGCTATGGGTGTAAAAGTTCATCTTAATACCCTGGTGAAATCTTACGACGGTAAAACTGTATCTACTGTGGATGGGAGAACCTTCGAAGCAGCTACATTCATATGGGCTGCCGGAGTAACCGGAGCTCCAGTAAAAGGGATTAATGGATCTGCGTTGCTGGAAAAACAAAATCGATATAAGGTGAATGAATTCAACCTCATCGAAGGATATAATAATATCTATGCACTGGGAGACATAGCGCTCATGAAAACCAGCGCTTATCCTTCTGGTCATCCTCAGGTTGCGCAACCCGCAATTCAACAGGGTAGAAGGCTCGCAACGAATATAACCAGAGCTTTAAAGGGCAAGGAGATGAAACCTTTTGAATACCGTGATAAAGGAACCATGGCCACTATTGGCCGCAATAAGGCTGTGGCCGATATAAAGAAAATGCATTTCGGAGGAGCCTTTGCCTGGCTTCTATGGATGGTGGTACACCTGTTCTTCCTCGTAGGTTTTCGAAACAGGGTGGTCACCTTTTTTAACTGGACCTATAATTATATCAACTACGATAAAGCCGCGAGGCTAATAATTAGACCCTTTAGAAGGCCTTAGTCGAGCTTCACCTTTATAGGGCCTCCATTGGTTACCCAGCCGCCGCCAATCTCGTCGAGATTCACGTCCAGTTCGTCACTGGTGTCGATACTTTTAATGTTCACTTTAACCTCGTCGTAGGTATCCACACTTTTCAGGTTCACATTAAGTTCATCGTAAGTGTTGATGTCCACGATCCGCACATCCATGGTTTCCATATCCGAAATTGGTACGACCGCATATTCTGTAGAAACTTCGCTGGGATTGGACTCCGATGCATGTGCCTTTGGAATAAGATCGAGTTGACCGATGAGATTCACCGTAAGGCAGATAGCAATAACTGTTAGAACGGATTTAGTGTATAGATCGGTTTTCATAAGCTGAAATTTTAAATATTATTACTGACGTTTTAAGTTAGGTATCAAATTTCATTCCTAAGATGTAATAGCTGTAAAAAGAGAATCTTAGGATGGATGGACTGAGTGGTCCAGAACGTAAGTTACCAGGCTTAATTTTTGTTTTTTACCTTTTAATTCCTGGTTACCCATTTCCTTTGGCGTAATACCCATGGGAAGTTGATAAGCAATTTCGGAAAATTCCTTCGAAGCCAGAATTTCTACGCCCAGTTCATTGCATTTTGCCTGAATTCGAGATGTGGTATTTAAAACATCTCCGGAAAAGGCAATATCCCTTTTAATCTGGCCTAATTCACCCACCATTACAGGTCCAAAATGGTAACCTACTTTAAAATTAGGGACCAGTCCATATCGTTCCTCATAGGTATGGGCTTTCGCTGCGAGAAGCTGTTTCATGCGAAAAAAACAGCCAATTGCATTTCCATTCTTTAATCCCGGTTTCATTTTCCAGGAAATAACTACTTCATCTCCCACATATTGATAAACTTCACCCCGGCTTTGAACAATGGCTGGAGCAATGTCCTTAAAGAAGTCTTTGAGAAGATGAAAGTATTTGTTTTCTCCTAATTTTTCAGCAATCGCCGTAGCATCCTTGATATCGGTAAACATAAAGATCCGGCGTTCGTTCTTTGGCCTGAAATACCTTCCCAGTAAATAGTCCCGGAATACCCCAGGCCCGTATTTGTCATTAACCATAAGTACTATGAGCGTACCAATTACTATTAATAACCAAATGATGAAGTTTTTTACAAATACCCAGGATCCGAAAAACAATAACAAATCTTCCTGTACATCCGGATGAAACAATGGTAAACCGTATTGCTCACTAATGGCGTAGGAGGCCCCTATAGTACTTACAAAAACTGCCGCTGCCGTGTAGGCAATGACCATAAGGCTGAGCGCCTTCCAAAAGGCAAACTTCCGAAGCCAGTATTCCATTAAATGCAGTGTTACAAAACCTCCTACCACTCCTGCCGAAACCGAAACGATCATGTTAGCTGTGAATGCTGATTTGAAGTCGTATTCCGAAGAAAGATACTGATTGCTTACCAGGCTAAAATATTCAAGAAAAAATATTAGGTTGCTAATTATTACCCATATGATGAGTATCCAAAAGGATTTTCGGAAATACTGCCACAATAGCCTTGTTTTATAACTGGTCATCGAATAGATTTCGGAAGGTTAGCATTTCTTGTATTTATCATTAAGGCCCTTACCCTCCAGGATCATAGGTGTAATCTTTTCAAGACGGCTCAATTTTGTTACTTCTCTTTTGGCCGAGTCTATATATTCTGCATACTCCCTTTTTTTACCGGGTGTGAGCCCATCGAACGACTGCTTAAATTTGCTGTCGGTGTTCAAAGCTTTCTGAAGAAATTCCGGAACCATCAAAGCTGTTTTTCGTTCGGGTTTAATTTCCTTAGGTGCTAAGGAATTTTCAATGGCTTCCTGTATGTATTTCAGTATAATATCCTGGTCGATGATATCACCTGCTTCGAATTTCCATTGACGAAGGGCTTTAGTCTTTCCTTCCTGGGCATTAATAAGTTTTTTATCGGTATCCTTTAAGAATACTCCCTGGTGGAACCAGATCGCATAATGATTTTTAAATGCAGCGAAACCAGCAACCAATTTACCGTTTAAGGTATAAGTTGGAGAGCCCCATTTTACTTCTTCTAAAAGTTCGGTTCGCTGAAATACCTCACGTAATTGTTCTAACTGCCTACTCCATCTGTTGTGCTTGCTTATATACGCATTTACTTTTTCTGAAATCGTCATAATACGTTATTTACGATTTCAAGATACCATAAATTCAAAAAAAAACCACTCCATTAAGAGTGGCTCTTCCTTTATTATGTCTCTTGAATTAATTCTTCACAAACTTAAGGGTGGCATTTCCCTCAGGGCTGTGAACTCTAAGGAAGTAGATCCCGCTTTGTAGGTTGTTGATATTGATCTCGTATTGCAATTTACTCGTATCCATAGAAATAGTCTCTGAAACTTTTTTACCATTCACATCAAATATCTCCAGGCTGTCAATAGTTAAGGATGCCTGGCGTTCAATAAAGATTATATCATTTGCAGGATTAGGGTAAAGTTGTAATCTTTCTTTAACTTGATTATCCTCTACTGCCAGAAAGTTGTCGTATAGATCTTGCAGTATATCGATAGGTTCGGTTCCGGAAGGTTGTTGTCCAACATTCAAACGTAAATAAGGTTCACCAGGTAAATCATCTTCTTTATAGACTAACAAATATGCCGTTGTCGAGGAAGTTCCAGCAGACAGGCAACGCTGATCGGCACCAGGAAAATTGGCTCCCTGCAAGGCAGCCATAAGCTTATCTGCCAAAGTACCGGTGGTGTTATTGAAATTGTTCTCCATATTATCGATCACCGTTTGATTGAGTAAAATATTTCCCTGCACACTAAAGGTTGCTCCCTGGCGGTCTTCCTTGTAATCATCGGTCATATTTCCCGTAAATCCGGCAGTTCTGGGATCACCATTGCCATCGAAATCGGCAATACCATATTGTCTGAAAGCCGGATCGAAATTCTGTGATCCACAGGCGTCATTGGCAATAAGCCAGTCGATTATTTCAGTAGGAGAATCGCCCATTTCCATTCGTATTATAGCGTTTTGAAGATTCACATTGGGTATGCAAACATATGCCTGGGAATTAACTCCTCCGCGACCCGGGATAATATCGGTAATAATATCAATAATACCCTGGGACCCAACACCGGTTACACAGGAAGCGCCGGCAGAGCCTACTTCACCGGTAGTGGGATCCACCGCGATGATAGAAAAAGTATCCTGGGCCGATACGGCACCGAATAACATAATTGATAGAAGAAATGTGTAAAGTCGTGTCATAATGATTTTCTTTTGTATAAAGATACATTTTTAGCTCAAATTAATTTTTGAACAATTGAGAAGTTATATCTTACAGTTCGGTATCATTTATTTAAAGAAGACTGAATTTCTATGGACATTTGGGATGTTAAACAATCGATCAAAGAAATGAACCTTCCGAAAAATACACTGGCTGTTTTAATTATCCTCACTTTATTTACCTGCTGCTTTTCTCATTTCGGGTTTGCTCAGACCACCATATCGGGAATTGTAACTGAAAAGAACGGAACTCCTATTGAAGGAGCAAACATATATCTTGATGGAACCTATGACGGGATCACTTCCGATGTTGATGGAAAATTTAATTTTCAAACTTCCGAGACCGGAGTTCAAACCTTAATCGCTTCTTACCTGTCCTTTGAAACCTTTATGATGGCAGCAGACGTGTCACAAATGAATAACCTCACCATCGCATTACGCGAAGATGTAAATTCACTCGATACTGTTGTTATTAGCGCAGGAACCCTTGAAGCCAGTGATAACAGTAAAGTTTCTGTACTTAAACCCTTAGATGTCGTAACCACGGCAAGCGCCCTTGGGGACTTTGTTGGTGCGTTGCAAACTCTGCCGGGAACCACAACCGTGGCCGAAGATGGCAGGTTGTTCGTGCGTGGAGGAGATGCCGGGGAAACACAGATCTTCATAGATGGTATTCGGGTTTTTACGCCCTATACACCCACTACGAATAATATTCCAACAAGGGGGCGCTACAGTCCGTTCCTGTTTGATGGTATCACTTTTTCCACAGGGGGTTATTCAGCAGAATACGGACAGGCATTATCGTCTGTTTTATTATTGAACACAATTGATGAACCGGACCAGGATAAGACTGAAATCGCTCTTATGACAGTTGGAGGAGGTGTTGGTAATACACAGAAGTGGGAGAAGAGTTCTCTGAGTTTCAATACAAGTTATATTAACCTCGCACCATACTTAGCGATTTATCCCGATAGGAACGACTGGGAGAAACCCTTTGAAGCACTGGCTGGAGAGACTGTTTTCAGAAACCAGTTCGAATCGGGTATATTAAAAGTTTATGCAGCCTTCGACAGCAGTAATTTTGAATTGACCCAGGAGGATATCAATTTCGCGGAGGGATTGAAATTCAAACTAAAAAATTATAATTTCTATACCAACGCAAGTTATACGGGGTATCTTAACCAGAGTTGGAGAATTGAAACGGGCGGCAGCTATACCCGGGCAAGGAATGACGTAGGGATAATGACGGACGATATAGACAATACCGAGAATTCTGCGCATTTCAAACTTAAATTCAGGAAGAGATTCAGTAATCGTGTGAAACTAAGTTTTGGTGCAGAACAGTTCCTAACCGATTTTGTAGAAGAATTCAGTAATCAATTTGTTAGTGAGCGCTATGGGTTTAATAATGGTATTTCTGCTGCATTTTCGGAACTGGACGTAGTATTTTCCAGAAAATTCGCAATCAAGGTGGGAGCTCGAGGAGAACACAGTCAGTTATTCGACCAGTTCACTTTCTCACCACGAACTTCGCTTGCTTATAAAACCGGAAAGAATAGTCAATTATCTGTAGCTTACGGTGATTTCTACCAACAACCTATGAACGACATATTGAAATTCAGCAATACCCTGGAAGCCCAAAAAACCCAGCATTATATTCTCAATTACCAATATGTAGCAGAGAACAGGATTCTAAGAGCAGAAGCATATCGCAAAGACTACAGCAGTCTTGTAACCTATGATGATGAATTTCCTTTCTTCGATAGTAATTATGCTAATAATGGCGAGGGATATGCACAAGGGTTTGATCTGTTCTGGAGAGATAATAAAACTATTAAAAATGTGGATTATTGGGTAAGCTATTCTTTCCTTGATACCGAACGTCTGTATCGCAATTATCCTGTGGAAGCTACTCCATCCTTCGCCAACAAGCACAATTTGAGTGCCGTGGCAAAGTGGTGGATCGAAGATTGGAAAAGTCAGATAGGTTTCAGTCATACCTTCAGTAGTGGAAGGTCGTATACCAATCCTAACCTACCCGGATTTCTGCAGGAGCGAACTAAAAGTTTTAATAGTCTGAGTGTGAACTGGGCGTATTTGATCTCCCAGCAAAAGATCTTGTATGTATCGATAAATAATGTGCTGGGCACAAAGAATATCAATGGGTATCAATATGCTTCTATGCCCGATGCTAATGGCAATTTCGACCGACGCGCACTACGTCCTGCAGCCGATCAGTTCTTCTTTGTTGGGTTCTTCTGGACCATAAGCGAAGACCGGAGTGACAACCAGCTGGATAACCTATAATTTAACGGAACTACAATTCATCCATACATTGTAACAGTTCGGTAAGACGGTTTTTACAGAATGCTGATTTCTACTGACATTTACAAAATCAATAAAACCACTATCATGCAAACACTACTCCTTTACATTATGTTGCTACTCACCGGAATGTTAGTACATGCACAGAACACTGTTGAGGTATCCCTGAGGGATTTCAACCACAACAAAGGACATGTTCGCGTTGGGTTATATAACGACGCTGATCAATTCCTGGACAAGACCTTTAAATCGAAAAGGACCGAAATCAAAGGCAAGGCGGCGAAGGTTACGTTTACCGATCTTCCTGATGGGATCTATGCAATTTCGTGCTATCACGATGAAGACGATAACGGGGAGCTGAATATGTTTCTGGGGATGATTCCTTCGGAACCATATGGTACTTCGAACAATGCCCGTGGATTCTTCGGGCCTCCGAAATGGGAAGACGCCCGATTTGAGCTACGGGATGGTGAAGTTAGAAAGCTTGACATTAATATGTAACGAAAAGGAAATAGTTTAGTAACTTCAAACCACGAAACATGTTAGGAATAATTCTACGAAAACTGGGTAGAAATAAATCAATTAAATTATTAACTGCTGTCTCTATCTGCGCCATAATTGCGGGTGTGGCATTCTTAATTCCATAAAAATGAAAAAATTAATCTTAATACTCATAGCCATAGTTTCAGTGAACACTTTCGCTCAGTCCAAATATCAGCAAGGAATGGAAAAGGCGTTCGAATTATGGAAAGCCGATAAGCCATGGGAAGCGGCTAATCTATTCGAGCGCATAGCTCAGGCCGAAAACGAAAATTGGTTACCACCCTTTTATGTGGCTCAGATCAATGTGTTCAGTAGTTTCAATGAACAGGATAAGGAAAAAATGGTGGCTCAGATGGATAAAGCGCGAAATTTCCTGAATGATGCAAAGGCGCGCACTGAAAACAATGCGGAGGTAGTAGTGCTGGAAGCTCAGCTTTTAACCGCCTGGGTAGTTTACGACGGACAGCAATACGGAATGAAATATTCACCCAAGATCGCGGAATTGTATCAGAAGGCATTTGAAATCGATCCTGAAAACCCGAGGGTGGTTCTTGGTAAAGCTCAATGGGATATAGGTTCGGCAAAGTTTTTTAATCAACCCACCGATGTCTATTGCGATGACATTAGAAAGGCTATTGAACTTTTTGGAAAAGAAGAACCTGCAGGAGAATTTTATCCCACAGGTGGAGGAGAATATGCCGAGCAAGTATTACAGGAAAACTGCGAAGAATAAAGGATGCGATTCTTTAAGGAACTTGGTAAAGCTTTTTTTGTTGGAACCCTGATATTTCTGGTAGTTGGGATCATAGAATATACCACCGGATCTTTTAAATGGGATGGGCCAACACTTATCAAATCCTTTCTTTACAACCAGCTATACACCGTAATTCTTTACATGTCCAACGCAGCTTTCTTTATTTACCTGGTGCGGAAATACGGCAAGCAGATTCTTAGTACGAAATATCTTGTGCGTGGTATCCTGGGTGGAATAATCATAACACTGGTGGCGCTGTGGTTTATTAGAGTGATCACTGTTGTGATCATCGAAGGACAGGGCTTCTTTGAATTTGTCAATTCGGACAAATTAGTCGATTATGCTCCATCTTTATTGATTGCGCTTGTAGTGATTACGGTTTTCTACCTCTTCTATTATTACAAGCACCGCCAGGAATTCAAGGTTAAGGAGCAAAAGATCATAGCAAAAACCGCATCAGCTCAATTTGATGCCTTAAAGAACCAGCTTGATCCTCATTTTTTGTTCAACAGTTTAAATGTCTTAACCAGTCTTATTGAGGAAAATCCGGAAGCGGCCACAAGATTCACCACTTCACTTTCCAAAGTATACCGATATGTATTGGAACAGAAAAATAAAGATCTAATTACTATCGAAGAAGAGATAAAGTTCGCAAAGCTGTATATGTCGCTTATTAATATGCGTTTTGAAGATAGTATCGTCTTCACGGTTCCCAACCGGCTTAGTAATCCCGAAGCAAAAGTAGTGCCCTTAAGCCTGCAGCTGCTCCTGGAAAATGCAGTGAAACATAACCAGGTTACTCCTGCAAAAAAGCTTCATATTACCATATTTGAAGCAGACGGAAACCTTGTAATTAAGAACAATATTCAACCAAAAAGTGTCGTAAAAGAGAGTAGTGGCGTGGGCCTACAGAATATCAGGCAGCGATATTCTTTGCTTACGGACAGACCCGTTAGGATCCAAAAAGAAGATCGGGAATTCATGGTGTCTATACCGCTGCTCACCAGATCAACTATGACCATGAAGACCCAGGCTACATATATAAGTGGAAAACGATTGGAACGGGCGAGAAAGAAAGTGGAAGAACTGAAAGGTTTTTACATTCACTTTTCCATTTATTTAATAATGGTACCCGTCTTTATCTTTTTAAATATGAAAAGTACGAGTTTTCCCTGGGCGCTATTCCCTATTGGAGGCTGGGGACTAGGTGTGTTGGGCCATGCTTCTGAAGTATTCGCATGGAATCCGTTCTTCGGAAAGGACTGGGAAGAGCGGAAAATCCGTAAATTTATGGATGAAGATTCGTAGAAATTACAATTGAGAATTTAAAATCGACAGTTCATGCCGTTTTGTTTTATTTGGCTATCTGGCTGGTGTATTTTTACAGTGTAATTAAAATGAATTCAAACCATGAGAACTTTCAATCAAATTGACGAATCGAAATATCAAAGAGCCAAGAATCGAGTTGAAAAACTCAAAGGTTTTTATACCCACCTCTTCATATACCTGGTATTTGTAATATTTTTTATTTATCTCAATATAATAAGTACAAGGTTTCCCTGGGCGATATTTCCTATCGCAGGTTGGGGAATAGGAATTGTAGGACATGCTTCCGAAGCTTTCGGATGGAACCCCTTATTCGGAAAAAAATGGGAAGAGCGTAAAATAAGAGAGTTTATGGAGGATGATGAAGTTTATTTTTAATCTTCAGAACAGAATCAGAAAAATCAGTAATTATGGATTTTAATAATCAAGACAGAGAAAATAAATACCTGAAAGCTAAAGAGCGGGTAGAGGAGATCAAGAAATTCTATTCAGGCCTTATAATGTACGTAGCGTTTATCACCTTTCTTGCCGCCCTTAATTACTACACCAACGAATGGAGTTATATGTGGTTTCTATGGGTAGCCTTCGGATGGGGAATTGGATTATTCTTTCATGCAGCGAAAGCCTTTAGGTGGAATCCATTTCTTGGAAAAGACTGGGAGGAACGTAAAATGAAGGAATTTATGGATGATGAAGATAAAAACCAATGGAAATAAAGACAGCTATTTTGAAACCAACAGACCAGGAAAAATACGATAACGCAAGAAAGAAAGTGAATGCCATAAAGGGTTTTCACAGTCATCTTACTGCGTATATAATTATAAACATAGTTCTTCTGCTTTTGCAGGCAGACGTTATTTCTGCTATTGCAGATCGGGATATCGATGCGCATTTCGAACGCTGGCTGGAATGGAATGCCTGGGGAACGGCCATACTTTGGGGTATCGGACTATTAATTCACGGGCTGTATGTTTACCGGGATAATTTTAAATTCCTGAAGAGCTGGGAAGAACGGAAGATCAAAGAGATCATCGAGAAAGAAGAAGCTGAGGAACGGAAAAAATATGAATAATGGAAGCTTTTAACGAAGATAACGACAAGTATAAACGCGCAAAAAAACGTGTTGAAGAGATCAAGGGTTTTTATATACACCTGACTGTATATATATTAGTTAACACATTCTTATACCTGAGCGCGGCGGGACTGTTTCGCAGTAACATTGAGTCTCTGGATTTCCCGAGATTCGGGCAATTATCAACTCCTTTCTTCTGGGGTATAGGGCTGTTGTTTCACGGCTTATATGTCTTTCAGTTTAAAAGTGGGTTTATCAAAAGATGGGAAGAACGAAAGCTAAAAGAATTCATGGATAAGGACAGGGAAGATCTTGATAAATTTGATCAGAATCCTTTTGAATAAATTATATTTATAATGGGAATATTGAAATTTCAAACGAATACAATTTACACCAGCCAAGCATAATGAACGTACTTATTATTGAAGACGAGAAACCTTCGGCGAGACGACTGCAACGCATGCTGGAAAGACAAAATGTGGAGGTAAGCCATATGCTCCACAGTGTTAGTGAATCTGTGGAATGGTTTGTAAATAATGATCATCCCGATCTGATCTTTCTGGATATTCAATTGAGTGATGGGCTATCATTCGAGATATTTGATGAAGTTGAGGTGAAAAGTGCAATAATATTCACGACTGCCTTTGATGAATACGCGCTTCAGGCTTTCAAGCTAAATAGTATCGACTATCTGCTAAAACCCATAGATGAGGAAGAACTGGAGGCTGCGATTGCTCAGTATAAAGCCCAGGCTCCGCAGAAACAGGATGTTCAGCTCAATTTCGACGATATTAGAAAATTACTGGCAAATCCTGTGGAACGCCAATATAAGAAGCGATTCACAACGAAGATCGGCCAGCATATCAAGATGATCACCGTAGATGAAATAGAATGCTTTTATTCGGAAAATAAAGGAACTTACGCCCATACTTATGAAGGCCGGGATTATCTTCTGGATACTACCCTGGAAGAACTTGTGGACGAGCTGGCACCCGAGATATTCTTTCGGGTAAACCGCACATTTATTGTAAACATCAATGCTATTCGTGATATCATTTCATATACTAACAGCCGTCTTCAACTCAAACTGAACAGTTTCAAGGAACAAGAAGTGATAGTTGCCAGGGAACGGGTGAAAGACTTTAAATTGTGGTTGGAGTAACCTTGTTCATTTTTACACGCATACTTAGGTAATCCGATTGTACTTTTTTAATTATTATCAATTCTATTCTCCCTGAAAGATGAGGGTAAAAGTCTGGGGATGAATTTTATGAGTATTGGCAGTAAAACGGTCCCACCCGGAAGTAAAAATATGGTTAGGGAAGGGATGGTCTTGCAAATATCGAGAAGTTGTTGCTTGACTTTGGTCTTTTCTTCATGGGATAGTTCACGGGAAGTTGATTTGGTGAGTAAAACGAGCAATTCACCACTTTCTTCAAGTTCTTTTTGAAGTCGTTTCTTATTACGCAATATTAATAGCTTCACCGTAGCTGTAGATTGTTTGTAGAACAGTTTTACCGGGTTGGCATATTCGAATAACTTAACCGAGGTTTTATGCTTGCTCATAAATAACGCGAGTTGTGCAAGACTGTTACTCAGGTAATCATCGGGCAGATCCAGATATTCTGTGAGTTCTTTCAGAAAGGAAAATTCCTCTTCATCCATGCTGTGATCATCCCAAACGGTTATTGTACATATATCCAGGATATATCTCTTCTCCAGGATACTCGCTTGCTTCAGCAAAGGAAGCGTTTCTATGGTAACCGTATTAGACGGAGATTTTTCAGATAAATAATGAGCAGAAGATTGAAAAAGTTCTATCAATAATTTATCGTATTTATTCTTTTTCTTTTTCGAATTCAACGCCAGGTAACATGCAGTAATTACTGTAATTTCAACTTGTTCTGCATATTTTCGGAACGAATCGGGTTGTTGCAAGGCATATTTGTATGCCAGGACATCCACATACAGGAGCGCATAGGTTAAAATACCGGTAACTCCTCGATTTAGGAAAGTATTGGTTTCCTGTAACCTTGCAGCAAGTATTTTTTCAAGTTTTTGAGAATAGGAAGGAGACAGGGTTAGTTTTTTCAGGAATCCTGTCCTGCCTTTGTCCATGGCATCATAAAAATTTATAATGCTTTTAATGGCCGGATTCGGCATTTCCTTATTTTTTTCATAGCGATATGTGAACATCAGGGCATGGAAAAGATTCACTTTGGTGAATTCTTCCCGCGTTAGCTTGTATGTGCTGCTGAACTCTTTAGGTATAGTATCCAGTGATACCCCGTAAATAAATCCCGTTTGTTTAAGTGCATCGTATAATCGCTCCGAATTGGTTAAATTAACTTCTTCGGTATTCTTTTTTAGAATATGAAGGTATTTTGGTATCCAGTTTACAGCCGAGGGATTCACAATAAAAGGGTTGTTTTTTAGTTAGCTTTTCAGAGCAAAATATGCTTTCACTTCACCTTTATTCAAAGGGATTGATAAAAGAATAATTGCAAGTTAAAATCCATAGGCTTATTTTCGTCCTATAAAATCACCAATGCATAAAAATAAATAATTAAAAATCTTCAGTTATGAAAAAAACAAAACTTTTTGCAGCAATTATGTGCTCAAGCCTGCTTATACTTTCAATAGTATTCGTTGCTGCAGATCATATTGATGCTCCAGCCGTTGCCGGCACGACCACGGACATCGCCGACCTGTACGCGTTTGAGGGTGATAATCCCAACAATACAGTGTTTATTGCAACCCTCCAGGGGCCTCTAACTCCAGGGGTGGTAACCGAAAATGCCGCCTTCGATGAAGATGTTTTGGTCGAATTTAATATTGATAATACTGGTGATTTAATTGAAGACCTTGTAATTCAGGCTATAAAAAGAGGTGATTCTATGTACTTTTTCGGACCTGCGCAGCCGGCACAGACAGGTTTGAGTAGCGAAGTTGCTGTTTTTTCCGAACGCACCGCTGTAAAGATTTCAGACTCAACGGATGTTCAAATTGTCACGAATAATGGAATGAGCTTTTTTGCCGGTCCTCGCAGGGATGCTTTTTATTTCGATTTCAACAGGTTTAATGAGGTGATCTCGGGAACTGCGGCACCTGATGGATTCTTACCACCTGGGACTGCAGAAGATTTCTTTGAAGCACTCAATGTCCTGGCGATAGCAGTTGAAATACCTAATTCTATGTTGGGAACCGCACCGCAACATATTGCAAATGGCATAGGCGGAGTAGCTAATCTCGCCCCTTCCTATAATGTTTGGGTTTCGGCGAAAAGAAAGCAATAATCAATCAATTCAAAAAAGAATAAAATGAAAATATATAAAATCAAATTAGTATTCATCGCCATCTGCGCCTCTGTGTTGTTTGCGCAATGTGACGACGATGAAAACGGCAATGTGATCATGCAGGAAACATGTGATGATGGAATTCTGAATGGAGATGAAGAAGGAATTGATTGTGGTGGCAGTAATTGTGAGCCATGTGTCGGTGCACTTGATTTCAGCGGGACCTACGTTCAGGAAGATATTATGGGGCGTCCGGGTATAAACACTGTGTTTAGCGGAACAGATGATGTGAAGAACATGTTCAATACGTCTCTTGTAACCGACAGGGCTGCATTTCAGCCGACGTTTGAGGCAACACTCGAAGCGTATCACGATGTATATGGGGATGCCTTAGGAACCCCAATAGACTATGAGACCAATATTTTAGGTTTTGATGCCGTGACATTTACCACAGTTTTAGCGGAATTTGATGCCTTACAGGTTTCGCCAAACGGGCCAACGTCCTATTACGATCCGAATATTTCAGGAGCAGTGCTTACAGGAAGAACATTGTCAGACGACGTAATCGATATCTCCCTCACCCTGATGTTCGGAGGTATGTCGGGAACGCGATTCGATGGAAATAATGATACTCCTCAACTTACCTCAGACGGAGTGGATAGTGGAGACAGAGACTTCTCATTACCATTCCCTTATTTGGAACCACCCATTCAGGAGTAAACATAAATCAACAATTGGAAAGGGCATAGTAGTGCTCTTTTCCTTTTTTATATGAGTATGAAACGGTTTATATATTTCTTCGGAATAGTATTGCTGCTCGCATCATGCAGACAAGAAACAAGCCGGGAACAGATCACAGATCCAATTGATTATAATAAATACTTAGCTACCGCCAGTAATCCTACTTATGATGAAGCTTTAAATGAAGTCGAATTTTGGTCCAAGCGCCTGAGGCCGGATAGTTCCGGAGTAGGGGATCTGGGTCCGCTTGCCGCTGCTTATACGAAGTTATTCCAGGCCACAGGTAACGCATCCTACCTTTCAGATGCTGAATCACTCTACATGAAGGCCATGGCAATTTCTGCTAATAACAAGGATATCTATGCCAGGGGACTGGCGAGAACCTACATATCTCAACATCGGTTTAAAGAAGCAGAAGAGATTCTGCGGGAGAGCTACCAGGGTATATCGAGTAAGCGGGCAACAGAATTTATGTTGTTCGACGCACTTATGGAGCTTGGAAATTATGACGAAGCCGAAACTTTTTTGAAAAAATTGCAGAATACATCAGATTATAATTATCTCATCCGAAAAGCGAAATGGAGTGACCACAAAGGAGACCTCACCAATGCGATCAATTATATGGAGACCGCAAAAGACATAGCCGAATCGAGAGATAGTAAAACCCTGAAAATATGGACCTACAGCAACCTGGGAGATTTCTATGGTCACGATGGAAGGATCAGGGATGCCTATTTGAACTACCTGAAAACACTTGAACTTCAGCCTGACAATGCATACGTGAAAAAGGGAATTGCCTGGATAGCGTATTCGTACGAAGAAGACGTTGAAGAAGTTCGCCGAATCCTGGATTCGGTTATGGTAAATCACAAGGTGCCCGATTATTACCTTATCCTGGCGGATATGGCGGAATACGAAGGCAATGAAAAATTGATGAATTCCCTTCTGGATAAATTCATTGAAACAGCTAGTAGTAATGTATATGGAGCCATGTATAACACTTCTTTAATTGAAGTATTAACAGAATCCAGGCCGGAGAAAGCTCGGCGCATGGCGGAAATTGAAATAGAAAATAGGCCTACACCTGAAATCTATGCCCTGCTTGCCTATACTATGGCGATGACCGGAGATAAAGAGGAGGCAGGTGAAATAATAGACTCTCATGTAAGAAAAAAAACCTTCGAGCCCATGTCCCTATACTTCAGTGCAAGTGTTTATAAGCTAAACGGAAATACAAAGGAATTGAAAGGTGTAAAGAAAGAACTGGAAGAAGCCTCTTTTGAATTAGGGCCTGTCCTGGTTAAAAAAATAAAGGAACTCTAAATCCTGATTGCCTGGTCAGCATCACCAAAACATGAAATCCGGGCGTAATTCCTAGACGCTATGCTTGTAGGATATATGTCATGCATATTGAAGATAATTCATGAAAACAATCCATTTAATAGATAATGTTTAACGATTCCTCGTTTACGTTAATAATAAGTTGTTAAAATTTGTTAAAATAGGATGTAATTAGCTATATTACAGGGAGTTTACTTTGCACTCGTAATTTGTTTTATTCAACACGGCACGGATTCCTGTGTGATGCTATGAAAAAGATCCTATCTCATATCGCCATTATGACACTCTCTCTATTGATAAATTCAGCAATAGGGCAAACGGATGTGGCTAAAATTGAAGTCTTCATAGGCGAGCAGGTTCAGCTTGGAAATATCACAAAAAATTATGCTGATTGGGAGTATACTTCAGGCCACGTAAGCAGTTCCAGTGGTATTAATCACTTATATTTTAGACAGACCTTACACGGTATACCTGTAAAGGGTAGTGAATCGTCCCTTCATTTGGATTCTTCTGACAACATTATTTCGTCCGATTTAAATTTTTTAAACGAGGATATCGATCTAACCTCCGTATCGAAAAACGCTACCATTGATGTCCTCTCTGCGCTCAATACTGCGGTAAGTTCCCTGCAAAAAGTTCCGATGAAAGAATTTGAAATTATCGAGTATTTGGACAATGGGAAAACGCGTATAAGTGACGGAGGTATTTTTTCCAATGATCTGGTTCCTGATTTATACTATGTACTTTCTGAAAAAAAGAATTTACTCCTGGTTTGGAACTTCGATCTAAAAGACGAATCAGAACATGACTATTGGGCCGTTCAGGTGGATGCCACTACCGGTGCGCTATTGGGAATGGAGGACTTTATTCTCTATTGTAACATAGACAACGACGGATCTGTGTCTGATATTCCTGAGTTCGTCGGACCTCTGAACAGGGATGAACAAAATGGGGGCTGTTCCGAATGTTATGAAGTATTCAATTTGCCTGTTGAAAATGCATACTACGGTGAGAGAACCATAGTTGAACAACCTGCTCATCCAATTGCATCGCCCTATGGCTGGCACGATATTAATGGAATACCGGGTGCCGAATACACCTCAACCTCCGGAAATAATTTCGATGTGAATGGAAGTTCCGGTCATGTGACGGATGTTGGGGAATCACTCGATTTCACAGGATTCACGTTCGATACGTTCTGGACACCCCAGAATCCATCTATTGATGCTGCGATTACGAATTTATTTTATGTTTTAAACAGTATGCATGATATTATGTACGTATACGGATTTGATGAGGTTGCCGGAAATTTTCAGGTGAACAATTACGGGCGAGGAGGAATGGAAGAAGACGCGATTAAAGTGCAATCACAAAATGAAGGTCATTGTGGATCCTCGTACTGGCCCACTAATGATGGAGATCGACCGCGTATTATCTATGGAGTGTGCATTAATAAAGATGCATCCGTCGATTCCGATGTAATAATACATGAATATATGCACGGTCTTACTACACGATTAGCTGGCGGCGCTAGTATTATTTGTTTGCGAAACGAAGAGAATTTAGGTGAAGGTTTCAGTGATTGGTATTCTAAGGTCTTAACTATTAAACCGGGAGACCGTGGCCCTGACCCTAAGGGTTTTGGAAATTATATCACGAATAAAGGGCCAGACGGCATAGGCACGAACAAATATTACTATTCTACCGATATGCAAGTAAATCCGAGTACTTATGCGAACATAAACGATGATCATAGGGTCCATGCCATAGGAGCTATCTGGGCCAATATACTGTGGGAAGTTACCTGGCAGTTGATCGACGCTCATGGCTTCGACCCGGATCTATTTAACTTTACAGGAACACCAGAGGATGCAGGGAATATAAGGGCCATCGCTATCGTGACAGAATCTCTTAAACTGATGGCTTGTGAACCCGGCTTCGTGACGGCCAGGGATGCTATCATCCAGGCCAATAATTACTTATATAATGGAGAAAGCGATTGCCTGATCTGGGATGCTTTCTCTAAAAGGGGTGTTGGAGTAAATGCAGATGAAGGTTCGGCGACCTATGTGGGTGACGAGATCGTGGATTTTACCCCTATGCCTCGTGATATTGTCTTTGATTATGATGAATCGGTTTGTGTAGGTGTAAGACAAATATACCAGGGTGGAGGATTACCCCATGGAGGCGTATACAGCGGAACGGGTATTACAGACTATGGTGATGGTAAATATTTCCAAATAGACCCGGAAGGCCTGCCATTGGGTACCTATGAGATAACCTATCAAACGGAGGATACTGATTGTTATAACGGAGGCACGGCTATAGGTTATTTTCATATCGAAGAGGATACAGAACCACCTGTACCTGCTTGCCTGGAAGAGATCGCTCATTTAATTGAGGTTTCAGATGAGTACTTGTTATGGGATTATAGAGACCAACTGTATTATGAGGATAATTGTTCAGATGTAGAAGTTACTCAGGATCCACCTCCAAATACGCCTGTAGAACCTGGACTGATTCCTTTACGTTTCAAGTTTGAGGATCAAGGCGGAAATGTCGCGTTTTGTGATGTAATGCTCAACCTTGCTGCTCGATTGGGCACGATTGAGGATAACCCGTACAAGGTGCTTATATTTCCTAACCCTACTAAGGGTACAGTCTATGTGCAAATTTACCCGGGTGAAGAACTTTTTAATGCAATCATTTACGATATATCCGGCCGAATGGTGAAATCTTACGACCTTAGGCAAACTGTTTCTCAAACAGAATTGAATGTAGAGAGCCTGACGGAAGGTGTCTACTTTGTGAAATTCGCATTTGGCGATGGCGAGGTTATAGAGCAGCTAATCAAGAGATAAATCTTAGTTCATTGGTTTTAAGTTCGTCAATTTTTTTCTCCAGAAGATACAGACTTTATTGAATTCTCAGTAAAATCAATTATTTACTAAGAATATATTAATGGTGTTAAATTATCAATGATTATCGTTAATAATTTGATAATTCATGTCTTTTTAATAGCTTTACCGGGAATTTTTTAAACCCCAAAAAATCACCAATCTAATATTCCTTCTCATGAAAAGATTTATTACAATGCTTCTGCTAATGGTATGTCTTGTGATTTCTTCACAGGCTATTGCCCAAAACGGAACTACCCAGATCAACAACTATTTTGACCATCTACTGGAGAATAATGAGCTGCAGGCTCAGGATGTTCAGTGGGAAATTACCAGCCAGAACACAAGCTCTGTGAGCGGTGTACAGCATATTTATTTCCGTCAGATAGTAAACGGGATTCCTGTATATGGAACAGAATCTGGCATGCACCTGCTTCCTAATGGAAAAGTATTGCAAGCCAATGACCGCTTCATATCGAACACACAAAGCAGAACCTCGGGCAATGCAGTACCTTCTCTTACTGCGGAACAAGCTGTACAGGCTGCTGCCAGTCAATTGAATTATAATCTTTCAGAATCCCTGAACGTATTAGAGCGAAAAAATAATATAACACAAGAAACCCGCTTAAGTGGTGGGGGTATTTCATTAAGTGATATACCTGTAAAACTAATGTACCAGTTAAACAACAATAATGAGTTAGTGCTGGTATGGGATCTATCTATAGAATCCTCGGAAGTCCAAACCGAATGGTTTAGTGTGCGTGTTGACGCAGCTAGCGGGATTATTGTAGATAAAGTAAATTGGATCGTCTCTTGTAGTTTCGAACACGATCACAGTACTCATGATAAGGAAGTTTTGGACTACAATGCAAATTTGTTCGATATTCCCAATTACGATGCGTTAGTAGCAAATGCTGAAGCAGGTTGCAGTGAATGCTACCAGGCCTTCGCTATGCCAATAGAAAGCCCTTACTTCGGAGCTTTTACGAATGAGGTACAACCTGCCGATCTCACAGCCTCGCCGTTTGGATGGCATGACACGGATGGTGCTGCCGGCGCAGAATTCACAGTAACACGAGGGAACAACGTAAATGCTTATGAAGATGGTGACAACCCTGGTTATCAGCCCGACGGTGGTTCAACTTTGGAGTTTACCGGTTATCCATTTAGCCAAATATATAGTGGTGCAAACCAATATGAAGACGCGGCAATTACTAACTTGTTCTACTGGAATAACATTATACATGATGTAATGTATCAATATGGTTTCGATGAGGCCAGTGGGAATTTCCAGGAGAACAATTATGGGAACGGTGGAGCCGGAAGTGATTCGGTTAATGCCGAAGCCCAGGATGGTTCCGGTACATGTAACGCAAATATGGGGACTCCGGCGGACGGAGGAAACCCCAGAATGCAGATGTATGTTTGTGGAGATAAAGATGGTGATTTCGACAATCTTGTGATCGTTCATGAATACTCTCACGGAACATCCAACCGACTAACAGGAGGTCCGGGTGCTTCCGGATGTCTTCAGAACTCAGAACAAATGGGTGAAGGATGGAGCGATTATTACGGTACAGTAATGACTATTGAACCAGGTGATACGGGAACAGATGCGAGAGCGGTTGGAACCTACCTGTTTGGTCAGGGACCCGGAGGAAACGGCATCCGACCATTTCCTTACAGTACGGATCTGGCGGTAAATCCGCAAACGTATGACGATATTAAGACTGCTTCCATACCTCATGGTGTTGGTTCAGTATGGGCGACCATGATCTGGGAAATGACATGGGCATTGATCGATGAGCATGGTTTTGACGCCGACTTCTATAATTTTACAGGAGATGTTAATCAGGATGCAGGAAATATACAAGCTATGGCACTTGTAACTGAAGGAATGAGACTTCAACCATGTAGTCCTGGTTTCGTGGATGGTCGTGATGCAATTCTTGCCGCTGATCTTGCGATCTACGGGGGTGCTAACGAGTGTCTAATTTGGGATGCTTTTGCCAAGCGAGGTTTAGGAGTAAGTGCTGATCAGGGTTCTTCTAGTAGTCGTTCCGACGGTACGGAGGCTTTTGACACACCATCCGGAGTTGCTGAATTTACCGCACCTGAAGATGTTTGTGCTTCGGAGCCAGTCCTAACAGGATTGGGAGGCGGAACACCTTCTGGTGGAGTTTATAGTGGTCCTGGTGTTACCGATGATGGAAATGGAGTAACTTATTCGTTCGATCCAGCGGTAGCCGGGGTAGGAGTTCATACGATCTCATATGAGGTACAAGCTTCCAACTGTTCGGTAGCTTCTACGGCAACAGACGACATTGAGGTGCTTGCTGTTCCCAATGGACCTACAACTACAGGAGCATCGGATATTTGTGTTGGAGATGCGGTCACAGTTAGTGCCACACCAAATGATCCGGCCAATGTGATAAGATGGTTTGATGACCCGGTGGCTGGAAACTTCCTTTTCGAAGGAAACGACTATACCTTCAATCCTACAACAAATACAACCTTATGGGCCCAGGAGAATCCTCCGGGAGCACTTTCTCAATTGGTTATTTCGGAAATCACTTTGGAAACCCCTGATCAGTTAGAAATTACCAATGTAGGTGTTGCTACTGATTATTCAGGATATACGGTTGCAGTTAGTGAAGAACCTTATTCAGATATTAATACACAGAATTCAGTTGAACAAACGCTTGGCTTTATGGGTCAGAATAGCGTTGTTGAGTACAATGATGATGGCGGAGCCAACTACTGGGGAGATAATATCTGGTGGAACAATACCGGTAACGGCTGGATTATAATTATTGATACTGCAGGGAATGTTGTAGAATCTGTATTCTGGAATTTCAGCGCAGCTGAAATTGCTGGTTTAAATGTAACTATAAATGGATTTAACGTGACTGCAGCAGACCTTGACTGGACTGGAATTGGTGCAGATTTGACAGAGGAGTGTAACGGATCTTTCAGAAGAACCGGAGAAACAGATTCTGCGGCCGATTGGAGCGGCGTTTGCGAAACGTCTTCATACGGTGTTTATAATGAAGATATCGGTCTTGGCTTTACAGGTTGTCTCGCTTCACGTACTGAAACAGTTGTAACAGTAGATGCGATCGATCCTGAAGTAACCTGTCCGGCAGATATAACAGAAACCGTAAATTCGGGAGAGTTATTCACAATTCCCGACTATACGCCTTTAGCCACTGCAACAGATAATTGTACAGGTGCTCCGGTATTAACTCAGGATCCTGCAGCAGGAACGCAAGTAGGCGCGGGAGTAACAACTATTACAATTGAAGCTGCGGATGCTGCGGGGAATACTGCTAGCTGTACGTTTGAACTTGAAGTAGTTGAGATACTTGGAAATGGAGATAATGAATTGTTCAATAATATCCTGCTGTATCCTAATCCGACCCGTGGAGAAATTACGCTGGTAAATAATAGTTCCGAAACTTTAGTTTCTGCTACTATTACAGATGTGAACGGAAGAACTATTCAAACACAGAATCTTACGAACGCAGGGACAACAACATCGTTCTCGCTGGAAATGCTTTCAACCGGAATGTATTTTGTCCAGATTCAAACTACGAACGCTACCGTTGTAAAACGAGTAGTTAAGCAGTAGAATTTTAATATACGATCATAAAAAACCCGCTCTTTCAGGAGCGGGTTTTTATTTTGGCATATTTTTTGAAATTATATAAATGTAGGGTTCAGAATCTGTAAATGAAACATAAAGTAAACACCTAGTGTCCCTAAAAAGAAACATTTACATCCCGATAACTATAAGCCATCAGACCACAGAAGGCTTTTAACAAACATTTATGGTAGGGATTATCCCGAGATAGTTGTTTTAACAATGAAGATCTGATGAAACATAAAGTAAACACCGCAAGGTGTCACTAAAAAGAAACATTGGCTCCGGAATAAAAAACCTTTATAGCGCGTAAAGGTTTTTTACTTTTTACTACGCTTAATAAGTTTTATCGCCCAATCGTAATGGCTTGATGTATTGGAAACGAGGTATACACCCAGTGAAGTAGATCCCGTCCATTTATAAAGTTTCTTTGTAAACAACTCTTCATCACTATGAGTTACTATGATATCTCTTACTTTCATATAGGAGTCCCCGAATAAGGTCAATACCTGAGATAAAGTTTTAATGGCATACATTTTCTGAATATCGCGGTTTAATTCCGGGGTCATTTTCCAACTGTACCCTTTGGCCGGCATATCTGGTTTTAGACCTTTCATACCTTCATCATACCAGCGCAATAGCATCATGTGCCAGTGATGAAGATGTGCGATTACATCTCTTATATTCCTGTTTAATGTACCAGGTGGGAAATCTGCGTTTTGTTCAGCTTCAGAATAGGAATTTATCAAGTTGAGTAATTTCTCGTAGTTCTCTCGGCTTAATGATGTCAATTCCAATTTATTTTTTGGTCTGCTCATGTCATCATATTTACAATAAATGTAATTGCCAAAAAGGAAATTAAATATGAGTTAAATCAGCACTTATAATTTTTAGGGCAGCCTATTTACCACTGTAATGAACCTATTCAATAAACGCATGTCTCTTCAGGAAATCAATGATCTCAATAGTGACCTGGGGTGAGATCCTGAAATAGCGCCAATATGAGTTGTTGTCTGAAAATGTGATATTCTTTCCTTCTACTTCCGTCCCGTGTCCGGCATCCGGAGCCACTAAGGTTGTAAGTAACTTCTTCCGATTACCGGGAAAACTTTGGTTAAGTGCTTCAATATTTTCCTTGTAGGGAACAATCCAATCCTTTTCACCAAAAATTGACAGCAAGGGAACGTCAAGATTTTTTAACGTTCCGGATGGATCGTAGTTATGTCTTCTGACCCATAATTGATCTATGGCGTCCACCGAGTCCGGGATATCAGTGTCATCCAGCAGATCTCGCCAACCTTCCTTTTCAGCGTTGGCAAGAAGTCCGTTTATAGCCTTAAAATTCTCTCGGTTAGCTTTAGCTTCAAATAATAACTCAGTATACGTTTTTAGATTGGCGAGCGCGGCATCAGATAGATCGTACTCAACAGCACCATATTCGGCCGATTGTAATTGCTGGTCTTTTACCGAGGTTGAAGGCCCTACGACACCAATAAGAAAATCGAAGGGATCGTTCTCCTGTGCTTTTAACATTACCCAACCGCCGGCGCTACTCCCTATTACACCAATGTTCTCAAAAGAATCAGGATGGTTTTCCAAATACCGTTTACAGGCTAATACATCTGAAGCAAGGTCATCGATCGTAGCAATATCACAATTCCCGGTAGACTTTCCGGTTCCTCTCTTATCGAAAACTAAAACAGCAACGCCATACTCCCTCAATATCTTTGCGGTAAGATCATACTTTGTACTCCCAGCATAACAACTGCGACCACCAACAACAATAATCGCAGTCCTGGCTTTTTCATACATGGGGCGGTGTAAATGCCCATTCAATGAAACATCACTATTCGAAACCTTAATCTCATTAACCTCGTAATTGGGAGAGGGGGGATCCGGAACTTTCTTTAAATGAACATTCATAATTGGAATTGAGTTTTCGATATAACCCACCATTTCCAGATTCCTGCGATCGAGTTTTAATAATGCTTTTCCATAACCGGTATTCAATCGTATCGTACCCAAGGAGTCGATATTTAAAGGTATTTCGAATTCGCCAAATTGCGGATGCCATTCCCTGATCGTCTGAAGGGAAGTAAAGGAGCTGTCTTTTCTATAAAACTGAACATCAAATTTCTGATGGGAGTTTTGTTTCGTGAAAACACCTTCCCAATGTCCTTCCAGAGTTTCGACGATTTCCGCTGATTTATCCTGTGAAAAACCTAAGGAAAAACTAAAAATGAAAAAAATCGCAGTTATGGTTGTCTTTATATTCATTTTACCAATCTATTTCTAATTCGGTGAGATTAACAAATTGTAAATTTCCATTTCTTACAAAAACGAATTTCCCATCTGGCGTTATGCAAGCTCCCCAGGCATATCCCAGTGGAATTCTTTTCTCACGCACCCATTCACCGTTCTTCTTTTTATAGTAATACATTCCTATGGCACCACGATTGGGATACTTCTCAGTGGAATAGGCCTGGGTAATGATCAACTTATTCTTTTCCGGATGTATATGAACATCGAAAGAATCGCTTTTCTCAAGACCTACTTCATCGCTCAGCCATTTTGGCTTACTGTAATAACCATCTGGTGTTGGTTCTGAATAGTAAATTCCGTTTCTCGGTTTTCTGGCAAACATATAGAGCACACCTTCTTTAGTAAATTGAAAATAACCTGCGTTTATATTGAATAGATTGTCTACTTCCTTCGGTGATCCCCAGGATCCATTTATGCGATCCACAACAAAGGTCCTGCTGATCTCATCCTCGCCCGAATATTCAAATTTCTTAAACACTATCCTGTTACCTTCTGCACTTATTGCCAGATTGTACAAGGTGTCGGCAATCGGCAGTTTCTCTTTTTTCCAGGTTTTCCCATTCTTATATGCGATATACGGTACTTTTTTTACCCAATCGGTATACCTGGCAAACACCATAGTATTTCCGTCTGCAGTAAAGGAAGGGGAGGTTTCTTCAAATCCTTCCGGGGCCGTATCATTTCCGAAGAAAGGCCTGTAGTACCTGTTCATGTCATTTCCTTCATCCAGTACATCACCATTCTTATCAAAAGTTGTCCAATTCCCGTTGGCTATATCGTTGATATAATACCTTATTTGCTGAAGGTTTCCGTTGTCGTACCATCGAAGTACGGCTCCATGCTGTTTATCAAGGTTATAGGTTCCCATTTTCTTCAGCTGACCGTTTTCGTGCCACCATTTGGTCAATCCCTCTCCTTTATTTTTGTAACGATCTCCTCGGAATTTCATGTTTCCATTGGAATACCACTCGGTCCAATATCCCTGGTACATTCCGTCTTTGTAATTCCTACTTGATTTCATCTGACCGTTCTCATAATACTCTGTGGCTTCCCCTGTAAAAGGCTTTCCTTTATACTTGAAGATTCCATAGTATGAATCGGCCATGTCTTTTTTGTCTTCCACAACATCTTTAAGGGATACCTGTCCTGATGCAATAAGAGGTAAACCACATAAAATTAGTAGTAATAGTAGTAATTTTTTCATATTTGTTGGTATTAATCTATATCTCTAGCCAAACGAAATCCAGGCCCGGTAAAGGATGGCAGGACATAGCTCCTGCTGGCAGATCTGCAGTGCCATGGATCGGCATTAAAGCTTCCCCCACGACCCACTTTGTGTTTTCCGGATTCCGGCCCTTCCGGATCCTGTTTAATGGCATCCGAGTAGTCCTGAAACCAATCGCTTACCCATTCCCAAACATTACCATTAATATCGCATACGCCCACTTCGTTAGGCGGATAGGCTCCAATAGGGGATGTGTGTACAAAGCCATCGGTATAACCATTCCAGATCCGTTTCCCGGAATATTGCGTGCCATAAGATTCATCGGCGATATTTTCGTTTATAGGTTTCCCTTGAGCCCAGGGATAAACGCCTTCCTTCCCACCATTTCGAATCACATATTCGAACTCAGCTTCAGAGGGTAGTCGAAAATTTTCACCGGTTTCAGCATTGAGCCAGGTAATAAAATCTATGGCATCGTACCAGGTAGTATTTACAATGGGATGATCGTCGTACCATCCCCATTTTGGTTCTTTAGGCATAATTCTGTTCGTAGTCTCACAAAATAGACGATAGTCCGCTACGCTTACTTCAAATTTACCGATATAAAAATCTGATAAATTTACTTTATGCGACGGTTTTTCATCAGCTTCTCCATCCACTTGCCCCATAAAAAAACTTCCGCCCTGAATGAAAACCATTTCTGCCGACTTATATTTCGACATATCATTTTCATTCTTGGTAGAATGAAATGCTGTGAGCACAATTATTCCAATTACAGCAATGCAAATTTTTAAAACGTAGCTACTTTTCATAGGAGAACTTGTTTACGGCTTGATACGAACCCAACTCATGACGTTTCAATGTACCCTACCTAATATACACATAAATAGCTGTTTTGGATGAGTTCGACTATTCAGTAATTCCCTCTTGATTTGCTAAATGAGCTTCTTTTTAAAACATATACTATTCGTTACCCCGGCATATTGGCCATAGTTTGGAATTATCTCATACCCTTGTTTTTTATATAGCGCCATGGCTTCCGGTTGTTGTTTCCCGGTTTCCAGAACACAAAATGGGTAGCCAAGTTCTTTTGCCCAAAGCTCAAGCCTCAGAACTATTTTAGATGCGATTCCCTTTCCACGATAGTCCGGCAAGGTGTACATACGTTTTACCTCCATAGACAGACCATCAAATTCCTTTATGGCTCCACAACCAACAGAGACCTTGTCTTCATAGGCGACAATCGCATTGTTAATCATATCTATAGCATTGAATTGATGGTAAAATGCATGATCATCACCATCGCGAACTGCGAGTTCCCGGTCTAGTGATTCCACTAGTTCGATAAAGTCTTTATCATCCGAATTTGTAAGCTTTAATCTGATCATGAACAACTATTCTTTCAATCCATCAAAAAAATGATTCTTCATCCACGACTAAGGTCGTCAGTTCCAAGGTATGACCATCCGGATCCTTAGTGTCAATAGAATAAAAATAGTGATGGTCACCAAAGGTATAGTCGATTTCAAAATTATCAGGCATAGGAAAGTATGATTAGAGAGAAGGCCATAAAACCTTAAAAAATACCGCAAGTAAGATAAGTAACAGGAAAGCTCCAACTAAAGCAACACTAAGGTCATATCCCGGTCTACGAACGTTGAATATAAGCAGTGGCAGTAATAATACAAGCAATCCAATAAGCCCGCTTAGCCCCAAAAGTATCATTAGGATCAGGATCACCTGATCCTTTCCGGAGAATACGTACTTAAGTACATTATTTTCAGTTTCAGGCATGCGTTTCTTTATTCTGAAGGCGATAAGTCCGTACAAACCGAATGCCAACGGAACATACCAGTACATTACCGAGTTCACAAGTTCGGTCTCGCTCATATTATCGAAATTGAAGAAATAGAAATAGGCAAAAATGCCCAGGCCTGCAAGGACGAAAAGTTGATAGAGAGGTTTCATAAACGTCGGGTTAGCTCTGTCATTAAAGATACAAAAACAACGATTGTAATAAAAAAACCATCCCGTGGGATGGCTTTCATTAATGTATGTGAAAATTCTTATTCGATTATACCCCCGCAACTTACACGGGCTCCGGCAGCACCGGTTGGCTGAGTTGTATAATCATCCGTTCCCTGATGCACTATGATGGCTTTACCCAGGATGTCTTTATTCTCATCTCCACAACCTATGCACCATTCGTCGGTTTTCATAGCAATGCTTGCATTCCCGTTCTCATCGGCTTCAACATTACCGATATCACCTTTATGAAATCCTTCTTCGGCGCCCCACTTCCCGTGAGGAGCAAATGTTGGATTCCAGTGGCCTCCGCTCGAGGTTCCGTCTTCCGCCGTACAATCGGCCTTTTCATGGATATGAATAGCGTGCGTACCCGGTGTAAGTCCGCTCAAGGTCGCTTCCATTGCAACTACTCCTTCCTGTTCCGTAAAGGTCACAGTCCCCGTGGCACTGCTTCCGCTTTTCGATGCAAGGGTCATTGTGACCTTTTTAACTTCCATTTCTTCTACCTCTTCTACCTCTTCTACAACCTCGGTATCGGTTGCTTCCTCACTATCCAATTTCTTTTTATCGTCTTTGCAACTTACCAGTACAAGCGAGGCAAGCATAAGACTCATGGCTATTTTTTTCATTTATTCAATTTTAAGTTTCTTATAATTTCGAAGTTAAGCTTATTCCTCTTTACTTACAAATTTCATCCTCATCTCAACGGTCTTTATTGATTATCTCACAAAATCGCATAAAGCGAGTTTTACCTTCTGTCACGTATCAATTCTTTAGGATCGCTAATCCCATGCTTCATGTTTTCCGCTATAATAAGTGATTTATCGATACGTGTTTGTGAATTTTTAAACCTAAGCACATAATAGATCAATGATCGTTTTTTGCCATCAGTGAAATCTTCAAAAACATCAGCCGCCATTGGATCACTCTCCAGAACTGCTGATAATTCCTCTGGCATCTCAACCCCATATTTGGAAGTGTCTTCAGCCAATTGCAGATCGAAATAGTCGTTAAACCCCACTCCGAGTTCCTTCTGGTAACGTTTTCCGAAACTGATCACAAAGTTTCCTTTGTTCAAATGAAGGGCTCCGTGGAATTCTATATGTTTATCCTTAAACCAGGCCGTCATTTTAACCCGCTTATGGCCTGCTTTATAAAAGGGGGCGGCTGCAGATTCCGGAAGCTTTACTCCGTGCGTTCCGGTGATGGTCACTTCAAATATTTCAGAAACCATTGTATTACTTTAGATTATTAACTTAGTGAGTACCTGGGTCTCACTGTGAAGCGTACGATGAACCGGACATTTATCGGCAATTTCAAGCATTCTTGCGACCTGCTTTTCGTCGAGGTCGCCTTCAAATTTTATTTCTCGTTGGAAGGTATCGATCCTGGCCGAATCGGCTTCGCAATTTTCACAATCTATTGCATGTTCTTTACTATAGCTGGTGTGTACTTCAATATTTTGGAGGTCCCAGCCCTTTCTGCGAACGTACATCTGAACCGTCATCGCTGTGCAGGCTGATAATCCGGCCGACACAAATTCGTATGGATTTGGTCCGAAATCATTACCCCCCACACTTTCAGGTTCGTCGGCCAACATATAGTGATTCCCTATTTTCATTTGAGTGGTATAACCTTTACTCCCACTTAAACTCGCCACCGTATCATGACTCGATTTGATGTTTGTCTCCTTCGGAATGTCCACATAACGAGATGCCCATCCCGCTATTACCAGGCCGGCATATTCTGAATCTTCACGTCGCATTAGCAAATGATCGGCACCATCAAGGGAGACGAAACTTTTTGGATGCCGTGCGGCAATATAGATCTCTTCGGCATTTTTAATACCTACGGTAGTATCCTGCGGAGAGTGCATGACCAGCAGTGCTTTACGAAGACCTTGGGCCACATCTGGCAGCGACTTGGTTTTCAGATCGTCAAGGAATTGTTTCTTTATGGTAAAGTCCCTTCCGCTCAAATTTACTACAGCCACACCTTCATTTTCAATTTCCTCCAGGCTGCTCTTCAGCAAATGAGTGACATGTACCGGGTTGCTTGGAGCTCCAATAGTTGCAACGGCCTTAATAGAAGTGATTTCGGCCGCTGCGAATATGGCTGCTGCGCCTCCCAGGGAATGACCCACAACAAGGGTAGGGGCCTTATAGTTTTCTGCTAAATAATCGGATGCGGCTATAAGGTCGGCGACATTACCCGAGAAGTTGGTGTCTTCAAAGTCACCATCGCTTTCTCCAAGTCCGGTAAAATCGAACCTCAACACTCCAAATCCTTTAGAACTAAGCGCCCGACTAATATTCCGAACAGCTCCCAGGTTTTTGTTACATGTGAAGCAATGTGCGAATAACACAAAATTATGAGGAATCTCATCTGCTGGTAATTCAAGTCGGCCAGACAACTGCTGTCCCGACTCGTTTTCGAAAGTCACTTTCTGAAGGTTCATTTGGATGGAATTTAAAACGGATAATATGTTTAACACATTAGTCCGAAGATTCTTGTTTCTTCCGTAAGTCGGTATTCCAGAAGATTCCTATCTGAAGCCTGTCAAAATTACTTCCGGTGAAGTGATTTTTTAAATATCCGACTTGCACACTTACATTCTTATTGGCCACGTAACCAATGGCTCCATACAATCGGTTTTGACCAAATATTGGCTCCTGAAGATTTATGAATACTTCATCGTAGGCAGTCAAGAACCAGGTATCATTAATAGGATAGGTCACTCTTAAGAAATAACGCGCACGATGTTGGGTATCATTGCCGGTTACCGGATTGCTGATAAAACGTTGTTCGATCCTATAGCGATGACTAAATTTAATCTTACCAACGTTATTTCTTAGCACGAATTGTTGATATATCCTGTTCTCGCTGATGTTTTGCTCCCCATCAGGCTCAGGAAAAGTAGGGTCGGTCTCGATGTACCCATAACCGATTGTGGCCATGGCCTTATCGGATATATGGTAATTCAACCCGGTTCGCAATAACATCTGGTTAAAATTACTTGCCACTTCATAAAACCTGAACTGTGCTTCAGTATGAATACTCAATTTTTCTGAAACACGGTTGGTTCCAAAATACATAGCCCAGAAACCGAAGTCATCTTCTCCGGTTTCCTGGGCTGATGCTGTATAATTTTGAAAACCAAGTACAATAGTAAATACTATAATTACCTTTCTCATAGCAATTACTATTTTGTTTCTGTACTTTCAGTTTGAGCCGAATCCATGCTTTCCTGGCCTTCTCCTTTCAGATACTTATCGAGGAATTCCTTGATTCTTCCATAGGCTTCGATCTGATTTTCCTTTTTAACGAATCCATGGCCTTCATCTTCAAATAGCACATATTCAACAGGCACTCCATTGTTCTTTACACCTTCCACGATCTCGTCACTCTCAACTTTTAAAACCCTTGGGTCCTGCGCGCCCTGCAACACAATTAAGGGCTTGGTAACTTTTTCCGTATGGAACAGTGGAGAGATCTGTCGCAGGCGAATGGAATCCTCGGTGTTCGGATCGCCCATTTCTGTATATAAAGCATCTTTGAAAGATTCCCACCATGGCGGAATGCTTTTTAGCGTACGTATCCAATTAGTAACTCCAAAGATATTCACACCTACCTGGAACTCTTCAGGAGCATAAGTGAGTGCTGCCATGGTCATATAACCTCCATAAGATCCGCCGAGAATGCCTATTTTTTCCCCGTCAATATCTTCCTGGGTCTTTAACCAGTCTTTTCCGGCGATACAATCCTTCAGGTCCTTGTCACCGTGATTCTGATCGTCCATTTTGTAAAAGGTCTTTCCATATCCACTACTTCCCCTATTGTTTACCGCCAGGATAGCATAACCATGATTCACCAGGTACTGGATTGTTGAATTATATCCCTGGCGTGATTGTCCTCCGGGACCTCCATGAACCCAAACCAACGCCGGAGCCGGATTTTCGGCAGATGCCTGATGTGGCTTGTAATAGATAGCCGGAATCTCGAGGCCATCGAACGACTTAAACCGAACTACGCTGGCAGAAACCAAATGTGTCCCGTTTATTTCATCATTTAGCACGTCGGTTAGTTGATTCAATTCCTGTGTTTCAAGATTATAGGAGTAAGAATTAGTAGGTGTATGCGATCCACCAACACGCAATAGCGCCATGCTTTCGTCCATAGAGAAAGAAGCACTACTAATCTCCTGGTTCTCGAAGCTCGGAAATTCCACTACGTCCCCTGTGGCAACCTCAGTGACCACCATCACTGTTTTAGCATCTTCATTCGAGAATGTGATCTGGTACTTGTCATTTCGTGAGAAATAATAAGACGAAATATCCCAGTCTTTCCCGAGAACAAGTTCTTTCGAGCCATCTTCGAGGTTGTAGCGCATCACATAGCTGAATTCAGCTCCTTTGTCTGTTGAATAATAAAAATATTTTCCGTCTAAGGTGAAATCCTGAGGTGTATTACCAGATATAGTATCATTTACCTTCGACTTTTCACCGGTTTCAGTATTAAGAATAAAAAGATCACTGTCGTTAGTATTGATGGACTTTGTGAGGGCAATGTACTTACGGTCCGGAGACATACCCCCGAAATTCATTCCTTCGTCATTTTGCCAGATCATTTTAGAGCTAAAATCTTCAAGGCTCATTTCGTAATGATCCATATAGCGAGGATCACGCTCATTACTGCCATAGAAAAAGCTGTTCTCATCCCTGGACCATCCTCTAAACAAAGCACGAACATTCTCGGCAGGGGTGAGCCGTTTAATTTCCTCTCCGTCCTTCATAAATATCTTATAGATCTCATCGCCATTGCCGTCCATCCGGAACAGGATGCGGTCGTCTTTTGGGAAATAGGAGATCCCAAAGACCGATGCACTGTCCGATTGGGTTACAGGAGCAAGTTCGCCACCTCCTATTGGGGTAGTGTACATGTTGTATATCCCGGATCGGTTGCTGGTCATTAGCACTTTCGATTTGTCTGGAGAGAACCCATTACCGAAGGCATTTTCATTGTCCATGAATTGCTCAATGGTGTACTGATCTGGGATTATTACTTCGGCAGTTTCTTTTTCAACGGCCTCTTTACACGCCAATAGAAGCGTGAATAAAGCAAACATCATAATTAGTTTCTTCATATCCTTTGTTTTACTGATTAGTTAAAAAGTTTTAGTTTCCTTGAAGGGAGACAGGTCCATTTGTTCCAATTTAGACCGGTATTCCGCCCATTTGGTTACAAAAAAGTTGTTTGTTTCTTCTATTGCAGCATTAAACTGATCTTCTGCCTGTTCCAGCAATCGTTCTTCGGTGGCAGTAAGGCCATCTGGCCTGCTTCTAACATACCTGTTTGCCGTTCCTATGCGCTGCATTACTGTAACTTCGGGATTTCTCGTAATCCCCTGTCTTTTGTCCTCTTTTCCAAGGTAAAGAGCAATAAGGTTATCAATTTTCTTGATCACCTCTTTTCCTGATTTCAGATCTTCCTTATATTTCTCTTTGTCCTTTTTCTTGAGTTTCTTCTGAAAATCTTCAACGGTGTTTTTACTTTCTACCAGTTGTTTTACAACTTCTGCAGCAACACCAGTCATTTCCTGAAGTTTCTTGCCGTAAGCATATCTATCGTTGATCGCTTTCTGAGTTACCTTAAGCCGCGGATCACTTTCCACTTTAATATTTGTGACGGATTTTGATTCGAGATAGCTCAATTCTACCCGGTATATTCCTGGTTTCACACCAATTCCTCCCGGTTCATTTTTAACTTCCCGAATTCTCCTGCTGGGCCTGGTAACGCCTGCTTCATTCATAAACCAGCGCCATCGGTACATCCCAGAGCTATCTGGAATTTTTCGTTTTAATGTTCTTATAAGATTTTGACCATCGTAAAAGCGCATGTAAAGTGAATCTTTATGTTTACCCTCGGTTTCATCCGGGGTCGTTTCATCCATGTTCTTGTCGTCGTCCTCGTCTTCATCCTCTTTTTCTACATTTTTGTCTTCGACCGGCTTTTTAAAATAATAGCTTATTGTTGCTCCCCTGGGTCGATTCTCTCCATTATACAGTGCGTCTGCACCAAACCTGCTGCCGGTTGGCTGCTTATATGAAGCCCGATAAGCGGTGGGGGGATCAAATATCCTGACGTCCTGGCTAAGTAATGAATTGTTGCTCGCCAATTCGCGCAGTGGGCGTATATCGTCTAATACCCACGCAGCCCTCCCGAAAGTACCAATAATAAGGTCGTGCTCTCTCGACTGAATCACAAGGTCTTTAACCGATGTTGTGGGGAATCCATTGGTCCATTTGGTCCAGTTGGATCCGGCGTTTATGGAAACATACAAGCCATCATCAGTTCCAAGAAAAAGAAGATTTTTTTCCTCAGGATCCTCTACGATGCTTAATGCATAACTAATCACATCATTACCATCTACGATCCGTTCCCAGGTCTTCCCGTAATCGGTAGTTCTGTATGCGTATGGTGTATAATTGAATCGCCTGTAATCGTTTGCCACAAGCAAGGCTTCTCCCTTCTTCTTATTCGATGCCTTGATCTGAACTATCCAGCTTCCTTCCGGGAGTCCCTTAAGATTCTTGCTTACTTCAATCCAGTTGACTCCGCCGTTCTGAGTGTAATGAACGCGTCCGTCATCCGTTCCTACCCACATCATGCCTTGTTCTAAGGGGGAAGGTTCAATCACCAGTATCGTGGTATAGTTTTCTGCACCTGTGGCGTCCATGGTCAAACCACCACTTTCATGTTGTTTCTGTTTATCGGGATCGTTGGTGGTAAGATCGGGAGAGATAATTTCCCAGGTTAATCCTTTATCGATGCTTTTATGCACAAACTGACTTCCAAAGTATATAACATTGTTATTAAAAGGATCGATGTTAATTGCTGAATTCCAGTTAAAACGAAGTTTCATTTCTGGATCGGGATGTGTGGGTCTCACTGAATAGTTGTTTCCGATTTTCCAATCGTAACGGCTTACAAAGCCTTGCTGACTCATACTCCATCCATAACGGCTGTCGTCCGGATCGGGGACGACATCAAATCCATCTCCGAAAGAGATTTCCTGCCAATAACTGTTTCTAATACCCTGTGATCTCCAAACATAAGAAGGCCCGCGCCAACTCCCATTGTCCTGCATTCCACCGTATACATTGTAGGGAAACTCATTGTCCACCGCTATATGGTAGAATTGCGCCACGGGAAGATTGCCTATGAATCGCCATGTTTTACCACCATCCCTTGTAATATTCATCCCTCCATCATTTCCGTCTATCATAAAGCTTCCATCCTCCGGATGTATCCACCAAGCGTGGTGATCCGGATGAACTCCATTATCAACACCATATGCAGGCATTAATTGATCGAAACTCTTTCCGCCGTCTTCCGAAACATTCACATAGGTGAACACGCTGTAAACACGATTTTCGTTTTGCGGATCCACGTAAATTTCAGAATAGTAAAAAGGGCGATTCCCAATGTCGTTCTTGTCGTTTATTTTCTTCCATTTAAATCCTCCGTCCTTGCTTTTATACAAGGCATTTTTCTTTGCCTCAACGAGAGCATATATGATATTAGGTTTATTCCTTGCAATGGCGATCCCTATTCGTCCTAAGTCTCCTTTTGGTAGACCATCCGCATCGGTGCGCTTCTCCCAGGTATCACCGCCGTCATGGGTGATATAAAGCCCACTTCCTTCACCACCCGATTTGAAGAACCACGGATCCCGCTTGTGCTCCCACATAGCCGCAATGAGCTTATTAGGATTGGTAGGATCCATTACCAGATCTGCAATTCCAGACTTGTCGTTGGTGTAGAGTATCTTGTTCCATGTCTTTCCTCCGTCTGCGGTCTTAAAGACGCCTCTTTCCGGATGAATACCCCATGGGCTTCCTATAGCTCCGACATAAACGGTATTGGGATCGGTGGGGTCTATAATTATCCTGTGAATATGCCTGGTTTTTTCTAGTCCCATAGATTTCCAGGTTTTCCCTCCATCTAACGACCTGTAAACGCCAAATCCACCATTAAGACTATTTCTTGGGTTTCCCTCTCCGGTACCAACCCAGATAACTGAAGGATTGCTTTGTTGTATTGCAACAGCACCTATGGAAGCAGTTGGCTGATCGTCGAATATGGGGTGCCATTTTATTCCACCACTGCTAGATTTCCATAATCCGCCGGAGGCTGTTCCCACATACATAATATCAGGGTCGTTGTTTACCACATCTATGGATGTTACACGGCCCGACATACCTCCTGGCCCTATATTTCGTGGCTTGAGGTCCTTCATGAGGTCCATGGGTACATTTTGCGATAAGAGTGTGGTTGAAATAAAAAGGAAGGAGAGAAAAAAGATCTTTGTCATCTGGAAATGATTGGTTTTTATTTTTCAGAAATTAAAGGTACTAAAATGAAGTGGTTCAAGTCTTAAAAGGCTGTTAATACCAAAGTTTTTTTATATTGATTTTAAGTATCTTTATGCAATGAAAAAGAAACCTCGCCCTTCCGGATTTGTTTTCACCAAGCACGTCCCAAAGGAGCAATCTCCATTCGAAAGACTATTCGAAATTTTCCAGGAACTCATCACTCATACATCAGGTGACTTTGACGAGGCCATTGACTGGTTGCGTCAACTGGATGAGGAATACAACATTACTACGCCCGATTACACCATTGATGATTTCATTGAAGACCTGAAGAAGAAAGGTTACATTAAAGAAGAGATCGTGCCGGATGGCAGTGGAAAGGGTAATGGAGAGGGAACATCTAAAATGACCGAAAAACTCGAACAGGCCCTGCGCAAGCGCGCGCTGGATCAGATCTTTGGAAAATTGAAACGCAGCGGTGCCGGAAATCATAAAACGAAGAATACAGGACGGGGGGATGAAAGATCCGGTGAATTCAGAAAGTACCAGTTCGGCGATGCATTGGATCGTATTTCAATGACCGAGAGTTTAAAAAATGCCCAGATAAATCATGGGATCGGAGATCTTCATCTTACCGAAAATGACCTTGTGGTTGAACAGACCATGTACAAAGCCCAGATGAGTACGGTGCTTATGATCGATATAAGCCACAGTATGATCCTGTATGGAGAGGATCGTATCACACCTGCCAAAAAAGTGGCCATGGCACTGTCAGAATTAATCACGACTCGTTATCCAAAGGACACGCTTGATATCCTGGTCTTTGGAAATGATGCCTGGCCTATTAAGATCAAGGACCTTCCTTACCTTAACGTAGGCCCTTACCATACCAACACAGTAGCAGGCCTTCAACTTGCCATGGATATGCTTAGAAGGAAAAGAAATACCAATAAGCAGATTTTTATGATCACCGATGGTAAACCGAGTTGTCTTCAGCTTCCTGACGGACAATATTATAAGAATAGTGTGGGTCTGGATCCCCACATCGTGAATAAATGTTACATGATGGCACGACAAGCGCGGAAGTTACATATCCCAATCACTACGTTTATGATTGCCCAGGATCCATACCTGATGCAGTTTGTAGATCATTTTACTGAAGCAAATCAGGGTAAGGCTTTTTACACAGGGTTGAAAGGACTTGGCGAGATGATCTTTACAGATTACGAAACAAATAGAAGAAAAAAAATTAGATAATTGAACTATGAAGATTGAAAACATAAGAACCCTCGGCGAACTAAATAAAGCCGGATACGAATATAAAACCGTTAAAGAAGAATTACGAAGGAATCTCCTTCAGAAATTAATGAAGAAGGAACCTACTTTTGAAGGCATTCACGGCTACGAGTATACCGTGATCCCCGAATTGGAAAGAGCCATTCTCTCGAAACACAATATAAACCTCTTAGGTTTACGCGGACAGGCGAAAACGCGCCTGGCACGACAAATGGTTTCATTACTGGATGAGTATATACCCGTTGTTTCAGGAAGTGAGATTCATGATGATCCTTTCCATCCGATTTCGCGATATGCCATGGAACTCATAGCGGAAAAAGGTGATGAAACCCCCATTGAGTGGGTACACCGGGAAGAACGTTTTGCGGAAAAATTAGCTACACCCGATGTGACCGTTGCCGATCTCATTGGTGATGTGGATCCCATAAAAGCAGCGAATTTAAAGCTTACGTACGCAGACGATCGCGTTATACATTACGGGATGATACCACGCGCGAACCGAAGTATTTTCGTGATTAATGAACTACCGGATCTGCAAGCACGAATACAGGTTGCATTGTTCAACATCCTGCAGGAGGGAGATGTACAGATCCGTGGTTTTAAACTGCGTTTGCCCCTGGATATTCAATTCGTGTTTACTGCTAATCCCGAAGATTATACAAATAGGGGAAGCATTGTAACCCCGCTTAAAGACAGAATTGGTTCCCAGATCCTTACACATTATCCGGAGGACATAGAAACTGCACGGATCATAACCGAACAGGAAGCGGCCGATGCCATGGCAGAAAAACACCATGTATTTGTTCCAGAACTCGCAAAAGATATCCTGGAGGAGATCAGTTTCCAGGCGCGTGAAAGCGAATTTATCGATGCTAAAAGCGGCGTGAGCGCGAGAATGAGTATTACTGCCTTCGAAAACCTGTTGAGTACCGCCGAACGAAGAGCATTACAAAATGGTGAATCTGAAACCACGGTTCGCCTGGGGGATTTTACCGGGATTGTTCCATCTATAACAGGCAAAGTTGAACTGGTATATGAAGGAGAGCAGGAGGGAGCTTCGCAAGTGGCTCAGCAACTTATCGCCGATGCGGTTAAATCGCAGTTCGAGCAGTACTTCCCAAAGATTGAAAAACTTCAGAAAGAAACAGAAGCAGATCCTTATACCGATATCGTTGCCTGGTTCTTTGAGCAAAGTGGATTCGAACTTTTAGAATCCCTATCGAATGAGGAATATGCAATGCAATTGAACCGTATAGCACCTTTGAACAATCTTATAGATGATAATATGCCCGATATCGATGATCGTGACAAAGCATTTGTAAAAGAATTCGTGCTATGGGCCCTGGTCGAGTATCGTAAGCTCAGCAAGTATAACCTCAGTGATGGTATGCGATTTAAAGATGTGTACGGAGGTTATATAAGTGATTTATAGATTAAATTAACCCTATTTGCTGGTTAGTTTATTCTATCATTTCGGGAATGTTTTTAGTTATCAATTCTGTTTTGTTCGTCTTCAATACCGGTTTTTCGCTTTCTTGCCTTCTTGATCTCACTTCTTCCGAAGTTGTAGTTTAGGCTAAAACGAACCTGTCTGCTGTCACTTCCTCCATCTCCCATAATGGAGAGGTCACCGAATTGTGTTTCACCCCGCCACGGAATGGTATATAGGATATCACTGAAGGCGATCCTGGCAGTCATCCGGTCGTTGAAGAACTTCTTCTGAAAGGCGATATCCAGGGACCCCAGGCTCTTGGTTCGATACGTTCCTCCCCAGATAGAAGGAGAGCTGAACCAACCTGATACTTCCATCGTTATCTCGGAAGGCAGTTTAATGGTATTCTGACCGTAGAAACTAAGCGTGGTCTGTTCTACTGGTATAAAATCGGGACTGGTAGCTTCGTATTCACTATGGAACGCATTTAAACTGAAATAGATATTCCACCACTCATTTATCTTGGTTGGATAACTAACACCCAGGTTGTAAATACGTTGATTGGCCACGTTCCGTTGAATGATAAAATTCTGGTTATCTCCAACTGCCTCGGTTACCTGTGCAAAGAAATCGGAAATGTAACTGTAACTCAGTGATGTCGTGAGTCGGTAGTTCCAGGTATGCGCTAGTCGAAGATTGTTGGTGTATTGTGGTTGCAGGAATGGATTTCCCTGTCGGAATGATAATTCATCGATCTTGTACTGAAATGGATTCAGCGATTGATACGAGGGACGCTGAATTCGCCTGCTGTAAGTGAGGGAAAGGCTGTTCTTTCGGTTCACCTGGTAGGTTAAACCACCACTTGGAAAGTAGTCGGTGTAATTCCTTTTTACCAATTCATTGGAGTTCTGTTGTGTGCTTTGTAATTCTCCTTCAGAAATAGTTTGTTCCACACGCAAGCCCACTTGTAAATTCCATTTCGCCCATTTTATATTGTAATTCACATAACCCGCATTGATCTGTTCCGTATAATTGAAGATATTACTCTGTTCGGTATTAAAAACATCCATACCGTTGATCACGTCGAAGAAATTAAAGGTATTAGCCGTTTCCACATAGGAAACCCTTCCTCCGGCACTTATTTTGCCACCTAGTCCGTTTTGTTCGTAATCGAGTTGCCCTGCCAGGATGTCGATATCAATAGGGGTGATAAATCTCGCGATAGAGCTTCGAATGGTATCTGTTTCCGTTCCGTTAACGTAATAATTTGGCTGAAAATTCTCACGGTCACTCGTATATCGTCCGTAATCCAGATCTACATTCAGATCATGGCCCAGTGTATCGGCGAATTTATAATTGAGGTTTACATTATAGTTGCTGGATACGTTGTCCGCATTACTCTGTGCCAACAAGACTTCAGATGGTATATTTTGCCCGGATGGAATGATTGGCGTCCTGCTCTCACTTTTGCTGATCCCGTTATTAAGGTTCCCGGTAAATATAATACCAAGGGTGTTTTTTGCATTCAGGTAATAATCAAATCCGCTTTTTAAATTGTGATTATTACTGCCGAATTTTGAGGTCGTACGCGCATCGAACCGGGTGCCATTCTGCATTCTGTTCAGGTTAATAAATCCGTAGCTGTCGCCAAAGCGATTACTATAGGTGCCGTATAAATTGGTTTTCTTTCCACGATTATTCAGGGAAATGGAACTGTTAACCCTCGGGAACCGACCCTGAATATACCCTGCGGTAATACTTCCGTTAGTCCCAAGGCTCTTGTTTTTCTTTAAGTTTATATTAATGATTCCGGCATTTCCGGCAGCTTCATACCGGGAAGAAGGTTGCGTAATGATTTCAATTGAATCTATGTCGGTAGATTGAAGAGTTTCCAGATAATTGATCAGGTCCTGGCCACGCAACAATGCGGGCCTGCCATCTATATAAATCTGCACACCACTCTTTCCTTCAACAATGATACTGTTATTGTTATCAATAATCACTCCGGGGGCTTTTCGCAGTAATTCAAATCCGTTGGATCCTGTAGCGTTAATTGTCTTGTCTACATTAAAAACAGTCTTGTCTGCCTGCACTTCCACTATAGGCTTCTCGTATTTAACAACCACTTCTCCCAGTGCTTCGGCTTCAGTTGTCAGGTTAACGACACCCATATCAAGTGATTGGTTCAGGATAATTTTATCGGAAAGATAATCCTGGAAACCAACATAAGTCACTTTTAGCAGATACTCGCCACTTTGTACCGGACCAATTTTAAAGTATCCGTTATTGTTTGTTATGGATGCTTTAACCAGGGTACTGTCGGAAGCCTTTATTATATAAGTTGTGGCGAAAGCAATAACTTCATTGTTCTCGTCGATAACAGATCCCGTAATATGGAGATCCTGAGACATAGCGGTTGCGCTTATTGAGAAGACGAATAGAGAGATGAGATAAATATTTTTCATGGTAATTAATATATGGATCAAAACTGCATTATTTCAGAATATAAAAAAAAGGAAAGACGATGAATGGTTCTATAGACCGATGAATGTTACGGGCCACTTATCTGCCTATAAGACCATTCGTCGGATTCGCATCGCCCTGGTCGCAGTAATAAAATATATTTGGACAAATCGAAATTTCTATGATACGCTTTCTAATTTTAATCCTTACTTCAATTATATTATTACTGCCGTTTAAAGGTTTTAGCCAAACGGGGATGGAAGCACTTGATGCCATTATAGAAAATCAGATCAAAGGTATTCAGCCTGGATTAACGGTTGGAGTAGTTAAAGATATGAAGATCGTATACGAACGATATGCCGGTTTTTCCAACCTGGCGCATCAGATACCGGTAGACTCCAGCACTCGTTTCAACATTGCATCTAATGCCAAACAATACACTGCTTTTATGATCCTCTACCTCGAGGACCTGGGAAAATTGAAAATCACCGATGATTTCAGAAAATACCTTCCCGAATATTTTCCTGAAATAAAATCACCTATAACTATAGGTAATCTGCTGAATCATTCCAGCGGGATTCGTGATTTTTACGAGCTGATGAGCCTGGAGGGTAGGACCTGGTGGAAACATGTGGGTCTGGATAATAATGATGCCTTGGAACTCCTTCGAAAACAAACGGCACTCAATTTCGAACCTGGTTCCCAACACCTGTACAGTAATTCCAATTATACCCTCTTAACAGAAGTTGTGAAAAGCGTATCGGGGCAATCTTTTCCCAAAGCTATTGCTACATTGTTCGATAGTCTCGGGATGCCAAATACGCGATTCCAGACCAATTATATGTCGGTTATTCCTAACAAGGCACTTCCTTACTCCGACTGGGGCGATGGGGTATGGAAGCAATATCCGATGGTTACCAACTTGTACGGAGACGGATTCCTATTCACAACCTTGCGGGATCAACTGAAATGGGAAATGCAAATTCAGGAAATGTATAGCGATATAGATCCTGTGGAATTATTGGCTAAAAGTCAGAAACCGATCCCTGGTTCCGAAATAGAAAATTATGGTTTCGGAATCGAATTCGGGAATTATAAAGGGAAGCAAATCGTTTACCACGAGGGCGCGACCGGTTCATATAGCGCCTATTTTATTCGTATTCCTTCCGAAACGGTTTCTGTTGTGGTGATGACAAATAATGGATCGGTTTGGAGTGAAGGACTGGCAAAAGAGATACTGGATGAGGTCGTTGTTTTTAATGCTGAAGAGGATCATCCTGGCATGCCGTCTGCGATAGGGGCCCGGCCAGGACTAGAAGCACTTCCAGGGGATTATCTATTGAAAGATGGTACCTTGATCAAGCTTTATCTGGAGAAGCGGAAATTATTTCGGAGTATTTATAATAGGGAACCCGTTGAGATTGTTCATGAAAAAGGGAATGTGTTTAGATATGCGACAATTGAAAATTTAAAAATGGTTTTTGTTGCCAACGCAACGAACTCATATGATTTTGAGCTATACATGCCTGGCACTCCGGTTCGAATTGCTCCTAGATTACCTGAACAAAGCATATTAGATAATTGGGAAAACGCGGATGGAACTTACGTAAATTCAGAATTAGGCGTAAAATTTCAAATGCAATATAAAGAAGGAAGAACTTTCGAGATCTCGATGAGGGATAACTCCTATACTGCCGAATTGTTAAGAAACGATTGGATTCAAATGGGAGATTATAAGTTGAATATTGAACGTAATAAATCTGGAGAGATTACCGCACTGCTGCTCGATCAAAATAGATTGCGGAATGTGCGATTTAGCAAAAGGCTTTAATTACTTAACTTTAAACCGCCATGTCGCAATTAATTAATAAGAGAATCTTCGGTATAAAATGGAAAGAGGTACTAATTCTTTTTCTGGTTTATATGTTATTTGCGTTTCTCTATCATCTCACTTTATGGCTTAACAGGGAGGGACAATTAGATCCGGATGATCCCTTATTTAGTTTCAATAGTTTTATGGATTCAGGCGGACTTCAGTATTTGTTGTTTTTCCTGCTAACGATACCGGTCTGGTTCATAATTTTCAGAATATTCCGATCCTGGGAACTGGTCTACCGGCTTTTAGTGCACCTCATTACGTTGCCGTTATTTGTAATAATAGCGCAAAAATTATTTTACACAACATCGGAATGGCTTGGGTATGGACATCTGCAGGGTAGCGGCCAGGTATGGGATATTTATATTCCTGCTTTATTGTACGTTCTTCAATTCGGGATTTTTCATGCCTATGAATATTTTATTGAAAACCAGCGAAAAATAAAACTGGAAGGAGAGCTTAGGACGGCTGCTTTAAAAAGCGAATTATCTGCAATTAAGGCACAGTTGAATCCACACTTTCTGTATAATGTATTTAATACGATTAATGCCTCGGTACCGCCAGAGAACGAGAAAACGAGACAGATGATAGCTGAATTGTCGGATCTGTTTCGGTATCAGCTTCAGGCATCTCAGATGGAGTTGGTAAACCTGGAAGAAGAATTGAATTTTGTAGAAAAGTACCTCGATCTGGAAAAGGAACGGTTTGGTGACAGATTACAGATTGAAATTGATGTTCCGGAGGAGCTATATAACGAAAAGATACCTCCTATGCTTTTGCAACCCCTGGTAGAGAACTCCGTGAAACATGGTCTGTCTTCCTTAATTGAGGGAGGGAAGATCAGCATTAAAATTTTTAAGGAAGACGAAAAGTTGAAGTTCGAAATTGCCGATACCGGAGTAGGAGCCACCCATA
>JABDNT010000014.1 GCA_013043685.1 Flavobacteriaceae bacterium | reverse complement strand
TTAGTTTAGTCATTTCGATATAGCTCCCAAATGTTTCCACCTGAAAACCATATACGCTGTCAATTTCAATATCTCAATGAACTTATATTCTTAACTCAAAAAAAACAACCTCTATATCATATCAGCTATTTTTAGCGGGTGCAAATATACAATCCCTTTTTTCATTTCACCAAAACTAAATGAAACTTTTTCGCATCTTTTTTATTAACAAATCTTAAAGCATTGAACACTATAAAATTAACCTGTTAAAACGCAAGTAAGAAGTGTTAGCGATTGAAGCGGCATCCCCTAAGGGAGTCATGAAGTAAGCTTAGCTTTACTTCAAAGGCTCTTTAGGGATACAGCGCAAAGCGCGGCCCTATAGCAGTGAAACTCACTGCAGGGAACACCATAAAAAATAAAAAGAGCGAACTACTAATATACACTAATTAGAGTAACTGGGCAAATGCTATTTCCGATTACTTATTAACAGACATTTTGTTCCAGTGAGCAGTGAGATCCAGGTAATCAATTTCGAATGAGGGTTTCTGCCGTTCAAGAACATTGCTTTGAAACGAGCGCTCCAGCACATCTTCAATAAGATAATCTTCCTTCACTTTAAAAGGCTTGTATTCTTCCTTTAATGATATGTCGAACAAACTTGCAGTAGTATTATACCAAAACGCACGCCAGCCTGTCCGCAATTCCTTTACCAATGCAAAAGCCGTTCTGCCTGTCTGCCGATGAATGAGCTTCACGAGTATCTGCCCTTCGGTTCGGGTGAGTTTCTTTAACTTTTCAGAAAACTCTTCCTCGATATATTTCTGTACGCGTTTGGTGTATCGCTTCTTATCCCTTTTCCGCTTCAGGGTTTTCATTCGCTCGGTCATGGTGGTTAGCCGCTCAGCAGCCAGTTTTGCATAGGGATATACTTTGCGGGTCTTCCTTCGAATAATGAGATAACGTCTCCTGTCTGTTTTGGAATTGAACTCCAGTTTGTTTAATAATATTACTTCCCCCAGGTCAATGTATTCCTTAGGTATGGTATCTCCTTCAATAATATAATAAAAGGTCTCCACACTGTCCTTATTAACCTGCGATATCTCCTGCAAGGTTTGGGCGACCATTACATTAGTTAAAAGCACATTAAGGCCGAATACTATTTTAATCAAATTTATCTTACTCATTTCCGAATTCCAGTATCACCAAAATCGTTCCAAAATTACATAAATTGAAACGTCCCGCTAACTAATAAATTGCTAATTTTGATTTTTCTGAAAAATACTATTTATGGCACGTTCAATACTGAATAAAAAATCTTTGACCTTCCTGGAGAATTATCTCAACAATGCGGCCCCGACGGGTTATGAATGGGACGGACAAAAATTGTGGATGAAATATCTTACTCCTTATGTAGATGAGTTCCTAACAGACACCTATGGAACAGCGGTTGGAATTATTAATCCGAAAGCAAAATACAAGGTGGTGATAGAGGGACATGCCGATGAGATCTCCTGGTATGTAAACTATATTAGCGATAATGGACTTCTTTATGTAATTCGCAATGGAGGAAGTGACCACCAGATCGCTCCGTCGAAAGTGGTAAACATCCACACAAATAAAGGAATTGTGAAAGGCGTTTTCGGATGGCCCGCCATTCATACTCGAAGCCGTGCTAAGGAAGAACCACCGAAACCAGAGAATATCTTTATTGATATCGGTGCGAAAGACAAAAAGGAGGTCGAGAAAATGGGGGTACATGTTGGCTGCGTGATCACCTATCCCGATGAATTTCATATTCTGAATAAAGACAAATTTGTATGTCGCGCACTGGATAATCGCATGGGTGGTTTTATGATCGCGGAAGTAGCTCGGTTGCTTCACCAGAACAAAAAGAAATTACCATTCGGATTGTATATCACAAATTCCGTTCAGGAAGAGATCGGATTAAGAGGTGCCCAAATGATAGCGGAACGAATACAACCGCATGCTGCTATCGTTACAGACGTGACCCACGACACCACCACTCCCATGATCGATAAGAAAAAACAAGGACACGCTAAAATAGGCGAAGGGCCTGTGGTTGCCTACGCCCCTGCTGTTCAACAGAAATTGCGAGATCTTATCATCAATGCTGCCGAGGCTAATGAAATTCCATTTCAGCGTGCTGCCTTGTCCAGGGCCACGGGAACAGATACCGATGCCTTCGCCTATAGCAATATGGGTGTTGCCAGTGCTTTGATCTCCTTACCATTGCGATACATGCATACAACTGTGGAAATGGTCCATAAACAAGACGTGGAAAATGTGATCAAGCTTATATATGAGTCATTGCTCCAGATAAAGTCTGGGGAGACATTTAGTTATTTCGAGTAAGATTTATGCACAAGATATCAACTTAGGCTACTGTAATGGTAGCCTTTTTTTATCTTAGCCCCAAACTGGGCATAGGTGCTATTCAATTCCCTCGATTTTGGTTTCTTTCTGGTCATTGTATTTACAATGTACTGGCTTATTGGAGGAAAAAGACGTATCACACAAAATCTGTTGATCTTAATTGCCAGTTACGTCTTCTACGGTTTCTGGGACTGGCGGTTTCTCACCCTTCTTATTGGAAGTTCGCTGATCGATTATATCGCGGCAAAGTTTATACACGCTACTCAACGTAAAGGTCGAAGGAAGTTCTGGCTATTATTTAGCCTTTTTTGGAACCTGGGAATACTTTTTACTTTCAAGTACATGAATTTCTTCCTCGACAGTTTTCATGCCTTATTTTCTTCTGAATTACTGCCTGGTGAATTCAGTATATGGAATGTGATCATTCCGGTAGGATTAAGTTTCTATACCTTCCAGACTATGAGTTATTCTATAGACGTCTACAGGGGAAAACTCAAACCAACTAACAATCTTTTGAACTTTCTCTGCTACGTGAGTTTCTTTCCTCAATTGGTTGCAGGCCCTATTGAAAGAGCTAGTTTCCTGTTGCCACAGTTTGAAAAGGAAAGGAGTTTCGACCTGGAAGATGCACGGGAAGGGCTTCGCCAAATTTTGTGGGGATTATTCAAGAAGATACTGGTGGCAGACAAGCTGGGAATCGCCGTAACCATGGTCTTTGATAATCCCGAAGGTTATGGTTCTATTACGTTAATCTATGCGGCTGTTCTTTTTTCTTTCCAGGTGTATTGCGACTTTTCCGGTTACACCGATATTGCTATCGGTACTGCGCGACTATTTGGATTTAAACTGCATATAAACTTCCGTATTCCCTATCTGGCCAAGAGTATGACACAGTTCTGGCAGCGTTGGCATATCACCCTAACCAAATGGTTCACGGACTATGTTTACTTACCCATAGTGAAAAGCTATAAAAAGCCAGGGAACTGGTCACGCGTCTGGGCACTGCTAATCACTATGTCATTAGTTGGCCTCTGGCACGGGGCGAACTGGACATTTATCTGTTTTGGAGTGGTTAATGGCCTGATGCTTGTAATGGAGCGGATTCCGCTGGGGAACTCAAAAAGAACATTAGCTCGTATATTGCCTACTCGATCCAGGTGGATCACTGTGATATACTTCTTTGCACTTACATCGATATCGAGTGTGTTTTTTCGTGCTTACCATA
>JABDNT010000002.1 GCA_013043685.1 Flavobacteriaceae bacterium | reverse complement strand
TTCATTCCCGGCGGCATCCTTCGCCACTACCGTGAAAGTGTATAATGTAGCAGGGCTTAATCCCGTTACACTAAATGAGGTAGTTGCGGTTGATCCAATCACACTGGCTCCTTCATATACATCGTATCCCGTAACCCCTACGTTATCCGTAGAAGCTGTCCACGACAGATCCAGACTAAACATGGTAATATTCGATGCCGATAGATTGGTCGGTGAAGTTGGCGCCTCAGTATCTGGAGGATCCAGGGTGGTTACATTGGCAGCGTTACTCGGTGCAGATTCATTACCGGCTGCATCCTTTGCAATAACAGTAAAGGTATACGAAGTTGCAGGAGTAAGACCGGTGACATTGAAAGTGGTCCCGGATACCGTCCCAATAACTGTTGTACCCTCCAGGATATCGTAACCTGTTACTCCAATATTATCGGTAGACGGATCCCAGCTCAAATCGGTAGTCGTTTGAGTAGTGTTGGCCGCCGTTAGATTCCCGGGAGCTGTTGGGGGGGTAACATCCGGTCCGCCAACGGCATTGAGGTTAAAATTGTCCAAAGCTATGTCCGCTTGCCAGGTACCGCCGGTTAGCCTGTTAAATCGTAATTGTACCGCACTTTCTCCAAGGTATGGAGCAAGATCAATACTTTGAGCTAACCATTGATTTCCCTGATTTCCGGTCAGGTTCCATATGCTATTCCAATTTAATCCGCCATTGGTGCTAACTTCAAGGTCAATAGAACCCATGTCATTAGACCCGAACATATGATAATTAAAACTGAAATTTGCCGAGGTCTTATCGGTAAGATCAAAACAAGCTGATTCAATTATTGCTCGTTTATTAGGATATCCGGTTCCATTTCCAGATGCTTCAACATATATATATACCGTCCCATCAAAAGCACTCGATGGACCCGTATTATTTGATGGAGTTCCATTGCTGTTGCGCGTCCAATTCAGATCATCATTTGTGACCTGGGACCATTCGCCAAACGAACTCTCAAAGCTTTCCGCATAAGGGAATGTATTTACCACGGAGCCACAGTTTACCGGTGCTGGAGCCCCTATTCTTATGTTGTCCACCGCCATATCACTGGCAAAATTAGCTCCAGTCGTCCCGTCAAAACGCAACCGGACCGTTTGGCCCTGATAAGCGCTCAAGTCAATTTCCTGAGACTGCCAGCTATTTCCCTGATCTCCGCTGAGAGACCATAAAGTTGTCCATCCAGATCCATTATTGATAGTGGCCGAGAGGGTTCCCATATCTGCTCCAAACATATGATAATCAAATGTTAGGGATACGGACTCATTCCCTGGCAAGACCAGACAAGGGGAGGTCATTATCGCCCTACCGTTAAATGTGGTGCTAGCTTCTACGAACATATATAAAAGCCCTTGGCTTGCCCCGGTCGGCCCCGTATTACTAGAGGGAGTGGCAAATCTCGATCGTATCCAGGATTTATCGTTTCCTGTACAATTATTCTCATCTTTCACCCATACGCTATCTTCAAAATCCATCGTATATGGAAAGGTTGTCACCGTTTCACGGCATGTAGGAGGCGTTATAGATGAATCATACAGGCATTGTAATTCGTCGATAGGTTCTATTCCATCGGCGACAGCGTTTCCAGTAGTGAAGAACAAGGATGGGCTGGTTTCACCGGGAGAAAGAACCTGCACAAAAGCCGTACGGCCGCTATTTCCACGAGAGGCACATCGGTTGTCACCACCCACTCGCTTCGCCGCCTGCATGGCACTTAGTAATTTATCGGCAAGTGTACCGGTTGAAGAATTAAAAGCATCTCTCATATCATTCAGTAAGTCCTGGCCATTTGAGGTATCAAGAATATTTCCCTGAATAGAAACTGTGTAAAATGCATTATCAATCTGAATGTCATTTGCATAATTACCGTTCGAAGAACCTGTATACCCGGCTGCGCCAGGATTGTCTACTCCAACAACGCCATATTGACGAGAACCAGGACCGCCGCAACAATCGTTATTTTCAAGCCAATTAATAATTTGGGAAGGAGAATCTCCGGCCAACATTCGATTCCTGGCATTAATTTGATTGGGTTCCTGATAACTAGCTTGTGAGTGAATTGCACCCACGATATTATCAGAATTTGTGGTTCCATCCGTAATAAGGTCGCTCAGGAAGTCTATTCCCCCTGAAATACTCACACAACTGCATCCTGCACCTCCAACCTGTCCGGTTGTTTTATCGTAGGCTACAATGGAAAAGGTATCTCCCTCTCCATCTCTTGAAGTATCGGAGTCTGTAATTGTCAAGTCAACATCATCCGCTTGGTCAACTTCAGGATTCACGGGAACTTGATAGATCAGGAAAAATAGTACTAAGGAGGTAAATAAAAATGTTACTAAGACTTTAGAATTTTTGATTAGTTTTTTCATGGTTTGTTATATTTAATTCAACGATGGTTTAATTTTCCTTCATACAAATGACCGGCCGTTTGTCAAATTGGGAAGAGGGAGTTAAACATTGGGCTGAGGAAAGCCGCTAAGATTGTTAGGGATAGATTGTGCTTTGTTTAACGATAAGAGTAATTTTTTGGTTTTTTGGTAGTAAAAATTAAACAAAAGTGAATAATCTTTAAAAAGATACATAAATCATTCTAAATAATGCAATAGATCAAAATTTTAATATGTTAAATATTAATACCTTTGGTTTTATGCTGAAAAAACTAGTCCTCGAGATTGAGAATTTAAGCATTGCTTTCGGCAATAAGAATAAAAGGGTCGAGGTGATTCATGATATTTCATTTACTGTTTCCGAAAACGAGATCATAGGAATAGTAGGAGAGTCGGGATCGGGAAAATCGGTTACTTCATTGGCTATTGCCGGACTGCTTCCCAGGCATTCTTCACAATTAAAAGGGAGTATTCGTTTTGAAAATACCGAGCTGCTCGAACTAAGCTCAAAAGAATTTCAGAAAATAAGAGGCAAGGAGATCGCTATGATCTTCCAGGAACCAATGAGTGCTTTGAATCCATCCTTGACCTGTGGATTTCAGGTTTCAGAAATTATAAGGCATCACCTGGGCTACTCTGTTTCAGAAGCGAAAAAAGAAACCTTAAAGTTATTCAGTCGGGTGAGATTGCCACGCCCTAAGGAATTATATGGCCGCTATCCTCATCAAATTAGTGGCGGACAAATGCAAAGAGTAATGATTGCCATGGCCATTGCTTGTAAACCCAAATTATTGATTGCCGACGAACCTACAACCGCCCTTGATGTGACGGTTCAAAAAGAGATCTTGCAATTATTAAAGGACCTGCAGAAGGAAACGGGAATGAGTTTATTATTTATTTCACACGATCTATCGCTTGTCTCTGAAATTGCCGATAAAGTATTGGTAATGTACCAGGGTAATATCGTGGAACAAGGTAGTGTATTACAAATATTTAAAACTCCTCACCATTCCTACACCCGTGCACTGCTTGCAGCCAGGCCAGTACTTGACAAGCGATTATTAAAACTACCCACCATCGCATCATTGGAGGATAAAACCTTCAAACCAAAAGAGGTCACTCCAGCTCAGAGAGCTCTACGACATAAACGCCTTTATACCAGCACCCCTTTATTGGAAGTGAAAAATGTTGAGAAAGAGTATTACAGTAGTGCAGGATTGTTCACGCCTAAAAAAGTGACCAAGGCTGTGAATGATGTTAGTTTTAGTGTTTTTGAAGGGGAGACTTTGGGGCTGGTAGGGGAATCTGGTTGTGGTAAGTCCACCCTGGGAAAAGCGATCTTGCTGCTTGATAAAGCCACCGCAGGAAATATTAAATATCGAGGGAAAGAACTGGGAAGACTATCAAAAGCTGAAATCAGGAACCTTCGTAAGGAGATACAACTTATTTTTCAAGATCCATTTGCTTCCCTTAATCCCCGGTTAACGATTGGACAGGCAATACTTGAACCAATGAAAGTCCACCAAATTGGGTCCGGCCGCCAAGAGCGAGAAAAAAAGGTTAGAGAACTGTTGATAAGAGTGGGGCTTGATGAAAGTTATTTCAATCGGTATCCACACGAATTATCAGGCGGACAGCGTCAGCGAGTCGGAATTGCAAGGACTATAGCCCTTGCCCCAAAACTGGTTATATGTGATGAATCTGTTTCGGCTTTGGACATTTCGGTGCAAGCCCAGGTCCTGAACCTGCTGAATGAATTGAAAGAAGATTTCGGATTTACCTATATATTTATTTCACATGATCTGGCCGTGGTGAAATATATGTCCGATCAACTCATGGTGATGAATGCCGGAAAGATAGAAGAAATAGGTGATGCCGATGAGATCTACGCAAATCCTGCACGGGATTACACTAAAAAACTTATTGATGCAATACCTAAAGGGATTTAATCATTTCCGTAGGGCACAAAAAAAGACCCGTTCTAACCTCACAAAGAACGGGCCTACCTTTATCTGAATCGTTGCAGATTCGGGGGTAAAGTACTCAGAAAAAAACTACATCAATAAAAACACTTTTTTCGCAACATACAGTAGGTTTCTGATAAGCCGTACTGTATTCTTTAAGCTTTTAGTAATAGATAACATAAGTAGGTTTCGTTGGTTAATTTTGGGATTACTAATATGTGAACATTTTTTCAAAAAATACGATGTAAAGCATATATAATCGTTGTAATGCACAATATTTTAACATTTACAATACAATTATCAGTATTTTCTTACAGAAAATATAAAAAAAAGACAATGCCTTAACACTGTCTTTCTTTCGTTTCCGGTTAAAATTAAAGTTTCATTTCGGGTATATCTCCTTCTATCACCAGCTCTCCTTCGGTAGCTGTTTTAATTTCCTCTACACTAACTCCAGGAGCTCTTTCAAGGAGCACGAATTTGTTATTCTCGATTTTTAGAACCGCCAGGTTGGTAACTATTTTCTTTACACAATCCACTCCTGTAAGAGGCAAACTACATTTTCTAAGAAGCTTTGATGCACCGGCTCTGTTAGTATGCATCATAGCAACGATTATGTTGTCCGCTGAAGCCACCAGGTCCATAGCACCGCCCATTCCTTTTACCATCTTGCCCGGGATCTTCCAGTTAGCAATGTCACCGTTCTGAGCAACTTCCATGGCCCCTAGGATAGTGAGGTCTACATGTTGGCCGCGAATCATGGAGAAACTCATGGCCGAATCGAAGAAAGAAGCTCCTGGCAATGCTGTAATAGTTTGTTTCCCCGCATTGATAAGATCTGGATCTTCCTCATCCTCGTAAGGAAATGGCCCCATTCCAAGTATTCCATTTTCACTCTGAAACTCCACTTCGATATCATCCCGCACAAAATTGGCTACCAGTGTCGGGATTCCTATCCCCAGGTTCACATAATAACCATCCTTGACTTCCTTTGCTATTCTTTGGGCGATTTGGTTTTTGTCCAACATAATTATTTTCTCTTTATTCTATAGTAGTTAAAAGCATGTCCGGTCTTATTCTCATAACCATAAATCAATATTGGGATCATTCCTGAAACGGCTGCAATTGCACCATAATACATCCAAAGGGGTACGGTGACAATGATCCCTAAGATCACTCCAACTAGAATTATTCTGTAGTCAACAACCGCATAGATATCGTTAAGGTGTTTCTTTTCTAATGAGCCACATTGCACGCAATTAACATTCACATCGTCACCCATTTTCATTTGCAGTTCACCACGGTTTGGTGCAATGGGTCTGAACTTATTTTTTTCATTCCAAATGGAACAAGTAAAATTTAATTTCATCTTATTCCTTTTTCCTTACCGTTCTTTGTTCAATTCGCTTTTCATAATGTGCTCCCTTAAAAATCCGCTGTACGAAGATTCCCGGGATATGTATTTGATTCGGATCCAGGGATCCGGCAGGTAACAGCTCTTCAACTTCCGCCACCGTAATGGTGGCAGCACCGGCCATATTCGGATTGAAATTTCGAGCAGTGCCCTTGAATATAAGGTTGCCCGCTTCATCACCTTTCCACGCCTTGACAAAGCCGAAATCGGCGTTGAACGCCCGTTCCATTAAATGCATTTTTCCATTAAATTCTCTTACTTCCTTGCCTTCTCCCACTTCAGTACCAAAACCAGCAGGAGTATAGAACGCAGGAATTCCGCTTTGTGCAGCCTGGCAACGTTGTGCCAGGGTCCCTTGCGGTATTAGTTCTACTTCCAATTCCCCACTCAACATCTGTCGTTCGAACTCTGCATTCTCACCCACATAGGAAGAGATCATTTTCTTTATTTGTCGTTGTTGAAGCAGAAGGCCCAATCCGAAATCATCTACACCGGCATTATTCGAAATACATGTTACATTCTTAACGCCCCTGCGCACTAATTCGGCAATAGAATTCTCGGGAATACCGCTTAAACCGAAACCGCCAAGCATAAAAGTCATGCCGTCTTTCACCCCTTCACAGGCTTCCTGAACACTGGCAACCGTCTTATTTATCATGAATATTAATTTGATGAAAAATTACGAAAATTAACGCATTAAAAAAACCTGATGAAGATAGATTTTACAACAGGTTTTACAGTGGGTTCCTATAGGTCAAATTCATCTGGAATTTCACCACCGGAGTTTTCTGCTTTCCATTTTTCACAATCTGTGGCTATGGAGATTTTCGAAGGTTTTTCAAATTCGCTTGTTGAAATATTCAGGGATTCATCTTCATAACATTTTTGCATATATAATGCCCATATTGGTAATGCCATGGTCGCACCCTGTCCATAGGAAGTGCTGTTAAAGTGAGTTGCACGGTCTTCACCTCCAACCCAAACACCCGTGGCAAGGTTTGGGACCATTCCCATGAACCATCCGTCACTATTATTCTGCGTTGTCCCTGTTTTTCCTGCAATCGGATTAGTAAAGCCATAAGGGTAGCCTGTGACAGCCTTCTTATACACCGGATCTCCACCTCTCCAGGTATGTCGCAACCGAGAACCTGAGCCGGATTGGGTTACCCCTTCCATGAGGCTCACAGTGACATAAGCCGTTTCATCGCTGATCACGTCTTTAGTTTCAGGGACATTCTGATACAGGACCGTCCCGTTCTTATCCTCAATACGCTGAATCAAAGTGGGTTTAATATATACTCCCTGATTGGCAAAGGTGCTGTATGCTCCAACCATTTCGTAAAGAGTTACGTCCGGCGTTCCCAGTGCAATTGAGGGCACCGGCGGAATATCTTCTGTGTCTACTTTCATTTTATTCACCAGTTCTATTACAGGTTCCGGCCCTACACGATCGATCAATCGAGCGGTGATCGTATTTATAGATTGTGCAAGTGCCGATCGTAACGACAAATGCTTGCCAGATATCGCCCCGGAGTTCTTAGGTGTCCACGGCTCGAGTAGCCCGTATTTTCCCTGAGGGATAGTATATGGGGTGTCTGGAAGGGTATCACATGGAGACATGTGCATCTGGTCTATTGCCGTAGCATAAACAAAAGGTTTGAACGTTGAGCCAATTTGCCTCTGCCCCGTCTTAACCATATCATACTTGAAGTGTTTATAATCGATCCCACCAACCCAGGCTTTTACTTCTCCCGTCTGTGGGTTCATGGACATTAAAGAGGCCTGAAGAATTCCTTTATAATAGCGGATGGAATCCAGGGGTGTCAGGACAGTATCTATATCCCCTTTCCAGGAAAAAATACGCATTTTTCGTTCCTCCTTGAAACTATCAATAATCTCTTTTTCCGACTTCCCCTGTTTGTTCATTTCACGCCAACGGTCGGAACGTCGCATCGCGGCATCGAGGATCTTATTTGTTTCTTCCGGCGTGATATCCCTAAATGGAGCTGTTTTGTTCTTTTTATTCTGGGAATCAAACTCTTCCTGTAGTTTCTCCATGTGCATGTCCATGGCTTGTTCAGCATAGGCCTGCATTTTTGAATCTATGGTAGTGTATAACTTTAATCCGTCACTGTAGATATCGTATTTGCTACCGTCACTTTTAGGGTTTTCCTTCACCCAGTCCGCCATAAATGCCCGGGCATACTCCCTGAAATAGGTAGCGATCCCTTCATCATGGCCTTGCGGAGAATACCTGATGTTCAGATCTAATGCCTGGAGTGAATCTTTTACTTCATCGGTAATATAATCGTACTTCGCCATTTGAGCTAATACGACATTCCGTCGGTTTTTCACTCCGATCGGGTTTTTCAGGGGATTGTACAACGAAGAATTCTTAAACATCCCTACTAATGTTGCCGCCTCTACCGTACTGATTTCTGAGGGTTGTTTGCTGAAATATATCATAGACGCAGATTGGATTCCAACTGCCTGGTTCAGGAAATCGTACTCATTGAAATACATAGTGAGTATTTCTTCTTTAGTATATCTCCTTTCCAATCTGATAGCAATGATCCATTCTTTTATCTTCTGAAGCCCCCGCTGAAATTTATTTCGTGACACTTGTTCGGTAAAAAACAGTTTGGCTAATTGCTGGGAGATGGTACTTGCGCCTCCTTTGGTTCCGAGGAATACAAAAGCCCGAACCGTCCCTTTTGCATCGATTCCGGAATGATCATAGAAACGAACATCCTCTGTCGCAATTAAGGCATTCACCAGGTGATCAGGAAGGTCTTCATATTTAACAGGGGTTCTATTCTCTTTATAGAATGTACCCAGTGTCTCTCCGTCGGATCCGATGATCTGTGTGGCGAGGTTCTTTTCCGGGTTCTCCAGGCTGGTCTCATCCGGCAGGCTGCCAAAAACTCCCCAGGAAGCCAGAATGAACACAAGCAATATCAGCGCTATGAGTCCTCCGAATATTTTCCAGAAAGTTCGTATATGCTTCCGAACTCCCGGATCTGCCTTTTTTTTCTTAGTGGTGCGAGCCTTTGCCATTGCTTTAATCTTGTGTTACTTCTTCAATGCTGTAGCCAACATCGGTAATTCCTTCAAGTCTGCTAACGCCTTCAACCTCACCGTTATTGCGAACCGCATGTGTTATAGTTATGTTATAATTGCCATCCTCAAAAAAAGAAACATTCTCTTTATACCAGAGTTTATTGTCTTTTACGTTTCCTATTCCTTCCCCCATCCATTCTCCGTTAGGATAAGCCATTTTATATTCGAGGGTATCTACTATAGTCTTGCCATACGGAAATTCCATCGAAACTATAATAAATAAGTTATTGAAAGGATAGTCATTTGTGTTTCGAATATTCACAAAAACGTTGTATTGCTTTAAGGAATCTAATTGCGGGATGATGAACTCAATCTTCTCATCTTTATCCCAATATCCCGGCATAGTGTGGGTGTCTGAAACTACAATTGCCTGATTGCATGAAATCAGTAAGCCGCAAAATAACATCAATATAATCGCCTTACCCATTCTTCTGAGTGTTTCGGTTTCTATTTCTGTTTCGACTTTTATTGCGACGCTTCTTTCTTCTTCTTTGAGGTTGATCGAAACGAGTCAGGCTATCCTGACCTACCACATTGTTAAAAAGCTTACTGTCCGGGATCACTAGATCCTCGATATATTCCTCAATACTGGTTACGGTTTTTCCTTTACGGTTAATTGCGGCTATCTCATTTACTTTATCCACTTGCAACTGATGCCAATTCATACCATCGTTATCATATGCAAACCACATTAACCTTTTAAAAATATCTATTTTCTGACAACTGGCAGTTCCCTTTTCAGTTTTCAGTTTGATATCTGTCTTTGGAAATTCATCGAGAGCTTCCAGGTACGTATCGAGTTCGTAATTAAGACAGCATTTTAGTTTCCCGCATTGTCCGGCTAGCTTTTGCGGATTAAGGGATAGTTGCTGGTAGCGCGCTGCCGAAGTATTTACCGATCTGAAATCCGTTAACCAGGTGGAACAGCATAATTCTCTTCCGCAGGACCCTATTCCTCCCAATCGAGCAGCTTCCTGACGGAAACCTACTTGCTTCATCTCAATTCTTGTGCTAAAGGCCCTGGCAAAATCTTTGATCAGCTGTCTGAAATCCACGCGCTCTTCGGCAGTATAATAGAAAATAGCCTTGGATCCATCCCCCTGGTACTCAACATCGCTGATCTTCATTTTAAGCCCTAGCGCCATTGCAATTTCACGTGATTGTTTTTGTACGTCCAGTTCTTTATTCCGGCATTTCTGCCAGATATCGATATCTTTTTGAGTTGCCTTTCTATAAATTTTGGGTAAAGCCGAAATATCTGATGGTTGGTTCTTCTTTTTCATCTGAACACGCACCAGTTCGCCTGTAAGTGTCACAATTCCTATATCGTGACCGGGAGAAGCCTCGGTAGCGACCACATCACCAATACTTAGGGATAAGTTCTCTAAAAACTGATAGAAATGTTTTCTTCCGTTCTTGAAGCGCACCTCCACTGCGTTAAAGGGTTTTTGATCCCCCGGAAGTGACATGTTTGAAAGCCAGTCGAATACCGTGAGTTTATTACAGCCATCAGAACCACAGGTTCCATTGTTCCTGCATCCTTTTGGCTGTCCGTCGGCACCCGTAGCACAGCTTGTACAGCCCATATTTTATATATAAAGCCCACTTTAAATTGAAAGCGGGACGTAGATTAAACAATTACTCAACCCTGTAAAGATACCAAAAATCCTATGATGCCTTATTTTTTAAATTTTAGTTTTTCCGAACGGCCTTTTTTGAAAATCTTGTTACTGTTGTGAGTCCCGCTTCTTCTCTTTTTTTGCTCTTCATACGGTAAATGGATAACCTCAACACATTCCTCACTACAGCAGTTTTCCATTTTATCCGCGCATTCATCACATTGGATAAACAAAAGGTGACAGGCTTCATTTGCACAATTCACATGAGTATCACACGGTTTCCCGCACTGATGGCAATTGGCAATGATCTCCTGGGAAATACGTTCTCCCCGCCGGTGATCAAAAACGAAATTCTTCCCTAAAAACTTATTCTCCAGACCTTTTTTCTGAACCTGCCTTGCGTATTCTATGATGCCTCCTTCCAGCTGAAATACCTTTTTAAATCCTTTGTGTTTATAATAAGCGCTGGCTTTTTCACAGCGTATTCCTCCGGTACAATACATCACCAGGTTTTTGTCCTCCTTGTGTTCTGATAAGTCTTCCTCTATGATGTCCAGCGAATCCCTGAAGGTATCAACATCGGGAGTAATAGCCCCTTGAAAATGTCCGATCTCGCTTTCATAATGATTGCGCATATCGACGAGAACCGTATCAGGATCTTCTATAAGCTCATTGAACTTTTCGGCATTCACATGAATTCCTTTGTCTCGAACATCGAAAGTATCATCGTTCAATCCATCGGCCACAATCTTGTGCCTAACTTTAACTTTCAGTTTAAGAAAAGATTTAAGGTCTTGCTCTATGGCGATGTTGAGGCGTACATCCTTCAGAAAATAAATGCCGTCCAAAAATTTCTTAAACGTTTCGAAATTTTTAGCTGGCACAGATAATTGCGCGTTAATTCCTTCATTCGCTACATAAATTCTGCCCAAAACATCCATGTCGTTCCAGGCGATAAACAGGTGATTTCTGAAGAGTTCAGGATTGCCAATTTTGGCGTATTGATAAAAAGAAAGAGTTAGCCGGTCCTCTCCGGCCTCTTCCAGCAAAGCGGCTCTTTCTTTTGCACTTAAGGTGTTGTACAGTTGCATGCTATACTCGATTTTAGTGAAAAGATTGTTCGGTAAATAGGGTGTAAAATTACACTTTTCAATCTTGTTAACAAAAAATGCGGACGCCCCATTTTTCCTTTTGCTACCAACACAAAGAAATAGTAACTTAGCCTATTGACTCCCTAATAAAATTTTAAACAATGAGTAACGAAAAAGAGGCGAAATTAAAAGCATTAAAACTAACTTTAGACAAGCTGGACAAAACCTATGGCAAAGGAACTGTCATGAAAATGGGTGACACAGCTGTTCAGGAAGTCGAGGTAATCCCTACCGGATCGCTCGGATTGGATATTGCCCTGGGAGTAGGAGGATACCCTCGTGGAAGAGTAGTCGAGATCTACGGCCCGGAATCTTCTGGAAAAACAACCTTGACATTACACGCCATTGCGGAAGCCCAGAAAAAAGGTGGTATTGCTGCTTTTATAGACGCGGAACATGCGTTCGATCGCTATTATGCTGAAAAGCTTGGGATAGATATAGAAAACTTAATTATTTCTCAACCCGATAATGGGGAGCAAGCCCTGGAAATTGCGGATAATTTAATTCGCAGTGGCGCTATCGATATTATTATTATAGATTCAGTAGCTGCCTTAACCCCCAAGAGTGAGATCGAAGGGGAAATGGGAGACAGTAAAATGGGACTTCATGCCCGTTTAATGTCGCAGGCACTAAGGAAATTGACCGGCTCTATCAGCAAAACAAAGTGCACGGTAATATTTATAAACCAGTTACGTGAGAAGATTGGAGTGATGTTTGGGAATCCGGAAACAACTACGGGTGGTAACGCACTAAAATTTTACGCTTCCGTACGCCTGGATATAAGACGCTCCACTCAAATCAAGGACTCTAACAGCGAAGCAAAGGGGAATAAGACCCGGGTGAAAGTTGTAAAGAATAAAGTAGCCCCACCGTTCAAAACAGCCGAATTTGATATCATGTATGGTACCGGAATCTCCAAAGTTGGCGAGATCATTGACTTGGGAGTGGCCTTTGAAATCGTTAAGAAAAGTGGCTCCTGGTTTAGTTATGATGACACCAAATTAGGCCAGGGTAGAGATGCCGTAAAAACCTTACTGGAAGACAATCCAGAGCTTATGGAGGAACTGGAACAAAAAATTAAAGAAGCTATTGAAGCTGTCCAGGCATAATCTTTATAGGACTACGCAACCCTTTTAATCCCGTGGCATCTACCCTGTGTAGAAACCCTGGTTATTATGGTTGCCTACTTTCAAAGTTTGGTAAGGTATAGCATAAATTAATCAAGGTACTGCATTTGACTTTAGAGGAGCTCATCATACAATGTAAGAAGCAGGATGCTACGGCACAGGAAGAGCTGTATAAGAAGTACTCAAATACGCTGTTCTCCATTTGTCTCAAGTATTCCCCTAATTATGCTGAAGCACAGGATAATTTACAGGATTCATTTCTTACTATTTTCAATCGTATTGAGCAATTTAAAGGAAAAGGTTCTTTTGAAGGCTGGATCAAACGGATCACCGTGAACACCGCTCTTCAGAAGTACAGGAAAAAACGTGCATTTGACATAACGAACGAAGGGCAGATCGAGGATGAAGATGTGGAAGTGGAAGATAATTCCATTCCACTGGATTTTCTTCTGAAGATCATACAGGAATTACCGGACAGGTATCGCCTGGTGTTCAATTTGTATGTGCTGGATGATTACTCTCATAAAGAGATAGCACAAATGTTAGGAATTAGTGATGGAACGTCTAAATCTAACCTGGCAAGAGCACGAATGATCCTGAAGCAAAAAATAGAAATCTATAACAACGAACAAGCGTAAGCACTGATGAAGGAAAAAAAGCAAATAGATAAGCTTTTCCAGGAACGCTTCCAAAACTTTGAGGCCACTCCTCCTCCTGATGCCTGGACCAATATTCAGGCCCAGCTTAAAAAGGAAAAAGAGGACCGCAAAGTGATTCCGATATGGTGGAAATTAGGAGGTGTTGCCGCATTGCTTGCTTTGCTCCTTACCATTGGAAATTCTGTGTTGAACAATGGCGATGATCCAATCCAGGTTACAGATGAAAATACTAAAACAGAAAAAGTTTCCAACGATGCGTCTAAAGATGTTCTCACCGACGCAAAATCCCAGGATTCGGAAATAGCAACGGAAAAGGATTCGGAAAAAGTTGAAAATATAGCAGATGACCAAAAGGTCTACACGAACAACGAATCTAAAGAAGCCGTTCTGAACCAAGATAGCCAGGATGAATCCACTGTGGCTGTGGAAAACAAGTCTTCAGAAAAGAAAAAAAGCAACGTGCAAAAAGATCCGATCCTTAGAGACAAGGAGATTATAAATGATCTGAATGAGAAAAAAGATGCTGTCGTTGATGCTGTTTCTAAAGAAAAAGTAAGGGATAAGAAGATCACGGATAAGAACCAACTGGATAAAGTAACCGATCCGGAAACAAATAAGATAGAAACCGAAAAAATAGCCAAGACCGGAGTCGATCAAAAAGAGGAGAAGACAACAGACCCTTTGATTAAAAAAGAAACTGAAATCATCGAAAAGAAAGCCGAAGAAGCAGTAGCTGTTGAAGAAGATGCAGAGGTCGATGAAGAAGAAGTGAAGGAGGAAGAAAAGAAATCTATTTTCGATGCAATAGAAGAGAATGAAGAAATAGAGGATGCTGTCGCAATAAAAGAAGGGCCAAAAGATCGCTGGGAGGTGTCGCCAAACGTCGGGCCTGTCTATTATTCTTCTTTCGGGAATGGTTCTTCACTGGACCCGACCTTCGCGGACAACTCTCAAAGCGGAGATGTGAATTTCAGTTATGGTGCAGCAGTGAGTTACGCAATTTCAGAAAAATTAAGCATCCGAACCGGTATTAATAATGTGAACCTTAGTTACAGCACCGGAGATGTGGAATTAGGTATAGGGCCTCCTACGGCAGGACTGCAATCTGTAAATTACGGCAGGAGTAGTGGCCAGGTGCTTATTGCTGTAGATAAAGGTAGTTTAAGGCCTTCTTCGGAAGGAGATTTTGGGGTGATAACTCCTAAAGCTGGTGGAGCCGACGCTTTTATTAATCAAAGTATAAGATATTATGAAGTTCCTATGGAACTGAAATATGCCCTGATGGATAAAAAATTTGGAATAAACATGATTGGTGGATTCAGTACCCTTTTCCTTGGAGACAGCGAGGTGTCGGTAGAAGCAGGAGAATTCAGGAGTGTACTGGGCGAGGCTAATAATTTGAATTCATTAAGCTTTACAACCAATATTGGTTTAGGCTTCGACTATAAAATCTCGAAACGGTTAAAGTTTAATATTGAGCCTATGTTTAAATACCAGCTTAATCCGTATTCGGATTCCTCTGTAGATTTTAATCCTTTCTACATGGGGGTTTACACCGGATTGAGTTTTAAGTTTTAGGTTAGTTTTTTAGTTGGTTAGGTTTGGAAATACCAAACAAACAATGATGAGAAAAACCGCTCTTTTCGCCATAGAGCGGTTTTTTTGTTTATAAACTGGGATTCTCCAATTCGTCCAGAATAATCGCCCTAACCTGGTTTTTAAGCATTCGTTTATCTTCCTGTTCCAATATGCCTGTGGGTATTTCTTCATGAATTCTTACCCGAAGTTTCCCGGGCCCGCCTTCAGAAAAAATATCATAGGAAAAACGTTTTTTATTATCGTGAAATGTAAGGGGAATTAGCGGGATCTTATACTCAATAGCCAGCCTGAAAGCACCATCTTTAAATTCATCCAAAAGGACATGCGTCTCTGGCACCCCTCCTTCCGGGAAGATGCACACACTCAAGCCCTGTTGTAGTTTTCTCTGTGCCCGAACAAAAACCTCATGACGGCTCTTTGCGCTGCCACGATCCACCAGTATGCAGGTCCGCTTGTAGAAAAATCCGAACAACGGAATTTTAGCCAGTTCCTTTTTCCCCACAAAAACAAATGGGTTCCTGGAGAGATACAGCATTAGCATAATATCCGTCATGGACGTATGATTAGCCACCAGCATATAGCTTCGGCCCTTCTTTATCTTCGTATCTCTTTTCACTACCGGATAAAGCCCCATTCCGAAAAGAATAAACTTTGCCCACAACCTGGCGAGGCGGAAAAAGAACGGGTACCAGCGCTCGTAGGCAATGCTAACGATCAATATTGGAAAGAGAAGTAATATGGGGACCGTAACCAGGATATAGAACCAAACCCTGTAAAACAGCAAGAAAATATTTCTGAAGAATCTCATGGATGACCAAAAATAGTGAATTGAGTGATTCAAATACCTCAAATAAATTAACTTTGCGGAAATTTCAGCGCAAACAAAGTCAATAACAGATCGAAGGCTTCAACTATGGCACGAATTCTAACAGGTATACAAAGTACAGGAACGCCGCATCTCGGTAATATTTTGGGAGCGATCTTGCCCGCAATCAAAATGGCAAATAATCCATCAAATCAGTCTTTTCTTTTCATTGCGGATATGCATTCCCTTACGCAAATAAAAGAACCTGAAACCCTGAAGCAAAACACCTACAGCACCGCAGCTACCTGGCTTGCTTTCGGACTGGATACCGACAAGACCGTTTTCTACCGCCAGAGTGATATTCCACAAGTCACTGAACTATCGTGGTATCTCAGCTGTTTTTTTCCGTATCAGCGTTTAACCCTGGCACATTCCTTTAAAGACAAGGCAGATCGCCTGGAAGATGTGAATGCAGGATTATTTACATATCCTATGCTTATGGCTGCTGATATCCTCTTATATGATGCTGATATAGTTCCCGTGGGTAAAGACCAGATGCAACATCTTGAAATGACACGTGATGTTGCCAGCCGGTTCCATGCAAAAATGGGCGAAACATTTGTGTTGCCCGACGTAAAAGTTCAGGAACATACAAAGCTTGTACCCGGAACCGACGGAGGTAAGATGAGTAAGTCGAAAGATAATATCATAGATATATTTCTGCCTGATAAAAAACTTCGGAAACAGGTTATGGGAATACAAACAGATAGTACACCTCTGGAAGACCCAAAGGATCCGGACACTTGCAACGTATTTGCCTTATACAGGCTAATTGCCTCTGAAGACGAAACAGCAACAATGCGAGCAAATTACCTGAATGGGGGTTATGGATATGGCCATGCGAAACAGGCCTTGTACGATGTATTGCTGGATCAATACTCGGTAGCCAGGGAAAAGTATACCCATTTTATGAACCATACTGATGAAATTGAGGCCATATTGGCTTCCGGCGCAGCAAAAGCAACCGTAGTGGCAAATGGGGTTCTTGACAGGGTACGTGAAAAACTTGGGTATTAGATCGCCTGGAAAAGCTTCCCGGGTAAAGGACGGACCAATCCTTTGATCTCCAGATTAAAAAGAACAGATGCTGTTTTATGTGACGGTAGTTCGCATTGTATACTGATCTGATCCAGCAATTCCTTTTCTTTGCCTTTTAAATAATTATAGATTTTTTCTTCATCTTCGTTCAGGTTAGAAAACAATTGGGTTTGAACAGGTTTTGCGGGTTTCTTATCAAGATCCCACCCCATTACATAAATAAGGTCGGCAGCTGAACTCAGTAAATTGGCCTGTTGGGTTTTAATGAGATTATTACAGCCAAGGCTAAACATATCGTTTGGTCTGCCAGGTATGGCAAACACCTCTCGATTATAAGAATTAGCAATATCCGCTGTTACAAGGCTACCTCCTTTTTCTGCAGATTCTATAACCACGGTCGCCTCGCTCATCCCCGCAATGATCCTGTTTCGTTTCAGGAAATTAGTGCGATCGAAGGAGTCACTACTCCAGAATTCTGTAAAAAGGGCTCCATTATCCAGGATCTGTGGGACATATTTTTTATGAGTCTTCGGATAGATCTGATCCAGGCCATGCGCCAGGCAAACTATGGTTTGAAGTCCGTGTTTTATCGCGGCCGTATGCGCCGCAATATCGATCCCATAGGCAAAACCAGAGACGATTATCGGATTTAGAGGAGCCAATTCAGATATAAGTTTCTCGCAGGCCCTTTTGCCATGGGATGTGGCATTTCTCGTGCCCACAATGCTAATGATATATTTGTTTTTCAGATTGAATTTTCCCTTTGAAAAAATAAGTATGGGTGCATCAATGCAATGTTTCAACCTCGATGGATACTCAGGATTAAGAAAATGGTGATATTGGATATCATTATCTTCAATAAACTTGAGTTCTTCCTCTGCTTCATCCAGAATGATCTTTGGTTGGAAATCTCTAAACCTAAAGGCTCCTATGCCTTCTATTTGCAGCAGTCGCTGTTTTTTCTCTTTAAAAACCCCTTCCGCGGATCCAACGTGTTTTATAAGTTTCTTTACTGAAGCATCACCCAGGTTAGGTACTCGCTGTAAGGCCAGAAGACAGCGCAGTTCATTCTTTGAAAGCATGACAGAGATTATGATTGGGGAGCAGGTAAAAATAATACTTTTTTCGGTTGTTAATAAAATCGCCGGGCATCTGTTGAATTCGACTGAAAAAACCTATAAGTTTGTTTCAATGCAACTGGAAACCTATATAAAAGATCTGCTGTACCGCTACGAATGTGTTATCCTTCCCGGATTTGGTGCCTTTCTAACACATTACAGATCTGCCCGGATCGATGGAGTGTCACATACTTTTTATCCTCCGGCAAAATCGGTATCCTTTAACAGGCAGTTGCAGACCAATGATGGCCTTTTAGCAAATTACATCGCTGCTGCGGATAGCTGTAGCTATGAAACAGCGCTTCAGCGAATTCGAAATTTCTCCTCCAGGTTGAGCAGGAAATTGCATGAAGGCCAGGCCATATCACTCAACGGCATTGGGGATTTTCAGATGAATAAGGAAGGTTCCGTTCAATTTGTTCCTTCTGCTTCTGAAAATTACGATACGGCTTCTTTCGGGCTCGCCTCATTTATTTCTCCCGAAATTTCGAGGCAAGTACAAACAACTCAGTCTGAAGTTGAGCCAGTTGACAAAACACCTATTCTTTTTACTCCCGGAAAGCGAACTTCTGTCCCGTACATGAAATATGCAGCAATAGGTTTAATCGCTATCGCTTTAAGCAGCCTTGGAGGCATGAAGCTATACGAAGACAAAGTGCAGAAGCATAATTTTTCTGAAAGGGAAAAAGCAGACGCCCTGGTTGAAAATCAAATTCAGGAGGCAACGTTCATTATTTCAGATCCTCTTCCTGCCATGCAAATAAGTGTTCCTAAGGAATACGGCAGATACCATATTGTAGCCGGTGCTTTCAGAATAGAAGCAAATGCATATAAGAAACTGGATCAACTGGCGGACAAAGGATATACCGGCAGGATCATTGGTAAAAATAAATACGGATTGCACCAGGTAATTTACAGTTCTCACCAGGACAGACTGGAAGCGCTCCGTGAACTTCGCATTATTAAACGGACCGAGAATTCAGACGCCTGGTTATTGGTAAAATCCCTGGGCACTAAATAGTCTAATTATCTTTTTCTTAGTATTTATTCAGTTAAAACAAGTGTACCTTTGCACAAAAATTGACGTATGCTAGCTAAAAATCCGAAAGATTCGAAAACAACCATTACCGATCTTGTCCTTCCAAGTGAAACCAATCCTATTGGAAACATGTTTGGTGGGGAACTCCTTGCCCGTATGGACAGAGCTGCAAGTATTGCGGCCAGGCGGCATAGTCGCAGAATTGTGGTTACCGCATCGGTAAATCACGTTGCCTTTAATAAAATGATCCCTGTAGGAAGTGTAGTTACCGTAGAGGCTAAGGTTTCACGAGCTTTTAATAGTTCTATGGAAGTTTTTATGGATGTTTGGCTCGAAGATCGTGAAAGCGGAATGCGGACTAAAGCTAATGAGGGCATTTATACATTCGTTGCCGTAGATGAAATAGGACATCCTGTCCCGGTGCCACCACTTGTTCCCGAGACAGAACTGGAAAAAGAACGGTTCGAAGCCGCCTTACGCAGAAAGCAGTTAAGTCTTGTTCTAGCTGGTAAAATGCCTCCCCAGAAAGCGACCGAACTAAAGGCATTGTTTGACTGATCCCAATCTGGCAAATCCGAATAAATTAGGCTGATAGTGCGCAATAATTTATCAAATCAGTAAAGTTTTAGGATTTCGTAGTTCGCACATTTTAACTAATTTACATGTGGTTTTTTTGTGACTTTTGAATATATTTGATGTTCTCGAATAAATTTTAACACTTTTGAGAACCAATCATATAATTCTAACATTAAATTCTTCTAAAAAAAATCAACTATGGAAAAATTTACCTTTTTCTCTATTAATCGGAAAAGTGTAAGTTTTTGGGTGCTGGCTCTTGCCTGCACATTTGTGTTTGCCCAAAACAATTACACGATTACATTTCAAGATGAAACAATCGAAATGCCGGAAAACATCAACACCTTCGAATGGAGTCAGATGCCGGACTACGCTCACTTACGTGACGGGTATATCGGTTGGGTTCAATTCTATGAAACTCCGACACAAACTGTTCAGGACCAGTTCGCAGCGAATGGCCTTGACCTAATTAGTTACATTCCGCATCATACTTATTTATTCCGTTTCCCTGAAACTACTTCAGTTTCATTCTTACAGAATAACGGTGTGCGATCCATTGTTCCTGTACAAGGACGTTTCCGACTTTCAGAGAATCTGAAGAACGGAAATATTGGTGACTGGGCTATAGAAGGAGATTTCTATATCGTAACCTTACAATTTTACCCCTACGTGGATGCTCAGTATGTCATCAATGACCTGGCTGCAAAGCAGATCTCGGTAAAAGAACAATACACTGGTTCAAATAATATTGACCTTATTATTCCCAACGACTGTCTTGAGAGCCTGGTAGACCAGCCTTACGTGAAATGGGTTGAGGTTATAGGACCTCCGGGTGAAACTGAGGCTGAAGTGAGTAAATCATTAATGAGATCTAGTGGCCTTGATACTCAAACTCCTAGTGGTTTGAGTTACGATGGAGAAGGTGTAGGTGTATTAACTCGTGATCAGGGTCCTGTGTTCCAGCATGTTGATTTCGCGGGAAGACTTACCAATGTCCCTCCGTTCAATTCAGGAACTCATGGAATCCAAGTAACCGGAGGATTTGCAGGAGCCGGTAATATTCGTCCGGACGCAAGAGGATCTGCCGCTGGAGCAACGATCTTCGCCACAGGTTACAACTCTACATTTCTAGATAACAATACAGTAACCCTTATTAATAGCGGAGACGTTCAGATCACTAATTCCTCGTATAGTGATGTATGTAATGGTCCGTACAGTTCTAAATCTCAAACGGTAGATACTCAAATACACGACATCCCTACCTTGCAACACGTATTTTCTGCTGGAAATTCCAATGGATCCAATTGCGGATATGGTGCCGGAAGTCAATGGGGAAATATTACAGGAGGGCATAAGGCAGCCAAAAACTGTGTTACTGTGGGAGCAACATCTGCTCTTGGTAACATTGCAGGTTTTAGTAGTCGCGGGCCGGCATTTGATGGTAGAATAAAGCCGGATGTGGCTGGGCACGGTGCGTCCTTCTTAACGACTAACCCTGGTAACAGCTATACGGTAATTAACGGAACCTCTTATTCTGCGCCTGCGACGGCCGGAGTTATGGCACAATTATACCAGGTATATATGGAAGCCAATGGTGGAAGTTTACCTCAATCGGCTTTAATTAAAGCGGCCCTTTTAAATTGTGCAACCGATTTCGGAAATCCGGGTCCTGACTTTATCTATGGCTGGGGAATTGTAAATGGTCTACGTTCCGGACAGCTTATTGAAGATGGAAATTATCTAAGCGACGATATTTCACAAGGTGGAACAAATACACATACCATTAATGTACCTTCCGGAACGGCTCAGGTTCGTTTCATGGTTTACTGGAGTGATGAGCCAGCAACACCAGGCTCGAATCCTGCATTGGTGAACGACCTCGACCTGGAAGTTGTGGATCCGTCAAATAATACCCTGTTACCATTCTTATTGGATCATACCCCGGATCCCAATCTTCTCAATTTGCCAGCAGGTAATGGAGCAGATCACTTAAATAATATGGAGCAGGTATTGATAGACGCTCCTGCAGCTGGTTCTTACGATATCGAGATCTCCGGATTCAATGTGCCAATAGGCCCTCAGGAATATTTTGTGGTATATGATTTCATTGAAGAAAACATAACTGTTGATTATCCAAATGGCGGAGAGAAAATTTCTGCTGGTGGAGTAGTTAATGTACATTGGGATGCTGTAAATACAACACAAGGTTTTACACTTGAATATTCTGACGATGATGGTGCTTCCTGGACTACTTTTGCAAATCCAGGTGCTAACTTCAGAAGCTATTCATGGAACACTGCCGGACTTGGAATTGCCGGTAATGGTGAAATGAAGGTTAGAGTTACAAGCGGTTCTTTCTCTGACGAAAGTGATGAAAGTTTCAGCTTTGCTGATGTTCCAGATAATTTAGAAGTAGTAGAAGTCTGTGAGACTGAGGCTACTTTCGAATGGGACGCCGTTGACGGAGCAGAATTCTACGATCTGTATCTGCTTGGAGAAAAGTACATGGAAATTGTAGGTACTTCGGAAACCAATAGCATTACGATTCCTATTACAGATCCGGATGCAGAATTATGGATGGCCATAGCAGCTCGAAATGAAACTGAAGGATGGGAAGGAAGAAGATCCTGGGCTTTACGTTACGGCGGCGGAATCCTGGATTGTGATCTTGGATTTGATGACAACGCACTGGCAAGCAATGTGATATTGTCTCCAAACCCAGCCAGCGATCAAGTTACAATTTCACTCATTGATGCAAGCTTCAATTCATTCGAAGTGACTGTACTTAACAGTCTTGGCCAAACACTTCAAACAGTAAGTGAAGATAATGGTTCAAGTTCAACCGTTTTAAATGTGTCGAACTACAGAACCGGAATTTACTTCGTTACAATTGAAGTTGACGGACTATCAACAACTAAGAAATTAGTGATTAGATAATATAGATTGAACTAAATAAAAAAGGGAGCCATTCGGTTCCCTTTTTTATTTACATTCTGTACACCCAGTCGGCCGGATTCATCCGGGTACTGTTCTGGTAGATAAGAAACTTTAAAACGGTTTTGCCGGACAGCCCATTGGTGAATATCGTTCCTATCTCCTGTTTGGTAGTCACCTTGTCTCCTTTCTTAACCAATAGATTATCCAGGTTGTAATACACTGAAATATAATTTCCGTGGCGCACAAATACGGCCATAATGCCTTGTTTGGACCTCTGAACCTGAAAAACCTCTCCGTTGAAAACAGCACGTGCTTTCGCATTCTTTTCCGTGGCAATCTCAACCCCACTGCTAAATGTAGTTACGTTGGGCAACTGTGGATGCCTTTGATTGCCATATCGGCGAATCACTACGCCTTTTTCCACCGGCCAGGGCAACTTACCTTTATTACTGCTGAAACTAGCTGCTAAAGCCTTTGCTTCGGCTGTAAGGGCAAAAGTCTCTACCGTACCTTTGGTTACTTTCGTACCTGCGCTTTTGTTTGATTCTGCAATAGCGGCCTTAATGATGGCATCTATTTGTTTATCAATGGCATCTGCCTCTCGTTGCTTGCTCCTAATTTGAGAAGCGAATTTACCTTCGTCCTTTCTAAGGGATGCAATAAGTGTTTCCTGGTCTTTCTTCTCCTTCGCAAGTGTCACACGGGTCTGTTTATTCTGATCTATGAGTAACTGCTTCTGGTTCTTCTGTTCGATTAGCCCTGTGTTAAGCGCCTGCAACTCCTCTGTTTTATCTTTAATTCGCTCACCCTGTTCCTTACGATGTTTGGCGTATTGTTTCATATACTGCAACCTCTTATACGCTTGCAGGAAGTCTTCGGAAGATAATAGAAACATCACCCTGCTTTGTTGGGACTTGCTTTTATAGGATTTCTTTATCATAGCCGCGTAGTCCTCTTTCAGTGCCTTTAGCTCCTCGCGCAGGGCTTCGATCTTGTTCAGGTTATCATTTATTTCCCTGGTAAGCAAATTGGCCTGCTGATTTGTGACACGGATCAGGTTCTCTGTTGCACGAATCCGTTGATCGAGGTCTTCAACCTGTGTGAGAACAGATTTCTTTTCGCCACGGGTTTTGAATAAAAGTGTGTTGATCTGTTTTATCTCTTCGAGAATGGCTTGTCTTTTAGCTTCCAGTTCCTGCTGTTTTTTGGACTGACCTTGTACGGAAGCTGATGCCAATACAAAACAACAAAGCACAGTGAGAATGAACTTAAGTCGCATCATCGGCCAAGATCGATTTGTTCATATCCACGAGGAATGTTGAACGGAAAGTTTACATCTACATTAAGGTCGATCTTACGATAGGTAACGTCTATACGTGTTCGATCATCACCTTCGATCGTATTTATAGATAATTCCGAAGGGAAATACCCCCCTTCAATCATTTGATAGGGCCCATAATAAACTGTCAACATTCTGTCCTCCCAGGGTTGCGCTACAGAAACTGATGCCACTTTAAAGTTACTGGGATTTAGAAACAGGCTGTGTATAAAATTCTCTAACTGCTGTTTGGGAAGCAATTTATATTGATTATTTACTACTTGCGAGGTATAGGTACTTTTATTTAGTTCGAACATGGTTTGACCCAGGAGTATGGCCTGCGTTTTTTCAAAGTCCACTTCCGTTCCCAACCATTCACTTATAAGAGTGAAATCTCCGTCAAAATACGAATTCGACAGGGTCTCGTAATAACTAACGCTATCCGGGGTGATCATTACTTTAGCAAGTGTAATTCCGATTATTGAGGCTTTGATCCATATCTTTTTATCCTTCTCCATGCGAAGACTCACCGTAATACTTTGGGATTTCTTCTCATCTTCATACTCAACCTTGATTCTGCCGGCCATCGTATTAAATTTGGGTGATGCCAGCTTGTGAGTTGCAATAATCTCTTTCGCCTGAAGTCCAGCATTAGCCGTTTCAGAACCATTCACTCCCTTTAACCCCTTACAGGAGGTTAAAAGCAGGAGCAGTGCAAACAGATATATTATTACTCTTTTCATTTCCTAGTTGGCTATATTTATTTCTGAGGCCTTTTTACTAAACGATGCAGCCTTCGTATCATTGCCTTTACGTGCGTATGCAATACTCAATTGTTCATAGAAATCTTTTTCCATTTTTAGATCATCCAGTAAATAATCCAGTCCCGTTTCCAGGCTTTCTATTGCCTGGTCCAGCTGATCGATTTCAATATTTGCAACACCGTTTATAAGATACAACAAAGGCTGTGCCGGAAAGATCTCAAGGGAAAGCGAACTATTTGCAGCGGCCTCCTGATACCTTCCGAACTCGATCTGCAATAAAAGTGTATTCTTCACAAGGCTATAATTGTCGGGATCGTTCGCCATTCCCTTTTCATAAAACTGAAGCGCCTTTTCCTTTTGACCCTGCGCAAAAAAATAAAGCCCCAATTGCTCATAAACCTGCCCTGAATTTTCCGTGCTGAATTTATCTACAATCGCTTCAAGCTGTGTTTCATAACCCGGATTTTCATTGGCATACCCAATAAAATCTCCCAGAACACGGTATTTACTGTCTTTATCTACTTCCGTAGAAGAAAAGACCACATCCATAGAGTTTAGTGCTTTTTCTATATCTCCTGCGTCCAGGTAAAACTTGTATAGCGCTAAGTGAACCAATTCGGAGTCAGGCTGATTCTTAAGTAATTCCTTAGCCGTTTCAAATGCTTTTTCCGTTTTGCCCTGTTCACTATACAAGAAGATCAAATTGAGATAATCCTGTTCTTTCTGCGGATTCTTATCAATTTTATCCTCAAGATTTGTGATTGCTCCTTCCGTATTTCCCGTGACTTTGTAGATCTGTCTTCTCAAGGCGTTTCGCATTGCACTCTCGCCCCAGTCCTCGTCCAGTTCGTCGAGTAATTCCAGTGCCTTTTCGTACTGTTCTGTCCTGTGATAAAGGTTAGCGAGATCTTCCCGATAATCGGCGTCGTATTTTGTTAGTTTCTCCACAAGCGGTATTGCAGCCGTATAATCCTGCTGTTCATAGTACACGTCGTAAAGTGCTTCCAAAACATCTAATCGCTCCCCCTGGCTTTCGAGAACCTGGTTATACATCATTTCAGCATCCTCGTACTGTTTTAATTTGGAATAATTTTTACCCATTTCGAAATGAACTACTGCAATATTCACAGCGTCGCCTTTTGCCGCCATTTCAGCCTTTCGAAGTGCGGTAAGGGCCAATTCATAGTTTTCAATCCCCTTTTGCTTCAGTCCTTCGAAGAAATTCTCCTGGAAAGCATCACTCACATTTCCAAGGTCATCTGTGGGGGCATCATCATCCTCTTGCGCCATAGCGACTTCCGGCATGAATATCATTCCGAAGAGTATAACAAGAATGTATGAGTATTTATAGGTCATTTCAATTCTGAATAGTCTCCAATACTAAGGTTGGTAAAATTTCCATCGAAGGTGGCATAATTGCCAATCATCGCGTTGTCTAAAGTAGCATTTTTTATAACTGCTTCTGTCTGAATTATACTATTCTTAACGATACTATCCTCAATTATTGTGCCTTGTCCCACAGAAACATATGGTCCTACGGTTGCATTCTTTAGTACTACGCCATCCCCTATAAAGCAAGGCTCAATAATTATGGAATTGTCCAGGCTGATCTTTTCTGAAATGAGTTGGGTATTACTTTCGGCCAGGAACCCAAGCATTTTGGCATTGGTTTCTAGGGTCACTTCCTTATTTCCACAGTCCATCCATTCGCTTACCGTTCCGGTTTTAAATATCTTACCAGCCTTTATCATACGCAGGATACCATCGTTTATTTGGTATTCACCGCCATGAACGATGTTATTGTCCAACACATATTGAAGTTCATTTTTTAAAACGGCGACATCTCTGAAATAGTAAATTCCTATGACCGCCTGATCACTAACAAATTCTGAGGGTTTTTCTACCAGCTCTACGATCTCATTCAGTTCATTGAGCTTCACTACGCCATAAGCTTCAGGATTGGCTACTTTTTTAGTCCATATCACACTGTCAGCATCCTTATCAAGATCGAAATCGGCCCTGATCAGGGTGTCGGCATAAGCAATTACGGCAGGTCCCGAGAGCGATGGTTCGGCACACATAATGGCATGGCCTGTTCCTTTTGGTACTAACTGCCTGTATATACTGCATCTTGCCCCCAATTCGCCGGCCAGCGCATTCAGGCTTTCCACAACATCATCTCCGAAAAAAGCGGGATCACCCAGGATAAATGCTATCTCTTCGATGTCCTCTTTTAGGATCCCGGCAATATCGGTTACCAGTTGATGTACAATAGGTTTCCCGGCAACCGGAATAAGTGGTTTTGGAACAGTTAAGGTGTGTGGGCGAAGACGCGATCCGCGTCCAGCCATTGGGACTATTATTTTCATATAATATGTTCAGTGTAAAAATTCATTTCTATTGTACTCCGGTACTTCCAAAACCACCAGCACCACGATCGGTCTCCGATAATTCCTCTACCTCTTCCCAAATTGCCCGTTCATGCCTGGCAATGACTAATTGCGCGATGCGCTCACCATTTTCTATTGTGAAAGGCTCCTTGGATAGATTAACAAGTATAACTCCTATTTCCCCGCGGTAGTCGGCATCAATGGTCCCCGGTGAATTTAAAACCGTGATTCCATGCTTAGCGGCAAGGCCACTTCGCGGGCGTACCTGAGCTTCGTATCCAATGGGAAGCTCGATGAATAAACCTGTCTTCACTATAGCTCGTTCAAGGGGTTGTAAGGTGGATGGCTCGGGAACATTCGCCCGCAGATCCATGCCAGCGGAGTATATGGTTTCGTAGTGTGGTAGGGGATGTTCCGACTTATTTACAATTTTAACCTTCATCTTTTTAGTAATCTCATTAGCTGAGTCTTTTCAGCAATAATTATCCACAGCAAAAATACCAATAATAATGCTGTACCAATGATTAAATTACCCTCGAAAACATAAAAAGACAGCACGGACATTCCAACTGACAGCATTAGATATCCCCCAATTTTTTTAAGATCATAAGGTACAGCATAGTTTCGCTGTCCGAGGATATACGAGATTACCATCATACTGCCATAGGCAGCAAGGGTTGCAATAGCCGATCCTTTATAACTTATAATCGGGATCAAAGCCAGGTTGAGGGAAAGTGTTATAAGCGCTCCAATTACCGAAATTACGGCCCCGTAACGGGTTCGGTCTGTGACTTTATACCATACCGACAAGTTGTGATAGATCCCGAGGCATAGATTGGCAAGTAATATTACGGGAACTATTACCAACGCCTCCCAGAATTTCGGATCAGGGATTAAAATACGCTTGAACAGATCTATATAAACGATCACAAAAAGTAAAATCCCACTTCCGAAGATGGTAAAATACTTGGTTATAGTAGCGTAAGTCTCTTTAGCATTCTCACTCTTGGCATGATTGAAAAAGAAGGGCTCTATCCCCAGCCTGAAAGCTGTCGCGAACAGGGTCATAAATACCCCTAATTTATAGCAGGCAGCATAAACACCCACTTCTGCTTCGGCGATATCGGAAGGAAGCAGATATCTAAGCAATATCTTATCGAAGGCTTCATTAATGGAGAATGCAATTCCCGCTATAAGCACCGGCAACGCATAACGCAGCATACCTTTCCAGATCGCACTGCTAAATCTAAAGCCAATTCGAACATACAAGGGCGAGACGATAATCAAAGTAATAGCGCTGGCAATCAGGTTGGCGATAAAGACATACGCAACCCGCGTATCGGTTAGTAGAATTGCATCCCAGAAGGAGCCCGGATCATTCCTTGCCCAGGATGGAAGTACCAGGAAGAAGAATAAATTGAGGCTCAGGTTGATAAGTACATTGAATATTTTGATCACCGCATAGCGCATAGGTTTTTCGTTCGCGCGAAACCATGCGAAAGGCAAAACCGCCAGAGCGTCTAAAGCAAGTATGATGAGGCCATGGGTAACAAACTCCTTTCTAAAATCCAGGAATTCAGCCAGGCTGGTGTTGAAAAACAATGTAATTGACAGGAAGAGTAAAGTACTTAAGGCTACCGAAGTCAATGCCGTGGACTGAACTAATTTCTTCTGGTCCTCATGTTTATTGATAAAACGGAAAAAAGCTGTTTCCATCCCATAAGAGAGCAGTACATTTCCTAGTATGAGAAACGCCATCAGTGTTGCGTACACCCCGTATTGCTCTTTCCCAAGGACAGAAACGTACAATGGGACCAATACGATTCCCAGCGCCCGAGGGAGGACGGTTGCGAGACCATAGATAAAAGTTTGCTTAAAGAGTTTCTTGAATATGCTCAAAGCATGAGGGGCTAATTATCGTCTTTAGGTTTTGTAGAAGGATAGGCAAGGAGTTCTTCCATTCTTAGATCGGACACCCTGGTGTATTTCATTTCATTTTCGTGCCTATAAGCGATTACCGCTTCATCGTCCTTCAATTCGAATGGAAATGGCTCTCTGGGGATGTTTTGAGCTTCTTTTACAGGGTCAATATCCATAATGATATCCTGGCGCTGGTCTTTTCTGAAATAGCCTATATATTGATTTTTTGTTTGTGGCGACAATTTAGCATCACTAATCATTTTTCTGAAATATATCTTGTCTATAACAACGTCTTCTGAAATATCTCCCAAAGAGATATAAATATTTGTTCCTGAGCCACCTTCAGGAATACCGGCTACCCAATCCTGGTAATATGCATCGAGTATTTTAAATGGCGGATTTTGATCCAATTGTGGTTTTCCGTTTTCTGTTTTTCCACCACCACATTGGGCAAAGAGTATAATTATCATAGCCAAGCTAATGGTGCCTGCCAAATTTTTGTGTGTTTTCATAAGGATTGAAAATCAAAAGCCTTGCCATAAAGGTACAAAAAAGCCTTCCGTAATCGCGGAAGGCTTTAATAGTTTATCTATTGTATCTTTTATCCGGCAAGCGCCTCTGCTCCTCCCACAATTTCCAGGATCTCCCCGGTAATTGCAGCCTGACGTGCTTTGTTATACTCAAGTGTAAGATCATCCTTAAGTTCGGAGGCATTATCTGTTGCTTTATGCATGGCAGTCATACGCGCTCCATGCTCACTCGCAACACTATCACGGATTGCTTTGAACAATTGTGTCTTTAAACTCTTCGGAATTAATTCCTCGACGATCTTCTCTTTATTTGGTTCAAAAATATAATCGGCTACTCCCTTACTATCCGCGCCATCTGAATCAGGAGGAAGAATAGGCAAGAATTGCTCATTCATAACGATTTGGGTAGCAGCATTCTTGAATTTATTATATATCAATACGATCTTGTCGTATTTCGCTTCGGCATATTGATCCATTAAAAACTCAGCGATGGCAGCAACATTATCGAAAGTAAGATCATCAAAAATAGCATTGTTATTCTCAATAACTGTTTCACTCTTGCTAATGATATCATTACCCTTTTTACCGATTGTTACAAAATCCACCTGCTTCCCTGCAAAGTCCTCTTCAGCAGTTCGTCTCGCTTCCTTTACAATATTACTGTTAAATGCCCCGGCTAAACCGCGATTTGAAGTTATGGCCACAATCAACACCTTTTTCACATCTCGATGATTTGCAAACTTACCACCACTATCGGCATCCAGTGTTGCACTAAGATTTTGAAGTAATTCGGTAAGTTTATTAGCATAAGGCCGCATTGCGGTAATAGCATCCTGGGCTTTCTTCAACTTAGCAGCAGAAACCATTTTCATGGCACTGGTGATCTGCATTGTTGATCCCACCGAGCTGATTCTATTTCTTATTTCCTTAAGATTCGCCATCCTTTAGCTATTGTTTACGAATTCTTATTAGTTATACCTCGCCGAAAGATCCTTAGCCACCGTTGAAAGGGTATCAATAACATCATCGGTTAATTTACCTTGTTTCAATACGTCTAATGCCTCTCTGTGCTTTGCATTAAGCAACTCGAGATAATCTCTTTCGAATTCTTTTACTTTGTTAACCGGCACATTACGCAACAGGTTCTTAGATCCTGCATAGATAATTGCTACCTGGTCTTCTACGGTAAACGGGTCGTTCTGAGCCTGTTTCAGGATCTCCACGTTTCGCTTACCTTTTTCAATTACGTTCATGGTTGCCGCGTCAAGGTCACTACCGAACTTCGCAAAGGCTTCCAATTCACGGAATTGCGCCTGATCCAGTTTCAATGTACCTGCAACTTTCTTCATCGACTTAATCTGTGCATTACCTCCTACACGTGATACTGAGATCCCTACATTAATCGCAGGACGTACCCCGGAGTTGAATAAGTCAGATTCCAGGAAAATCTGTCCGTCGGTAATCGAAATTACGTTGGTAGGGATGTAGGCAGATACGTCACCCGCCTGAGTTTCGATAATCGGTAGTGCTGTTAATGAACCTCCTCCTTTTACTTTACCTTTCAACGGTTCCGGAAGGTCGTTCATGTTCTTAGCAATGGAATCGTCATCAATCACTTTGGCGGCACGCTCCAATAATCTTGAGTGAAGGTAGAAAACATCTCCGGGGTATGCTTCACGTCCCGGTGGACGACGAAGTAACAGAGATACCTCACGATATGCTACCGCTTGTTTAGACAGGTCATCATAAATAATAAGCGCTGGTCTTCCCGTATCACGGAAGTATTCACCGATCGCAGCACCGGCAAAAGGAGCATAAACCTGCATTGGCGCAGGATCTGAGGCATTTGCTGCTACAATAGTAGTATATGCAAGTGCACCTTTTTCTTCTAATACTCTTGCAATGTTAGCTACCGTAGATGCTTTCTGGCCAACCGCTACGTAGATACAGTAAACAGGTTCACCGGCATCGTAGAATTCTTTCTGGTTGATGATTGTATCGATACACACCGTAGTTTTACCCGTCTGACGGTCGCCAATAACAAGTTCACGTTGCCCTCTCCCAATCGGGATCATGGCATCTACCGACTTAATTCCTGTTTGAAGTGGTTCATTTACAGGCTGACGATAAATTACACCGGGCGCTTTACGCTCTAATGGCATTTCGAATGTCTCGCCGGAGATAGGTCCTTTCCCGTCGATAGGTTCACCCAGAGTATTCACCACTCTCCCCACGATACCTTCACCAACATTGATAGAGGCAATTCGCTGTGTACGTTTTACGGTAGCACCTTCTTTGATCTCTGTATATGGCCCTAATAATACGACCCCAACGTTGTCCTCCTCCAGGTTTAGTACAATTCCTTCTAAACCATTTTCAAACTCAACCAATTCCCCGTACTGGGCATTCGATAGTCCGTAAACTCGGGCGATACCATCCCCAATGGTAAGAACTGTTCCTACTTCATCCAATGAAGCGGTTGCTTCAAAACCTGAAAGTTGTTTCTTTAAAATCGCTGAAACTTCAGCTGGTTTTACTTCTGCCATTTTATAAAAGTTTTAGACCGGCACTAATCTGCCGGATCTTTAATTTACTGTAAATTCTCTCTTAAGTTTATTCAAATTATTCGCGATACTTGAATTATACTGAAGGTCACCCACCCGAAGAATAAATCCTCCGATTATAGACTCATCAATTGTATTTTCAAGGGTAACAGTATTACTCCCTGTTAACTCTTTTACTTTTGCCAATACCTGTGACTCGATAGCCGCAGACAATGGAATTGCCGTTGTTACACTCGCAACCTTTACTCCTTTTGCTTCATTGTATAAATACACATAGCTGTCTGCTACTGCACCCAGAATTGCCACTCTTTGGTTATCAACCAGCACACCGATTACATTTTTGGTGTCCTCCGATACCGAACTAAATATCTCTAATAAGGCTTCTTTCTTATCTGAAGCTTTTATAACCGGGCTTTTCAAGACAGATCTCAACTCTTTGCTGTCCTTTAAAGTATGGGCTACAGCCTGCATATCTGCAAATACCTTGTCAGCAGCTTTGACTTCTTTAGCCTGCTGTAATAGTGCTTTCGCATAACGGATTGCTGCTTTGCTTCCTTTCATTATTTCTTAGTTTAGCGTCGCGTCGTCTAACATATTCTCGACCAGTTTCAGCTGCTTATCCTTATCTGAAAGTTCGGTACGAACTACCTTTTCAGCAATATCAACAGATAATACAGCAACCTGGCTCTTTAGCTCCGCAATCGCAGCTTTCTTTTCTATTTCGATAGCTTCCTTTGCATTTGCAACGAGTTTGTCGGCCTTTGCTTTAGCATCGTCCTCGGCTTCTGCAATCATCTTAGCCTTAATTTCTCGGGCTTCTCTTAGCATTGCCTCACGCTCGAGTCGGGCTTCTTTTAAAATGCGCTCGTTGTCGGCTGAAAGATTCTCCATTTCCTTTTTAGCGTCCTCTGCGGAAGCCAATGCTTCACGTATCGACTGTTCTCTGTCGTTAACGGTACCTACTATAGGTTTCCAGGCGAACTTTTTCAGAAGAAAAAATAAGACAGCAAATGATATGAATGTCCAAAAAATTAAACCAATGTCCGGAGTTACTAAATCCATCTTTTTATTGTTTTGATAATCTTTAACTAAAATTCAAAAACCGGCGCAACCAACCGTTGCGCCGAGTTTTTTTTACTTTGCAATAAGTGCTACTACCACCGCGAAAAGTGCTACCGCCTCAACGAAGGCAAGTAATACGATCGCAGAAGCCTGTATTTTCCCTTGCATCTCTGGCTGGCGCGCGATTGCGTCCATTGCAGATCCACCAATTCTACCAATACCGATACCGGCACCGATAGCGGCAAGACCCGCTCCAATTGCTGCAAAAGGAGCATAACTAACTGCTTCCTGAATTAATGCTAAACTACTCATAGTGTTTATTTATTAAAGATTAATTAATGTGCGTGTTCTTCCATGGCCGAACCTATATACAGGGCCGATAGCATGGTAAATATATATGCCTGAATGGCAACAACTAATACCTCGATCACACTAATGAATACTGAAAAGAATACCGAAACCGGTGAGATCCAGACAGTACCGAAGATAAAGATCAGCGATATCAGACTTAATACAATAATATGTCCCGCTGTGATGTTCGCGAACAATCGGATCATCAGGGAAACGGGCTTTATAAATATTCCTGCAAATTCAATCAATGCGAGGAATGGTTTCAGGAAAACCGGAACTCCGGGCATCCAGAAAATATGTTTCCAATAGTCTTTATTCCCTTTAAGCGTTGTAATAGTGAATGTGATGAAAGCCAATACCAGGGTGAAGGCTATATTTCCACTTAAGTTCGCACTGAAGGGGAAGAAAGGTATCAACCCCATCAGGTTGTTGATCCATATAAAGAAAAACAACGTTAGCAGGAATGGCATATACTTGTGATAGTGCTTTTCACCTATATTCGGAATAGCTACTTCATCACGAATGAAAACCACTAACGGTTCAGTAAATTTGGCTATCCCTCTGGGTACACCAACCTTGTCGTATTTCCTGGCTGAAACTCCAAATATCAGCAGTATTAATACGATAGAAAGGAACATCGAAAAAACTAGTTTGGTGATGGAGAAATCGATTGGATGTGCATTTGAAGGATGATCTCCCTCTTCCAACATTATATAGGCTCCATCGGCATTTGCAGTTTCTGAAGCGTAATAAATCTCTTCATGGTATTTCACGAATTTCTGCCCATTCTTTTCAACCACTACAGTCCCCGCATCATCATGGTGGAATTCACTTGACATAAAAGAAACCAATCCATTGTCCGTCCATAAGATCACAGGAAGCGGAAATGACACCGCGTGGCCATTCCAGTCTAAAATGTGAAAATCATGCGAATCCTTAATGTGGTGCATGATCATTTCAGTTACATCAAACTCTTTTTCCTCCCCTTCCTCTTTACTCGAAGAAGTACTGGAGGCTCCTAAAACCGAGGTAGCTGACAGAATAAAAAACAGCCCGATAAACAGGCTTCTAACAATAGTAAAATTAGTAGTTTTCAATGTAGTGCGTTTGCGGTTCTGAAATTCGGTGCAAATGTACTAATAGTAAATGAATTGACAAATTATAAATTAGTTTGTTTCCTCCTTTTTGAAAAAAATATTCAGCTGAAAAATCTCGAAGACCAGGAAGAGAAAATAGGGAATAAAAAAATTGGATACATCGACAACAGCGTTCTCTGCTTTTCCGGCAAATAACGGAAGCAAAAAAACAATCGCCAAAGCCATTTTGGATATGGTAAGAATTAGGAAGAGATTATAGGTTTTCGTGTATCCCCTGGCCATTTGAATTCGAATAATAAGGAATACCAGTAAAACCAGTCCTGCATTGAATAAATAAATGACCCACAGAGGAAAATACAAGACAATGTCAGAAAACAAAACGGTAAAAACATAGTAGTGAATTCCGAACAAAAGGGCAGTAATACCAATTAATTTAATTAGAAAGAAAGGAAGATCACGCTTCATGAATCTTTATCTTGTTTTTTTGAAAAATCAGTTACCTGTTTGATTACGAAATACATCGATATTCCAACGGCCAGCAAGCTGCAAATGATTGTAAAGATGGAATATTCATTAGGATATATTTCATCCAGTTTAAGGCCCCCTAAGGTGCCCAGCAGAATAATGACAATCATTTGAAAAGCTATTCCCGAGAAACGGGCGTAGCTGTTAAGTCTGCTGTTCCGTTTTTGGTTTTTGGATTCTTTGGGTTCGGTCAAAAGGGTGGTTTTGAGATTTTTTGGTCTCTGCTGAAGCGTTATCAGAGGCAGAAGTAGCTTTACCTTTCTCAGAACCTTTCATTACACATGACGCATTAAAGGTTGCGCCAGGCTCGACCGCCAATTTACCTACAACAACATCTCCTGTAATACGAGCTGTTGCTTTAAGCGTTAGCGTTCCGGTAACATCAAGTTTCCCGTCGAAGGTTCCTTCAATATCTGCATTTTCGCAGGTTAGGGTTCCAGTGATTACACCTGTCTTTCCAAGGACTACTTTAGACGGGGTGTTCACGTTTCCGTCGATAACACCATCTATACGGAAAAATCCTTTAGACTGGATATCTCCTTTTAGTTTAGTTCCTTCATTAATTCTGTTTTGGCTTGCTGTTGGTTCCATATTCTTTTTGTCTTTTTTGTCTGAAAACATAGTTAGTTTATTAGTGGGGATTAACGTTTTCTATTCGACAGTATCAGCTTTCAAATACTCATCCAGGTTTTTATGTATCTGAACGATCTTGTAATTGGGAGATGATATTTCGAAAAATGGTTTTTTAATTTTATATTTCTTGTCTTCATTGAGTACCTCGGCTATGCCTCTGGCACCAAGTTTAGTGTTCAGTCCGTGAATGATCACGAGTATAGTTTCCGGATTGTAGTAATCTATAGAAGTAGACATTTCGGTGTCGTATCTTCTTTCCGTTAGGAATTTATCAAGTTTTTCGGTAAGCTTTTCAGCAGATTCTCTTTCAGTAACATTAAATTCATATACCACTTTCCATTCCTCGCTGGCGTCATCTGGCACAAAATCCTTTACAGCCAATTTTGGTAATACCGTGGAGAAAATCTCCTGGGCTTTTTTACCCTCTTCAGAATTCGGATAATTGAGTGAAATGAAATTCAAGGCCTTCTTGTAAGCCTCAAAGCCATCCTGTCTTGCGAGTGCTGTCGCCTTCAGCATCTCCAGTTTGGGTATTATGTCATTACCGTTGTATAGTGTGATGTACTCTTCGGCCGTTTCGATCACTTGCTGATAATTTTGAGCTTCAAATTCAGCATACAGAGCCTTATACTTGAATTCCGGGCTTGATTCATCCGTGGCCAGCATCGCATCGGGGTTCAATAATATCTCCGCATAGCGAGATTCCGGATGATTGTTAATAATATCATTTTTGTATTTATCTGCCAGCGCAGGACGTTCCAATTGTTGATAGATCTTATACAAATTGTATTTAGACGGAAGAATTAATCGATCTTCCGGGTTATACGTAAGCAGTTTCTCAAGTCGGTTTGCAGCCAGGCCATATTCCTTAAACTTTACCTTGTAAATGAGACCTAACTGGTAGTAGGCAAAATTCCGTTCTTTCGTAAGACTGTCGATCACCTTTTCGTCACTTGGAATTAATGCGATATACGTTTCCGGCTTAAAGCGTTCGTTTTCCGAAATGGGAGTATCCTCCTCAACCACCACTTCTTCAGTGATGCCTGACGTTTTCCTGTCGGATCTACGCCAGTTATCCTCTAGTTTTCTGTCCCCCCAGATCCTTCTGAATTCCTGTTTCCCATAAGCAACCGTTGTTGAGTTGTAGAAATAGAATTTTCCTCCGCTTTGCTCCTTATTATTCCCGGTTTTGTTCTTTTGGTAAAACTCGTTATTAGCGATCTGTTTTTCCAGTTTAACCGCTGCTATTGAATCATCAATTGCTTTTTGTTTTAACCTGTCGGTATATTCGGTAAAGAAAGCCAATTGCTCGGACTCACTCATGTTTGCCAATCGAAGGACACTATCATTAAGCGTTGCGATGTCCTCATATTTTATAACATCATCCAGATTCTCGCGCTTCTTTTTAACACGCCTCCATGGGCGCGTTTTAGGATCCATAAAAGTTAAGGTACTATCATAGTAATCACCAGCTCTCTTGTACAAGGCCTTATCAAAATTGATCTCGGCGAGCGTAGAATAATTCACAGATTGCATGACACGGTCATCCTTGTAATTCTTAATGGATTTATTGTAATAGATTATCGCCGTATCAATATTCTCAGTGCTCTTATAGTATTCTCCAATCTGGTTGTATATCCGATCCAGGAAAGGTCTGTTCTCGCGGTTCTCCTCAAGGTCGAAGAGTAATTCCAGGAAGGCGACACGGTCTTCCTTATCGTAGTTAAAGTTTCGGGCCTTTTCAATATAGGCATTGATCATGTACACACGAGGAGATTTTCGATTCAGTTCGATAACCTCATCGAAAGCCATATTGGCACTGTCTTTAAGGTCAAGACGATTATAGATCTGACCCTTAATATATGCATACCGTCCTCGTAATTCGTTGTCGCGGGTATATTCAGATGCAAGTTTGATGTAAGGAAGAGCAGCGTCTATAGAGTCCAGGTTGACAAAAGCCTGGGCCAGGATCACCGAAGATTCTGCGAGTTCCTCGTCGTCCAGCTCTTCAGTCTTCATCATTTTCTTAAGATTCTCTATGGCAATATCTTCATTGTTCAGGCGAATATTGGACTTCGCCTTCCAAACCTTTGCCCGGTTAATATTGTTACTGGTTGGATATTTGTTCAGGATAAAATTAAATGCATCCAGGGCAGGAATAAAACGCTTATCGAAATAACGTGCCTTTCCAAGCATCATATATGCTTCATCGATCTGTGGATTATACTCTTTCCCATCGAGATAAATGGAATGCTTCTGAATGGCTTTAGCTGCTTTTTCTTCTGCTCGATTGAAATCGGGATTCTGAGACTCTCCCGGCAGACTCTTGTCATCCTCTAGTTCGAACCTCTCCACGGGAAGTATCTCCCAGAAATTATCCCTGTATGTAAGCGCAAGTTCCTGCTTTCCTGATTCCAAAGCAACACCTCCATTGTAGAGGGCATTATACTCCCCGGTTACGGCATGATAATTCCTGCTTAAAAAAGTGTTTTTCTTTCGTGAACAGGCAGCGAGTAAAATGACAGCCAGTAAGAAAATGGTAATTTTATATATGCCCTTCAAAATAGTTTCGGTTTATATGATATTCTAACTTAAAACCTTAGCTTTTAGTATGTAAAATAAGAATCGAACCGTAAAAATACATTTCTTTTTAATATCTGTGCTCGGAAATAGCGGAAATTTCAGTGATATTGCAGGTTCTCACCTCTAATTTAAATTTTAGGATTCGTATTTTTGCAAAAAAATGATGCCATGAGCGATTTCCATCTGCTGAAAATTTCCGAGGTACGAAAAGAAACCCCAAATTCTGTTTGTATCACTTTCAAAATTCCCGATGAACTTGTTAAGGAGTTCGAGTATACCGCCGGACAATACGTCACGATAAAACACAGGCACAACGGCTCGGAGATACGTCGAGCGTATTCTATATGCAGCAGTCCGGGAAGTGGAAAGCTAAGCATTGGAATAAAGAAAGTAAAGAATGGGGCATTCTCTCCCTATGCCAATGTAGATCTCAAAACAGGAGATACTCTTGAAGTGATGCCCCCTGAAGGAAATTTTGTGCTTATGCCCGATCCTTCTCATGCATGGAATTATCTTGCCCTTGCGGCCGGCAGCGGCATAACTCCCGTTCTTTCAATTATTACCACGGCACTTGAAGAGGAACCGAACAGCACGTTCTCTTTGATCTATGGCAATCAATCGCTGGAAGAAACCATGTTCGCCAATGAGATTGCTCAGTTAAAGGCATTATATCCCGAGCGCTTCTTTGCTGAATATATCTTCAGCCGCCGGAAGGAGGACGTTGGTCTTACAGGCCGAATAGATAGGTCTACTGTTAATTACCTGCTAAAAAACAAATTAGTTCAGGACGAATTTGATGCGTATTATCTATGTGGTCCTGAAGAGATGATTCATTCGATTTCAGAATTGCTTCAGGAAAAAGGAGCCCGTAAAGAGAACATTCACTTCGAACTCTTCACTACTACGGAAGAAGGTGAGCTGGAGGAAGCCCATGAAGGGTTTACTAAGGTTACGATAACTCTTGATGACGAAACCGAAACTTTTACCATGCCACAGGACACTTCTGTACTGCAAGCGAGTTTGGACCACGGCCTGGATGCGCCTTACAGCTGTCAAGGTGGTATTTGCAGTACCTGTATCGCAAGAATAACAGGTGGCAAAGCCGAAATGCGCAAGAACCAAATACTCACGGATGATGAAATTGCCGAGGGCCTTATTCTTACCTGCCAGGCACATCCAAGCTCACCTACCCTGAGTATCGATTATGATGATGTTTAATGTTCAATAATTTCCTGGATCTTTGCTATCACCACTGAAGGTGTGATGGTTTCCATGGCGTTTTCATACCCTACAGGGAATGAATTTCCATATACCGATGTTGGGATTAAAGGAAATTTCTCCCGATCGGTTAACAATTGGTTTTCAGCTGGTTGCTCAAATGGTGTGAACCCAAGGCAAGGATGAGTAACCCCCCACATGGTAATAACCGGTACTCCATACATGGCAGCAAGGTGTCCGTTACTACTATCCATTGAAACCATCAAGTCTAGATTTGAAATAAGGGATAATTCTTCACCAAATGTAAGCTGATCGGCAACATTCAACACATTTTTATGCTCCAACTCTATGCTTTTAAGGATGTCTGCTTCTTCTGCTCCGGCACCAAGAAGAAATATTTTATAATCACCCAGGGAATCTAATCTCGCGATTACTTCTTTCATCATTTGGAGTGGATACATTTTGCTGGTGTAAGCTGCAAATGGTGCGATCCCAATAGCTTTTTTTGGCTGTGAGCCGAAGAAATGATGAATACGTGGCGAAATATCCTTCGCAGCAGGAAACACATGAGTGTCCAGATCGATCTTTAAACCAAGCTCCATGAAGACGTCTGCATACCTTTGGTGGGTGGATTTTAATGGGGCCAACTCCCGGTTCTGACCGACGGTCAATTTTTTCTTTTCTGCACGGCCCTTGTCAATAGCCGTTGTCTTTATACCTCTACCCCACAACGTAGAGCGAACAATTTTCGATCTGATCACATTGTGAAGGTCGGCAACCGCATCGATGCCCAATTCTTTAGCTTCAGAAGCTAATTTAAATAGCCCGAAACCCTTGTGCCTGCCATAAACATCGGCCTCTAAAAACTGGACTCCGGGAACATCATCGAAAAGAGGAGCATATTGATTTTTCGATACTACCGTAATTTTGATTTCCGGATATGCCGCAGTTACCACTCTGAGAACAGGAACCGTCATTGCGACATCGCCCAAGGCAGAGAATCGGATTACAAGTATGTGAGTTGGCAATGTCATGGAACCTTTTTAATAACGAATGAATTGCCACAGGAGGTATGGAATTCAACTTAAATCATCCTATTTCTGGTTACGCAGTACAGGATTCATCTCATCGTCGTTGTACATCTTCATCTGTTTATAGACTTTCATATACTTCGATCCCTCTGAGATATCATACAGCAGTTGGTCAATTGCAGTACTTAGATCCTCCCGCTGCTCTAATAGTATATCGAGCTTGGCCTTACACGCATTAATATGTTCCGGGCTGGCGTCGGTGCGGCTGGCTTCTTCATTCATGTGATATATCTTCAGCGCCAAAATTGACAGCCTGTCTATTCCCCAGGCAGGACTTTCGGTATTGATAGTTGCATTCTCCTGCGGTGTTACATCTCTGTATTTATCAAGGAAATAGCCGTCAATATATTCAACGGTATCGGTTCGATCCTGATTGGAGGCATCGATCTTGCGTTTAAGGGTCAATGCTGCGTCAGGATCAATATTCGGGTCGCGGATTATATCCTCATAATGCCACTGTACCGTATCGATCCAACATTTTCTGTATAATAAATGCTCAATAAGTTGAGATTCATTATCGTAAGGATTACTAAATGGTTGATCTACTCTATCTAAAACATGATAGAATTCTATAACTTTCTGAAATATCTGGTTCGCTTTATCACTAAACATTTGGTGCTGAATTTAAAATACAGAGTCTAACTCCGCTACTGACTGCAAAGGTATTATATTTCATCTGTTTAATACCAAAAATAAAAGGTGCAGATTACATGAAAATAAGCGCCACTGGCAAAAGCATTAATACCCATATGAAAATTTCACTTATGTATTTCTCTTCCCGGTTTTCAATGTAATCTGCCATCGTGATCGCGAGAGGCGAAATTAGAAAATACAATTCGCTGCCGTCCTTTTGTGGAGACACGATCGACACTGCTACCGAGCATACCAGGATTACAAGCAAAACAACGAAATTCGGGCGTTCTTTCCGCATAATACGGCTAACCTTGAATAATCGATACAGCCCTATCCAAAAGATTGCACTTAGAAATAGGGCTGAAGGAATCAGTAACCCAAAAGAATTATAGGCAGAAAAATCCAGACCAACGGGAGTAACAATACTCCAGAACCAATCGAATGAATTTTCAGTGAGATAAAAATAAGAGGTTGCAATGCTAAATGCAGCTAATATGGCGATGGGAGGAATAAATAAAAATCTGAAGCTTGTCTTTGGATTACGCAGGATCGCAAAATACACTGCGGCAAAAAACAAGAAGCTGTAGAAATAAAAAAAACTTGCCAGTAACAACCACAGGGAAGCGTCAAGGATCTTCTTTTCCGTGTTTTTTTCAGAAGTAAAACTGAAAACCCTTCTCATAGCAAAAAGACAGCAGACTACTGCTATTAATATTTCAGTATTCCCGAATACTGAAGGCACCATCAGTGTAAAAGCTATAAAAATGAAAACCGACAAAGTATTCTTGCGAGTAAGATTGTTCTTTCTCACAATAAAATCCAATAACAAGATTGTAAAAACCAGCAATGCTGAAATTGCGATCACACCAATTATATCAAGCAATTCTAACCCCGAATTAAGGGTGGTAAATTGATATATTATATACGCAATTACCATCACCGCCCCCAGTATTAAAAAATTAACCGGATTAGATTTACTGAAAAAGCTTGTAAGCATTACGGGTAATTTATATTTTTGCAGTATAAAGATACAGTTATGAAGGACTTTTTTTACGGTATAGAAACACTATTTGTTGATTATTTTTTCGCCCCGTTTGATGCGCTACGGGCCATCGAGATGGATAGTTGGTGGATTTCTAATGTGATGAGCTGGTTGTTTTTTGCTTTAGGACTGGTTGCCTTCTTTTACTGGATGCGAAAACTGGCCGAAGTGAACACCAGGGGAGAGGAAGACCGCAGTTCTACTTCACACTCCTTCTTAGGATAGATCAAAACCGATATCGGTTCTGTAATACATCCTGTCAAAAGATAGTTTCTCTATATTTTGGTAGGATTTTTTTATGGCTTTTCTGAAATCCTCATCCAGTGAAGTTATGGCGATCACCCGCCCGCCGTTGGTGACTATGTCTCCATCTTTAACAGCGGTACCCGCATGAAACACAATAGAGTCTTGAATTTCTGAGATTCCTGAAATTACTTTTCCTTTATCATAAGCTTCAGGATATCCGCCGGATACCACCATGATTGTGGTAGCGGAGCGTTTGTCAATTTCAAGGGAAATCTCATCCAGCTTTTGTTGAGAAGTTGCTCGCATCAGTTCGACGAGGTCTGTCTTTATTCTTGGCAGCACAACTTCTGTTTCCGGATCACCCATACGCACATTGTATTCAATGACATATGGTTCGTTGTTCACCCTTATAAGTCCGATAAATATAAATCCTTTGTAATCGATCTTTTCTTCGGCAATACCATTCACGGTGGGGATCACAATACGTTCTTTAATCTTGCGCATCAGTTCTTCGTCGGCGAAAGGAACCGGTGATACAGCTCCCATACCCCCTGTATTTAAACCCGTATCGCCTTCACCTATACGCTTATAATCTTTTGCTGTTGGCAATATTTTGTAATTCTTCCCATCGGTAAGCACGAAGACACTTAATTCAATCCCATCCAGGAATTCCTCTATAACAACTTTCGTACTGGCTTCTCCAAACTTGCTATGCGCTAACATGTTCTCGAGTTCATGTTTTGCCTCTTCCAGTGAATTCAGAATAAGAACACCCTTCCCAGCAGCAAGGCCATCGGCTTTGAGCACATAGGGCGGTTGCAATGTGTCCAGGAATTTCTTTCCGGCAACCAGAGTTTCCCTGGTAAAACTGGCGTAAGCTGCCGTAGGAATGTTGTGCCGCATCATAAACTCCTTGGCCCTTTCTTTACTTCCTTCCAGCATTGCTCCTCGCGATGACGGTCCGATAAGCATTACTTCCTTCAACCGATCATCTTTGGCAAAGTAATCGGCTATGCCGCTTACCAGCGGATCTTCGGGCCCAACAATCACCATTTCAATATTGTGTTCGAGAACAGCAGATCGTATGGCTTCAAAGTCATTTACAGAAATAGGCAGGTTGGTTGCTATCGCATGTGTGCCAGCATTACCGGGAGCTACAAAGAGCTTTGTGCAATTTTCGCTTTCAGATATTTTATATGCAAAGGTGTGTTCGCGACCTCCGGAACCAAGGATAAGAATGTTCATGCTGTGAAGTTTTAATTCGCCATCAAAAATAATTGTTTGTAAATTGAAGCCCTAATTATTTCTCGTTGAATTTATTCGAACTTTCATTGAAACTGAACGGCTTCCCTATAACGGAAGCAAAGCGTGCATTAGAAGATATAAAGGACATTCCGGAGAACAAGTTCGAGGAATACGTGATTCGCAGCAGACAGGACATACTCTTCTATCATTTAAACAATAATCCGTTCTACAAGAAATTCATCGCAGACAGAAACACTGTTGAATGGAGCCAGATACCTGTGATGCAAAAAAGCGACCTTCAGAAACCGTTGAAAGAGCGACTTTCACATGGTTTTAGTGAAAAGAAAGTTTACGTAAATAAAACCTCCGGATCCAGCGGACATCCGTTCATTTTTGCTAAAGACCGTTATTGTCATGCACTGACGTGGGCAGAGATCCTGGATCGGTTTGGTTGGTTTGGTATCGACTTTCACTCCTCTTATCAGGCGAGATTTTATGGAATTCCCCTGGATACCATCGGTTACAAGAAAGAACGCTTCAAAGATTGGCTGGGGAAAAGGTATAGATTTCCAATATTCGATCTTTCCGAAGCCAAATTAGGGCAGTTCCTGGAACACTTCCGAAGTAAAAAATTCGATCACATTAATGGATATACAAGTTCCATAGTGCTTTTTGCCAAATTTCTAAAATCAAAAAATATCACTCTCACCGATGTTTGTCCTACCTTAAAGTATTGTATTGTAACAAGCGAAATGTTGTATCCCGACGACAAGAAGCTTATGGAAAACATTTTCGGTGTTCCTGTCATTAACGAATACGGGGCCAGTGAATTGGATCTCATTGCATTTACCAATGCTGAGGGCCAATTTGTTCTAAACAGCGAAACCCTGTTCGTTGAAATTGTGGACGAAAATGACCAGCCAGTTCCTCATGGTACTCAAGGTAGAATTGTGATCACATCCTTATACAATAAAGCCCACCCGATGATACGATACGATATAGGAGATACTGGAAGTATTGAGCCCGGGAGTGGTTTCAAAGACCCTGTGTTAAGAGAACTGGTTGGACGCACAAATGACGTGGCCCTATTGCCGGGTGGGAAAACGGTCCCGGGATTAACTTTCTATTATGTTACAAAGAGTGTGATAGAGGACGATGGCAATGTAAAGGAATTTGTTATTGAGCAAGCGGATTTGGATCGGTTTAAAATTAGATATGTTTCAGATAGAGAACTAACGGCCAATGAGACGGAAACCATAAAAAATGCTTTGTATACGTACCTGGAAAATGATCTAAAACTGGAATTTGAACGCAAAGATATCCTAGACCGAAGTAAGCGCGGCAAGCTGAAACAATTTACTTCACTCCTATAATTTTTGAATATAGCGAGGCCTCACAAAGAAATATTCATAGAAGAATTTCATAAGGTTCCATCCCGACTTAATTGAAGAATAACCCAGGTAGTCTTTGTAAAAACTGTAGTTGTATTTTACCAGTTTCGCTTTGTTTGAACTCATGGAATCGCGCCTGACCCTGTAAAGTGAGAGATCTTCCTGCAGGCCCAGTGCAGGTTTACCACTGCGTTTTATGGCCTCCAGCCAGACCGCCCAATCCTGCCGTTTTCTAATATCGGGGGAGGCTATCTTTCCAAGTATTTCAGCGTTGTACATCCCTGTTAAATTACCGATGTAATTATTGCAATGTTGCTTTTTATAAGAAAGTTTCGGAAGGGCCAGTATTCTTTTGTTCAGGCTATTCCCGGACTCATCAATATGCAGATAGCTGGTATAAGAGACATCGCATTTATTCTTAATCATAAATGCTACCTGCTTCTCCAGTTTCTCAGTATGCCACAGGTCATCAGAATCGAGAAAGGCTATATAGGTTCCACGGGCCAGATCGGTCGCCAGGTTTCTACAATAGGCTGCCCCTTTGTTATTGGATAGATCTTCGATACGGATTCTTTCATCATTTTGGGCAAATCTTTTTACTATGCTTAAAGATGCATCGGTGGACGCGTCATTAACAATAATCTGTTCCCAATTTGAATAGGTTTGATTAAGGACACTTTTAATAGTTTCAGAAACGAATGATTCCGCATTATAAAGCGGTGTTATAATGGAGATAAGCGGTGAGCTTTTATCATTAGTATGCTCTTTTGTCTCCTTTAATTGCATTGTATACGGTTTGGAAGACGATCTTCAGATCCAGGAATAAAGACCAGTTTTCAAGATAAAAAATATCGTATTTAACCCTGTTGATTATATGATTCTCATCTTCGACTTCCCCTCGGTATCCACTTACCTGGGCCAATCCTGTAATCCCGGGTTTCACAAAATGACGCACCATGAATTTATCGATGCGCTCAGCATACATATGCGTATGGCTTACCATATGCGGCCTTGGGCCCACAACACTCATCTCGCCTTTTAACACATTAATGAATTGAGGAAGCTCATCGATACTAGTCTTACGAATGATCCTCCCAATCTTAGTTACCCGCGGATCATTCTTCTGCACCTGGTGAAGATGGGCCATTGGATTTGGACGCATCGAACGGAACTTATAGCAATAAAATTCCTGGTAATCCAGTCCGTTTCTCTTCTGTTTAAAGAAGATAGGGCCTTTAGATTCCAGTTTGATTATGAGTCCAAGTAGCGGGGTGAGCCAGGACAGTATCCCAACAATGATAATAAGCGAAAGCAGTATATCGAATCCTCGTTTTATAAATTTATTAAATGGTTCTTCTATCGGAATTTTCCGCATAGACAGAATAGGCAGGTAGCCATAATAGGTGAAATCGAGACGTTTGCTGTAGATCTCTTTATTGTCCGGTAGGAATTTCAGAATTTTCAGATTATTATCGGAATAATCAATAAGTTTAGTAAGTTCTTCATTGCTTAGTTCTCCTACCGACGAATATATCTCATCAATTTTGTTTTCATTTATATACTCCAGGCAGTCTTCAATACTCACCTTTTCCGGGCCACTTAAGTCGAAAATATTTAGAAGTTTATATCCATATTCCGGATTGTCATCAAAAAATTTCCGCAACTGATCCGTTTTTTGATTTAAACCAACGATCACTACCCTTCTGAGGTTTCCTCTTAAAATAACCCTGTATTTTTTCAGTAGATAATAGATCCCAACCTTAACAATAGTGATATAAAGAATTACCAGTAAAACATATCGGAAGATCGATAAAGGTTCCACTTGTAACTCCCTGTAAAATCCGAAAAAAGCAAAGACCAATAACAAGAAAAGCACCCCTTGTTTGCCTACCAGAGACAGAATTGTGGTTAATCGCGTGAACCGAAAGATCTCATAAAAACGGGATCGAAGTGAAATAACGATCCAGGCCACGGTTATGAATACTACATAATTTATAAAATGAAAACTACTACTAAAGAACTGATAGGCCAAGACATGGATGATCGCCAAATCAATGAGATATGATATGGGCCTCAAATAACCTGAATATCTTCCAGTCCTATAGATCATTTTTAAAGCCTGTTATGCTTGGTAAAATCTTTGTGCTCGCTGTTATATAATTCCTCATCTGTGAGGTTTTTGAAATATTCAAACGTCTTCTTCATTCCTTCTGTGCGCGAAACCTTAGGTTCCCAACCAAGAACTTCCCTGGCCCTCGTAATATCCGGTTGTCTTTGCAGCGGATCATCTTTCGGTAATTCCCTGAAAACTATTTTCTGCTCTGTTCCCGTTAGTTTAATGATTTCCTCGGCAAAATCCAGTATCGTTATTTCATCCGGGTTGCCTATATTGAGCGGCAGCTCATAATCACTCATTAATAACCTGTACAAACCTTCCACCTGATCACTGACGTAACAGAAGGAACGGGTTTGCTTTCCGTCTCCAAAAACCGTGAGATCCTCTCCGCGCAATGCCTGTCCAATGAAAGCAGGGATCACCCGGCCATCATTGAGCCGCATTCTCGGGCCGTAAGTATTAAATATCCTGGCAATTCGTGTATCAAGCCCATGAACCCGGTGATATGCCATGGTAATAGACTCCTGGAATCGTTTCGCCTCGTCGTACACCCCTCTGGGACCAATGGTGTTTACATTTCCATAATAATCTTCACTTTGCGGGTGAACAAGTGGATCACCATATATTTCGGATGTGGAAGCAATAAGGATTCGTGACTTCTTTTGTTTGGCAAGTCCCAGCAAATTATGGGTTCCCAGGGAGCCCACCTTTAACGTCTGGATAGGGATCTTCAAGTAATCGATCGGGCTGGCCGGAGATGCAAAATGCATGATATAGTCAATGTTTCCGGGGACATGCACAAACTTAGTTACATCATGATGATAAAACTCGAAGTCAGGCCGCTTGAAAAGATGTTCTATATTCTTCAGATCTCCGGTAATAAGATTGTCCATACCAACCACATCGTGGCCTTCTTCGATAAACTTATCGCATAGGTGTGAGCCTAAAAATCCGGCAGCTCCTGTGATCAACACTCTTTTCTTTTTGTTATTCATAGTCTTAGTTTGCTTCGTTCCTGCCAATGGAAACATATTTGAATCCTTCTTTGGCCATTTCCTCTACCTGGTAGATATTACGGCCATCAAAAATGACAGGCTCCTTTAAAAGTGACTTCATTTTAGAAAAGCTCGGTGATCGGAATATGCTCCATTCGGTGCAAATTACCAGGGCATCGGCATTTTCAATGGCATCGTACATGCTATCAGCGTAAGTTAATTTATCTCCAAACTGTTTTTTAATGTTCGGCATGGCTTCCGGATCAAATACAGAAAGACTAGCTCCTTTAGAAAGCAATTCTTCCATTACACTAATTGAAGGGGCCTCCCGGATATCATCAGTTTCGGGTTTAAATGCCAAACCCCAAATCGCGACATTCTTACCCTTCAATTCATTGTTGAAATATTCGGATATTTTCGGAATAAGGATGCGCTTTTGAATATGGTTAATTCTAACTACCGAATCCAGTATCTGGAATTCATAATCCACGAGGGATCCCGCATGGATCAATGCTTTAACATCTTTTGGAAAACAAGAACCTCCATAACCTATCCCGGGAAACAGAAAACGTTTCCCAATTCTGGAATCAGTTCCCATCCCTACACGTACTTTGTCCACATCCGCACCTACTTTTTCGCAATAATTAGCGATCTCATTCATAAATGTGATCTTGGTGGCTAAAAATGAATTGGCAGCATATTTGGTAAGTTCTGCAGACTTTTCATCCATTATAATGATTGGATTTCCGGAACGTACGAATGGGCCGTATAATTTTTTCATTAATTGGGTGGCTCGCTCGCTACTCGATCCAACGACAATTCGCTCTGGTTTGAGGAAATCATCTACTGCAAGGCCTTCCCTAAGAAATTCAGGATTGGATACCACATCGAACTCGGTCTTTGCGTTCTCCGAAATTACAGCATGCACTTTTTCGGCTGTTCCCACCGGGACGGTGCTTTTGTCTACTATTACTTTATAGCGGGTGATTCTCTTTCCAATTTCTTCTGAAACATTGAGCACATAAGACAAATCCGCCGAACCGTCCTCATCTTCAGGAGTGGGCAGGGCCAGGAATATTATATCGCCATGCTCGAGCCCTTCGTCCAGAGATGTAGTGAATTGCAATCTGCCCGCCTTAATATTCCTTTCAAACAACACATCCAAATGTGGTTCATAGATAGGAACGATTCCCTGGCGCATCTTCTCGATCTTTTCCGTATCTATGTCAACACAGATCACATCATTTCCTGTCTCAGCAAGACAGGTTCCTGTAACCAATCCAACATATCCTGTTCCAATTACTGCTATTTTCATAGTTTTTTATTCTCTTACTTTTTACTTCGTATGCTCAATTTCCACGGGTGCAAAAATACAACATGCCTTTATTTTAATCTTCTTTTACTGAATTGATTTGACCTAGAAAATTCCTCGAAAGGAGAACGATAAGTATGAACCCAATATAATATGCACCTATCTGTCTGTGGAATACATTCTCAACAAGTAAATAACTTACCATTGTAACTAACATCGCCATAGCGAAATAATGCTTCTTGCATTTTACAAAGGCGATTAATAAGAATGCCACAAAAAGGATTAGCGCAAAAAGGCCATAATTCAGATACAGGTCTATAAACTGGTTATGTGAGTTATATCCCATTTCTACATATTTGTTCTTTTTCCAGTTATTTTCAATCGTATTTTCGTAACAGTCTATAAGGGATTCCCTTGTCTCATTAAAGCCGAGGCCTTCAAAAATAACTCCTTGAGCTCTGGCTACCTGATATCCGCATTTCCAAACTGTTGTTCTCAATTCCCATGTTACCGTATTCTCCAGAAATGATCTATCTGCTGGATTAACAGTGGTGACGGAAGCATGATTATTATCTATATTTCTTATTGAAACGAAAAGAACGGTTGCTGATGCTATCGCAATGATTACCGCAAATACCCTGAACATTTTTTTCTTGCTATAAAACAGCCGGATCACAAATAAGGCTCCCATAACTACAATGGCTATTTTTGAAACCATTAGAAAAACAAACAGCACATTTATTATGATATTGATAAGGTGATACTGATTGTTAGGATGAAATCTTTTTGTAATTGCCTGATATGAAACCAACACACTTAGGATACTAAGCATTCCCAGATAAAGCCGGTCTATTAATAATGCCTCAATTACTTCTCGTGAATATCCAAGAGCAATGTCTTCAGACACATTTATAATGATAACAATCTTCACTATAGAAAACACGATGGCCGCCAGGGACGAAAAAATGATAGCAAGACTAATTTTCCGACGGTCCTGAACTGGAATATATAAAATCGCCAATCCTACAGCTAAGCCAATTTTTTTTATAGTAACAAAATCCTCATCAATCCTATTGAAGACCAGTGAATTAATAACGAGATATATCAAGAATATTAAAAACGCAATCGTAGGAGCTTTCCTTAGCTTCGTAAGATCGTTCCTGGTAACAATGAAAGGAAAAATAGCCAGTAATGCGGCCATTAAGATATTTGGTAATACCCGTACGTAATTATCGAAGGGTATCGTTAAAAACAGCAGCAGATATATATACGGATAGATTGCTCTTAATAAGACTTTCATTTCAGATATTACCGATGACCCGATTCATACTTATACGTAATGCTCACGGAAGTCTGTTGGCCTGCAATTTACATATAATTTTAAGTAAAACAGGGTACAGACTCCCTTGCTTATTCCTTTCAATGTGAATTAAGATTCTGTCCCGGACTTCGATGGAATGGCAGATACTTTAAAAAGCAAACAGAAAAATACAAGAAAATGGTACAGGCCTCTCTGCCGCCAGATATAAGATTCGGTCAGGAAAACAACGAGCATAACAAGAAACAAACTTAAGAATAACATATCTTTTGTTCTGAGGTACTCCTTGAAAATTGATCCCAGTAATATGAGTAGGAAAATAAATCCGAAAATGCCTAATTCGGCAAAAGCCTGAATGTACTGATTGTGAAAATTATACTCGTAATAACCCTGCCAAAGGTTATACTGCTTTTGCTTTTCAATTATTTTATGTTTGGAGTTATTGATACCATAACCCGTAAGATAAGCCGAGTCTTCATCGAGCATCTCTACAAATATCCTGGCTTGAAATAATCGTATCGTGGTTCCCGTCCAGTCGTATACTTTATCAAATCGTTCACATTCCATTACTTCTTTGACGTCCGAAACTGTAAATTCCCTTTCAAACCTTTCACGAACAGGATTTGACGTCACCATTAGCAGGATCACACCAATTAAAAGAACGGGTAAGAGAAGAAGTATTCTTGACCGCTTGAACGTTCTCACAATCCCAAATACAGCCACTAGTGCTGTAATAACAATTATCACTTTAGACGCAAGTAAAATGAGAAAGATCGCATGAATGAGCAGAAGTAGTATGGTAGTTAACGACTTAGGTTGGTTGAACAAAAGAAATAGTCCGCTCAATGATACCATTACCGATAGATATATGGCATTTAGCTCCAGCGGCGAGACCAATGCATGATAAAAAAATCTATTGATATTGGAATTTTCAAGATATTCAATAAAGGCCGCTCCTATGAAGAATATCGCGAACATCGTAAGCGCCACTGCGAATGCATAGAAGATCTTATCGCGTATTTTTATTGATAACTCGGGCATCAAGAAAAAAGCAGCAGGAATTAGTACCATGGCCAATTGTCGCTCCAACCCGCGCAGGGAATTTTCCACGCTACTGGTCCAAAACAGGGAACATACCATTAGAACATAAAATAATATCGGAACCAGGTAAATCTTTTGAAAAGACAACTTATGATAACGAGCGGAGAGTAACGATGAGGCGAGCAACGCAATAAGAATACCAGTGCTAAATCCATAAGGTAAGGGCAACGATATTAAAAGTGCTGATAAAAGCACCCAATAGGCTTGTGGAGAGCTTACTATCTTACTTATACGTTGCATATTTTTCTTCAAAGAAGTCCAAATAGGTCTTATTAATTAGTTCCCAACTATACATTGTCTTTATTTTCTCCGCATTATGGATAAGAGCGTCCTGATAATCATTCTTGCTCAGCACTTTTTTCAGAACAGACGCTACTTCATCAGCACTACTGAAATAAAAAGCGTCTTCCCCCAATATTGCAGCATTGAATTTATTGTTGTGTGCTGCGATTAAAGAATTACTTCCCATGGCTTCAAGAAGAGAGGGATTTGTTCCACCAACCGTATGTCCATGAAAATATAACTTCGAATAATGCCGCAGATTGTTCAAATGGTCCTGATTGTATATTCCGCCCAGGAATTTGATGTTTTCATTCGCCCTGAATTTCTCTTTCAGATATACACCGAACTTATTTACGTCGTGCTTCCCTACAACAAGAAATGTTTCCTCGCTGCCACTACTCACAACACCATCCAAAATGATCTCAATACTATTTTCCGGTTCCATGCGGGCAATAAGCATGTTATATTTAAATGGTTTCAGGCCGTAATTGTTAATTACAGAAGCATCCGGATTAGAAAATACAGTGGCCCCGTACGGAATATACCTGGATTCTACATCATACTTCTGTTTTAAATAGTCTTGAATACCCAGGGAGTCGGCTATGAGGTGATCACTCCCTTTTACTGCCAGGGACTCGGCATATTTAAGGAATCTCCGCACTTTTTTCGAGAACTTGGTCCTTTTCCATTCCAGGCCGTCCATATTGGTTACAATCATGGATTTCCTGGGCAAATATCTTCTCCATATCGAACTGCTTGTATATCCCAGTTGAAGAATTATATCGAAGTTCCTCTTCCTGGCATCGTGGATGCAGTTGAAATCGTAAATGAATTGTCCCACGGTTCCGATCTTGTGCTCCGGATCTTTACAATGGACCAGTTTAACACCTTTGTATTCTTTGTCCTGATATTCATGGGAACTTGAAGAATAGACATACACATCGTGTCCCTTCTCTTTCAGAAATACCGAAAAGAACTCTGCGAATTGCTCGAAGCCTCCATAAGTATTAGGTATCCCTCTGGTCCCCAGTATCGCTATCTTCACTTGGTTTTAATTGTTTAAGGGCAAATGCTGCTCCAATGAGCAGTGTTGCCATGTCGTAAGGTTTAAAAATTCCGGTGACCACAAAACTGGTGATCAGAATATAAAATGTTGTGGCTACAAGCAGATTGTTTCCAATATCTGCCATGGTTCCTCTTCTGGGAGAATAAGAAAAAGAATATAAATAAAGTATCATGACAAAATAGATCAATAAACCCAGTACACCCGTCTTTAGAAATAAGTAAGCAAATCCGTTATGTGTAAGTGACAGATGCTGTGTGAGTTCTCCGTCTAACCGGGCTTCGAATCCAATGTCGACCGTAGAACCAAATCCTTGTCCGGTGACCCACAGCTTTTCTGCTTCAATTTCCTGATATACTTTAAAAGCCTCATATGCCCGCCAATGCTTCCATAGCTCCCTGCGGTCCAGATCCTGTACATTGATATTCCCAAGACTGAAACTTTCGTTCACCGAATTTTTAATTTTCAGAAGCAGCCCATCCACAACCCCCGGATTTTCCGTTGGGGGATCATAGGCCTGCAGGAACAAGGCAAATCCAGCCCCGACGATCATAAACGATACCAATGCAATAGTTCCCTTTCTGTTCAATTTCAAATAACCATAGTACGCCAGCGAACCTACAAATACTACCATGATCATGGTTCTGGACATATACAACAAGAACGATAATACAAGACAGGCAACAAACGCCTGATAAAAGAACTTGTAACGCGACCTTTTTACAGGAAGGTCTTTAACGCAAATTATCAACAACAATGCGGCGGTTTCCACATGATTATAGCGCCCGAAAATATTCCTAATACCGCTGGTATGGCCTGGAATTATATTGAAGTATATAATAAAACTCAGGGCGTGTACGAATGCAAAATAAAACCCCATCAAAACAATGATATTCAAAAAAGACATCTTATTCTTGAAGCGCATGGTGAGGAAATATCCCGCAAGTATCACCAGTATAGGCCTGGTGAAATATATAAGGTCTTTTAGGAAGAAGTAATAATCATTCTCCGGAGAAAATACCGAAATTGACCCAATGATAACCAGGAAGAACAGTATTATGATTAGCAACAATGCCTGGCTGGATAGTTTTGTTCGGAATGATGCCAAAGTAACGAAGGCTGCTATTCCAAAGGACAACTCAATATTTGCCGTCTGAATCGACCAGATAAGTACAACAAGGCATATTTTATAAAACCACTGTCCCATTTATATTATTTTACGGTACAAAAGGTTAAACTTTTGAAACATTGCTTCCGATGAAAATGCAATCTTTGCTTTATCCATTGCTTTTTTCTCCATCATTGCTTTTAAAGATCCATCGTTTAGTAAAGAAACAATGGCATTCTTAAATTCATTTTTATCGTTCGGTTCAAATAGCAAGCCGGTTTTCCCATGGTCTATAATCGTTGAAATCCCACCTATGTCAGAACCAATAACGGCCGTGCCAGCCAACATGGCTTCAACAACTACAAGTCCGAAGGACTCAGGTTCAGTAGAGGGGACAACGACAAGATCCAGTGCTTCAAGTATTGCAAAAACATCATCCTGAAAACCCATAATCTGAACCCTTTTATCTAATCCCATCGATGCAATACGCTCTCGTAAGTTAACCAAAAAATGTTCCTGGTTCGGTGGGGGAGAACCTATAAAACACAATTTCAGCTTAGGATATTCTTCATATATCTCTTTAAAGGTTTCCAGTGTGACCTGGTGACCTTTCAACCTGTTAAAACGGCCCAACAATCCAATGATGAACTCCTCCGGAGAAGATCGAAACATTTCCGTACGAATCTTTGACCGTTCTTCTTCCGAAATTACCCCTCGATTTCTATCAACCCCATTCACTATGGTTGCTGACTTATTCTTTAAAGTTGGGGCCATTCCGTTATAAAATTCGGCAGTTGCCTCTGAATTATATACAATTTCGTCGCAGCAATACTTCAGAACCATCTTGAAAAAGAAGCTCGCAATTTTTGGTCGATCCATTATCTCATGAACATGGATCACATGTTTAGTCTTTCGAAATTTACAATACATGGCACCAAACATAGTCGCCAGTGTATTGGACTGAATAGCGTCCACTGTAATTCCCCTGGTTTCCTGCCTAAATACTTTCTTGGCCCTGAAGTATTCCCGGAACAGCCCAATAAAATTGAGTGATTTCAACATTGAACGGGTAAGCTTAACAACGGGCATTTCTATTATTTGTATTCCGGCATTGATAAGGTTTTGCCGGAGAGGGCCCTCTTCCGGTGGCAGGCAGACGATCGGGTTGTATTCTTCACTGTCCTGCTTCATTTGCAGTACCAGGGATAGCAGAACCTTAGAAGATCCGTACATATCGCAGGCAATGCTGATAAATAAGATGTTCTTCTTATGGTTCATAATTAAAATACTCAAAATCCTTCTGATAAAGTTCGTACACGAGTGCCCGTTCTTCTTCGTTTAAATTCAACTTTCTCCGTGTAGAGAATAAACTCCGAAATTTGATTCTCGTCCAGAGCCGTGGTGTTTTTATGAGCGCGGCAAGTCCTCTTTTCAGGCCTTTTTCCGATTTATTTACATGAGGAATTTCTTTTCCCGCAAGCCTGGTTTTTATCAAGACTTGTTTCATGTCAACCTTGATATTCTCTAATTTACCCACGAAGTCCATCATTAGTTTGCCTTCGTCGTATAAATATTCATATTGCGGACTGTAAAAAAAGTCATCTCTTTCCAATGCTTTCTTCACTACCTTACCGACGAAATCCGTAAAGGATATGATCCTTGAATACCCCAAATAATTATATACAGAAAGGAGTCTCTTATATGGATTTCGCACGAATGAAAATTTGAAATAGCTATCAAACGTTTCTTTGTCTATATAATTATACTCCAGGTATTCCTTTGCTTTCAAATGTGCCAGCCGATAAGGCCCTGCTTCATTATTTTTCTTCTTACGAAGAAGTAATTCGTGCCTTTCGTCCCAGCTAAGCCCCAAGTCCTGTAAAAAAATCGTCTCGATACTTTGACCTGCGACTTTCGGAATATGCACAAAAAGAGTTTTATGTTTGGGGCTTATCATTCTATCGTCTTCAAGTTGCTGTTATTCCTAATACGCCATTTTCCACTTAGATCAAGGCCCGTAAGATCCTCGGTCTTACGAATATCTTCCCTGAAGTGATCCTCCAGCCGGCGATATGTTTCCGGATCTAAGCATTGCTTTTCCCCTTCTTTATAAAACCAACGGTCTTTAAGCTTGTCCTTTGCTTTTTCAGGAAGCAGCCACTTAAGAGGCCGCTTAATTTTCTCCAATCTAAGAAACGCCAATAAGCCTTTATTCTTTATCTGTTTTGCCGCATTATGCGCTGTATCTACCTCGAGAGCATCAAATGATTGAAGCCCTAAAAAATTGTAAATTTCATTCAGTGCTTCGCCATTATTCCGCGTCCATTCTTCGGACACTATAACTTTAATATTTTCTGAATTGAAGCGATCGTAATAGGGTTTCAATTGCTCGTAATACATCCCCATTTCCAAATACATGTTTCCACCTCCCCAAATGTTGTTCTTCGGCGCTTTTAAAGCATCTTCGAAGGAGGATTCTTTTTCGTGCCCCGTCTGATAATTCATTAAATAATGACTATGTGCCCGTTCAATTGGGTTCCGAAGGCTTATCAATAAATTGGCGTTAGGGTTGTGATTAAAAATTCTTTCCGCGGTGTTCCTGTCCCATAAATAAGAGGGGCTTATCTCTCCTTTGAGTTGCGAATCCAAGGCGTTATCAAACAAACTGAAGTAAACAGCTTCATCCTGTATGATCTTCATATGGTATTCTTTATTCTTCTCCGGTTTGAGATACACTTCTTTATCGAGGGAATCCACTTCAGAAAAGAAGTTACACTCCTTAACTTTAGGAAGAAAAATTGCCGGATGCTGCTGTAAATAATTATACAGCGAAGTAGTCCCTCCTCGAGCAACACCTATCACAAAGAAGTCAACCAGCACCTGTTTCATTTTATGGTTAAAAAGGTTATCATTTTATCTTTTTTATAGATATACGCCGTTGTCACGACATTCCAGAATACTGTTGAAATGGTTGTTGCAATTGCAGCTCCCAACAGATCGTAAACAGGAATCAGGATCAGATTCAAAACAATATTTATAGAGAAGGCGGTGACCAAAATTCGTTGAAATATTACCTGTTTTCCCGTCATATTCATATACACGCCCACCGATCCGCACAATGCGTTTACTGCTTGCCCGATCAACAAAATGATAAGGGCCCATTGAGCTTCAATATAATCAGGGCCAAAAAATCCCAATATCATTTTTGAAAATACCAGCACAACAATAATGGCGGGAAATGTGAAGAGAAAAATAAGGCGGGTAGATCGCTTAAGTCCTTCACGTAAACTGCTGAGGTCGTTCAGGTTGTACCATTCAGCAAAGGACGGCGCATATACGGTGTTTACCGAAGCTAGCACAAGCGACAATACCGTGGTAAGTTTAATCGCCACCGAGTAAAATGCAACTCGTTCAAAGCTGCTGTATTTACTTAAAAGGATAACATCCACACTTTGCATGAGTAGATAGGTTATGGCACTGATAGCCATGGGGCCAGACCGCTTTAATATTTGCTTATATGTGATTACTTCCGAAACCTTTTCAATATTCATCTTTGAGAAATAGAATAATAAGTATCCCGTTGAAAGCATTGCAAGAAAAGCAAAATTGAGTAAAAATACCTCAACAAGAAATTGAGGATTTCCGCTATAATAGAGATAGATAATCGCTCCAAAGAATACGGCGTAGCGCATCACATTCCTGTAGAATTCTGAAACATATATCTTTTGAATCGCTCGGAACACATCGATATTCAGTAGCGTAATTCCGTAGAAGAATAAAGCGAAGACCGAATATGTCACCAATTGCGACACCTCTTTGTCGAAAAGACCATCAATGAACGAAGGCGCAATACCTAATACTGCTAAAAAAAAAACAAAGGCGATCGAAAACACGATCACCACCATTTTTTTATATAAGCGTTTCATATATGCCAGCGATTCCTTTGCCTTTAAATATCCGGCATAGTAAATCACAGATTGGTGCATTCCAAACACACAAATACCACCAAGGAAAATAAGTAAAGCACGGCTGAAATCGTATTGACCCACCAGGGAGGCTTCAAAGTTATTGGTAAGAAAAAGGGTGAGGGCAAAGAACAATAGCATCCCAGCAACTCGCAAGCCGAGAACATTGATGCTTTGAAACACCATCTTGTTACTTAACAGATCCTTTAATTTATCCAGTAGCATCATTGGTATAGGTTGTCAACATCACAGTGAGCAGCTTGGCTTCGATTTCCGGGAAGATCTTTATAACTGACTGAACCCGCGTCATCATCATGCTATGTTAGAAGCAAGACAATTCGGGTATATGGCTATAACTACTCTTCTTGCTTTGAGTACATTCTTCCTTTTCTGTACATGTTGCGAACAACAAAAAAGCCTACATACAAGAATACCAGGAGTACAGGAAGTATTATTTTCTTTTTGTCCAAGAAGGAAGTCTTCCCATAGAAATATGGTTCGTTGATAAGAGTTACCACATTATCGTATTTAATGAGTTCTTTTTTCAACATTTCATTTTCCTCGATGATTTCTCTCTTCTTTTCCATTAAATGGTGCAAATTATCGTGTTGCTGCACCTTGAAATTTACTTCTCCCGTTTGTTTATCATCTTGATCGTTCTTTCCCGCCAACTCAATAAAAACGTCGTCTATATATTTAATGCTCGTATCGTTTCTTTGTATTCTTAGCCTGGTTTCTTCGACCACAACTTCCCTGGTCTTGTTATAAATTTCATTACTGTTCAAATAATCCAGCACTTTCTTTGGAGTTTGTAAGCTCGCCTTATGAGTGTGAATGGTAATTCTATGGTACCTGTATTCCGGAGTGTATAATTCGGAAATCAATGGATCCTCTTCAAAACCTACACGACTTAAATAAGATTCGAGGTTCCTGTCATTGGTCTCCTGTTTTTCAAGCAGTTCAAAAATATTTACAATTGCTTCAATCTCAATACTGAAAAGATCTGGTTCCTCTGTATCGAAATTATGCTTGCTCAGAAAGTTAGAGTCTCGCTGGCTGTATTTCATATTCAGCAATTCCACTGCATTGTATACATAGTTAGAGCTGTCGAAGTTATTCTGTACAATCAACACCGATTCCTTAGTCGATGGCAAACTCGTTTTCCATACCCCGCCAAGGAAATATCCCCCAACGATTAGAATCGTTAATACGATCCAATTCTTAATAATGAACCGGATTCCTTTATAAATTCCGGAAAGAAAACGATGATATAGCTTGTTAAGTCTTTGCAGTACCACAAACAGATCTACTTCTTCCTGATTGTTTTGTGCCATTAGTTCCTTTTTTTGGTTAAATTGATTTTAACTAATTCTTTTAGGCTCTCTCTCCATGGAAGCGGTACGATCCCGAATGCTTCAGAAAACCTTTTGGTGTTTAAAATACTATACTTAGGACGTTTTGCAAAAGTACGGTAATGGTTGGTTTTGGCAAGTTTTGCGCCGGCTAATTGCCCGGTAAATTCCAATATGGCCTCTGCAAAATCATACCAGGTGGCATTTCCGCGATTGCTGAAATGAAAAATACCGTGGGCCTCTGCATTTCCCATGACAATTTTTAGAATAGCATCTGCCAAATCATTGGCATTGGTAGGCACCCCTGTTTGTTCCGTTGTAACGGTTAGTGGTTTACCTTCCGAGGCAAAGCGTAATACGGTATTGAAAAAATTATGCCCGTACTGGGAATAAAGCCATGAGGTGCGCATTATAAGATGCTTGCATCCGGATGCAGTAATGTTTTCCTCGCCTTTCAGCTTCGAGGCTCCATACACATTAATAGGATTGGTTTTGTCCTCTTCGGAATAAGGGCTGGTCTTATTTCCATCGAATACATAATCCGTCGATATATGAATTAATGTTATTCCGTATTTTTTACACGCGTTAGCAACATTCTTTACTCCTTCGGCATTGGTGGCGAATGCAGCATCTTTTTCAGATTCTGCTTTTTCAACATTGGTATAAGCTGCTGTATTAATGCAGTAATCAAAAGATTTGTTTTCAAACCAGACCGAAACAGCGGCAGCATTGCTTATATCAAGCTCCTTCCGTGTGACGAAATGCAGTTCCATACCCGAATAATTATTCGCGGCATCCTTAATGCACTTTGCCAGCTGGCCATTTGCTCCGGTGACTAAAATTTGCTTCATGAAATTGCCTGCTCAAATCCAGGTAGTTGCAGGTCTTTTTCTGAAATTATTAAATCCTCCTCTGGAAGATGCCAGTCCAGGTTTAAGGTTGCGTCATTATAGATAATACCTCCTTCCGAAGACTTATTGTAGAAATTATCGCATTTATATGCAAACACAGATCTATCGGAAAGTGTAACAAAACCATGGGCAAAACCCCGAGGCACAAAAAGCTGAAGATGATTTTTGTCGCTTAGCTCTATGGCATACGATTTTCCAAAAGTTCCAGACTCTGGGCGAAGATCCACAACAATATCCAAAACCTTACCCGCAATTACCCGCACCAACTTAGCCTGGGCCATTTTTCCTTTCTGAAAATGTAGCCCCCGCAGCACTCCATAAGATGAAGTAGACTGGTTATCCTGAACGAAATTTAGATCGATCCCTGTTGATGCCTTAAAGGTATTCTCATTATAGGTTTCATAAAATGTCCCCCTTTCGTCTGAAAATATCCTGGGCTTTAAAGCAAAACAATCTTTTAAAGGTGTTAAAATCTTTTCCAAAGCTATTTCCGATGTAATATATGTTTTCCGTATCCGCTTTTAAGTAGTGGCTCCGCTAATTTCTTCAATTGATCTGCGTCGATATAGCCCATTTCATAAGCTGCCTCTTCTATAGACCCTATCTTAAGCCCTTGTCTCTCTTCGATCACTTCCACAAACTGCGCTGCCTGCATTAAAGATGCGAATGTGCCGGTATCCAGCCAGGCCGTACCCTTATCGAGAATACTAACGTTTAATTTTCCAGCTTTCAGGTATTCGTTGTTAATATCGGTGATCTCAAGTTCACCACGCGCACTGGGTTTTATTCCCGCCGCGATATCTACCACAGTATTGTCATAAAAATAGATGCCGGGTACTGCAAAGTTCGATTTAGGGTTTTCAGGCTTCTCCTCTATGGACAATGCCTTGCCCTGATCGTCGAATTCAACCACCCCGTAGCGCTCGGGGTCATGGACGTGATAGGCATAGATCACTCCGCCATCCGGGTCATTATTGGAAATTAGAAGTTCCTTTAGCCCCGAGCCATAGAAAATATTATCTCCCAAAATTAGGGCGACCTTTTCCTTCCCTATAAAATCTTTTCCAATAATAAATGCTTCAGCTAATCCTTTTGGTTCTTCCTGCACAGCATAGTGAAAGGAACAACCGTATTTACTCCCGTCTCCCAATAGCTTCTTAAATAGGGGCAGATCCTGAGGGGTAGATATTATAAGAATCTCTCGAATCCCTGAATACATTAGAGTGGATAAGGGGTAATAGATCATCGGTTTATCGTAAACCGGCATTAATTGTTTGCTTATTGCAAGTGTTATCGGGTGTAACCGTGTGCCAGAACCTCCGGCTAATACTATTCCTTTCATTTGTTATAGTCTTTCCTTGTGCTGAAGATACCATTTAATAGTCTTCAGAATACCTGATTCAAAATTCTCTTCTGCTTTCCATCCCAATTCTTTCTCAATCTTGGACGCATCGATCGCATATCTGAAATCATGGCCTGGCCTATCGGTAACAAAAGATATTTGTTCGCTATACGATCCTTCTCGTGGCTCTAGTTCATCCATAATTTTACAAATGGTTTCGGCAATGTACAAGTTCTGTCGCTCGTTCTTCCCCCCAATATTGTACGTTTCACCCAGCCTGCCCTTTTCTACGGCCAACTTGATCCCCTTGCAGTGATCCAGGACATAAAGCCAATCTCTCACATTAGTCCCATCGCCGTATATAGGGATAGGTTCACCTGCTAATGCCTTCCTGATTATAGTGGGAATCAATTTTTCCTTATGCTGATTCGGACCGTAATTATTAGAGCAATTGGTAGTGACTACCGGCAATTGATAGGTGTGAAAGTAAGACCGAACAATAAAATCGGAAGAGGCCTTGGAGGCACTATAAGGGCTGTTTGGTGCATAAGGGGTCTCTTCTGTGAATAACCCCGTTTCACCAAGTGTGCCGTATACTTCATCGGTAGAAACATGAAGGAATCTTGCATGCTGAAATGCTTCTTTCATTTTTCCCGGACCTTCCATCCAGGTCGTATATGCGCTTTGAAGTAAGTTAAAGGTTCCAACGATATTAGTTTGTATGAATTCTGCCGGGCCAGTAATAGAATTGTCCACGTGGGATTCCGCGGCAAAATGCACCACCTGATCAAACTGATGCTTCTCAAACATTTCGTCCACGAATTCCTTATCGCAGATGTCTCCCTGGATAAAAAAGAAGTTGGATTTATTAGAAACCGACTCAAGATTATGCATATCGCCGGCATAAGTGAGCTTGTCTAATACATAAACATCCGCCGAAGTGCTTTCCAGTAGATAAGAAACATAATTGGAGCCAATAAATCCTGCGCCCCCGGTAATCAGTATATTATCGTATTTCAAAATATATTTTTAGATTAGACTAAAATTTGTTTTAACATCTTTTCGGTTATTACATAGGTGGGTTTCACCCCAGCTGTGCCAAGTCCCCCCGATGCCAAGGTACTTCCGCTTTTAAGGGGGTTGTCCGAGGCGTAATAGGCATAACGAACTGTTACTTTAGGACTAATACTTCCCCTTATCTTAGATGCCGACTGGATCGCTTTTTGATAATGGGCCCCCTCCATCTCCAGTCCTATGACATCCCAGGTGGAAGTGTGGAAGAATTTCAATATATCCCTGTTCTGAAGTGAAGTACCCAAAACAGTAATCATTGTTCCTTCACATACGTCGATATCCACATCCCCGAAATGTGATTTTTTCAATTTGTTTTTAAACGGGTAATTGTCGGCAGTTCCTTCAAAAACATGCGCAGTGGGGATCATAATATCTCCTTTTTTCCCGCTTAAAATACCCGCTTTGCCCATGATGGATATGGAAATTAGGTTTAATAATTCCCGACTACCACTCGCTATGAAGGGTTTCAGCAATTCGTCCATAGTTTCGTAGGCCTGCTCGCCAAAAGCATAGTCCATTACTAAAATAACGGGTTTATCCTCCTTTACCATATCTACCGGGCCTTCATAAAAATAATCCGAATCGAAGATCTGCACATTAATATTGGCCCCTGATTCATCTTCTATATAGGTCATCCCGTTTTCGAGTGCATATTTGTTCACTTTCTGCTGCAATTTACTTTTAGAATTACTGAGTTTCTCAAATATAGCGATGCCGTCTTCATTCTTAAGTTCATTTGCCAGCGCTTTTGGCGCATACAAACTATTGAGTACACTGTGCATATTCGCACTAATGATATGCAATGGCCTGGACAAGAGGCCATTATTCTTTAGTGTCTTCTTTACTTTAAGTGCCCATTGCTCACCATGAATATGATGGCCCAGGCGTTCCCGGAGTACAGGACTGAAGGTTATCAGGCGCTGAGAGTCGGTCATTACTTCTTCCATTGCGCGCTTTCCCAGGAAATAGATGATATTCAAGAACCGATTCTTAATGCTCTCACATTCAAATAACGAGTAAATCTTATTTACTTCCTCGAAGGTTCTTCCAAGGAAATTTGCTGTATGAGTGAGCGCGATTTCCTTGTCTTTTTGTGACAGGTTCTTTTTTATCAGTACCGCTTCCTCAAGTTTCTTCCAATCCCGTATTACTTCACCTTCATCATTGATCATTACCTGCTTCATGATCTTATGCGATTCAATATACAGGAAGGTGAGGTGCGTAAGAATGTCGTATATCTCGCTTCGTCCACGAGTAATTTCAATATTCATTTGTTCATCGTCTATGCGATAACAATTTCGGCGGCGTTTCGCTGGGATAATAGGCTTAAAATGCGAGTTTTTGTATCCTTCGTCCGAGGTTAAATTTATAAATCGGCATTCTTCAATTCCGTAGGGAAGCCGGTCGATCACATACAAAAGACCTTCCAGTTCAATTTTGTCCTCGGTTATGGAGCCGTAGATCTCAGGGCTAAGAATAAGCAACGATTCGCGCAGCGTTTCCCCGGAAATACCCATCGGCTTGTAAAACCCCCGGTTAAAAAGGTGGCGCATCGTTATATACATACGCTCAATAGCACCGGAGCTTTCCTGAGCACGGGTTCGTTTATGTGAGATCAATCGAGTCATTCGGGTGCAAAGATAGTACTAATTTATGGTTGCAATTCGTGCAATCCATCTGCTATTTTCCGGTCGTTGGATAATCGTGGCACCTTGTTTTGACCACCAAGTTTTCCGGCTTTTTTCATTAATAGAGTAAAGCTGTTCTTGGTCAATGGTTTTATTTTCAAAGGTCTGAGAATCTTACCTGAAACAAGGTCATAATAATAGTTGTTCTGATCCTGCATATGTTTATCCAGCGTTGCTTCTATTTCGGAAATATCGCATGGTATATTTTCGAACTCGACAAGCCATTCGTGAAAAGGAAGTCCGTCATCAGCAGGATTTGCCTGTGGGGCAACCGTAAATTCACTTATTGTAAATCCGTGATCTTGCATCGCAAGCCGCATGGCCTGTTCCACTTCTTTTCCAATGACATGCTCACCAAAAGCCGAGATAAAATGCTTAATTCGGCCGGAAACTATTACACGATATGGCGAGAGGGACGTAAATTGAATAGTATCTCCCAGATTGTAAGCCCATAATCCCGCATTCGTAGAAATGATCATCACATAGTTCACTCCTAATTTCACCTCATTAAGCATGCAGCGCTTCGGGTTTTCGTCAAAGAATTTATCTGCTTCCACAAATTCATAAAAAATCCCTGAATTAAGCAATAATAACATCCCCTTTTCCTCCTGCTTATCCTGATACGCAAAGAATCCTTCACTTGCTGGAAATAATTCAATGCTGTCTACTTTTCTTCCTATAAGGGATTCAAATTTAGCACGATAGGGTTCATAATTCACTCCGCCGTAGATGAAAAGGCTGAAATTCTGAAATAATTCTCCCACTTTTTTACCACTGGTATCTATCAATTTTTCGAAATACATCTGCACCCACGACGGTATACCGCTTATCACCGTCATATTTTCATCTTTAGTCTCTTCTACGATAACATCTACCTTTGTTTCCCAGTCGTTAATGCAATTGGTTTCCCAGGATGGCAACCGGTTTTTCTGAAGATACTTGGGCACATAATGAGCTACAATGCCAGACAGCCTCCCTAATTTTACCCCATTTTGCTCTTTTAATACCGGATTTCCCTGAAGAAATATCATTTTACCATCCACAAAATCCGTGTTTCCCGTTTCATGTATATAGGTTAGTATTGCGTCTCTGGCCGCCCTTATATGGCTAGGCATTGATGCCCTGGTTATCGGAATATACTTAGCCCCAGAGGTTGTTCCAGAGGTTTTCGCAAAGTATATTGGTTTTCCGGGCCAAAGGATGTCGGTTTCACCCGCCACCATTCTATCCACATACGGCCTCAGTTCTTCATAATCACGTATCGGTACGTTTTGGGTAAAATCCTGGTAAGATTTTATACTACTGAAATGATGATCCTTGCCGAAAACTGTCGAGGAAGCCTGAGATATTAGCGAATCAAAGACTTTTTGCTGTGTTTCAATAGGACGCGATGACCATTTCCGATTGCGTTTCGCAATCGTCCCTGCAAAGATCCTGGCAGCAATAGCTTTTAATGACATATATCTTTAATCGAAATCTATAAAGTTAGCTGGATTTATCGGGTAGCCCTCACTCCAAAGTTCGAAATGTAAATGCGGTCCTGTAGTTAATTCCCCGGTATTGCCAGAGGTTGCTATAACTTCTCCTGCCTTAACCAGATCTCCTTGTTCCTTCGCTAATGAGGCGTTGTGCTTATATACCGAAATAAGGTTGTTTCTGTGTTCAAGGATGATTACGTAACCTGTTTCCGAAGTCCATCCTGCGAATATTACCGTGCCATCTGCTGTTGCTTTTACCGGTGCATCTTTGGTGGTCACAATGTCCATGGCATAATGCTTTTCCTGTGGATTATAAGCTTCAGAAACGGTGCCTTTAACAGGCGGAAACAATACAATATTTACAGCCTCCGGATCGACCAGCGGATTGTATTTATCCTCCTGAAACACCTTTTCCCTCAACAACGAATCTTCTTTAGAAGGTGACAGATCCAGGTCTCCCTGGTTGGCATTGGCATTGGCAATTTCAATGATTGAATCTTTATTGAAGTCGACCGTTTTTACATCTCCGGATAATACTTTTCTGATGGAGGCCAGGTAACTCTGATTAATGTCTATTACCTGCTGCAGGGAATCTGTCTTAAAAGCCAGGTCTGTAGCTTCTTTCTTAAGTGCGGTAGACGAGTATCCCGGAATGTATTCCCTCAAAGGAGTAAACGCTATTAAAAGCGTAGTAATTGCTATTAGGAAAACAGCAAAGATGGTGCTGAAAACGAACACATTTAATCGGTTCAGCTTAAAAGAAAATCGCTCTTCAAAAGTATCCTCGTTTAGAACAACCAAACGATACTTGTGCAATAGTTTCTTCTTTATTTTTTTTGTTCTTTTTTCCTTCTCGGCCATTTTATCAATTTTCCTGGATTGCAAATATAATTAAACGTCCAGCGAGTATGCTAAACTTAGCATGAAAACGTTGTATCTAAGGAATTCTTGTTACCTTTGTCTTATAAATTTCTTAAATATGACTGCATTATTTTTACCCCTAGCAATCGGCCCATGGCAAATTGTATTAATTGTTGTGATTGTATTGTTGCTGTTTGGCGGAAGAAAGATCCCTGAACTGATGCGAGGCCTGGGAAGCGGAATAAAGGAATTCAAAGAGGCTTCCAAGGAAGATCCCAGCGATGATAAAAAAATCGAGGAATAAAATTCTCCTCTTGATATAAACAAGAAGCCGGTCATTAAATGACCGGCTTTTTTTATTCGAATTTCATTGAGCGAAGTATAGCCTCAAGCTCAAATTGCAGATCCCTTTTACTGGTTGCCGGAGCGTATACAAAACCTTCAATAATGAGGTATCGATTATTTATAGAATCCCTCACGGCGTAATTAATGAACGGACCTCCCATAAACTGGGTTTTAACCTCCCAGATACCTTTGGTTTCGTATGCGAATCGATCGTCGATCTTTGTCTTGAAGATGTAAGGAGCATAGGCTTCTTCGGTAATAAACCTGCCTCCTTCTTCCACCGGCATATAATCCCCGCCAATGGAATCTCTAATGGTGATAATATCAGCGACGCTGGTGCTGTCGCTTCGAATAAGGCCTAATGGCACCTGATAGACAATGATATTGGTCTCGCCCGATTTCAAGGCCTTCCTGTACCAAATGAAATCTTCCGTTTCCAAAGCTGATCGATAAGCAGAAGGAAGCCTCATATTGACTCCAAAGAACTTCTTCAGCGAATCTGTTTTCTTGAGAGAGATCTTTATCCTTCTCTGTTTTTCTATTATTTCTGATTTTTTAAACGCTGAAATGATCTGCTGATAATTCTTCTCTAGCAATCTTTTGATATCTGCTATATCCTTCCCTACAATAAACGCCCCGATCTGCGGCTTGGCATAAGGGTTTTTTTTGATTGCTACACCGGTAGTATCTCCAATTGTAACATGCAGGAATGTCCGGTATTTACGTGCAAAATCGGTGTAAGTTGACGGCGGCATCTGGTTCATGGAGAACAGTGGTTCATCCTGTGGCAGGCCGTCTATAGGAGCTGCAAAAAAACCTCTTATTTCTTCTCCTACCTCACCATTCCAAAGATCATTTTCGATTATTACCTGAAGGGTATTGATATTACCCAACGACTTCAGTAAATACGCGTTTTGTTCCCCTGAATTTTCACAAGATGTCAATGCAAAGACAAGCCCTGCCAGGGCAATACGTAAAATTTTCATGTAAAACTGTTTATGGGGAACTACCCTTTCTGAATCTTAAGTTTCATCCCCGGTTTTAACTTATTACCGCTAATATCGTTCCATTTTCTGATATTATCTACCGTTACTCCTGGAAATTTCTGAGAGATACTCCATAAAGAATCTCCGTTCTTTACAGTGTAGGTTTTTGCTCCCGAAGTATTGCTGACAGTTGCTTTTGAACCAGAGGACTTTTTCCGGCCACCTCCCCTGGGATAGATCGTCAGACGTTGCCCAATACGCAACCTGGTACTCCGCAGGCTGTTCCACCTTTTAATCTGGCTCACCGTGACACCGTATTTACTGGCAATCTTACCAAGGTAATCACCACTGCGGACACGATATCGTATTCTGTCCGATTGTTCAAAGTATTGCGGAAGAGGTTTCTCCTTGCTGTTAAATTCTGCTGCCGCATAAGCATAAACAGCTTCTTCATTCGCCACAAATTTTCCAACTGCATCCACAGGCAATCTTAGCACATAATCCTCGTCTTTCACAACAGGAATGATCTCGTGCTTATAAGATGGGTTTAAGAAAGTAAGTTCTTCCATTTCCAGGTTCGTAACTTTTGCTACGTGTTCCAGGGCAATCATATTTTTCACTCGAACTGTGTCCGTGGCGATATACGGAAACTTAGGTCCACTGCTTTTAAAGCCGTGCTCTTCTGCAAATTCGAAGATATACATGGTAGCCAGAAAAGCCGGAACATATCCCGCAGTTTCTCTTGGCAGATGATGCCTGATATTCCAATAGTTGGTATGGCCTCCGGCTCGGCGTAATGCCTTGGAAACATTACCAGGGCCAGAATTATAGGCAGCCAGAGCCAGGTCCCAGTCACCCAGGCTTTTCTCTAAACTTTTTAAGTATTGGCAGGCGGCTTCAGTAGCCATAACTGGATCGGATCTTTCGTCTACATAAGAGTTTACTTCCAGCCCGAAAATTTTACCCGTGCTGTACATAAACTGCCATAAACCGGTAGCTCCAACACGTGATCTAGCCCTCGGATCCAGGGCAGATTCCACTATTGCCAGATATTTCATCTCTAACGGAAGCCCGTGCTTGTCCAGTTGTTCCTCGAACATAGGGAAATAATAGTCACTCAGAGCCATCAGCCTTGCCATGGTTCTTCGTCTGTTCTTAAGATAGCCTTTGATGACACTTTCCAGGGATGGATTGTATTCTACGTTGAAAGGTGTTCGTGCATTGAGCTCCTGCAAGCGTTGTTTCAGCACCTCGGTAGGAAGTTCTTCGTATTCCACAGGCTCGTAATCTTCATCCAGAATGGTTCCGTACATTTCTTCAAAACGTCCCGTACTATACAATTCCTTTAACCACAGGCTGTCTATTAAGCGAGCCGACTCCATATCGTTCAATGAAAAAACAACTGAGTCTTTCACATTTGTGACCAGTGTATTCTGAGTCAAATCGCCAATCTTCACAGGAATCGTGATAGAGTCCGTTACTTGAATTGTTTTCTTCTGAAGAACTTCTTTATCACCCTCTTCCTGGGCATTCAGGAAAGACATTCCAACACATAAGAAAACGACAAGAAAGAAAGTAGGTTTCATAAAATTAGAGCTTGCGGGGTTGAGTAAAATTTATCTAAAAATACACAATCATGGTGATTGGGCAAATTTTTAACACCTTCGTAACAAAGAACGGAAAAGCGTATTAATTATTTCTTTGCGGCATCAAAACAGATTATTCGGGATTTCTAATCAAGTAACGCATCTATACCCGGTAAAACTTTGCCCTCCAACATTTCCAGCATAGCACCGCCACCAGTAGATACATAACTCACTTTGTTGTCCAGTTGGAATTTTTTAACAGCCGCGACGGAATCACCTCCACCTAGAAGCGAAAATGCACCATCTTCGGTAGCATCGGCAATAGCTAATCCCAGTTTTACGGTTCCCTGGGCAAAACTGTCCATTTCGAAAACGCCCACCGGTCCGTTCCATAAGATCGTCCGGGACTGAGAAATCACCTCAGCAAAAGCTGCATTGGTCTCTGGTCCCGCATCCAACCCCATCCAGCCATCAGGTATTTGGCCTACAGGGCTTATGCCTGTATTAGCCTGGTTACTAAAACTGTCGGCAATAACAGCATCTGAAGGAAGATGAATCTTCACATTTTTCCTTTCGGCCTCTTTCATTATGTCCAGGGCCACCTGTAGTTTGTCGTCTTCAACAAGAGAACTCCCTACATGCCCTCCCTGGGCTTTAACAAATGTGAATGCCATACCCCCGCCTATGATCAGGTGATCGATCTTGTCGAGTATGTTTTCTATCACTGTGATCTTGGAGGAGACTTTAGCGCCACCAATGATCGCAGTGATGGGAGGTTCCCCGTTGGCCAATACCCTGTTCAGGTTTTCTACTTCGGAAGCTAATAATAATCCGAAACATTTGTTCTCGGGGAAGAATTCTGCGATCACCGCAGTGGAAGCATGTGCTCTATGCGCAGTTCCAAAGGCGTCATTTACATAATAATCTGCCAGCCTGCTAAGTTTTTCAGCAAAGTCCCGATTCCCTTGTTTTTCCTCGTCGTAATATCGAAGGTTTTCTAGAAGAAGGATCTCACCAGGCTCAAGATTATTGACAGCATCCTCTACCTTTTCCCCTATACAGTCATCCACAAAATTCACCTGAACACCAAGCACCTGGGTTGCTTTATCTACAATATGACGCAAGGAAAATTCGTTTTCCCTGTTTTTTGGTCGCCCTAAATGCGACATAAGAATGCAACTTCCTCCGCTTTCCAGGATACTGATAATGGTAGGCTTTGCAGCCCGGATCCTGGTATCATCAGTCACTTCCAAATTTTCATTCAGCGGGACATTGAAATCAACCCTGATGAGTGCTTTCTTATTCTCAAAATTTATGTCGTTAACTGTTTTCATTCTCTTAATTTATAGCCACAAATATAGTTTTTTCAAAGGTTATTTTCCGAGACAAAAAAAGTGTAGTTTTGTGTATGGATTTCAGCGATGTCATAGGACATAATCACCTTAAGTCATACTTCCTTAAAACCATCGATAACGGACGGGTTCCCCATGCTCAGCTATTTGTTGGTTCAACGGGAAGCGGACTTCTTTCAATGGCACTTGCCTATTCACAGGCAATGCTCTGTTCTCAATTTGATCCATCGTCTTCGCAGTACACTTCCTGTGCGAACAAGGTTAAAAAACTAATGCATCCTGATCTTCATTTTGTTTTTCCGGTGAATACAACAAGCACGGTTAAAAAGCATGCTGTTTCCAGCCAGTTCCTTGAAGAATGGAGAGGGTTTGTGAAATCCAACCCGTACGGATCGCTATTTGAGTGGTTGCAGCTTCTTGGTATTCAAAACAAACAAGGAATAATTAATGTTGACGAGGCTGCGGAAATAATGAAAACCCTTGCCTTAAAATCTTATGAAGGAGGATATAAGATTATGATCGTTTGGATGGCCGAAAAAATGAATACAGCCTGCGCGAATAAGATTCTGAAAATTGTTGAAGAGCCACCAGCTAAAACAGTACTGTTGTTGCTCACAGAAAATGAAGAATCTTTACTCACAACTATTCATTCTCGCTGTCAGAAACTTCATTTTCCATTACTTTCAGAAGAAGATATAGCATCACAACTAATTGATTTTAAGGGTGTTGAAGTAAATTTAGCCAAGAGGATTGCGCACCGGTCTGCAGGAGATTACAATATGGCATTGCATATTTTAGAACATAACGCCGATGACCTGGAATTTGAGAATTGGTTTGTTAGCTGGGTCCGTATGGCCTTTAGAGCAAAAGGAAACAAAGGCGCTATTAGTGAACTATTGAAGTGGAGTGAAACATTGGCTGGCCAGGGAAGGGAAACTCAGAAGAAATTTCTGGCATTCTGTATTGAGGTTTTTCGCCAGGCAATGCTAAAGAATTATTCGGCTGATTCATTACTTTACTTTGAAGCAGAAGATCCCTCTTTCGATATTACGAAATTCGCTCCTTTTGTCCATCAGAATAATATTTTTGAAATCATGAAAGAATTGGAAGACGCCATTTATCATGTAGAGAGAAATGGAAATGCTAAAATTATTTTCAGCGATCTTTCTATTCGACTCACCAGGCTAATTCACAGAAAAGAGCTTGTATAAGCTCTCTCTATTCAAATAAACTTTTAAGTAATTTTTTTCTATTGTATTAGGCCTGTATATGCCGTCGCCTAGGCCTTTATTTAATTCAGACGGCCAATTTGCCGCCGTTGATATAAAAACCGCTTAAAACGCGTCTAAAATGCCTAATTAGCTTTTCTAAACAGATATACCCGGGAAGAATATTCTTTTGAGCGCCATGCGCTTATATTGGACCATAAACCAATTCCTAATGCCCGTAAGGAAAATGAATTTCCATTCTTGTATTTTTCAGAAAGCAGGCTCACATAAAACGAATCAAAGATCATTGGTTTGGTTTGAACAAAATCCAGCTTGCCTTCGAACAATTTCTTAACAGACGTGCCTGAAAAATGCCATAAGTGCCTGGGGACGTCAAAGGCAGCCCAATATTTTTTATAATAATGTGCGTCATAGCTTTTGAAGTTCGGAACTGCAATGATTAAATGTCCTTCTGGCTTCACCAATTCGGATATTTTAAGTATCGTGTTTTCAAGATCCGGCAGATGCTCCAGTACGTGCCAGAGTGTAACCACATCGAATTGCATTCCCGTCAGGTTAGAAATTGATTCCTGCAAATCAATTTCGCGTTCTTTGGCAAATCCCCTGGCTTTTGCATTAGGTTCAATTCCTGAGACATCCCACCCTCTCCTTTTGGCAGCATCCAGGAATGCAGCTGTTCCGGCTCCTATATCGGCAAGACTTCCCGGCCCGGAATTAATTCGATCAATTAGTTTCACTTTCTTTCGAAGGGAATATCCCTTCACTATTTGGTACAGCCAAGCAATAAGGCCTTTTCCTGAATCGGTATGAGAAATATACTGCTCGCTTTCGTAATATTCTGACAAACGATCCGCCGAAGGTTGCGGAAATGTAAAAAGCATATCGAGTTCAGGATGATGCATCAGCTGAAAAGATTCCCCGGAAACCAGAAAATCTTTAACTACCATAAACTCACTTGCCTTATCCGGATCTACCATTTTCTACATTGAAATGTTTCACGTGGAACAATTTATTATCGTCCCATGTAAACTAATAAAACAGAAATGTCATTAGGCGAAACTCCGCTTATTCTGCTAGCCTGGGAAATAGTTGCGGGTTGGATGGCTTTTAGCTTTTCCATAGCCTCATAAGAAAGAGATTTAAGCTTGCTATAATCGAAATTCTGTGGAATCCTGATGCCTTCCAGCCGATTCAGTTTGTCTGCGTTATTTTTCTCTTTCTCAATATAACCGGCATACTTAATCTGAATCTCCGCTTGCTGCAGCACTTCCGTATCCAAATCATTTTCGTCAATATACGATGAAACAGAAGCGATATGTTTCATGTCCTCCATATCTATTTCGGGACGAGAAAACAGTTTGAACATTTTGTCACTTTGCTTCACTTTGGCAGAATCATTTGCCTCCAGAATAGGATTTGCTTCATTCGGACTTACGCTGGTCTTCTTGAAAAAATTCACGAACTCATCTGACTTCTTCCTTTTCCGTTCCATGGTTTTCATCCTTTCTTCTGAAGCAAGCCCTAATTCGTATGATTTGGGCGTTAGTCTGAAATCTGCATTATCCTGCCTCAACAAGGTCCTGTACTCCGCTCGGGAAGTAAACATCCTGTAAGGTTCTTCTGTTCCTTTTGTAATTAAATCATCGATTAAAACCCCTATATATGCCTCATTCCTTTTTAAAATAAACGGATCTTTATCCTGAATTTTTAAGTGGGCATTCATACCTGCCATTAATCCCTGAGAAGCTGCTTCTTCATACCCGGTAGTACCATTAATCTGACCAGCAAAAAACAGTCCTTCCACTAGTTTCGTTTCCAGCGTATGCTTTAACTGTGTGGGCGGAAAATAATCATACTCTATGGCATAGCCCGGACGGAAAAACTTGACATTTTCAAATCCCTCACACTCTTTCAGTGCCTTAAACTGAACATCCTCCGGCAATGAGGTAGAGAATCCATTTACATAATACTCTACCGTGTTCCATCCCTCTGGTTCCACAAACAACTGATGCCTGTCCTTCTCCGCAAATCGATTAATCTTATCCTCGATCGACGGGCAATATCTCGGACCAATACTTTTTATCCTTCCATTAAACATAGGCGACCTTTCAAAACCTTCACGTAACAGATCATGAACATGAGTGGACGTATATGTCATGTGACATGGAAGTTGTTCTTTTAAAGGTTCCGTGCTATCCAGATAAGAAAATTTTTGGGGTTCCTCGTCTCCTGGTTGAATTATCATTTTTGAAAAGTCTAATGACCTTCCGTCAACTCTTGGAGGTGTCCCGGTTTTCATTCTCCCTGAATCAAAACCTAATTCAACAAGATCCTTTGTAATTCCCGTAGCAGCCTTTTCACCTGCCCTTCCTCCGCCAAATTGCTTCTCCCCAATATGAATTAACCCATTGAGAAAGGTGCCATTTGTAAGTACAACAGATTTTCCTTTTATTTCTAAACCTAGAGAAGTTCGCACCCCGGTAACCCTGGATCCCTCAACGATGATACCAGAGACCATTTCCTGATAAAAATCCAAATTTGGTGTCTGCTCCAGCATAAATCTCCACATTTCCGAGAACTTCATACGATCACTTTGTACTCGTGGACTCCACATGGCAGGCCCTTTTGATATATTGAGCATCTTAAACTGAATGGCTGTCTTGTCGGAAATTATACCACTGTAACCTCCAAGCGCGTCAATTTCACGAACGATTTGCCCTTTAGCGATTCCTCCCATGGCAGGATTGCACGACATCTGTCCAATATTCTGAAGATTCATGGTTACCAGAAGCGTCTTAGATCCCATATTGGCCGCGGCTGCCGCCGCCTCAGAACCCGCATGGCCTGCACCAACTACGATTACATCATATTCCTTTTCAAACATACTTATTCGTCTTGTTCCACGTGGAACAATTGCATTTTAAATTTAAGTCCGCAAAGATACGTAAATATCTATAATTCAGATAGTTAAAGGGCTAAAAACTTGAATATCAAGTTTCTAGAGGAAGTTTCTAGCCAACAAGCACTCATTCTCCCTAGTTCGCATAAGAACCTTATCATTAGTTTCCTTGTCATTATAGCCACATAAGTGCAGTACTCCGTGAATAATAACACGGTGCAACTCGTCTCTAAATTGAGTCTCAAATTCTACCGCATTCTCTTGTACCCGTTCGATAGAAATATAGATCTCGCCATGCACTTCTTTTCCAAGTGAATAATCAAAGCTGATTATGTCTGTATAGGTGTCGTGCTGAAGAAACTCCTTGTTAATCTCAAGGAGGTATGAATCGTCACAGAATACAAACGTAATTTCACCTAATTTATATCCCTCAGACATTATTGTGCCTCTTATCCAATCCGATACTTCCGCTTCTTGGTCGAGAATGAATTCATTTTCAGAACAAAAATTAACCATTATTCTTCTTAAAATAAGACTGCACTTTTTCCTTAAATTCAGGACGCAATGGAAGCGCCTCCCTGTTCAGAATTTCTGTAGTATTGAAATACTTCTTAACATCCTCAGGGGACAAACGAAGTGTATTCTGATATTTATTCCTATTGGTTTGAGATTCTCTCCTGCTTTCCTGTCCCTGTTCAAAGTCCGCCTCATCCAATTTTAAAAGCTCGTATTTCAAATTAAGCATTTGCTGCAATGTTCTTTCGTTGAATCCCTTATCCAATAATTGTTGTTCAACCTGTTCCATTTGTCGTAAAATATCGCCGCCCTTTCCTTTCAGTCCCTCTTTACTCAGCCTGTCTTGTAGTTGCTGCCTTAATTGTTGTTGTTGCTTATATATTTCATACAGAAGCCCATTCATATCTTCATTGTCATTTTCTCCTCCTTCGCCATCACTATCACCATTCCCGTCTCCGTTATTCCCTCCTTCTCCATTCCCTGACTTACCTCCTTCTCCGTCCTTACCTTCTCCCTGACGACCATTCTCACCTTGTTCACCTTGACTTTCGCCCCCTGACTCTCCTTCACTGCCACCACTGTTCTCACCAGGTTTGCTTCCCATTCCTTTTTGCATCTCCTCTGAAAGACTCTCCTGCTTCTTAATAATGTCGGGTAACTGAAATCCTTTGCCCTGCCCCTGACCCTGGCCCTGACCTTGTCCCTGGCCAGAACCCTGTCCGGACATCTGCATTTGATTCTGCATATTCCCAAGCAACTCACTTAAAAGTATCGCCAGCTCATTGGCGCCGGTAACACTATATTGTTGGCTCGATATACCCTGCCTCATCTGATTCTCGGCCAGACGTTCCAGCGCTTTATCAATATTATACTGCACCTCAGTGATAGACTCATTTATAGGCTCGCTTATCATGGGTTGTCTTAGTGATAAAGCAAATAAACTATCGTCTATATGCTGGAAATTAAGCTTGAGATCGTTCTGTACATTCAGCTTCTTTCCAAAAACAGGATTTCCGTAATCGGTTACTTTAAAGTCTTCCATAAGGGATTCCTGCTCGAAGGAGAACACCACTAAATTATCCAGGATCTGTCTTAGCATCTCTACATCTTCAGAAATGGTTTCCATTTGTCCCTGCATCATCGCGGCCTGCATTTGCTGGCCCATCTGCTTCATTTTCTGACCCGCTTTTTTCTGATTCTTCTGGGCGTCTTGTTGTTTCTGCTGCTGAAGATTATCCGTCGCTTTTTGTTGTTCCTCATCTACCTTCTTCTCTCCCGATTCATCCTGGGGGATCTCCATGGGTGATTTGAGGCCCTCATTTTCTTTCTGAAGCTCGTCCATCTCCTTCTTGTATTCTTCAAACTTCTCATTCAATTCTTCCTGTGCTTCCTTGGTATTTTCTTCCTCTGGGCTATCGGCTAGTTTCTCCTGCTCTTCACCAAGCTTGAAGATTTCCTCGGCAAGTTTCTCAGCTTTCTTTGCAACGTAGTAACGTTTGGTTAATTCCAGAAGCTGCTCCAGGTTCTTCTCTTGATTCTTGTTTTGTTTTGCGAGTTTTTCAAGCTTCTCCGTAAGCTCCTCTTTCTCAATTTTATCCTGAACTTTCTCCAGTTCCTCCAACAACTTTTCGTTTTCCTTTAGTCGCTCTTCATTTTCATCCAAACGCTTTTCCAGCTGCTCCTTGAACGGATCCTCTTCTTCATTTTCAGGCTGAAAATTCTCGAGATTCTCCTTCATTTCCTTGGAGAAATTTTTCATCATCTCTTCCTGCTGCTTTTGTCTCTTGATGAAGTTTTCCAGTTTCTTCTTGTCGTTCCAATTGAGTTCTTTCTTTTCTTTCTGAAGTTTGCTCAACTCCTCAAGCTTCTTGTCCTGTTGTTTTAACTCGTCCAGCGTTTTATCAAGATCCTTAATGGTGTTCTCCTGGTTCTGAAGTTGCTCATTTTCAATCTCGTCCTTGGTTAGCTTTCTAAAAGCAAATACTCCGGACTTGCTGGACTTGAAATTGTGTATAGCATCATTATCGAATACCTCAAAATAATATTCGTACGCAGTCCCATCCTGCAAAGGCAATTCCCCGGGAAATGTGAATACAAATTGATCTACTGTGGTTTTATTAACCGGTAAGCTCGCCGATTCGGCTTTATCTTCTTCACCAATGGGGTAAAATACAAGGCGCAATTTTGAAAGCCCGTAATCATCGCTAACCTGTCCCAGGAAATAGACAATCTGAGAGTTGGTGGTATCTTGTTTCGATTGAACATCTATTTCGGGGTATTCATCTTTGATCACTCCCAGCGTAAAGGAGATATTCTCATACTCCTTTAAATTATCATTGGATGTTGTTATGGCATAATCCAGTTTTCGATATACCCGACGGTCCAATTCGAAATGTTGCTCTTTCACAATGCTTTCTTTAGCTGCTGTTTCATTAAAACCAAACATTGTATCCCTTGTTTTAAGTGAAACGGAAGTCGTATTCAGTGCATTTACTTTCCATTTAACCCTGGTACCTTCTGGAATTGTGGCGTTACCTGTGCTTTTCAATATCTCATCCCGTTTGCCGGTATAGGCCGGATAATCCAGCACCATTTCCAAAGCTCGCAGCGAAGGCGTTTTTACAACATCAATGGTATATTCTTTTGAAACAACCTTATTGGCCTGTAATACAAAAGACACGGCTTCTGTAGGTTGCAGAAATGTATATTCGAAAATGCCCGGGGCTGTTTGTTGGAGATAGTAAACCTCGTTGTTATAGTTAATGCTTGCATTTTCGGGGATCACCTCTCCTTCTGTCCTTATTTTAAGAGTGAAAGGTTTGTTCTCTATGGCCCTGAGCGACTCGTTTGTGACTAAAAATGAAAATGGCGCCGGGGGTTCATAAGCAGTGTCATAATTCACAACACGCTCATAGCTGCTCGAGAATATATCTTTGTCTCCTAATACACTGATCAGTGCAAAAATTACAATGGGAATAGCGGCATATTTGAGGTACCTGGCATTCTTCCTGAAATCGACAGCACGCTTAAACGGCACTGGCTGAAGTTGTGATGCCTTCTGGTCGATACTCGCCATCAGCAATTCAGATTCGCGCTGATTCTGATTCAGCTGAATCACATTCAACAACTTGTCGCTTACCTGTGGAAAATGATTTCCAATGATCCTGGAAGCTTCTTCATGGCTGATTCCTCGCTGCAGGTTAAACAGCTTCGCCAGCGGGAAGGCAATAAATCGAATAAATAAGGTTGCTTCTACCCCGACAAAAAGCCAGAACAATACAGTCCTTCCAAAAGGGTCAAGCCATAAAAAATACTCGACAAGTAACGTAACAATGAAATATAACAGCCCAATAGCAAAAAACAATATCGCACCTTTGATCAATTCATTGGTGTAGTATTTTTTTATAAATTGTTCCAGCTTTTGCTGAATTATACTGAATGTACTCATGCTCTATGCTGCTTATATCAGAAACTCCTAAAATACGATTTTATTCTGTTAAGAAAACCTCAAAAATCAATCCAAAATAAACCGAAATGAAAGACCTGAAGTATCTCGCGGCATATTCCATCCCAATTGTGGCAATAATTGGGTTGTATCTGGAAGGAATTTGGACTTTTCTTACCCCGGTTTATGCCTTCGGATTCATCCCTGTGCTGGAAATAATTCTTTCCCAGGATCCAGCGAACCTCACCCAGGAAGAAGCTTCTGAAAAGAAGAAAAAGAGACTATTTGATGTCCTCTTATATTTGAATCTTCCTATCGTTTATAGTATCATTGGATATTTTCTCTACAGCCTTACCTGGGCTAACTACAGCAACTTTGAAATCGTAGGCCTCATATTCAGCGTAGGAATCGTACTGGGTGGAAACGGGATCAATGTTGCACATGAATTAGGACACCGAACCACTCAGTGGGAGAAAACCCTGGGGAAGATCCTGTTGCTTCCGGCGCTTTATATGCACTTCTTTATTGAACATAATTTTGGACATCACAAAAATGCCGCTACGGCTGAAGATCCTGCGAGCGCCAAATACAATCAGAGCGTGTATTCATTCTGGGTAAGTTCCATGTTGCATCAATACTTTAATGCCTGGAAAATTCAGAAAGAACTGCTGAAACGCGAAGGGAGAGGATTCTTCAGCAATAAGAACGATATGTTCTGGTACAGTATTTTTCAGTTTGCTTACCTGGGAGTCATCTTTATCATTATGGGAGGAATGGCAGCCTTAATTGCAATGGCCATTGCGCTCACGGCTGCTGTTCTTCTTGAGACTATAAATTACATTGAACATTATGGCCTTAGCCGCAAGAAGCTGGCCAGCGGTCGCTACGAGAGGGTACAGGAGATACACTCATGGAATTCCAACCATGTATTAGGACGGATTATGCTCTATGAATTGACCCGGCACAGTGACCATCATTATAAATCCTCGAAAAAGTATCAATTATTAGATTGTCATGAGAGCAGTCCGCAGATGCCGTTCGGTTATCCCACATCGATGATGCTTTCTCTATTGCCCCCGTTGTGGTTTAAAATTATGAATAAGCGAATTCCTGTGGAAATGCGTACTTAGATTGTATCTTTGCAGCCAAATTCAGATATAGAAATGGCTCAGAAAGTACGCGTTCGTTTTGCTCCCAGCCCAACCGGGCCGCTGCACATTGGTGGTGTGAGAACTGCCCTCTTTAATTACCTGTTTGCTAAGAAAAATCAAGGAGATTTTATTCTCCGAATTGAAGACACAGACCGTAATCGCTACGTAGAGGGTACAGAGGATTATATTATTGAATCCCTCAATTGGCTGAATATTCCTTTTGACGAAGGCCCTGGTAAAGAAGGGAATTACGGCCCTTATCGCCAAAGCGAGCGTGAACACCTTTATAAAGAATATGCTGACCTGCTTATTTCTGAAGGAAAAGCGTATTACGCATTCGACACTGCGGAAGAATTGGCAAAACACCGAAAAGATCACGAGGCTGAAGGAAAGACTTTTATTTATAACTGGCATAACCGAGAAAAACTCAATAATGCGCTTGTCTTGAATTCTGAAGAAACTCAAAAAAAATTAGATGCCGGAGACCCTTATGTTATACGCTTCAAGTCTCCACAAGATACGGCCATAACATTAACCGATATTATCCGCGGTGAAATTTCAATAGATTCTAATACGCTGGATGATAAAGTACTATTCAAAAGTGATGGCATGCCAACCTATCACCTGGCCAACATTGTAGACGACCACCTTATGGAAATAAGCCATGTAATACGAGGAGAAGAATGGTTGCCTTCTCTGGCATTACACCAGATGCTTTATGACGCTTTTGGTTGGAGTGCTCCGGAATTTGCTCATCTGCCCCTAATAATGAAACCTGTTGGCAAAGGCAAGCTTAGCAAACGGGATGGTGAAAAATTAGGGTTTCCCGTATTTCCATTAGAATGGAAGCCTGAAAACGCAGCTCCTTCCGCAGGATATCGTGAAGAAGGTTATCTTCCGGAGGCTGTGGTAAACATGCTGGCGCTCCTGGGATGGAATCCCGGTACCGAACAAGAGATATTTTCTTTGGAAGAACTTGTGAGTGCATTCGATCTGGGCCGTGTGCATAAAGGAGGTGCTAAATTCGATCCTGAAAAGACCAGGTGGTTTCAACACCATTATCTTCAAATGATGGACGAAAGCATACTGGTATCACAATTCAATCAACTTCTAAGTACTAAAGGTATTTCCGACACCTCAATCTCAGCTAATATTGTTCCTCTTCTCAAAGAGCGCGCTACTTTTGTGGAAGACCTTTGGGAACAGGGAAGTTTCTTTTACGAAGCTCCCAGGAACTACGACGAAAAGGCATCAATGAAAGCTTTTAAAGAAGATACCAAAGAGATTCTGTCCAAGGCTCTGGGGTTAATGCAAAATGTTGACACCTTTTCTGCAGAAAATATATCAGAATCCATTAAAGGGTGGATCACTTCGAACCAAATTGGTTTTGGAAAGGTGATGATGCCTCTAAGACTTGCATTGGTGGGTGAAATGAAGGGGCCGGATGTGTTTAAGATCGCTGCCCTGCTTGGGCAAGAAGAGGTTATTAATCGGATTCAGGCTGCGATCAATTTCATTGATTAGAAGAAGAAAACCGCGCCAAATATAAAAGTGCTGCTGTTCCCTTTAAAGTCGGTCTTTCCCAGTCCTTTATCATTAAGGTTTTTAAGCATGTTAGTAACTCCGTACTGGTATTGACCCCATAACCGAAAGTTCTCCAGGCCAGCCGTTGCGCCGCCCATGACCCTAAAGTTTACTTTCGAAATATCCTGTACATCCCCTGCTCTTATAGGGCCGCTAGCACTTGCATCCCCACTAGCATCTCCGTCGAGTATGTAGCGTTCGTACCTATCTTCATTATTTAGTTTCATCTTTCCGTTCACGTTTAACACCGGCCCGAATTCCAGTGAAAAATGATGTCTTACTATATTATAACTTCCCAGAAAGTTTATTTGTACTGCGTTTATGGTATAATCCAGGAATTCTTCAATAGGGATGCTATTCTCTAATCCCTTTGAAACGGCAAGTATTTCGATATTATTACTGAAGAAATTAATTCCGTATATGAGGTCGAAGCCTTCATAGAATGATCCTCTTGTGGTGAATCCCCCCATAAAACCAGCCGTTTGCTTTGTAGTGAGGTCTGAAGTTTCAATATCAAAAAGTGTGAAGCCGGCTTGCAGGCCCAACCTGTTATAGCTGTCATAATTCTTTTGAGCCTGCGAAGTAACTATAAATAATAGGGTGAAAGTAACGAAGGTGAGGTTTTTTAGACTCATAAATCAGATATCAAATTAGGGCAATAAAAGTAGCTTTAAATTCGTATCTTCAACGGTGTTTTTAATTTAATATTTCAATTAATATGGGTGGTTTTTTTGTATTTGCGATTCCTATTGGAATCATTCTCTTCTTTTTATTGTTTTCAGCTTTATTCATAGTGAAGCAGCAAACGGCTGCGATCATTGAAACGTTCGGTCGATATAGCAGTATTCGAAATTCCGGACTGCAGTTCAAGATCCCGATCGTCCAGCGGATTGCCGGTCGTATTAACCTTAAGATTCAGCAACTGGATGTATTGGTGGAGACAAAGACCAAGGATGATGTTTTTGTACGATTAAAGATCTCCGTGCAGTTCCAGGTTATCCGTGAAAAAGTGTACGACGCATTCTACAAACTTCAGAGTCCTCAGGACCAGATCACCTCCTATGTATTCGACGTAGTTAGGGCGGAAGTACCCAAAATGAAACTTGATGACGTATTCGAGCGGAAAGATGACATTGCGATTGCTGTTAAAAGTGAACTGAACGACGCAATGATCGATTACGGATACGACATAATAAAAACCCTGGTTACCGATATCGATCCGGATGTTCAGGTAAAAGCCGCCATGAACAGGATTAATGCTGCCGAACGCGAGAAAGTAGCGGCAGAGTATGAGGCCGAAGCCGAACGTATTAAAATAGTTGCTAAAGCGCGTGCCGAAGCTGAAAGTAAGCGCCTTCAGGGTCAGGGAATCGCCGATCAGCGTCGTGAAATCGCCCGTGGACTCGAAGAAAGTGTGGATGTGCTGAACAATGTTGGGATTAATTCCCAGGAAGCATCGGCATTGATCGTTGTAACCCAGCATTACGACACCTTGCAGTCAATTGGAGAAGAAACCAATACAAACCTCATTCTTCTTCCAAATTCCCCGCAAGCAGGCAGCAATATGCTTAACGATATGATAGCCTCTTTTGTGGCCAGTAATAAAATAGGTGAAGAGATGAGAAAGAAAAACGAGGCAGATCCAAATATGGGGACGAAGCGGTCTAAAACCAGGCGCAAGCCACCTTCTTCTGATGATCCGGATGTAACATACTAATTACGAACCCCGAGAAATTCGGGGTTTTTTTATTTTCCTTCGGAAACCTGAAGATCCAGGAGATCTAAGAGTGTAGGATAGATCACATCGGTTGTGATCTCGCTGTTTTTAAGTTGCTCAATAGCTGTTACTTTTCCTGGGTACCATTGCCTGAAGGATTCAGAAAACCATAAAATGTATCCAGGGTTTTTTAAAGCATCATCTTCCTGCGCATGTAACCATTTGCCCCCTTCGCCAAGGATTTCTCCGTGATCTGACACATAAATCATAAATGTAGGAAGCCTCTCTTTCTCTAGCCGGGTTATAATTTCGTTCAGGAAATAATCAAGATATACCACGGTATTATCATATGAATTTATAACCTGTTCTTTAGTGAGCGAAGGGATATACTTGCTGTCGATAACCGGGGTGAATTTCCTGTGTCGGTCCTCATAACGATTCTCATACCACCAGTGACTACCAATCATATGAATTGTGATTAGCTGCTTATCGTTCAGCCGCAACAAAGAATCAATGGGTTTTAGCATGACACCATCCAGTTCTTTATCAAAACTGAAAACCGATTTATACTTGTCCACAAGAATAATATCCCGGTTGGTTTCGACGATAGGTAAATACGATTTTTCCATGGTTTGATTTCCAATCCAGGTGGTTTTAAATCCTCCATCATTAACAACCGAATACAGAGAAGTATAAGATCCAATTGTATCGGTTAACAGTTGATCTGTTAATATTTGAGGCAGGCTTGTTGCTGTAATTGTCTTGCTGGTGAACAGGTTCGAATAACTAATAATGTCCTTTCTTTGGGAAAGCAAGGGTGTTGTATTGCGATTATAGCCATTCAGACCTAAATGATCAGCTCGTACCGTTTCCCCTAATACAAACACAACTTTTAAAGAATCGGTTCCTGAATGTACCGGTGGTATCTTCTGCTCAAGTTTAAAGGGGGGCTGCTCGTAATAATCATCGAGGGCAACCACTACATTATACGGCAACCTGAACTTAAAGATGCCATATTGTTTCCGTTCGAAAACAAAAAACATAATTATTAAAGCCACTGCCGGCACAATAAAGATCCGAAACCCTTTGCGCCTATTTAATCTCCCGTGCCAATTAAGTATGAATATCAATACCGCGATCGCAACCAGATAAAATATGAAATAAGGAATGGTGATCAGATCGATGGCTATGTCCGGTTTCGTCTCCATCACTCCCTGAATCAAAGAACGTGTAATGGATATGTCCTGAGAATAAGCCCAGAATGAAAATCCGCAATAAGACAGAAACAAAATGGAAAACACGACTCTGAATGTCCATTTGAACAGGCTTAGGACATAGAGTATTCCGGCCACGGTTGATTGCAGTGCGCAAAGATGTAAGAAATAAATAGCATGATCTTTCAGCCCTTCCAGCGGCACATGATAGTAGGAAGCGCCGGTGATGAAAACGACAATGATCGCGTTCAGCACCAGGTGAAAGACAATTACAGGTTTAATTCTTTTTAACTTTTCCATCCAGTATAGGAGCATATTTATTTACAAACCAGATTATTGGTATCACCATGATAACCTGAGCAGCCGACAATAGTAGTTTTTCCGCTTCAGTAAAATTAAATACTGTGACACCAAAAATAAAGAAAGCGATCATTTTTATAACGGTTAGCATTCTGATGTGGGTTGCTAAAAGCACTATCGTGTGTCTTCCAAGATAAGACAGAAACGCAAAGACAGGAACTATTTTGAAAAACAAAACAAAGGCGATCGACCCGGCAAATCCACTTACGAAGAAAAGCACTTCATTTCCATAAATGGATCGATACATGTCGACCTTTTCAGGATTATAATAAAAGGCCATGATGTTGATTATCAAAGCAAACAAAAAAAAGTATGCTGAGCGCATTTTAGAAAGCTCAATCATATAGTTCTTTAAGACCTCACCCGCAACATAGAATCCAAGCGCCACGGCAGCAACATCAAGGCTCCAGGGTAGGTGGATCTCGAAGAAGCGTGGCCATGCAAAACCAATTGTGAAAATCACTAAAAGAAGTAGGTGTTCAATAAATTTATTCGAAATTTTTTGAGTAATAGCTCGTAAAACGAATACCAAAAAAATGCAGGGAATAAACCATAGAGGAATGCCCCAGTCCATATAATCGCTGCCGCCCTGAGCATAGAAAACACCAATAAAATTTTTAAGCGGAGATAAGTTAAGTTCAATGCTATTGCCGTAATTTCTACCTAAGGCCCACCAAAACAAAAACAAAGCCACGGCCCAAATAAAATAAGGTATTAGCAACATTTTTGCTCTTCGTTTCAGCACCGCGAAATCTATTTTTTTAGGGTGAAACATTCCTGCAATAAAAAAGAAAAGCGGAACGTGAAAGCTATAGATATAAGGTTCATTCGTGGGAAAGTTATGTCCATAGACAACGAGAAAAATAGAGAACCCCCTCGCCTGGTCTATCCAAGTAATTCTTTTCTGCATATGTTTTCGAGCCGACATTTAATTATATGAATCCAAACCGGAAAGTGGATAAAGATATACTATTTTATCAATAGATAATTCTTCCATAATTTGATTGGCATAGGTGTTTTTTGCCTTCATTTCATGAAATCAGATTAGGACTGCTTCTAGAATCTTGCAAAATATCATTTTAGTTCTACCTTCACACTCTGCGTCGTAGAAATTTCAGTTTCTAGCCCCCCTATTTAAATTCAACAATTAATTATGAAAATTTTTAAACTAGTTACGGTAGTCCTTCTAGGAACACTTTTAATGGGGCAAACATACGGAAATGAGATTTCCAATAACCCCGGTGATCAAACCAATTGCATTTCACCTTTTAGTTCGGTCAATGATAGTCCGGGCAAAGATTACGATTTCTCATATCTGAAGCCTGGAGAAACAGCTGATATCACAGGGTACGGCTCAGCAGGAAAGGCTTTTACATACAGGATCACACGAACTTCTAACGGTATCGATGTAGCGATCTACAGCGATACGATACGAAATGTTGATCCCCGTACTGTTATCACTTTTAAGGGGCCAAAAGGAGTAACTAACACAACGACGCTTGGACAGATTTCATCTCAACGATGTGGCTGGTTATGTGTTATTGCACATGTGTTCTGTGTAAAAATCCATTTAGGCCCTCCGGGGAATACATGGGAGTGGGATTGTGACACAACTAATGAAGACTAAGCTGATTCTGTTATATTCATGTCTTTGATCACAGAAATAAAGGAAAGTATAATTACAAAATGGATTGTTTTGTATTATACTTTCTTTTTCATCCTCGGAAGCTATTTGCTATTACAGTTGTTGTTCACAACTCTACAATTTCTTCTTTTTAATGATCCGGAACAAACGGTAACTATTCAGGGTTTCTATGTGGTTATTGGTGAGGCACAGTACCAAATATGGGACATTGCTCAATTTCATATCGCAATTGTTCTAAGCTCATGCATCGCTCTTGGGCTAATAATTATTACGGTGAAACTATTAGTAAAAACCAATCCTTTACACTACCTGGGGTTTAGAAGTATCAGTAATGAACACCACATTTGGTTTCTGTATAGTTTCCTGGTCCTGGTGGCCGGTGTTGTGCTGCATGAATTTGTGATCTCCACCTCCGATGTTCTCATTACGGCAGAAAAGCCAATAGAAAAATTTCTTGTGGTGCTTGGATTGGGTGTTTTTGGGCCTATATTCGAAGAATGTCTCTACCGGGGATTCCTGCTCAAACGGATGGATGATATACTGAAACAGAGACAGCGTTGGATAACCATTACCGCTACTGCTTTTTTATTCTCAGTTTTTCATTTTCAATACAATCCCGTGGAGCTACTTTATGTGTTTAGCATCGGGATGTTTTTAGCGCTGATGCGATTTAAAACAGGCTCCCTTTGGTTTCCTATAGTTTTTCATATTGTCGGAAACCTATATGCGATTCTCACAATAATTCTATGAATTAGTGTCCAGCTTAGCCCAGGAGTCACGTAAAGGAACTGTCCGGTTAAATACTTTCCTGTCTTTTGTTGAGTCCCTGTCCACTGTGAAATAACCAAGTCGTTGAAATTGCACTTTATCCTCCTCATTTAAGTCTGCCAAACTTGGCTCTCCATAAGCCCGCACTACTTGCAAAGAATTTGGGTTCAGAAATTCCATAAAATCTTTTCCCTTATGCGTGTCTGGTGAAGGGTCGGTAAACAATCGATCATACAGCCGAACTTCAATCGGAATTGCATGCGCAGAGCATACCCAGTGAAGCGTACCCTTCACTTTTCGTTTTGATGCTTCTGTACCACTGCCACTTCGGCTTTCAGGATCATACGTACAATGAATTTCCAGGATGTTTCCTTCTTCATCTTTAATAACACTTTCACCCTTGATGATATAGGCGCTTTTTAATCTTACTTCTTTTTCTAAAGTTAGTCTAAAGAACTTTCTGTTCGCTTCCTCTTTAAAATCCTCTCGTTCAATATAAAGCTCCCTTGAAAAAGGAATCTTTCGCGATCCTGCACTTTCATCTTCGGGATTATTCTCTGCTTCTAACCATTCTGTCTTACCTTCAGGGTAGTTAGTGATAACCAGTTTCACAGGGTTCAGCACCGCCATCACACGAGTTGCTTTTTTATTCAGGTCTTCTCTCACGTTGTATTCTAGACGCGATACATCTACCAGGTTCTCTCGTTTTCCAACACCTATTCTCTCCGCAAAGTTGCGTATGGATTGGGGAGTATAGCCTCTTCTTCTTAATCCGGAAATAGTCGGCATCCTGGGATCATCCCAACCATCAACAACCCCGTCTTCAACCAACCGCGCAAGTTTTCGTTTACTCACCACTGTATGGCTCATATTGCGTCTGGCAAATTCGCGCTGTTTAGGCCTCAGTTTGTCAGTGGAATAAACCTGGTCCAGAAACCAGTCGTACAGTTCGCGGTGAGGCAGAAATTCCAGGGTACAAAAAGAATGGGATATCTGCTCTATATAATCGCTTTCACCATGTGTCCAGTCGTATAAAGGAAATATTTTCCAGTCTGTGCCGGTTCTGTGATGGTGTTTGTGTAATACCCGGTACATCACGGGATCTCGCATAAGCATGTTGGCTGAAGCCATGTCTATTTTAGCTCTTAACACATGTTCCCCTTCACCTACTTCCCCGTTCTTCATTTTATCGAAAAGCTCCAGGCTTTCTTCAATAGGTCGATCGCGATAAGGGCTGTCCTGCCCGTGTTCGCCCGGAGTGCCTTTTTGTTTCGCTATCGCCTCCGAAGATTGCGAGTCAACATATGCTTTACCATCCTTGATCAATTGAACAGCCCAATCATAGAGCTGTTGGAAATAATCGGAAGCATATCGCTCTTCGTCCCATGTGTATCCAAGCCACGAAACATCTCGCTTAATCGCATCGACAAATTCTTGTTCTTCCTTGGTTGGATTTGTGTCGTCGAATCTAAGATTCACCGGGGCGTTATATTTTTCACCCAATCCAAAATTCAAACAAATAGCTGACGCATGCCCTATATGTAAATATCCATTAGGTTCTGGTGGAAACCGAAATCGCAGCGACTTATCTGAATATCCTGAATCCAGATCATTTTCTATAATGTGCTCAATGAAATTGAGGGGTTCTTCTTTTGACATACTACAGTTTTAATACCTGACATTTTTCTTCTTCAAACAACAAACAAAGGTAAAAAAAGTATCTTTGCCGAAAGCATAAATAAATGAGTAGCATTCGACTGAAGAACATCCGAATATTTACCAATCATGGCTGCCTGACAGAAGAAGAAAAGATTGGCAGTGATTACCTGGTAAATCTTACCGTGAAAGCAGATTTGTCTAAGGCAGCGGCGAGTGATCACTTAAAGGATACGGTAGATTATGTCCATCTCAATCGAATTGTCAAGGAGCAAATGGCGATACGGTCTAAACTACTCGAACATGTAGGTCAGCGAATTATTAACACTATTTTTCAAGAGGTGCCTGTGGTGCGTGCTGTAAAAGTGAGGGTTTCCAAAGTAAATCCTCCAATCGGCGGCGATGTTGCTGAAGTAAGTGTGACCATGTCTTCCGAGCGGTAAATTCACATTTAAGCTCATTATTTCAAGTTAATATTTTATATTTGCCATCTGGAAAAGGCATCGTGGCCGAGTGGCTAGGCAGAGGTCTGCAAAACCTTGTACAGCGGTTCGAATCCGCTCGATGCCTCAAATTAAAAACCCTTCTTTAAATCGAGAAGGGTTTTAGTTGACTTTATTCTCTATTGGGTTGTTAACCGAAGGAATTCGATCCAGGCCTTTCTGAACTTCGTCTGGAAATATACCCTCTACCAGGAGTAAGACTCCAAAACCAATAATTAGGATACTAACCCATTTCTTGGTTCGGAATATAAACCGTGGTGTTAGCCTGCTTTTTAGTTTCTTCGCTAGCGATATCTTTAATAGGTCGGTCAGGAAAAAAGCAACCAGCACTGTAACCAAGAACAACACCACGCCCCTGTCGGAACTGGTAAGCGCATTAGCCATAATAATGGTGCCTATCCACCCTGCAAGCACGCCGAAGTTCACAAAATTAAGAAGGAATCCTTTTAGAAATAATCCTCCCAGATCTTTTTTCACCTTAACTGCGTAATGTTCGCGGACAATTTTAATGAATGATTTTGCGGTTCTAATGTAGGAAATGACACCATAGGCGATCAAAATGACGCCTCCAAAGATTAAAAGGGCTGGATCATCTCTCACTTTTTCGAGTATTTTACTCGTTCCGTATAGTGCAATAACGATAAAAATAATATCCGCGGTAATGGCCCCAAGATCGAAGAATAATCCTGCTTTAAACCCTTTGGTGATGCTGGTTTCTATTAGCGTGAAGAATACCGGCCCCACCATAAAAGCGAGAACCACTCCATAGAGAACCGCATATAACAAACCGTCGAACATAACGTAAAAATACAAATTTGTTTACTCTTGTTCGACGGTAAAATTCAGTAATTCAGTATTAGTTCATCACTTTAATCCTTCCTCCTGCAATACTCTTCTTGTCTACTTTCTGTGGATTGCCGTAAATGATCACATCGCCTCCGGCGGTCACTCTTACTTTTACTTTTTCAGTTGCAAACACTTCCGCTTCTCCCGCTGCCGTAATTCCAATACTCGTATCCTTTGTGTGAAGATATCGCCCTTCGAAAATTCCCCCTGTGTTAAGTTTTATTTCCTGACTTTCAGAAATTCCGGATGCTTCTACAATGCCTCCTGTTACTGCTCTAATCTTAACGTGGTTTGCTTTTAGCCCTATCTTTATTCTTCCGCCTTCCTGCGATCGAAGTTCAATGGTGTTTTGATCTATAGTTTCATTCACCACAATATAAGCTCCTTCATTAGCGTCTATTACATCTATCTGATTAAAGTACACTTCAACAAAGGTGTTGTTTCCGTCGAATCTTTCTTCAAGTTCCATACGGATCTTTAAAACACCATTATCATTCACAAGCTTCACATTTTCGGTGTTTTCTCCTTTTATAACGACCCTGTTATCATCACTTTGAATTAGGTTAACTTCTATTAAGTCAAATACTTTTAATACGCTGAACTCCCCTACATCGCGACTTATTGTTTGTTGTGCCTGGGTAGTAAACGCAATGGCTATAATTAGAAGCAGTAAAATATTTTTCATCATCTCTTTATTTAAGTTTCTATAAAGATTAGGTCGGCCTTGAAATGTTACAGTGTTTGTTCAATTTCTTTTCGGTGGCCCAACATAGTAAAATCGAGATGTTTCTTGATGAGGTCTGCGTTCTTTACTTTTACGTAAACCTCATCGCCTAATTGATAAACATTTTTAGTCCGATCGCCAATAACAGCAAATTCGTCCCTGTCGAATCTGTAGTGGTCGTCTTTCAAGTCTTGAAGGCGCACCATTCCCTCACATTTATTCGAAATTATTTCTACATATACACCCCATTCGGTTACTCCTGAAATTACTCCAAGAAAGTCCTGGTCCTGGTGATCCATCATATACTTTACCTGCATATATTTTACGCTGGCTCTTTCTGCAGAAGAAGCCAAATATTCCATATCACTGGAATGACCACATTTTTCCTCATAAGTTTCCTCTTTAGCTGAAGGCTTCCCGTCTAAATATTGCTGCAATAAACGGTGGACCATTACATCGGGATATCGCCTGATGGGTGAAGTGAAATGCGTATAATAATCGAAAGCAAGCCCATAGTGACCAATGTTATTGGTGGTATAAACCGCTTTACTCATGCTGCGGATCGTCAGTGTGTCGACCATGTTTTGTTCTTTCTTGCCATGAACATCCTCCAATAACTTGTTCAACGAAGCAGCAGTGCTTTGTCTGTTACTGGTGTTCAACTTATAGCCAAACCGCTTGATTATGTTTTCGAGTTGTGCAATTTTTTCATCGTCCGGTTCATCATGGACCCTGTAAACAAATGTCTTTTTTTCTCTATGCTTTCCAATGAATTCGGCTACGCTACGATTCGCGAGCAACATAAATTCTTCTATTAACTTATTAGCTTCCTTACTTTCCTTGAAATAAACCCCTTCCGGTTCATTATCTTCATCCAGTTTAAATTTTACCTCTACCTTATCGAAAGAGATCGCTCCCTGGCTCATTCTTTTTTTGCGCAAAATCTTTGCAAGACGATCCATTTCTAAAACAGCTTCAGCAATTGCATTGTTTACAACATATTTCTTTCCGGTTATAGAAATATTAGCAGGAATTTCGTGAGATTGATCTTTTGGGTTTTCAATCACATGTTGAGCCTCTTCATATGCAAACCGGGCATCACTATAAGTAACGGTTCTTCCAAACCATTTTTTTAAAACTTCGGCTTTATCATTTATTTCAAACACAGCGGAGAAAGTGTATTTCTCTTCTTTTGGACGTAGCGAACATGCATTGTTTGACAAAACTTCCGGTAACATTGGAACAACCCTGTCTACAAGATAAACCGAAGTAGCTCGTTCATATGCTTCATCATCGAGTATACTTCCCGGTTTTACATAATGAGAAACATCGGCTATATGAATTCCTATTTCATAATTACCATTCTCAAGTTTTTCGAACGATAGGGCATCATCAAAATCTTTAGCGTCCTTAGGGTCGATTGTAAAGGTTAATATTTCCCGCATATCCCTTCTCTTTCTTATCTCAGAAGCATGAATGGATGTGTCTAAAGAATTCGCGTAAGCTTCTACTTCTTCCGGGAACTCATAGGGAAGGCCATACTGTGCCAGGATCGAGTGAATTTCTGTATGATGCTCTCCGGGTTTTCCAAGAATTTTGATAACTGTACCCACCGGTGAATCTGAATGTTCTTCCCACCCTTCTATTCTAACAAGCACTTTATCACCATTCTCAGCTTTATGTACTTTACTCTTAGGAATAAAAATATCGGTGTACATCTTATATCCAGTGGTTTCCACAAAAGCAAACTTTTCAGAAACCTGGATAGTACCAACAAATTCTTTACGTTTTCTTTGAAGGATCTTCGATACTTCACCCTCCAGTTTTCCTCCTCTTCGGCGTTTAAATACATACACCTCAACTACATCTCCATTCAAAGCTTTATTGAGGTTTTTATGTTTAATGAAGATATCATCTTCCATTCCTTCCACAATAACATAACCCTCTCCTCTGGTGGTAAGATCTATTACGCCGGTATGATAATTTACCGAAGGAGTTAGTATATATTTTCCTCTTTCAATTTCCTGGGTTGTTCCCTTCGCCTGGAGTTGCTTAAGCTTTTTAACTATCTGATTTCTGCTACTTGGGTCATCAAGACCCAGTTTAGAGGCAATCTGTTTATAATTATATGGTTGTGAGTGATTTTGACGAAGTATCTTTAATATACTTTCGGTAAGATTTTCAATACGGTTTTTTTTTCTTCTTCTCTTCTTTCTCTTTGGCATTGTTCATTTTATCTGGTGCAAAAGTACGCTTTATATGATAATCGGTATCAGAATTATACAAAGATTTAATACATTAGTAATAACAGAATGGAACAGTTCGAAACCATAGCTATTTTTACCTATCCCAGCGAGTATGCGGTACTTCGCCTATTACTGGAGCATAATGAAATCAGACATGTCTTTCAGAACGAAACCATGATAAGTGTTCTTCCTTTTCATAGCAACGCAATTGGAGGTATTCGACTCAAAGTCCATCTGGAAGATATCCCTAAGGCAAAGGAAATTATAGAAAACTTAAATAACTCTGCAAATTTGAGAATCGTATAACTTTTCAACAGCATATATCACATCAATATTTTTTTCTTTAAAATTTAAATTAAAAATGATGATGATTATAGTGTGTTAACTTCATCAATAAGTTTTTCGATATTTGTTTTGATATTATCTTATACTTTTTTGTCGATTAGTTTTAAACATATACTTCAGACCGATACCCATTGAAAAATAGACCTTTGTAGTATTAGATTAACAGATGTGAATAAGATGTCTTAACAACTAAATTTTAATAAGTATTTTCTAAAATAATGTTGGGAAGTCACTCTTTTGATCTGAAAACAGACTAACAAAATAGCATTAAAAAATTTGCAGTTACTCAAATTAATTATATATGGAAAACTTATTCGAGATCAACAAATATTTTTCTATCAATTGAATGAACAGGTATTAACATATTTATCAACTAAGATCAATTGTTGTTCTTAATAAGATTTTTCGTGATTGTTAAAAACTGCGTGATTGATAATGAACAGATTCAATTCCCTGAATATCTGAATTAGTATCTTTGTAAAAAGGAATTCTTATTATGAAAATAGCTATCGGTAATGACCACGCAGGAACGGATTATAAAAACAAAATTATAAACTACCTGGAAAGTGCCGGGCATGAGGTACAGAATTTTGGAACAAACTCTAGCGACAGCGTGGACTACCCGGACTTCGTCCATCCGGTTGCAAAAGCCGTCTCTGAAAACGAAGTTGATTTCGGTATTATAATTTGTGGTAGTGGAAATGGTGCCTCAATGACAGCCAACAAGCATCAGAAAGTGAGGTCGGCATTATGTTGGACAAAGGAAATTACCGCTTTAGCGAGAGAGCATAATGATGCGAACATATTGAGTATTCCAGCACGATTTACCAGCGAACCACAAGCTATAGAAATGGTAAAAACATTTCTTGAAACGCCTTTTGAAGGCGGCCGACACCAACGCCGAGTTGATAAGATCGCTTGCGTGTAATTTTTTAATATGGGACATAATCATTCACATCACCATCAACACGACCACTCCGATGTGAAAGGCAGAAACCTGCTTATTTCTATATTTCTCAACATCATTATTACGGTTGCACAGGTTATTGGAGGCATAGTGTCCGGAAGCCTTGCATTAATTAGTGATGCCCTTCATAATTTCAGCGATGTCCTTTCCCTGATTATTAGTTACGTTGCAAACCGGTTTGCAAAGAAAAAGGCGTCGTTCAACAGAACATTTGGTTATAAACGAGCTGAGATCATTGCGGCCTTCGTGAATGCAGCAACCCTGCTGGTTGTTGCTGTTTATCTTATCTACGAAGCAATCCTTCGTTTTTTCAACCCTCAGGATATAAAGAGCGGCCTTGTAATATGGCTGGCTCTTTTAGGCATACTGGCAAACGGACTTAGTGTTTTATTGCTACGGAAGAGCTCCCGGGAGAACATGAATATGCGGTCTGCGTATCTGCACTTACTTACCGATATGTCTGCCTCCGTAGCGGTTCTTGTAGGCGGTCTGTTAATGAAATATTTTGGATGGTTCTGGGTGGATAGTGTGTTAACGGTGCTGATTGCTGTATATCTTATTATTATGGGTTATGATTTACTGCGAAGCTCCTTTCGTGTACTCATGTTGTTTAGCCCTGAAGACGTTGACCTGGAAAAACTAAGATCCGCGATTTCAGCGCATCCTGAAATTAAGAACGTGCATCATATTCATATTTGGCAACTTAATGAACAGGAGAATCATCTTGAAGCACATATCGATTTCCATAATGACATAACTTTATCAGAGTTTGACGCGATCCTTGATGAGGTCGAGCTCATTTTACATGACGAGTTTGGGATCAATCACGTGAATATTCAGCCGGAATATCAGAAGGACGATCCCAAGGAAATTATTGTTCAAGATTAGTATATGGAAATAGTTGTTAAGACATTCGATTCATTGTCCTTAAAAGAGTTACACGACTTACTTCAACTACGAAGTGAAGTTTTTGTTGTTGAACAGGACTGTGTGTATCAGGATATTGACGGCAAGGATGAAAAAGCACTTCATGTCCTTGGTTTTTCAAATGGAACATTAGCTGCTTACACCCGGTGTTTTGCGCCCGGAATTTATTTTAAGGAAGCGGCTATTGGGCGGGTGGTAGTTTCCAAACATTTCAGAGGTAAGGATTACGGACATATAATTATGAAAGAATCGCTTGACGCAATCTTGAAGTACTACCAAACAGAGACGGTAAAAGTATCTGCTCAAACCTATCTAAAAGGTTTTTATAATGCCCATGGCTTCGAATCAACAGGAGAAGAATATCTCGAAGACGGCATTCCACATATAGCCATGATAAAAACACCGGCTTAATTTTACTATATATTTATTTTTTAGGGGCATTTATTAGTAAATACTCAATTGTTAATAAGATTGAATAATTTTTTGGGGGGCTAATCGCAGCAATTAGATATTTTTAACGCTTGAACCATCAAAATTTAGGGGGTATGGGCAGAAGATTGAATTTTATCGTTCTTGCGGTATTTGTGTTAATCAGTTTATTATTCAGTGCTGAATATGAATTTATCCAGGGTAGCGGCGACATCGATTCTGGAGATACGGCATGGATGATCGTTGCCAGCGCATTTGTATTATTAATGACACCGGGTCTCGCCTTTTTTTATGGGGGAATGGTTAGCAAGAAAAGTGTTATCTCTACCATGCTTCAAAGCTTCGTAGCACTGGGGGTAATTAGCGTACTTTGGGTGGTTGTGGGGTTCAGCCTGGCTTTTGGAGAAAGCATAGGCGGTATAATAGGAAATCCATTTACCTATTTTAATTTTAAAGGAGTAACGCTGTCACCAAACGCTGATTTTTCCGACTCTATACCATTCCTGATCTTTGCGTTGTTCCAACTGAAATTTGCAATTATAACACCTGCGCTTATTACAGGAAGCTTCGCAGAACGTATCCGGTTCAGAAGCTATATTCTTTTCATGGTGCTATTCTCGGTGTTCATATATTCTCCTTTAGCTCATATGACCTGGCATCCGGATGGGTTATTACGAAACTGGGGCGTCCTCGATTTCGCCGGAGGAACGGTGGTGCATATGTCGGCGGGAATCGCGGCATTGGCCGGTGCTCTGTACCTTGGAAAAAGAAAAGAAAGAATGGAAAGGCCCGCTAACATTCCTTTCGTAATACTGGGAACAGGCCTATTGTGGTTTGGTTGGTTCGGGTTCAATTCCGGCTCGGCCTTAGGAGCTAATACGGATGCTGTAGTAGCCTTTGCAAATACTAACCTGGCCTCCGCAGCCAGTATGATAACCTGGATCTTCCTGGATCGATTTCAAAACAGGAAAATGTCGTCCTTAGGCGCTTGTATTGGGGCCATCGTTGGCCTGGTCGCTATCACTCCAGCGGCAGGATTTGTTACCCTGGGACAGAGTATATTTATTGGTTTCGTAGCGGCTATAGTAAGTAATTTTGCTATCCGACTTAATAAGAAATCTGAAATAGACGACACCCTGGACGTATTTCCCAGCCACGGAGTGGGTGGAATTGTTGGTATGATCCTGACCGGAATTCTAGCGAAAGATGTTGGCCTTATCTATGGTGAAACATCAACTTTCATGTATCATATGCTCGCCTTGTTGCTGGTAGCTCTTTTTACTTTTACAGGAAGTTGGATTTTATACAAAGTAACCGACTTGCTTCTTTCAATGCGAGTAAGGGAGGACCAGGAATATCGCGGCTTAGACGCATCCCAACACGGAGAAAATATCAATTAGCAGTTAAATTCTAATGAGTTTTTTATCCAGGTTAAGGTCTTTTAGCAATTCATTCGTGAATCTGAAATGCCCGTGATAAGTAATAATCTTAAACCGATGTTCTTTCATTCGGCTTAGCACCTCAAGAAAACGCCACTTGGATTTAAGTAGCTTTTTTTGTTCGCTCTTTAAACCGACTTCAAAATAGTGTTTTATGCCGGCTCGTTCAGCCACTATATCAGGGGCGATGAACTCGTTGGTGCTTTTCTTTAAATAGCTTTTTGGTTTTTCATACCCGTCTAGATCGGCTTTAATATTTTCAAACCCTTTGTTCTCTAGATAGTTGATCGATTCCTGTAACTTGTCCTTGTTCTCTTCTTTTTCTGAATATATCATATAAAAGAATATAAGGATTCTTGTCGGGTTTCGCAAATTTCCGCCCTGAATCGCTATTGTCTAAACTTGCGAACCGACCCGTCAAAAGGAATTCCCAGCTGGACACCAATACTCTCATCATCACGATGATCTGCAACATCAATACCGTATTGAATATCTTCCACATTACCGTAAACAAAGGTCCCAAAAATCCGGTCCCAGATTGAGAGCATATTTCCGTAGTTAGTATCTGTCCACGGTAATTGGTAATGATGGTGAAATTTATGCATGTTCGGGGTGACTATTACATAGCTTAAACCCCTATCCAACCAAAGCGGTAAGGCCATATTGGCGTGGGTGAAGTAGGTGAACAGTACGCTTATAATTCGATAAAAGAAATAGAAAGCTATTGGCATTCCCATAATTACTACTGCGCCCAGAGCGAATAGTTCCCTGATAATAAAATCGACGGGGTGATGCCGGGTACCTGTGGTGACATCCACATGCTTATCGCTGTGATGCACCAAATGAAGCCGCCACATAGCAGGAACCTTGTGAAGCAAAAAATGAACGGTATACTGGGCAATGAGGTCCAGGACAAGTATGGACAACAACAGCTCAACCCAAATTGGTGCTTCGAAGAGGTGTAGTAATCCGAAATTAGATTCGGCCAGCCACACAAAGACCCCAGCAGTAGCAATTCCAAAGACCGCATTAATGATCATAACGAAGAGCAGCAGCACAAAATTAACTTTCGCATGCCTCCATTTTCTGTATTTAAAGCCGAACTGACTGTAATTTCCCTCCAGGATCCAAAATACGGCTAGCACGAAAAAGATCCAGCCAGCCTTCATCCAAATAGGCATATTTTCAAAAAAATCTAAGAATCCCTCCATTTGAAATTATTTCAGAATTCGGCTATACCTGTTCGCATCATTCAGAACCTCGATTGCGGTAAGTATCTCCGAATTGTTCTTCACCTGGTAATTATATAAACCTTCGCGATAAAAATAACGCTTCAGTATTTCATCCGAAAGGAGCGACATGATCTCTGCTTTTTTATCAACTAAGGCCTTGTCCTTGGCGCTATCGATAGAAGCTTTTAGCTGCCTGTAACTTGACTCTATTTCTTTTTTCAGATCATCGTCTTCAGACCTGCGCAATGCTTCAGCAAATTCCTTTTCTGTTTGGGTTTCATAACTGAAATCATTTTGTTTCAAAAATTTCAGAAAGTCCTGAAAATCCGCTTCGGAAAATTTAAAATCTGCCCAATCGGCCATTTCATTTTTATAGTAATACTTAGTGGCGTAATCGAAAATGGCATTGTCTTTTAATAATGCCGTTGTTATTGGACTAAACTGGGCTGTTTCAACTTCGATATCGGGAAGGATTCCTCCACCGTCATAAACTGTTCTTCCTCCTTTGGTTTTAAATGAATTGTATTCCTTCGGGTCCAACCGAATAGGATCACCATTCTCATCCCTGTTCCAGTAATCCAATGCCTGAATACATCTGCCGCTTGGAGTGTAATACCTGGAAATAGTCACTTTGAGTTGTGTGCCGTAGGTTAACTTTTTAGGCCTTTGAACGAGGCCTTTCCCAAAACTACGCGCACCGACGATTACTGCGCGATCAAGATCCTGTAAGCCCCCTGAAACAATTTCACTGGCGGAAGCACTTCTGCCGTTCACCAGTACCACCAGGGGAATTTCAGTATCTACCGGATCACCGCGCGTACTGTAGGTCTTATTATACTTTTCAATAACAGATTTCGTAGTGGTTATTACTTCTCCTTTGGGCACGAATAGATTTACAATGTTGATAGCTTCATTTAAAAGGCCCCCCGGATTTCCACGAAGGTCTAAAATTATCTTTGTCGCTCCATCCGCTTTAAGTTCTTCCAGCGCAGCTTTCGTTTCAATTGTAGTCTTACGATTGAATTTGGTTAACACGATATAACCTATGTTGTCATCCAATAGTTTATAGAAAGGCACCGCCTTCACCGCAACTTTTTTTCGGGTAAGAGATGTTGATTGGGTTTTTCCCTGCCTGAGGAAAGTAAGTTCAACCGAAGTACCGGAGGCTCCTTTCAATAATTCACCAGCGTCATCGTCGAAGTCGGAAAGGACCGTATTCCCAATTTTTATGATTTCGTCTCCCGCTTTTAAACCAGCCTCATCTGCGGGATACCCTTTAAACGGCTCTACTACTACAATTTTATCCTTTAGCGTCCTCACCGAAGCGCCAATACCCGTGTAGGTCCCGGAATTTTTAATCCGGGCGTCCTGAACCTCCTGTTCATTCCAGTATACCGTATAGGGATCCAGATCTTCCAGCATACCTTTAATGGCTTTGTCCATCAGGGTAGCAGGAGTTACTTCATCCACATAATTCATATTGAGTTCTTTGAACATTGTGGTGAATATTTCAATTTGCTTCGCTATTTCGAAGAAATCATTTTTAAAACTGGCGGTCGTCAATAAAATCGCAATTGCGACGACTGGAATTATAATTCTCTTTTTCATGACACTAATTTTGAATTTAGATCCTTTCTGAAGGTAATTATCGATTGGACAGATCGGGGAGTTTTTTCAGCAGAGAAACGATGGCTTTTTCAATTTCGCCAAAACCCCCATCTTTACGACCAATATACAAAAACAACAACGCAAAATGATTCCCATTATTTGGGTTTAACTTGTTTTTATGTAATCGGTACGCTTCTCTCATAAGGCGCTTGAAGTGATTTCTATCAACCGCGCGTTTAAAATTTCGTTTCGGAACGGTAAAAGCGGCTTTCGTTCGATCGAGCTCATCCTGCTCTAAAAAGATCATCCGAACCGGATAATTTGCGATCGATTTTCCTTCGGAAAATAACGCCGCAATCATCTTTCGGCTTTTAAGCTTCTCATTATTTGGAAGTTTGAAAGACATGCAGTAAAAGTAGTCTATTTAAAAAAAAACCCGCCGGTGACGGCGGGTAGAATTAGTAGAATATATTTTTATTCTGTTATGAATACATTGTCCTCAGGGTTAATGTCCGCCATAAGACCCGAAGGGTCAATCATTACTTTGTTAATTGATTTATTTCCCGCTACAAAAATTTTGTATTCAGGATTAGCCCAGGACCAATCTGCCATTACAGTTCTGCGAAGAGAGTCATTTTCCGCGGGTTTCTCTGCTCTTGCCATCTGAAGCGGTATGTAAAATAGTTCCCTGCTGCCATCAGAATATTCGATCTCTAGGTCAATAGGCATCGGCATTAGTCCGATTCGCTCAAGGAATATGTATGTACCATCCTTATCAGACTGTACATTCTCAATACTGTAATCAATAGTATTTGTAGTTTGGGTCCAATCTGTTAAATACCAGTCTAATTCAAATCCGGACACTTTTTCTGCCACCCGGATAAAATCATTGGGTGTTGGATGTTTAAACGCCCAGTCGTTGAAATATTTCTTTATTGTTTTATCTAAATTTTTCTCACCAATCACATAGCCCAATTGCGCCATGAAAACAGCACCTTTACTGTAGGCCGCAACACCATACACTCGATTGATCGCATAACGGTCGGCGTGTGTAGATTGCGGCTGTTCATTCCCGCTTTTAGCAATATATCGGTAGCCACGGTACGAACCTCCCCAGGGATTTGCTTTTACTTCGTTATTTACTGCACCCATAGCACGAGCTGAAATATAAGAGGCAAAGCCCTCGTCCATCCACTCATGTTTGCTCTCATTGGTGGCAAGAACGAACTGAAACCAGCTGTGGGCAAGCTCGTGAGAAGTAGTTCCAAGCAGCCCCCTGTAACGTGTCCCCCCTGAAATTAATGTACACATCCCATATTCCATGCCGCCGTCCCCACCTTGGATGACAGAGTATTGTTTATAGGGATACGGACCAATATTTTCATTAAAGAATTGCATCAGTTCAGCTGTTTTTGGCTGAATCTTCTTCCAGTTTTCGATAATTTCAGGGTTGTTCTTATACAAAAAATGCAGCACTACTCCATTTGGCCCTTCCAGTTTATCGTGTATATATTCATCGTCAGCCGCCCAGGTGAAGTCGTGAACATTAGGTGCGTTGAAATGCCAGGTATATTTACCATTCTTCGGTTTCATGGGTTTCAGACCCTCAGGCCCGTACCCGTGTCCAACTTCTTCGGCATTCTGCAAGTATCCGGTACCGCCTATGGTATAATCTGCATCTATGGTGATCTTAACATCGAAATTTCCCCAAACACCATGAAATTCTCTTCCTATATAAGGATCGGCGTGCCACCCCTGGAAATCGTATTCCGCAATTTTCGGATACCATTGTGTCATAGATAGCGCCACCCCATCCCTGTTATTACGGCCACTTCTTCTAATTTGAACAGGAACCTGCGCATCCCATTCCATATAGAAGGTAGTAGATTCTCCGGGTTGTAAAGGCTTGTTCAAAGTTACTTCCAGGACAGTTCCTGCCACGACGTATTTAAGCGGAACTCCATCCTGGCGTAGCACTGTAGGCCTGATGTACCCAATTTCGGAAGGAGATAATTTAGATATACGATCTCCTACACGCCCATCAGGATCTGCAATTGTTCGGGAGCGAATGTCCATATCACTTCCCGGCTGAAAAGCATTGAAGTGCAAATGATAAAAAATTCGGTTCAGTACATCTGGGGAGTTATTCGTATAAACAGCGGTTTGCTTTCCTTTATATTGAAAGGTTTCAACGTCCATGTCAATTTCCATGGTATAATCCACATGTTGTTGCCAATAGGACGTACTATTCTGTGCTAAGGCCGGAAAAACAGACAGCCATAGCAGCAAAAATTTTATGGCCTGCTTCATTTTCTTGACATTTTATCTGCCAGGATAAGGGCGTTGTACATGTTTACCATCTTACCAGATTTAGAAACATTACTGAAGTTATCCTGATTTGAAGATTCACCAGCCAGGATCACCGGGCTTTTTGATGTGAGTCCGCTATCCATTATAGCTTGCTTTACCTGAGCCGCACTCAATTTAGGATAATAAGACCTGATGGTCGCAGCAACACCTGCAACTGCCGGAGCAGCCATAGAAGTTCCCTGTAGGTATTCGTATGTATCCAAAGGAGTGGTCGACCAGATTTTTACCCCTGGGGCAAACACATCTACATTCGACTTTCCGTAATTAGAAAAGCTGGCGATCATTTCACTTCCGTATTTATAGCTGAGAGCTCCAACGGTTAAAACATTATTCGCGATTTCCGGTCCGGTCATGGTCTGATCATTCGGGAATACTTCAATAGTATCCAGATTAAGCCCTTCATTTCCTGCTGCATTTACAATTAACACATCTTTGGAGGCGGCATATTTTATTGCATCACGAACCCATTCCGGGTGAGTTGAAAAGTATTTGCCAAAACTGGTATTGATCACTTTTGCACCGTTATCTACGGCGTAACGAATTGCTAAAGCCACATCTTTGTCATATTCATCTCCGTCCGGGACTGTTCGAATAACCATGATCTCAGCATTATTGGCAACCCCATTCATTCCCACACCATTATTCCTTTGTGCAGCAATAATTCCCGCTACGTGCGTGCCGTGTTGCGCGTCTTCCTCCTTTGGATCCGGGCCATCCACATCATTATTCCCGTAGTACTTAGTTGAAAAATCATCGGGATCGTTGTTCAATTTCATCCGAAAGTCCTTATTCATATTGAAATGAGTATCCAGCCTGCCTGAGAAATAATCTATTCCGCCATTAAGTTCTTTAATTACTTCCGGAACCGTATCGCCGTAGTTTAGCATTTGATTAAGCATACCAATTTGTTGTTGCTCGGAAGGCGACGGATCACTAATCGCGGCTAAATCCTTTTGATTGTAGTCTTCCTTGCCAAGCTTCTTCGCAATAGCCTGGTGCGCAGGCTTTAACTGACCTAAAATTTGGTCGTATCTATTCTTATTTGCCAGAACTTCCTGATATTCTTTCTCATATTCAGCTTTCGCTTTTTGATAAATGGCGAAGTCGGCACGGTCTGCAGCACTTATAGAATTTTCGGATTTGCCATCGAATTTTGGTCCCAATTTTTTCATGTAACGAACATATTCCATATTCTCACCTACGATGTCTCCAAGGAAATTCCAACCATGTACGTCGTCAACATAGCCATTCTTATCGTCGTCTTTTCCGTTACCGGGTACTTCATCTTTATTTACCCAGATAACATTCTTTAAATCCTCGTGTTCAATATCTACTCCACTATCCACAACACCAACAATTACCTTTTGTCCTTTTCTACCCTTGAGGATTTCGGCATACGCCCTATCTACACTCATCCCGGGAATCGTATCGGAAAGCAGATCGGCAGATGCCCAGGTTTTAAACCCTTCATCGGTAAGAGGGGCTGTTTTTAAAGGAAGCGTATCTATATTCTCAATTGGAGTAGAAACGATAGGCGCAACACTGTTTCCACAGCTTGCGAGCAGTGTAGCCAAAGCAAAGGCTACCATAAAAATTTTAGTCAATTTCATCTTAAATATTAATTAAATAATTCATTAAAAGTGAAGGACTCGTCCAGCCGGACACCCTTCTCAGTGTGTTTAACAGTTATAATTTCGTTATGAGCGTCATGCTCTAAAAACAAATAGTAATTATTGTCGGCCGCAGCATTTAAAAATTTCTCTTTTTCAGGGAGCGTCAACAAAGGCCTGGTATCATATCCCATCACATACGGTATGGGTAGATGTCCTGCAGTAGGAAGCAGGTCCGCGACAAAAACTATGGTTTTATCTTTATATTGAATATGAGGCAACATTTGTTTTTCGGTGTGTCCGTCTGCAAAGAAAATGCCGAAATTCAATTCGCTCTTTTCTACGTAATCAGTTTTCGGATCGGGAACAAATTTTAGTTGTCCGCTTTCCTCCATGGGCAGAATATTCTCTTTAAGGAATGAAGCTCTTTCACGCCGGTTCGGATGGACGGCCCAATCCCAGTGTCGGGCATTACTCCAGAAAGTGGCATTCTTAAAAGCCGGCTCATATCCCGTTCGGCCCTTATTCCACTGAACACTACCACCACAATGATCAAAATGAAGGTGTGTCATGAATACGTCGGTAATATCATCGGGATGGAATCCGTATTTCTTTAAGGACGTATCCAGTGAATGATCGCCCCAGCGATAATAGTATCCGAAAAATTTATCGCTTTGTTTATTTCCCATTCCGGTGTCGATTAGCGTAAGCCGTTTACCGTCTTCAACCAGGAGGCAGCGAGCTGCCATATCAATCATATTGTTTTTGTCGGCCGGGTTTGTTTTAGACCATAAAGTCTTGGGCACTACACCAAACATAGCGCCTCCGTCAAGCTTGAAATTTCCAGATTCTATGGGGAATAATTTCATTGGAGCCGCAAAATAATAAAAGTAGCGTTAATGATAGTTATTCTTAAGGGATAATTAAGAAAAGTACTCGCTGTCGATCACATCCTTAAGACGTTTCCCAAAATCGAGCATTGCTTTGATCTCTTTTATTCCCGCCAGGCGTTCTTTTCCGAATAATAACAAGGAATGACCATTGGACTCGATATGATAATACGGGTTACTCTCGAAGAAATGCACCAGGTCATCTGTAAAGAATTCTTTGATAGAACCCTCATCTTCTCCCAGAAGATAGAATCGCTTGGAGAAATCGGTATGATTGTCTATGGGGATATCCTTAAATCCAGCAAAAGCATATACTTTTTCCAGAAATCCTTCCCGATCCAGGGTAAAAACCGGCAGATCTCGTTCCAGCTCAATATGAAGCATTGTTGTGCGCACAACTTCGCGGGCGATGAATGCACCTTCCGAAAAAGTAAGGTCAAATATCCGAAAGCTCGCAATATCATTGAATAATTGGTTGTAAACGCGCTGAATCTGCTTGGTCCGAAAGAATATAAAATCTTCAATAAACCGAACATCCTCCACGCTATCAAATGCGTAGTTCAAATCATAATCCTCCGCGACTTCTTTTAAGGTAGATTGCCTTTTGGTAAGATTTTTCTGTATGAACTGGAATCCCGGTATAAGCCTTCTGAGCGCGAAAGGATGTTCAGATTCCGTATCATGAAGATCCAGTCCAATCACTTCAAAATTCCCCCCTCTTTTAGCAAAAACATTTTGATAACTATTTAGGCTTTCCATGACGGTATGATCCACAAATTCACATAGGCTAAAATCGATTACCACATCCGATTCTTCCGGGATGATATCAAGTTTTTGCTTAAGCTTATAAAAATTGAGAAAAGATGAAAAATGCTTTACACTCACGTAATAACTCCCGGAATCCATTTCCTTGTACATAAGTACATTTGGTTTTTGCACATTACTGAAGAATAGTGAAATACTTTTAGCAACAAATGAATGGATAATAATCGTAACTACCACACCTGCAATGATCCCAACAATTAGGTCGACATATAAAGTAACGACCAGGGTGGTAAAGAAAATGAGCAATTGTTCTTTTCCAATATTGAATATCTTTCGAATAGTTGAAGGCGACGCCAGCTTATAACCTGTAAATACAAGAATCGCCATTAAAGCAGGTAATGGGATACGGGTAAGTTGTGTACTGAACAACACTATGAAAACAGTTAAAAATAGAGCATGAAAAAAATTGGACGAACGATTGCTGGCTCCATTATTAACATTCACCGAACTTCTTGCAATAACAGTGACCACATTGATCCCTCCCAGGAATCCGCTTCCTACCGTAGCGAGCCCTAGCGCCTTCAGATCCTTATTTACGTTGCTCCTTCTTCGATCGGGATCCAGTTTGTCCACGGCTTTAATGCTCAACAAGGACTCAATACTCGCTATAAGGGTGAGTGCCAGTACACTCATCCAAAAAGGGAAACCGGAGACTAAACTAAAATCGGGTGATGGTATCTGGGACACTACCTCTGCGGGTTCCGGGATTCCGGCGACCATATATTCCGGATGGATAGGATTGGGCGCCTGAATCACAAGTTCCATAAAATAGCTAAAGGCGATCGAAAGCAATACAATCCACATAGGAGCAGGAATAAGTTGCAAATATTTATTTCTGATCTTCGGATAATACGCCATAATCAATAAACTTAAAATTCCAGCGACCGCAGCATATACCAATGCCATGTTATCATACTTGAATACAGCGAATATAGTTCCTGGCATTTCAAGTAAATAATCAATACTACCCTCCCTGCTGATCTTATTTCCTAACATCACATGAAACTGCTTCCCCAGAATGATTAGACCGATAGCCGCCAACATTCCCTGAATAGCCGAAGAAGGAAAGAAATTAGCCAATTTGCCCATCCTCAGAAAACCGAGAATCAATAATAATCCGCCTGAACAAATTACTGCCGCATAGGTTCCTTCTAAGCCCAGGGTTGTTACAGCGACCAAAAGAACGCCAACCAGTCCATTTCCGGGACCGACGATGGTCACAAAACTTCCGCCGAGGAAAGAAACGACCAAACCTCCAACTATCGCGGCTATGATACCTGCTATAGGCGGCGCATCACTTGCCATTGCCAATCCCAGACCCAGGGGTAAAGCGATAAGGCTTACCACAAAACCGGAGAAGATATTCTTTGGCAGGACACGAAAGAATAATGATATGGCGTTTTTTTTCGGGATCATGGCAGAATTAGTACATCGGTGGGTAATTCTTTTAAGATATATTCATTATCATGAGGAAATATCCGATCTCTTAATCCGCTTTTTCCAGGTGCGCTTAGAATTAAAAGGTCTGCCCTAACCAGTTCGGCGTAATGCCCTATAGAATAACCGCGACGTCCAAAGATTGGCTGGGAAGTAACTGCCACCCCTTTTTTAAATAGCTGAGGAACTTCTTGTATTATTTTTTTTACCCTATTACTTTCTCTTCGCCTGAGTTTATCGCGAATCAAAGCCGATTTGCGCAACGATTTGTCATCCTCGACCTTTACGGCAACTTCATCCTGACTTATTTCCTCGACTATAGTAAGGCGATCTGTTCCAAGTTTATAAGCAACATAGAACGCCGAGGCAATGGTTTCTGCAGATTTATCCGACTTCATCCCGTTTACCACTATATGTTTGCACGGTACTCGCTGCACCGATGGATTAATGTGCAGCAGAACCGCACAACTTGCTTTTCGTGTAATTTTACGGGCTATTGTTCCAATATAGAACTGCAGGAACTTTTCTCTTTGTAATGCACCCAACAGAAGGAGATCAATATTTTCTCTTTCAACTGAATCCAGAATAACTGATACGGGATCTCCAGGCACGAAAAGTATTTCATAATCCAGCTCGCGGTCAATAAAGGGCATTAAATGCGACTTAATTATTTCGGTTTTCTCATTAGAACGATCACCAACATGAATTAAAACAAGTCTCGACTCAAAAAAGATTGCGAGCCTGGAGGCTTCATAAATATTCGCTTTGAGGTTTGGAGAGAATGCGACTCCAATTCCTATAGTATTAAACTCGTGATATTTCAAGATAGTTGGTTTGGCAGTGCCGGGAAGATACTATTTTTTTACACTTTACGACAACCCTCCATTTAAAGGTCCCGAAAAAATAAAGCAGGGTTAATTATTTTTGGCATACCTTGATTATTACTATTTTCACACAAATTAATAGCTTATGCTCGAACTGGCCGGAATAATTGTCTTAGGGATACTTGCTCAATGGGTGGCCTGGAAGTTGAAAATTCCGGCAATTTTACCATTGATACTTATAGGCCTATTCGTGGGGCCTATTTCAACTCTTGTTTCTGAAGATGGATCACAATGGATTCAACCCATTTTTGATGGAAAATCAGGGTTTTTCCCTGGTCAGAATTTATTCTATTTTGTGTCACTTGCTATTGGGATCATTCTTTTTGAAGGAGGGCTTACACTGCGAAGCGAAGAAGTTAAAAAGATAGGCCCGGTTATTGGCAAACTTATTAGCCTGGGTTCCGCAGTTACTTTTATAGGCGGGGGTGTGGCGGCGCATTATATCTTTGGTCTCGACTGGCGCATTGCCTTTTTATTTTCGGCACTCATCATTGTGACAGGACCAACTGTAATCACCCCCATATTAAGGAATATTCCTTTGAAGAAAGAAGTATCAGCGGTACTCAAGTGGGAAGGAATTCTTATCGATCCAATTGGCGCTTTGGTCGCCGTACTTGTCTTTGAATTTATAAGTGTTGGGGGTGATGCCGGGTATACGAAACAAGCATTGGTTGAATTTGGAAAGATCGTGCTTATTGGTTTTTCGTTCGGGATTTCGGGAGGATATGCGCTATATTATGCTATAAAGAAAAGGTTTATTCCACACTACCTTTTAAACGTGGTGTCTTTATCCGTCGTGCTCCTAATTTTTGTTGAAAGTGACGTTTTTGCGCACGAATCCGGATTATTGGCAGTGGTTGTGATGGGGATGTTTTTAGGGAATAGCGATCTGCCCAGCCTGAAAGAACTTTTATATTTTAAGGAATCACTGAGTGTGTTATTAATCTCGATCCTGTTCATTTTATTAGCTGCCAATATAACCCTGGACGACCTTCTGCTTGTTTATAATTGGGAAACCGGCATTCTGCTTGCAGTTATCATCTTTGTACTTCGACCGATGGCGGTATTTTTAAGTACCACAGGCAGTAGTTTAAAAACCAATGAAAAATTATTTATAAGCTGGGTAGGCCCCAGGGGAATCGTAGCAGCGGGTATTGCTTCTCTCTTTGGTACGAAACTGGTCGAACAGGGGATTCCAGGTGCTGAATATATTACGCCTTTAGTATTTGCGGTCGTGCTTGTGACTGTTTTATTGAATGCGGCTACCGCGAGGCTATTCGCTTCTATTGTAGGCGTTTTTCTGAAAACTTCCGAAGGAATTGTCATCATAGGAGCTTCTAAAGTATCGCGATTGATCGGCGTTTATTTGCAAAAGAACAATCGCCATGTTGTTTTGGTTGACACTAACAGCAGTAATATCGACCGGGCCAAGGATCTGGGGCTGGAAGCCATGAACGCAAGTATTCATACAGATGACCTCACAGATAATATCGAATTGAACGATGTGGGATACCTTATCGCGATGACGGGAAACCCTGAAATCAATAAGCAAGCGATCAGCAAATATGGGAAAACCCTCGGAGAGAATGGCTCATATCGGCTTATGAGTGCAGATGAACTGAAATCCGGGGAAATAAGACCGGGAACCAGGAATGATATTCTAACCACAACTCACGACTACCTCAAATTGGTCCAGGTAGTTTCCGAATATCCTTCCATTCAGGACTTGCCTATTAATTCAAAAGATCAGTTTTTGGAAATTCTAAACCGAATTGAGAAGAAAGATGAGGTAGTTGCTTTATTTCTGAAGGACGAAAAAAATAATCTGGAACTTATCACCGATCCGGAGAATATGCATGTCGACAAAGGTTGTCAGATCGTCTACCTGGGTAAGCCTATAGATTTGGAGGGAGTTGTTCAAATGAATAACTCAAATGAATCTCAGGAGGATCAGTAGCGTAATAAAGACAAACCAAATTCGTTCTCGATGTAGTTACAAGATATTCATGAAATTTTATTATACCATTATAGCCCTGCTTGGCATCGCTTTTTTAACATCCTGTAAGAGTGATGATACAGGAGGTTGTGTAACATGTTCGGCACCTCAGACCCTGGACTTTGTATTATGTGAAGAGGGAGATGGCAATGCTTCGGTGAATGGTGAAAATACCGGGACTCCCTATGATCTTTACCTGCAGGACCTCCTGGATGATGGTGCTGACTGCGGAGGATAATAAATCTTCGGGCTGGAACCCTGGGTTTACAATCGATAATTCTTTGCACACATTAATTTTTATCAAGGGCTATTCGAACCCCAACAATTACTGAAAAGGCTATAAATAATAAGAGGATCCTGACTTTCATAATGAAAAAGGCACAAAAAAATCCGAAGTGTGTTTACTTCGGATTATTGTATAAATTGCTGAATATCAATTAATCATTTAATTTCAGAACAGCCATAAATGCCTCCTGTGGAATCTCGACATTTCCAACAGCCCTCATACGCTTTTTACCTTTCTTCTGTTTTTCGAGCAGCTTTCTTTTTCGGCTGATATCACCCCCATAACATTTAGCGGTAACATCTTTTCGAAGAGCCTTAACGGTCTCCCTGGCGATGATCTTTGAACCAATAGCTGCCTGAATAGGAATATCAAATTGCTGGCGAGGGATCAGCTGTCGGAGTTTTTCGCACATCTTCTTTCCAATGTCGTAGGCATTGTCCTGATGCAATAGCGCGGAAAGCGCATCGACAGTATTTGCGTTGAGCAGTACATCCACTTTTACAAGTTTGGAAGCACGTAAACCAATAGGAGAATAATCAAAGGAAGCGTAACCTCGTGATACTGTTTTAAGTCGGTCATAGAAATCGAATACGATCTCGGCCAGCGGCATATCAAAATTCAATTCCACGCGCTCCGGGGTTAAATATGTTTGATTCGTTATCTGGCCTCGCTTTTCAATACAAAGCGACATCACAGGGCCTACAAAATCTGCCTTGGTTATAATACTGGCTTTGATATATGGTTCTTCAACACGATTAAGCGTTGAAGGTTCCGGAAGATCGGATGGATTATTTACAAGTATTGGCGTATCCGGCTCTTTGTTAGTATAAGCCTGGTAGGATACGTTTGGGACTGTAGTAATGACGGTCATATCGAATTCCCGTTCCAGCCGCTCCTGTATAATTTCCAAATGCAGCATTCCCAGGAATCCACAGCGGAATCCAAACCCTAAAGCTGCAGAGCTTTCAGGCTGGAACACTAAGGAAGCATCGTTTAACTGAAGCTTTTCCATGGAAGCCCGTAACTCTTCATAATCTTCTGTATCCACAGGATAAATGCCTGCAAATACCATAGGCTTCACGTCCTCGAACCCTTCAATCATATTTGTAGTAGGGTTTTTCGCATCAGTTATAGTATCACCAACTTTCACTTCCCGCGCATCTTTTATGCCCGAGATTAGGTAACCAACATCTCCGGTCTTAATAACTTGCTTAGGTAATTGTTTTAGCTTGAGAGTTCCTACTTCATCGGCGAAATAATTCTTGCCGGTGGCCATGAACTTTATTTGCTGTCCTTTACGAATCTCTCCGTTTAAGACTCGAAAGTAGGTCTCAACACCGCGAAAGGGATTATATACCGAGTCGAAAATAAGGGCCTGAAGAGGTTCGTTAGGCTCTCCTTTAGGAGCAGGAACCCTTTCGATTATAGCTTTTAGAATTTCCTTTATACCAAAACCGGTCTTAGCCGACGCCGGAATAACTTCCTTGGCATCGCAACCAAGCAGGTCAACGATATCATCGGTTACCTCTTCGGGATTTGCAGACGGAAGGTCCACTTTATTGAGAACCGGAATAATCTCCAGGTCATTCTCAAGGGCCAGGTATAAATTAGAAATGGTTTGAGCCTGTATGCTTTGTGCCGCATCAACAACAAGCAATGCTCCTTCACAGGCCGCGATAGAGCGGGATACCTCATATGAGAAATCCACATGGCCGGGAGTATCAATAAGGTTCAGAATATATTGCTCTCCTTCATATTCATACTCCATTTGAACGGCATGACTCTTAATAGTAATGCCCCTTTCACGCTCCAGATCCATATTATCCAGTAACTGGGCCTGTTGTTCACGGGCAGTTACCGAACCGGTTGCATCCAACAGCCTGTCTGCCAGGGTGCTTTTACCGTGGTCTATGTGGGCAATGATACAAAAGTTGCGGATGTTCTTCATGCTATTCTTCTTCCTACAAAATAGGATGCAAATATAACTCAAAATTTCGCGAGAGTTACACACGCGTCCGGGTATTACCGTATAATGTTTATTTTTGCATCGGCTATGGCAAAGATTGGAGATATAGATGTAGGCGATTTTCCGCTTTTACTGGCACCCATGGAAGACGTTAGTGACCCACCGTTTCGGGCGCTATGCAAAGAACAGGGAGCTGATGTTGTGTACACCGAGTTCATTTCTTCGGAAGGGCTCATCCGCGATGCGGCGAAGAGTGTGATGAAGCTGGATATCTATGAGAAAGAACGTCCGGTGGGGATCCAGATATTTGGTGCAGTACTGGAATCAATGCTGAGAAGTATTGAAATTGTCGAAGCTAGCGGGCCAGATATCATCGATATAAACTTTGGCTGTCCGGTGAAAAAAGTAGTTTCCAAAGGGGCCGGTGCCGGAATACTGAAAGATATCGACCTTATGGTATCTTTAACTGAAGCCATGGTTAAGCACAGCAAACTTCCTATTACTGTAAAGACCAGGTTGGGCTGGGACCATAATTCTATTAAGATCGTTGAAGTGGCGGAACGCCTCCAGGATGTCGGCTGCAAGGCGATCTCTATCCATGGAAGAACCAGAGCACAAATGTATAAGGGCGAAGCAGACTGGGCGCCTATTGCCGAAGTAAAGAACAATCCAAGAATGCATATTCCTGTGTTCGGGAACGGAGACGTCAACTCACCGGAACGCGCTATGGAAATGCGCGATAAATATGGATTAGATGGTGCGATGATAGGAAGGGCCAGTATTGGTTACCCGTGGTTTTTTAAGGAAGTTAAGCACTATTTCAAAACCGGAAAGCATTGCGTCCCTCCAACGATGGCAGAACGAGTGGAAGCGGCCAGGAGGCACCTGACTATGGCTATCGACTGGAAAGGAGAAAAGCTTGGCGTTTTCGAAACCCGGCGCCATTACACGAATTATTTTAAAGGCATTCCAGATTTTAAACAATATCGTATGAGAATGGTTACCAGCGACGATTCGGCTTCAGTATTCGCTGCGTTTGATGAGGTGTTGGAAAAATTTGGAGATCACCAATTTGTTTAATCCAGCAAACTTGCTTTTACCCTATTCGAGGCGATTTTCGAAGCAACTATTCCTAAGAGTGTGATAGTTACGAATACCACCACGATATTTATAGCCTTAAGTTTTACGGGATATGGCAGCGAGGAGGTAATGTAAACGAAAGGTGATTGCATTTGCAGCCACACAATAATAATGCCCAGGAGAATTCCAAGGAGGCCCCCCAATGTCGTCATCAAAGTACCTTGAAGAAAGAAAATTAACCGGATCTTTCTTAAGGTGGTCCCCATGTTGAATAATGTTTTAATATTCTTTCGCTTATCGAGGATCATCATTATTATGGAACCAATCACATTGAATAGCGCAATTATCAGCACCAGGGTGAAAATGAGATATACAGCTATATTTTCAGTGTTAAGCATTTTGTAGAGCGCATCATTCTGCTGAATTCGATTCTTTACGAGGATGTCCTGCCCTTGAAGTATTTCGAAAATTTTAGCCTTTACTAGTTCCTCATCTGTATCAGGCTGCAGCTTTATTTCAATAGAGGAAACCACTGTACTGTCCAGAGAAAGAAGGGATTGTGCCAGTTCAAAATCGGAAAAAACATATTTCCCGTTCACATCTTCGTTTACTTCGTAAAAACCAACTGCAACTGCTCGTTCCCTTGTGAACGCCCGGTCGATATTCAGCTCTGTTATTTGACCCGTTCCCGGAGTGGGAACGTATATTTCAAGAAGGTTGGTGTAATCGTTAATTCCGATGGACAGCTTTAAAGCCGTGGCAGTTCCTATCACAACCTCGTTCCGGCCATATTGAAACCATTCACTAAGATAAAGTATACTATCTACAGGAACAACATTCACATAGTTTGAGTCCACGCCTTTTATATACGCTATGTGGTTTTTGCCTTTGTATTGAAGAAACGCCCGTTCCTCAATGATCTTTGAATAGGCGCTTATTTCGGCAACTTTGTCGAACTTTTCAGCCAACTCCTCATTAAACGTAATGGTTTTACCACTGGCAGGAACAATTTTAAGGTCGCTGTCAAATACATTTGTGAACTGAAGGCTGAAGTCTTTTAGCCCGGAAAATGCGGAGAGCACTATAAATAATGACATGGCTCCTATTACAACCCCTGTGGCAGCAATGATAGTAATTACATTAATTGCGTTATTGCTGCTTTTCGAAAAGAGATAACGTTTTGCAATATAAAAGGGGAAATTCACTTCAGGATTTTTTTCGTTTTGGGAGTATTTCCGGATTTTCCAGGGGATTATCGCCTCCTTTAACGGCTTTTTCTATGTTTTCAATATATTCAAGACTATCGTCATTATAAAAACTCAGATCTGGCATTTTGCGAAGTTGGTCTTTGGTAATCAAAGCAATCCTGTGTTTAATAGCTGGCTTTATCCCATTCAATTCGTTTACAATTGATTCGGCTTTATCCGGGGGAAATACACTTACATAGACTTTGGCGATTGAAAGATCTGCCGTCACTTTTACTTTTGAAACAGAAATAATCACCCCTGTTTGTCCGGCATCTCTTAACATGGTTTGTAATTCGTTAGCGAGGTCTTCCTGAAGAACCCCTCCAATTTTCTTTTGTCTGTTGCTTTCAGTCATAGTGCAAAAATAGTACATTTAAGGCGTTATAATTTTTAAATTGCTGAAAACATACAAGATGATAAAAATTGAACATATTGGTATAGCCGTGAAGGACCTTAGTGCAGCGAATGAAATCTACACAAAGCTAATGGGTTATGAGCAGTACAAGACAGAAGAGGTGAAGTCGGAAGGAGTAACAACATCTTTTTTTAAATGTGGTGAAAGTAAGATCGAACTATTGGAGGGTACGACCGAGGAGAGCGCTATCACTAAATTTGTTGAAAAAAGGGGAGAGGGAATTCATCATATTGCTTTCGCTGTAGACGATATTCATTCTGAAATGAAAAGACTGGAAAAGGAAGGATTTAGAGTCTTAAACAAAGAACCGAAGCGTGGAGCTGATAATAAATGGGTTGTTTTTTTGCACCCGAAATCTGCCAATGGAGTGCTGGTGGAACTTTGCCAGGACGTTGAAGCCTCGGTTATACAATAGATATATTACTGTAAAATGTTTGTGAGATTGCTAAAGAATTATACTTTTGCAACTTGTCTGGTCCCATAGCTCAGCTGGTTAGAGCACCTGACTCATAATCAGGGGGTCCTTGGTTCGAGCCCAAGTGGGACCACAAAGTTTGACCTAAGGACAATAAATACAGGGATTTAGGAGTTATTAAAATTCTAATAATTGGTAAATTTCTTTGTTGTTAAAAAAAAATTATTACTTTAGACGCTGAATATGCGACCCCAAATCGTAGCCATACTAACTATAGTACTTAGTTTACTAAACAGTACTGTTATGCATGCGCAGGCCACTTCGCCTCCGCCACCCCCGCCTACGCCACCACCTGAACTGCCGTTGGATAGCGGGATTATCCTGCTTATTATTGCTGGATTGATTTACGGATGTTATAAAGTTTCGAAGAATATTCGCCTGGCTAAAACGCGTTCATAAGCCTTTTTACGTATTTTCCTATAACATCAAATTCTAGATTTACTGTATCACCTGCCCGTATTTGTTTGAAATTAGTGTTTTCGTAGGTATAAGGAATGATAGCCACACTAAACTCGTTCAATTTTGAATTTACTACGGTAAGACTTACACCGTTCACTGTGATCGAGCCTTTCTCTATAGTTATATTATCGTTTGAAGTGTTGTACGTAAACGTATAATACCAGCTTCCGTTCGCTTCTTCAACTTTGGTACATATTCCGGTTTCGTCGACATGACCCTGTACAATATGTCCATCCAGTCGTGCGCCTAATTTCATTGCCCGTTCCAGATTTATTAAGCTTCCTGGCTGTAATTCACCAAGATTGGTTTTATCCATAGTCTCCTTTATGGCGGTAACTTTATAGTTATCCGGCATAACATCAACGACAGTTAGACAAATTCCGTCATGTGAAACACTCTGATCCACAGATAATTCTGAGCAGAGTGAACTGTTAATTATGAGATGCACGTTGTCACCTTCTTTGATCATTTCTGAAACGGTTCCGAGAGATTCGATTATTCCTGTAAACATGGATTGTATTACTTACATTTGTAAAAACAAAAATACGAATATTAGCAGAGGCTCAATGAGCAAAAAAGAGAAAATAATTGTTGGTATTTCAATAGGGGATCTCAATGGTATTGGCAGTGAGATCGTTCTTAAGACATTTCAGGATAATCGTATGCTGGAATTTTGTACACCGGTAGTTTTTGCCTCGGTGAAACTGATGTCGTACATAAAGAAAGTTTTAGAGCTGGATGTTAATTTATACGGCATTGACAGCCTGGATAAGATTGTGCACAAGAAAATAAATGTTCTTAATGTCTGGAAAGAACAATTAGATATAAAATTTGGCGAAGAGGACAAGGCAATAGGTTCATATGCTGTAAAATCACTTGAGGCTGCAGTAGCCGCCTTGAAAGACTCTAAGATTGATGTACTTGTAACCGCGCCGATAAATAAATCGAATGTCCAGTCCGAATCGTTTAATTTCCCCGGACACACCGACTATCTAGCTAAGGAACTTGGCGGCGAGAGTCTTATGCTTATGATCTCTGATGGGCTAAGGGTAGGTTTACTTACAGATCATGTTGCGGTAAAGGACGTTTCAACAACTATCACCCGTGAACTGATCGAAAAGAAGATTAAAACAATTTACAAGACCTTAATTCAGGACTTCGGAATTTCCAAACCAAAAATTGCGGTGCTGGGAATTAATCCTCATGTTGGGGACCAGGGTGTAATTGGAACAGAGGACGATGAAATTCTTATACCAACATTGAACAATTTGAGAAATAACGGAAAGCTCGTATTCGGCCCTTATGCGGCCGACAGTTTTTTCGGCTCGGGCAATTATAAGAATTTCGATGCTGTAATTGCTTCATACCACGACCAGGGACTCGTTCCATTTAAAACATTAACTTTTGGAAATGGAGTGAACTACACCGCCGGTTTAAGCAAGATACGCACTTCGCCCGACCATGGAACGGCTTACGATATGGCAGGAAAAAATAAAGCGAATTACGAATCGTTCAAGCAAGCCGTTTTCTCAGCAATTGAAATTCATCGCAAGCGAGAGGAATATCGATTATTATCTAAAGATCCACTGAAAGTAAATCCGAAGAAAACGTTTGCCAAAAAGAAGTAGTGAAAACGAATCACTATTTAAATAATTTTATATCTTTGCAGCCGCCTTTTATATAAGGCTAAGCTATTTAACGGGTGCGACCATGGAGGAACTGAAAGAATTTACCATTCCTTTTATAGGATTGAAATTAGGAGAACACCGGTTTAATTTTGAAATTACAAATACGTTCTTTGAGCATTTTGGGTATGATGAGTTTGATAATGCGAATATCAAACTCGATGTTTTATTGGATAAAAAATCAACCCTGCTGGATATTTCATTAAATTTTGAAGGGCCCGTAGGCGTAAATTGTGATATCACGAACGAGCCGTATGATCAAGGCCTGTCCGGAACCTATCATTTTGTGGTGAAATTCGGAGAGGAATACAATGATGAGAATGAGGATTTATTGATTCTACCCCATGGAAGTCATGAAGTGAATATACAGCAATATGTTTATGAATCTATAGTACTGGCTGTTCCAACACGGAAAATACATCCGGGGGTTGGAGATGGTACTCTAAAAAGTGAAATACTCGAAAAACTTGAAGAATTGCGTCCTAATGGGTCGAATGACTCTGAAAAGGAAAATGAAGATACAGATCCCCGATGGGACGAATTAAAAAAACTATTAACGGATAAATAATACATAGTAATGGCACATCCTAAAAGAAAAATCTCAAGAACCAGAAGAGATAAAAGAAGAACACATTACAAAGCCACAACACCACAAATTGCTACCGATCCAACCACCGGAGAAGCACATCTATATCATAGAGCTCACTGGCACGAAGGCAAATTATACTATCGAGGTCAAGTAGTGATCGATGCTACTGAAGAAGCCGAGGCTTAGTAATTTCCAGACAAAAAATAATCAGGCTCCCGCATTATAATGCGGGAGTTTTTTTATTTCAGCCAATTTTTCTAAAAAAAGGCTAAAAACGGTAATTATCGCCGATTTTTTAGTAATTTTCGCCACTTTAGGGCCGTTTTTAACTCTTTTTTGCCACTTTAAGAAAATACTATGAGCAAAATCACTGCCGCAATTACAGCTATAGGCGGATATGTACCGGATTACGTGCTAACCAATGAGATCCTGGAAACAATGGTCGATACTAACGACGAATGGATCACTACTCGGACCGGAATAAAAGAAAGACGAATTTTAAAAGAGGAAGGAAAGGGCACTTCATATTTGGCAATAAAGGCGGCTCAAGATCTATTCGAGAAAAGCAATACGAACCCGAAGGACATTGATCTGGTGATCATGGCCACAGCCACACCAGATATGCCGGTTGCAGTTACAGGCGTTTACGTTGCCACAGAAATTGGCGCCGTAAATGCCTTTTCTTTTGACCTGATTGGTGCCTGCTCGAGCTTTTTGTACGGGATGTCGGTAGCCGCGAGATATATAGAATCCGGAAAATACAAGAAGGTACTGTTAATTGGTGCCGATAAGATGTCTTCTATTATTGATTATGAGGACCGAACAACCTGTATAATTTTTGGTGATGGGGGAGGAGCGGTACTTTTTGAACCTAATGAGGATGGATACGGTGTTCAGGATGAATTTCTAAGAAGTGATGGAATAGGGCGTGAAAGCCTGAAAATTGACGCAGGAGGATCTATTTTACCCCCGTCGGCCGAGACGGTAGCGAACAAACAGCATTATGTATTTCAAGATGGGAAGACCGTATTTAAATTTGCGGTGTCCAATATGGCCGATGTGAGCGAAAAGATCATGGTTCGAAACGGCCTTAGCGGAAATGATGTAAATTGGCTGGTACCACACCAGGCAAATAAAAGAATTATAGATGCCACAGCGAAGCGCATGGATCTGCCGGAAGAAAAGGTAATGATGAATATCCAGAAATACGGTAATACCACATCTGCGACTTTACCCTTATGCCTGGTGGATTATGAGAACCAATTAAAAAAAGGAGATAATCTAGTATTCGCTTCCTTTGGAGGTGGATTCACGTGGGGCGCTATTTATGTAAAATGGGCCTACGATCCGGAATAACTAACACAATTGAAAACCAATTAAAATGGAATTAAAAGAGATACAAAACTTAATCAAGTTCGTTGCAAAATCAGGTGCCAGCGAAGTAAAACTTGAAATGGACGATGTGAAGATCACAATCCGAACGGGTAAACCCGAAGGAAATGGAGATACGCATATCATTCAACAAGTTCCAACTATGCCTGTAGCGGCACAACCTCAAGCAGCACCAGTAGCTCCATCGGAGCCACCCGCACCTGAAGCACCAGCGGAAAAGGCTCCTGTGGTCGAGGAGGACTCTAACTTAATAGTAGTTAAATCTCCTATTATTGGCACATTCTATCGCAAACCAGCTCCCGACAAACCTGTTTTCAAGGAAGTTGGCGATACTATATCCGTCGGAGATGTTCTATGTGTAATTGAGGCTATGAAACTTTTCAATGAAATTGAAAGTGAAGTTTCAGGAAAAATTGTCAAAGTGTTGGTAGACGACGCCAGCCCGGTAGAATTCGACCAACCTTTATTTTTGGTAGAGCCTTCATAAATTCAAATCACAGGGCGGAACACAGTATTGTTGTGTCTTGAAATTTCGAGAAGATTATGTTTAAAAAGATACTAATAGCCAATCGTGGTGAAATAGCGTTGCGGGTTATCCGAACGTGCAAAGAGATGGGAATTAAAACAGTTGCTGTTTATTCCAAAGCCGATGAAGAGAGCCTTCACGTAAGATTTGCCGATGAAGCCGTGTGTATAGGCCCGGCACCTAGTTCAGAAAGCTACCTGAAGATTGCAAATATCATTTCAGCAGCGGAAATCACTAATGCCGACGCAATACATCCAGGATATGGCTTCCTGTCGGAAAATGCAAGGTTTTCAAAAATTTGTGAAGAACACGATATAAAGTTTATTGGAGCTTCTCCCGAAATGATCGAAAAGATGGGGGATAAGGCCAGTGCGAAAGCTACCATGAAGGAAGCAGGAGTACCGTGCGTTCCCGGAAGCGAAGGCGTGATCGAGGATTTTGAATCCTGTAAGAAACTAGCCCTTGAAACCGGTTACCCTGTAATGCTTAAAGCCAGCGCAGGGGGAGGAGGAAAAGGAATGAGAGCCGTATGGAAGGAAGAAGACCTGCAGGACGCCTGGGAATCAGCAAGACAGGAAAGTAAGGCGGCTTTTGGCAATGATGATATGTATATGGAGAAACTCATAGAAGAGCCGAGACATATTGAGATTCAAATTGTGGGTGATAGTTCTGGAAAAGCATGTCATTTAAGTGAAAGAGACTGTTCTATTCAAAGAAGACATCAGAAACTTACGGAAGAGACTCCAAGCCCTTTTATGACCAAAAAACTAAGAAACGATATGGGAATGGCTGCGGTAAAAGCGGCAGAGTATATTAAATACGAAGGTGCAGGAACAGTAGAATTTCTCGTGGATAAGAATAGAAACTTCTATTTTATGGAGATGAATACCCGAATTCAGGTGGAACACCCAATTACCGAACAGGTGATCGACTTCGATCTCATTCGTGAACAGATTCTTGTGGCAGCAGGGGTTCCTATTTCAGGTAAGCATTATACTCCAAACCTTCATTCTATTGAATGCAGGATAAATGCGGAAGATCCATATAATGATTTTCGTCCTTCGCCCGGGAAGATTACGACTTTACACGCACCTGGAGGACACGGTGTTCGCCTTGATACTCACGTGTATGCGGGATATATGATCCCTCCGAATTACGATTCCATGATCGCAAAGCTTATTACTACTGCTCAGACACGTGACGAAGCCATCAACAAAATGAAACGAGCACTGGACGAATTTGTGATTGAAGGAATTAAGACAACCATTCCATTCCATCGCCAATTGATGGATCACCCGGATTATGTAGCTGGAAATTATACGACGGCCTTCATGGATGACTGGGAAATGGAAGCTCCTGAAGAATAGTAAAATCTAGAATTTTGGCCAAAACATGAGCCAAATTCCAAAAAAGAGCTAAAATTCTTGAGGGATTTGGCTCTTTTTGTTGAATTTTACTCGAATTAATAATATCGCATATTATGAATCTTTCGTACTGGGAACAAAAAAGCTGGTTCAGCGATATAGACTTTGCAATTGTAGGAAGTGGGATTGTTGGATTAAGTTGTGCTTTGGCACTTCGCAAAAAACACCCTAAAAAAAAGATCGTTGTATTTGAAAAGGGGATATTACCAAGTGGCGCGAGTACTAAGAATGCGGGTTTTGCATGTTTTGGCAGTGTTTCGGAGATACTGGAAGATCTTAAAACTCATTCCGAGGAAGAAGTTATTCAGATTATTAGAGGTAGAATAGAAGGACTAAAATTACTGCGAGAAACGTTGGGAGACCATGAAATTGACTATCATGAATATGGAGGCTATGAAGTATTTAGTGCGGCAGATGAACAATTATACGAAAAGTGTCTCTCCAATCTGCCATATGTCAATAATTTGATGAAAATGGCATTTTATGCTGAAAAGGGCGTTTTTATAGTGAAAAACGACCCGTTTTCATTCAAAAACACTCAAAAAAAGCTCATTTTTAATCAATTTGAAGGCCAGATCAACACTGGAATGATGATGCAGGCGTTATTAAAAAAGGCGGCAGAAATGGACATTTTTGTCATAAATTCAGTCGAAATTGAGTCATATTTACCCAAAAACGGTGCGATTTCGATCATTTTAAACAAAAATGTGGAAATTTCAGTAAAGAAGCTCCTCCTTGCTACAAACGGCTTTGCAAAACAGCTATTCAAAGAGGAATTACAACCCGCCAGAGCACAGGTATTGATCACAAAGCCAATTAAGGATCTGAAGATCAAAGGAACATTTCATTTGGAGAAAGGGTATTACTATTTTAGAAATATCGATGATAGAATACTACTGGGAGGAGGCAGAAACCTGGATTTCAACGCAGAGGAAACTACCGAATTAGGCCTTACCGCACTCGTTCAAAACAAGCTGGACGAATTACTTAGCACAACAATTTTACCGGGCACAGCGTTTGAAATTGAAAGCCGCTGGAGTGGTATTATGGGAGTAGGCGGCAAAAAAAAGCCTATCGTTAAAAAAATTGATGATCACGTGTATTGTGGGGTACGCCTTGGAGGAATGGGGGTAGCCATAGGGAGTTCGATAGGAAAACATATGGCAGAACTTGTAGATTCCTGATGATAAAGAAACTGTTCCGTTTTCTAATTAAAACCACACTTTGGTTTGTAGTTTTATCCATAGTATGGGTATTACTATACCGTTTCTTACCTGTTCCGGCCACACCATTGATGGCCATACGATCTTTTCAATCTGAAACTACGGTCTATATTAAACATGATTGGGTGCCTTTAGAGGATATTTCTAAGGTCATGCAACTGGCGGTGATTAGCGCCGAAGATCAGAATTTCACTACCCATAATGGATTTGATTATGAAGCCATAAAGAAGGCCTACAAGGACAATAAGGTTGGTAAAAGCCTAAAAGGAGGAAGTACTATTTCCCAACAAACAGCAAAAAATGTATTTTTATGGCCGGGAAGAAGCTGGTTCAGAAAGGGCCTGGAAACGTATTTTACCTTTCTCATAGAAAACCTATGGGGTAAAGAACGGATTTTGGAAGTATATTTGAACAGCATTGAGATGGGAGAAGGAGTTTACGGGATTCAGGCGGCTTCAAAATATTGGTTCAATAAGGACGCTAAAAATCTAACAAAACACGAATCGGCCGCGATTGCTGTAATTTTACCTAATCCCAGAAACTATAAAGCTTCACCACGAACAGCGTATTTAGAAAAAAGAAAACAATGGGTTTTGCGCCAAATGAATAACTTAGGGGAATTAAATATTAATAAGAATGACCAACCAGGAGATTAAAATAAAATTGTTCTCTAAATGTAAAGACTATATCTCATCACACCGGGAGCGAATTAATATGGCATTAAGTGGTATTAAAAATTCACTTAATGATGAGGGAAAAAGCACTGTAGGCGATAAGCACCATACCAATAGAGCCATGCTACAACTCGAAAGAGAGAATTTGAGTCATCAGATAGTTGAAGTAGAGAAACAAGAAGCAATTCTAAATAAGATTTCCCTGGAACATTTAAACGAAATTGCCCATTTAGGCAGCCTTGTAGTAACAGATCATGCGAATTACTTCATGAGTGTTTCTGCAGGAGCGATTAAAATTGAAGGGAAAACATATTACTGTGTATCACTGGAAAGTCCAATAGGAAAATTGATGTTAGGCAGGAAATTAGGAGAGGTTGCAGTCTTCAATGATAAGAAAATCAATATCCTGGAGATTCACTAATAGAAATTAATAGTCGGAGTATTCAAACTCCTTATCTCAAAATTGTCACAGTCTAATTTCGTTTCGGTAAATATTTAACCGGGATTGGATCTTCATCTGTTTCCGCAGTCCAGTAGATATTGACCACCCACCATCGATTTCCGTCATCAAGTAACTGTATACTATTGATTCCCCGCATGAAAGGTTCTTTATCTGATGACGAATAATAGGATTCATAAGTACTGAACACGTGCGTTACATTTCCAAATGATTCCGTCTTACGATAAATCTCTTTTTCATAGAATCCATTTTCGATCAACCATTTTCCAGCTAATTCAATGTAATCGCTGGGCGTCATATACCTTACATTATAAGTGTTGTCTGCGTTCTTACCAGACGGGATAAGCTTCGCATCAGGTGTAAACAGAAATTTGAATAGCTCCCAATTTCGTTCTTCACCTTTTTCACCGGAAATGACTCCATATAAAGTCTCGATGATAGAATCAATGGAGTTTACTTTTTCGGAATAATCTTCTGAAGATTCCTGAGAATACATAGCTGAACCAGTACAAAGCGCGATAAGAATTGTATAGATTAGTTTTTTCATAATTTTTAATGTTGGGTTTCTCGAATGGAAAGGAATTGCTGTACTATTCCGCAATGGTTAAATATAAGCTTTCTCCCTTCTCAAGTCGCTTTGAATGTTCAAAGAATACAGCTTGGCCGTTCCATTCAGAATAAATTAAATAATGACTCCCTTTGAAGTAGCTTTTCTGCACAATAACCTTAATTTCTGTTGCTTCAGCAGAATACATCAACATATGTGGAAATAGGATCATTTCGCCTGATCTGTCATCGGAATTGGATAAGAATGCAGGCAATAAATTCACTTCATCAAAAAATCCGGCCTGATAAACATTCGCCACCGAACCATAAATCTGCTCAGGAGAACCCAGGGCTTCCATAGTCCCATCCTTCAGCAATAACAAATGATCTGAAAAAGCCAACGCCTCTGCCGCATCATGCGTAGCCGTGATACATGCGATATTTTTTTCTTTAAGATAATCGTATAATTTCCGCCTTAGTTTATTTTTTCTGAAAGTATCAATATGACTGAATGGCTCATCCAGAAGCAGTAGCTCCGGTTGTTTGGCCAATGCTTTGGCCAGGGCCACCCGCTGTTTTTGCCCTCCACTCAGGTTTTTAACCATAGTTTCCGAAAATTCATCCAGATTGACCACTTCGAGCAACTCCTGAACTCTGATCGAATCTTCTTCCGGGTCCCGCCTGGATAGATGTTCGGCGACATTTTCTGCCACTGTCGTGAAAGGCATTACGTTGTATTCCTGGGCTACAAGTTTTATAAACGGCTCGCCTGGAACCAGGTTGAACTTTGGACCTTTCAACTCTTTGCTGTCCCAATGTAAGCTGCCTTTTTCCAATTGTAAAAGCCCATAGATGAGATGAAGTAAAGTAGATTTACCACAGCCGCTTTCACCAAGCACGGCAAGGTGTTCCCCTGGTTCAAGCTCGAACTGAATATTTTTTAATATTTCAGTTTGATCATACGAGAATGTTTCGATATTTACCTTTAACATATTCTGGTAAAGAAAAAGGTTGTTTCCCAAGAGAGTATCAGGAAACAACCCTTTAGTAATAGTTGAATGCTTTATTCTTTCACCTCTTCATTAACTTTTTCCGGTAACACTTCATATCCCATATTGTATAAAGTGAATCCAAAAATATCAGCATATTGCTCGATTCTCTTGCTTACAGGAGTTCCCGCTCCATGTCCTGCATCAGTTTCAATGCGTATAAGGGTTGGATTAGTGCCAGATTGCCTTGCTTGCAATTCGGCAGCAAATTTAAAGCTATGGGCAGGTACCACACGATCATCATGATCACCTGTGGTTATTAAAGTAGCAGGATACTCGACGCCGTCTTTCACGTTGTGCACGGGAGAATAACCTTTCAAGTATTCGAACATTTCTTTGTCATCATCGGCAGTACCGTAATCGTATGCCCATCCGGCACCGGCGGTAAATGTATGATAACGCAGCATGTCCAGCACTCCCACGGCTGGAAGCGCAACCTTCATCAGGTCCGGGCGCTGAGTCATCGTTGCTCCTACCAATAATCCTCCATTCGAACCACCCCGAATGGCAAGGTAATCTTTGGAAGTATAGTTATTCTCAATAAGGTATTCAGCCGCTGCTATAAAGTCGTCAAAAACATTTTGTTTTTGCATCTTGGTTCCGGCCAGATGCCACTTTTTCCCGTATTCGCCACCTCCACGAAGGTTTGGTACGGCATAGATACCACCCTGTTCCATCCAGACAGCATTCGTGATGCTGAAACCAGGGGTAAGGCTAATATTAAACCCTCCATATCCATATAGGATAGTAGGATTCTTACCGTTTAGTTCAATCCCTTTTTTGTGCGTTATGATCATTGGTACTTTAGTACCATCCTTGGAGGTATAGAAGACCTGGTTGCTTTCGTAATCGTCTGGATTGAAATCAATTTCCGGCTTGCGATATAATTCAGATTCTCCGTTCTCCATATTGAATTTGTAGATACTTCCGGGAGTAACATAATTAGTGAAAGAGTAGTACAATTCAGTTTCTTCTTTTTTAGCACCAAAACCGCCTGCGCTACCAATGCCCGGCAGTTCAATCTCTCGAATCATATTTCCGTCGAAGTCGTATTGAAATACTTTAGAAACAGCGTCTACCATATATTCGGCGAAAATGTACTTCCCGCCACTCGACGGACTTAAAACATTATCAGTTTCTGGAATGAAATCCACCCAATTGTCAGGTGTTGGATTAGATGCATCCACAGTTACGATCTTCTGGTTCGGTGCATTCAGGTTGGTGGCTAAATATAGCTTGGAACCTTCGTTTTCCATAACGTAAGTATCACTATCTGCATGATCTAATATTGTCGTGAACCCACTTCCCGGATTCTGAAGATCTTTTATGAAGAGTTTGTTCCCGGAGGTCGATATACTGGCAGTAACCACCAGATAACGGTTATCCTCAGTGACATATCCACCTACATATCGGTGTTTTTCATCGGCAGTCCCTCCGTAGACGAGTTGATCTTCGGTTTGAGGGGTGCCAAGCTTGTGATAATACAGTTTGTGTTGATCTGTTTTAGCAGATAGCTCGCTTCCTTCAGGCTTGTCGTAACTGGAATAATAGAATCCGTCATTTGCTTTCCAGGAAAGACCACTAAATTTCACATCCATCAGGGTATCCTCCACGATCTCTTTGGATTCGGTATTCATTACAAGGACCTTTCTCCAATCACTTCCCCCTTCAGAGATACTGTAGGCTGCAGCAGCACCATTGTCTGAAAAACTTAACCCTCCCAAGGAAATAGTTCCGTCTTCCTTGAATGTATTTGGGTCCAGGAATACTTCAGCAGTGGAGGGATCTTCTCCGGTTCTATAACGATAAATTACAAATTGATTTTGAAGGCCGTCATTTTTTCTGAAGTAGGTATAATCGCCTTCCTTAAAAGGAGCACCTACCTTTTCATAGTTCCATAGAGTTTCGAGTCTTTGTTTTAACTCCTCCCTGAAAGGCACATTGTCAAGGTAACCAAAAGTCACTTCATTTTGTCGCTTTACCCAGTCCCCGGTTTCGTCACTCATATCATCTTCCAGCCATCGGTAGGGATCCTTAACTTCAGTTCCGAAATAGGTTGTGACCGTATCAACTTGTTTCGTCTCGGGATAGTTCACAGCAATGGGTTCTTTTTTAATCTCCTCCTTACACGCTATGAGTATAAGTGCAAGAAAAGGTAGAATGATACTCTTTTTCATGTTGATTCAAAATTTGACCGTAAATGTACTAAAAAGCACACAGTCATACTGTTAAAGAATTCAGAGGATTTCGGATAATATGCCTAATGAAATAATGGCCGATAGGCTTTCCAGTATTTGATAATTAAAATAGTATTTAAACCGACTATTATAATAGCCTGCAATATATCCGGCAAGTCAAGAAATATGTGGAATAATAATATGTTCACCGAAATAGGCACAAGCACGATAAGGGCAAACGGAACCCATTTTTTAAGCAACAATAACAAACCGATCGCAACCTCCAGTATACCCAGGAAGTAGAGTACATAACCTGTGTCGACAAGAGAATTCATGAAGTCGGAAGCTTCTGGGTTGAGTTCCGGAGGGGGAATGAAGCCAACGAATTTATTTAATCCGAAAACCAAAAGGCCAAGGGCAAGAATGATGCGCAGAATTGTAGTAAAATTTGAATTCATATGAGGGATGGTTAGATTAATACTCTTTTAAAGATACTGAAAAATAAAAATCCCGACACATAACAGCATCGGGATTGATGGTGAATAACTCAGATTTTTTTTTAGGCCCTTGATACGCTTTCGCCAACCAAATTCTTTTCAACCAGATATTCGGCAATTTGGATCGCATTGGTAGCCGCTCCTTTCCTTAGGTTGTCGCTTACAATCCATAAATTTAATGTGTTTGGCTGCGTTTCGTCGCGGCGTATCCTTCCTACAAATACATCATCCTTGTCGTGAGCATACACAGGCATAGGATACGTATTTGTATCCGGATTATCCTGAACTGTTACTCCAGGAGTCTCATGTAGTATTTTTCTAATTTCCGATATATCGAAATCATTGAAGAACTCGACATTAACCGACTCACTGTGGCCTCCGGCCGTAGGAATTCGGACAGCAGTTGCGGAAATCGAAAAACTACGGTCGTCGAGGATCTTCTGTGGCTCTCGCGCCAATTTCATTTCTTCTTTGGTATATCCGTTGGCCTCAAATACATCACAGTGAGGTAATGCATTCTTATGAATTGGGTAAGGATATGCCATTTCCCCTTTCACACCTTTTATTTCATTTTCAAGCTGATTCACAGCAGCAATTCCTGTTCCTGAAACCGATTGATAAGTAGAAACGATTACTCGTTTCATGGTATATTTTTTATGAAGAGGAGCCAGTACCATGACTAACTGAATGGTAGAACAGTTAGGGTTTGCAATAATTTTATCTTCTGAAGTCAGGTCATGTGCATTAATTTCAGGGACTACTAGTTTTTTGGTTCTGTCCATTCGCCATGCCGAAGAATTATCTATTACCGTGCATCCAATCTCTGCGAAAGCAGGAGCCCACTCAAGGGATGTTCCGCCTCCAGCAGAAAAAATAGCGATATCCGGACGCGCGTTTACAGCATCCTGCAGCCCGATAATAGAATATGGCTTACCCTTAAAAACGATCTCCTTGCCAACAGAACGTTCCGAAGCCACAGGAATAAACTCGGTAACCGGAAAATTACGTTCTTCCAGTACTTTCAGCATAACAGCGCCTACCATCCCTGTAGCGCCTACTACAGCAACTTTCATAGATATTGTTTAAAGTTCAAAAGTAATAGATAGAATTTTAATTATTCAGAATAAAAGGATAAAAAAAGACCCTCCTGAGCTTTACGCAAAGGAGGGTTTTATGGTTAAAATGAGTAGCGTAGCGGCTACGTATATTTTATTTCTTCAGAAGGTCTCTGATCTCAGACAGTAATTCTTCCTGAGTTGGCCCTGCTGGTTCTGCAGGAGCTTCTTCTGCTGGTTTCTTGGATTTGTTGTACGCTTTAACGATCATGAACAATACAAATCCAACAATGATCAGGTTGATTATCGCATTCACCCATTTACCATACATAATGGCATTTTCAGGCGTGGTTACTGCACCATCTTCTCCTGTTACAGCTTCATCGAGTACATACTTCATGTCTGCAAAGTCAATACCACCTGCGAAATGTCCTACGATAGGCATCATAATGTCGGCAACAAACCCGTTTACTACGAGCCCAACCGCGCCGGCGAGGATAACCGCTACCGCAAAATCGATCACATTACCGGTTAAAATAAAATTCTTAAATTCTTTTAACATGTTGATAGGTTTATAAGTTAATAGCGATAAAGTTAATCAAAATCTGCTATGAGTGCCTAATAATGAAGAAATTAGAATTTATTTTCGGCAAACAACCCTTTTTATTCGATGGGATAATGCCGTAAGCAGCTCGTATGAGATAGTATTTCCCGCAGCAGCTAGCTCGGAAGCAGGCATTTTTTCACCAATTACAATAACCTCATCTCCTTCCTTGCAATCGATATTGGTTACATCTACCATCATCATATCCATGCAAACATTGCCAATAATATCGGCTTTTTGGCCACTTATAATGACGCTGCCTTTTTTATTACCGAGACTTCTGGGTATGCCATCCGCATGCCCGATCGGCAGCGTAGCGGTTTTTTCGTAACCCTTCGCTGCATAAGCTCGATTATATCCCACGGTTTCACCCGGTTCGATCATATGGATCTGAGAAATTACCGTTTTTAGATGTAAAACAGGTATAAGATGGGTATCAATAGACGGATTGTTACCATATCCATAAAGTCCGATACCTGTTCTCACCATATCAAATTCAGCCTCGGGGTAATTAAGTATGGCAGAAGTATTGCTTTGATGAAGCATCATTTCATAGCCTAATTTTGATCTCATGTCTTCGGTGATGGCCTTAAAACTTTTGATTTGATTCAAGGTAAAATCCTTTTCTGAAGCATCTTCACTGGCCGCCAGGTGTGAGAACATGCTTTTAACTTTAATTGCACTGGTCCCCGACAGTCTTTCGGTAATCCATTCCGTATCATTTTCCCAAAATCCAAGACGGTTCAGTCCTGTATTGAATTTGAGATGTACAGGATAGTCTTTTTGTGAATGTTCTTCAGCTTTGGCTATAAAAGATTTAAGTACCCTCGCACTATACAATGCGGGTTCAAGGCAACGCTCGATAAGCACATCAAAGTTGACCGGTTGGGGATGAAGTACTAATACAGGTGCCTCGATTCCTGCATCACGTAATTCAACGCCTTCATTAACGTAGGCCACGGCCAGGTAATCGGCTCCCAATTCAACCAGTTCCCGGGCGATTTCGGCACCGTCACTACCATAACCACTTGCTTTTACTACACCTAATACCCTGGTAGTAGGTTTTAAATTTGAAGTAATGAACCGATAGTTATGATCAAGTGCGTTGAGGTCAATTTCGAGAATGGTTTCGGAGGCTTTGGGCATTATTCAGGCTTGCTTTTTTGAAGGTAATTCAATAGGATCCTTCACATCTATTTTTTTAACTTTTTCACGAAGAACGGCTTTGTAATATGCGGCCCGACTTAGTGGTTCGTACTCATCTGTTTCACCCAAAAGAACCAATTCATCGCTATTCCCTTTTCTATAACTGAAGTGAGCAAGGTTTCCTGTTCGGGGACAAACAGCATGGACTTTTGTCACGTATTCAGCAGTTGCCATAAGGTTTGGCATGGGGCCAAAGGGATTGCCTTTATAATCCATATCCAGTCCAGCTACGATAACACGAACACCATTGTTGGCAAGGTCGTTGCACACCTTTACTATTTCATCGTCAAAGAACTGGGCTTCATCGATACCCACTACATCGCATCCGTCAGCGAGTATTGGGATATTAGCTGCCGCAGGCACGGAGGTGGACCTGATTTCATTACTATCGTGAGAAATTACCTTATCCTCCTCATGTCGCAGATCCACAGAAGGTTTGAATATTTCAACACGCTGACGCGCAAATTTGGCACGTTTTAACCTGCGGATAAGCTCTTCTGTTTTTCCGGAAAACATGGAGCCACAGATCACTTCGATCCATCCAAATTGCTCTTTCTGATTTACGGTATTTTCGAGAAACATACGGTTAACTTAGAATAAAAAGGAATTCTTTGACGTTTACATATAGGTTGCGTAAATTTAACAAAACTAAAGAGAGGACAACCATTTCAATATAAAAAATTATGAAGAAGAAACTTCAGAAAGAAATATCTGAATTAGCGGCGGAACTCAGCAGGGAAGGTACAGAATTCAATGTCCGGAAGGTAAAGCAGGCCATTAGACTCATCTTTGAGAAACTTACGGTGCTTGAATACCTGGAAGGGCAGTTGGAGGGAGGCGACCAGTCGTTCGATTCGAAGTCTTTTCGGGAGCAAAATTGGTTTGTGGAACCAGAACCGGTTCCGCAGCCAGAACATGAGGATGAATTAGTGGAGCCTGTTATGGAAAAGATTAAGGATATAGTAGCACAAATGCCTGAAGAAAGCGATCAGGTGGACGAATTACTTAAAGAGGTGCTACCTGAAAAGAAATATGTGAAGAATGATCTTGAAGAGTTTGCGTCCAATTACCAGGAGACCCCGGTTTTCGAACGAAAAGAACCCGAAACCGCTAAAGCAGTTAAGCCACCTACTGCCATCAAACCAGAGACGCTACCGAAGGATTCTGTTGAAGTAGATCGGCCAAAATCGCTTAATGAAGTTGTAAAATCCGGCCTGAATATAGGCCTGAACGACAGGCATGCATTTATAAAACATTTGTTCAACGATAGAACCGATGACTATACGAGGGTTTTATCTCAGATAAATTCAATGCGATCTTTTGAGGAGGCCGCCACTTTCATAAAGGGAAAAGTAAAACCGGATTACAACTATTGGCTGAATAAAGATAAATACGCAGAACGATTCATGGCATTGGTTGAAAAGAGTTTCAATTAAATCAGAACAATGGGAAAATTGTATTTAGTTCCCACCCCGATCGGCAATTTGAAGGACATCACTTTCAGGGCTGTGGAGGTTTTAAAAGAAGCCGACCTTATACTTGCCGAAGACACTCGTACCAGCGGCAAACTCCTGAAGCACTACGACATTCAAACTCCCATGCAATCCCATCATATGCACAATGAGCATAGAACGGTGGATGCTATAGTTTCAAGAATACAAACCGGAGATACTGTAGCGCTTATAAGTGACGCCGGAACTCCGGCGATAAGTGATCCGGGATTCCTGTTGACCCGAGCTTGTATTGAACAAGGAATAGAGGTCGATTGTTTGCCTGGAGCTACTGCTTTTGTACCGGCCTTGGTGAATAGCGGCCTTCCTAACGATAAATTTGTATTTGAAGGATTTCTTCCTGTCAAGAAAGGGAGACAAACCAGATTAAAATTACTCGCTGAAGAAACCCGCACCATCATTTTGTACGAATCGCCGCATAAACTTGTTAAAACCCTAAATCAGATTTCAGAATTTTTAGGTGAGGACAGGCCCATTTCCGTATCTCGGGAGATAAGTAAAATGCATGAAGAGACCCTCAGAGGAACGGTAACAGAACTGATATCACATTTTGAAACACATCCTCCGAAGGGTGAAATAGTGATCGTAGTTGGAGGTAAAAAATGAAGGAACTTCTAAGTGAAATCCGAAAGTGCACCGTCTGCGCCAAACACCTCCCCCTTGGACCAAGGCCTGTTATTGAAGCTTCAGCTAATTCCAAAATAATTGTAGTAGGCCAGGCGCCGGGGACGAAAGTTCATCAAAGCGGTATTCCCTGGGACGACCAAAGCGGGAAAAAATTGCGTGAATGGATAGGTGTAGATAACGAGACGTTTTATGATGTTGATAATTTCGGGATTGTGCCTATGGGATTTTGTTATCCCGGAAAGGGAAAAACAGGAGATTTACCTCCCAGGAAGGAATGTGCCGAAACGTGGCATGACAGGATTTTCAAAGCATTTGAAGGAGTTGAGCTAATACTGTTAATAGGCACGTATGCCCAGGATTATTTTTTTCCGAAGGAAGAAAGGAACTTAACAGGTAAGGTTAAAAACTATACGGATTTCCTTCCGAAATATTGGCCATTGCCACATCCCTCCCCTGTGAATCGGTTTTGGCGCTCGCGAAACCCCTGGTTTGAAAATGATGTAGTTCCGAAGCTTCAGGATAAAATTCATGAAGTCCTTCAAAACTAAGATACCAGATTTCTAAACATGCTTTCCCTTGTTCCAGCCGTGTTTTCCCAGGTATTGCTCGCCGCTCTCTATGGCTCCCTCCTCGATTGAAGTACCCATCGAGTCGTTCCAACGGTTGAGGTAACCAAATAAAGAGATCACCCCTAGCATTTCTACGATCTCTCCTTCATTCCAATGCTCGTAAAGGCGACTTTTAATTTCCTCATCGACTGCATTGGGTACTAGCGAGGCCGCCAGTGAAAAATCGAGAGCAGCTCTTTCTGCTTCGGAAAAGGCCGGATGCGTTCTGTATTCCCAGATGTTGTCCAGTTGCTCCTGTTCGGCACCATAGCGTTCGGCGGCACGGATGGCGTGAGCCTGGCAATAGCGGCAGCCTGTGGAATTACTACTCACCCAGGCTATCATTCGTTTTAGGGCGGAAGTTACCCTGCCTTCATTGGCCATTACGGCTTTGTTTAGATTGATAAAGGCTTTACTGATCGCAGGTCTGCGTTGCATAGTGAGTACTGAGTTCGGACAAAAACCAAGCGTCTCGTTAAAGAATTCGGCAAGCTGTTTGGTCTCCGGATCGTGTTCCGCGGAAAGAGGGGTTACTAAAGGCATGGAGTTGTAATTTTGTTTTTCCCGAAAGTACGAAAATGAAGCGCCTTTAACCAAATTGATGTTGATTGCTTCAGAAGTCATAATAATTAGTATTTTTACATATCGCGTTCTGCTTCCCCACTAAAAACATATCCGAATTATTATAAAAGCATTTTACATCCCGATTTATCTATATTGGTTTGTGATTTTTCATTTTGTGATTTGGATTTTCTAAGAATATGCGCTGGACATTAAAACCGAAACCCAATCCTGAAAAAGTAAGCAAACTAAGTAAAGATTTGCAGGTTGAACCTGTAGTTGCAGGACTTCTTATACAAAGAGGTATTGAAAGCTATGAAGACGCGAAAAGGTTCTTCCGGCCCGAGCTTTCCCATCTGCACGACCCATTTCTTATGAAGGATATGGATAAAGCCGTTGAACGGATTGAAAAATCAATAGAAGAAGGGGAAAACATACTTATATACGGTGATTATGATGTAGATGGGACTTCCAGCGTGGCACTGCTGTCGTCCTACTTGAAAACCTATTATCCCAATGTGGGTACCTACATCCCGGATCGCTATGAAGAGGGATATGGGATCTCCTATCAGGGAATCGATTACGCAGAAGACAATGATATCGGTCTGATCATCGCTTTGGATTGTGGGATCAAAGCCCTGGATAAGGTTTTGTATGCTTCTGAAAAGAATATTGATTTCATAATATGTGATCATCACCGGCCCGGAGATACAATTCCAGATGCTGTTGCGGTATTAGACCCGAAAAGACCAGATTGCGACTACCCCTATAAAGAACTTTGCGGCTGTGGTGTAGGATTCAAACTGGTTCAGGCACTTTCCTCCCGGAGAGGTCTGTCTTTAAATGATCTCCTGCTATACCTCGATCTGGTGGTTACTGCAATTGGAGCGGATATTGTGCCCATAACCGGGGAGAACAGGGTGCTGGCCTATTTTGGATTGAAAGTGATCAATTCGAATCCGAGAACCGGCTTCCAGGCCATACTTCAGCAACTTAAAAAGAAGAAATTAACAATTACCGATGTAGTTTTCATTATTGCACCAAGAATTAATGCTGCGGGACGCATGAAGCATGGCAATCATGCGGTAACCTTACTCGTAGAGCCAGACCTGGATAAGGCCATGGACTATGCGCGGGAGATCGAGGAGTTCAATACAGAACGTCGTGAAACAGATAAACAAATTACGGAAGAGGCTTTGCAACAGATCAGAGAAAAGCATGAGGAAGATAGAATGACCACGGTGGTTTATAAAGAGAATTGGCATAAAGGCGTGATTGGAATTGTGGCCTCCCGGCTCACGGAAACGTACTACCGGCCAACACTTGTTTTTACCAAAAGTGGAGAAAAGTTAGCAGCATCAGCCCGATCGGTGAGAGGATACGATATATACAACGCCCTCGAAGGATGTGCGGGGCATATAGAACAGTTTGGCGGGCACAAATATGCTGCCGGCCTGACTATGTTTGAAAAGGATTTCGAAAAGTTTAAAGTCGCATTTGAACGAGTGGTTTCAGAAACCATCGATCCAACGCTGCTCATTCCCGAAATAAAGATCGATGCTCAGATCCGTCTGGACCAGATTACACCAAGGTTTTATAGAATTTTAAAACAGTTTGCTCCCTTTGGACCGGGTAATATGAATCCTGTGTTTATGTCGGTTGATGTAAAAGACAATGGTACTGGCCGATGTGTGGGGGAAGATAAGTCCCATTTGCGATTGGTGGTGACCCAGGGAAATAGCAAACCAATTACCGGTATAGGGTTTGGGCTTGGAGATAAAGAGAAAATAGCTTGTGAAGGGGAATATTTTAAAGTTGCCTATGCAATTGATGAGAACGAATGGAATGGAATGATAAGCCTTCAATTAAAAATTAAGGATATAAAACTCTGATTTTGTATCTTTAAATTAAACTAATCTGCTCCGCAATGAAACAAATCATAATATTCTTGTTGATAGTGATAATTGGCCTGATAGGATGGGGCCAGTATAAGAAGTATAAACGCTTCTCATTAACTGAATACGAATATAAGATACCCGAAAACCTCAAGAATTCGGAACGCAAGGATCTCCTTTTAGATTATTTCGAAGCTGTTGAAGCGTTGAATGGCCATGTGATTACTCAGTGGAGTGCCTACAGAATTGATGTGCGGAATCCTAAAAAAGACAATAACAGAACACAAGCTGCTGTTTCGGAATACAGGAACAAACGGGCCAATGTAAAATATTACGAGCAACAATTACTCGATCCTGAAACACAAAAAGAACCAAGTGTAGTTTCAGAAGAAGAAAAGAAGAAACAATTATTACGGAAGCAATTTTATGCAAATCCTTCGGCAAATTCATTGCGTCTTCGTGAACAAAACGCTATGGTATTTGAAATTCAGGGTTTATTGATCAGCAAAGGTCATATAATAGAACACGATGGACTTTTCAGAGCAGAGACCTTTAATGCGCTAAAAGCTTTTGAAGAGAAAAGCGGGTTATTTCCAGACGGTAAGCTGGATGCTATCACACTTGAATATTTACTAAAATAAGGGCCGTTTAATCCTCAATATGACTTTTATTAGGGTAAATGGACGTAGTAGGTACGGAGATAGCCATCGTGAAAGAGGGTTTCTTTCTTATCCTTGATTTCTTCAGAAGAAAATGAGAATAAGAGAAATGAACATAGTAAAACCGGCAGCAATAAAATAAATCGCTTCATGAATGCTATTCCTTGAATTCAAGTAATTCAAATTTAGTGCCATCAAAAACTCCATACGTGAAATGTGTGATCCAATCACCGAGATTGAAGTAGGTTGAATTATCCCCTACAGTAATTTCCATAGGCAAATGCCTGTGCCCGAAAACAAAATAATCGTAATGACTGGACTCCAGTTTTCGCCGGGCATATTGCGCCAGCCATTCCTTTTCTTCTCCAAGAAATTTCTTGTCTTCGTCACCCGAAATGATCTTATTCTTCACCGAAAGATATTGGGCAAGCCTCATTCCTAATTCCGGATGGAACCATCGAAACAACCATTTAAAGAAGGGGCTTGTAAATACTTTTTTCATTCGTTTATAACCTTTATCACCGGGACCTTTGCCGTCTCCGTGGCCAATAAAGAACGAGGTATCATTAAAATTGAATTCCTTTGGCTCACGATAAATGGGAATATTAAGCTCTTTCTCGAAATAATCGCGCATCCACAGGTCGTGATTCCCAACAAAAAAATAGATCGGTATGCCGCTATCACTTAATTCGGCCAACTTTCCAAGCACCCTAACAAATCCTTTTGGGACCACAGTTTTATATTCAAACCAGAAATCGAAAAGATCACCTAATAGAAAAATGGCTGCAGCATCATGCTTGATGGAATCCAGCCAACGGACAAATTTTTTCTCTCGCGGGAAGCTGGCTTCTGGAGTTGGTGCTCCAAGATGATTGTCGCTGGAAAAGTAAATTTTTTTACCCTGAGGGATATGCATGCGATAAAGATAGCTAAAAAAGCGCCTAGGAAGAAAAGCAACTTAGCAATTAAGAATTAGTTCTCAGAAGCAAACCACGCAGCATAACTGGTTTCGGTTTCCTGGAGTTTAAGAGAATGAAGTTTAATAGTTTCCGGTAATCTTTTACGAATCTTTTCGGCAAAATCGATTACCATCATTTCACTGGTCGGCTGATAATTCACTAATAGCACATTATGACCTCGGGACTTTAGTTCTTCGGCTAATTCCACATGGGGAGTATTCTTATTAAAAACAGTGGCATGATCGAAGACATCGACAATCTCCTCTTTCACGATCTTCTTCAAATCACCAAAATCGATCACCATTCCATATTTTACATTATTTGAATCGCTTATTGGCACTCCAATCACGGTCACGGAAAGTTTGTAGCTGTGGCCGTGAACATTTCTGCATTTCCCATCGTACCCATACAAGGCATGGCCTGTTTCGAAGGTAAACATTTTGGTAATTTGTATGTTGCTCATGGGCCGTTTAATCTTTTTGTAAAAGTATTTATTTTTCCACTAAGGGGAGGTATTTATTACGGTATTTAATAATTAGAGCCACCGCCCGGTAGGCCACCCATACCAGTATGGCCATCCAGATACCGGTTAATCCCCAGTCCATATACCTGGCGAGGAATAAAACGGGAACAAAACCAATTATGGTTGCACCTAATAGTACATTTCGGAGATATCGCATTTCTCCCAGGCCTTTAAAAATGGCATCCAGTGTAAAACCTAAAGCATTTAGAGGCTGACTAATAAGCACCATAAAGAACATCCCATAAAAAATCGCTAATACCTCGGCATCTTTGTTGAAAAGAAGCCCTAGTTGTTTGTAAAATAAAAGGCCGACCAGAACGAGAACTCCCGCCACGAAAAGATTATACAGATTAACCCTCCTGGTTAGTTTCCATAAAGTAGTGTAATCCTTTTCACCTAAGAGTTTACCACCCAGGATATTTCCGGCAGCGCCATATCCATCTACAAAGAAGGCCGAAAACAACCAGATATTGATGGCGATGGCGTGTGCTGCGATGTATTCTTTACCCAAACCGGTAGCTTCACGCACGGCCAGCATTAAAGCTGCATTAAGTGCGATAGATCTTATAAATAAGTTGATGCTCATCTGGACAAGGCGGCTAATTTCGGGATGAAGAGGAAAACGTAACCTCAATGAAACATCTGTTTTTCGAAGGATAAAGATTAATGCCATCAATGCCATAATGGCTTGTGATATTAAACTCGCCCAGGCCGCTCCTTTTATACCCATAGGAGCGATGTAATCTTCTATCCCATAGACAAGTGCAAAATCCAATCCAATATTGACGACGGCTCCGGTAGTAGCAATTGTCATAGGCCAGAACGTATTCTGAAGGCCCCTGAACAATCCGAAAACGGCAAAAGTAAAAAGCGTTAACGGGAAGCCCCAAACCCTGATATTATAATAGTCAATGCTATATTCGAGGATAATTCCTTCTGCATTCAATAGGCCGAATATCTCCTCTACGAAATAATAAGTAGATAATAATACAATTATACTTAGTGCAATATTAAAATAGATCGCCTGGGCCGGAAAATTATTCAGTTCTTTTATCTTGCCCGCCCCCAGGTTCTGAGATACGATGGCGGATATAGCACTTCTGCTTTGTGCTAATATCCAAATGAGCATGGACAAAAAAGAGCCAACTATTCCAACTGCAGCCAGGGATTCTGTTCCATAGTCCGGGATATTACCAACTACCGCAGCATCTGTGCTGGATAAAACAGGTTCGGCTATTCCGGAGAGAATTGCAGGTATAGCCAATTGCTGAATCCGTTTAAAAGAGATATCTGTTCTCAAGTTTTTCAACGCTCAAAAGTAAGGATTCCATTGCAAAGCATTTGTTCCCGTTAATCGTTAAAAATTACGGGATTATAACAATAATCGATATATTTAGAAAAAAATTTAGCTTTATATACATTGCTATGAAAGATTTCAGATGATGATGGGCTTTCCTGAATTTCCATACCCCATATTCGAAGACTGATTCCTTTGGAATAATGCTTTCATGTTATAAGACATTGATTGGATGCGTCGATGGACATTGCATATCTGTTTAATATTGATCGGGTTTGCCGCAAGGGGACAATCATGCCCTGATTTGCTAAACCCATTGGCTGGTGCGAATGGTGTTCCGGTTGACACCAGTATTAGCTGGGAAGAGGTAGTTGGCGTTACTGGATATATCATCTCGCTGGGGACTACATCAGGAGGGACGGATATTATTAACGAACAGCCGGTTGGGAGCGATACAACTTTCACACCTCCTTTGGGCCTTCCCGAGTCCACCCAGATCTTTGTTACCCTCACCCTCTTTTTCTTCAACCAGGATAATATTGTTTGTAATAGTGTATCATTCACCACCGAAAATGTTACCACCGTACCGGAATGTGCAACCTTGCTTACCCCGGTGAATGGAGAAACCAATGTAAATGTAGGAACAATTATCAGCTGGGCTTATGCATCAAGGGCTATTGGCTATCGGATTTCTATCGGAACTGCACCTGGGGCCGGGGATATAGTTGATAACCAGAATGTTGGAAATGTGCTTAGCTTCGACCCTCCCAATAACTTTCCTCCTGCCACCGAGATATTTGTGAGCATCACACCCTATAATGAAAACGGGGATGCCGTTGATTGTCCTGGCGCAAGCTTCACAACCGGGGCCTTAGGAGAGCCACCTGGCTGTACAATGCTTATTTCTCCTTCAAACGGACAGATCAATGTGACACTTGATACGGTTATAGAATGGGCACCAGTACCAAACGCCATTGGTTATATTGTAAGTATAGGCTCTTCCCCTTACATAAATGACGTGCTGGACATGGTTATATATACAACCACCGTCATTAATGTGATCAATTTTGAACCGAATAAAACATACTTTGTACGTATCATTCCGTTTAACGAAGCGGGGCAGGCGCAGGGCTGTATTCAGGAATCATTTTCTACTATCCTCGGCTGTGGTCCATTTTTCGATCCCGTTACCGGGGAACTTATTACTTTCTTTCCGGAAATCACCATGCCTGATGAGATTGGGATTTGTGAAAATGATTTACCTACCAGGATCGAAGCACCTGATATCGCTGATGGATATCGCTGGTTTAAAATTACAGCGAATGAGCCAGAAACCCTGATTTCAGATGAAGACTACGTGCTTATTTCAGAACCGGGCCAGTATCGTTATGTAGCATATAATCTCTTAGTACAGGATGGATTCGAACTTGAATGTCCGGCGGATAAAGAATTTACAGCTATACTCTCAGGGCTGCCTTCCATTGACTTTATAAATATTGAAGAAGATGGAGAACTATTTAATATTTCTATTGGTGTTAGTGGAGTTGGAGATTACGAATATTCCTTAAATTCGACAAATGCCTGGACGGATAACAATATATATTCAGCCTTAACTCCAGGGGATTATATAATTTACGTTCGGGACAAAAACGGCTGTGGAACAGTGGAAAGGGCGTTCCGACTTGCATTCCCGCCACCGGGATTCCCTCCCTACTTTTCACCGAACGGGGATGGCATTAAGGACTTGTGGCAATATATTCCGCCAAAGGAAGATCCATTACCCCTAACGATCATTTATATTTACGATCGCTATGGTAAGATACTGTCATATTTCAGCATTGATGACCCCGGCTGGGATGGCCTGTATGACGGCACTCCTATGCCTCTGGGGGGATATTGGTATAAGGCCTTAACTTCAGATGGACAGGCTTATAGAGGGCATTTTTCTTTAATACGATAGATGATTCCGTTATCACAACGGAAGTTCATAACAATAGAAGGGGTATTCACTTTGTTTTGGAAAGTAGATTTCCTCTAACCTTGTATAGCCTCTGGCCTCATAGAAACGTTGATTGCGGGTGTTTTTACTGAAAGTATCCAGGCGCACGGAGATCCCTTCGTTTTTACGGATATATTCTTCGGCAAAATCCATGAGTTTCTTAGCAAAACCCTGGTGTTGAAAATCGGGATGAATCGCCAACCTGTGAATGTAATAATTCAATCCATCTTCGGTAAGCCATTGCACCGGGTTATATACTTCGTCTTTAAGGCTTGAGATGACGATACATCCTGTGATTGTATCCTGAGAGGTGATCACAAATAATTCACCGCGCCTAATATCAGTTTCGAAAGCTTCTCTATGCGGATACCATTCGTTCCACTGATAGATCTTGTCAGCGATCATTTTCACGGCACAGGCACGGGTTATAGCCAGTATAGCGTCAATTTCCAATGGTTTCGCTTTTCGTATCATTTAAAGCATTAATTTAGCTCAAGCTTTAAAGATAATTGAATACGCAACATCATGAAAAATATTCTGGTACCGGTAGGATCTACAGAAAATGGCGTCAATAATTTAAGATATGCGGTTAGTTTTGCGGCTATGAGTGGTGCCACCGTGTATCTTATTAATATTTATAAGGAATATTCGAAAGCAGGCGGAATGACCAAAGTTACGCAGGTTGCCATGGAAGACAACCAGGCGCAACTGGATGAAGTGTTAAGCCGGGTGGATACCGAGGGTGTAGAAGTTATTGCAAAACCTATTAAAGGAGATCCTTATGAAGGTATTGCTCGAGTGTCGAAGCGATTGAATATCGACCTCATTATTGTTTCATCTCAGAGCGTGGAGATAAGGGATGAAGTATACCTGGGCAGTATTACAGGGAGGCTGGTTAAGCAAACGGATATTCCAATGCTTATCATTCCCCGGGACTATGTGTTCCGCAAGGCTGAGAATATTTTGCTGGCAGTGAAAAGTCTATCTTTCGAAAAAGAGAATGTACTTAATCCGTTGAGGGACATATTAGCATTATTTTCAGCAAAACTGAATGTGCTGAGAGTTAAGACACCGGATGTGGCAGACGAAGAAGACCAATTGGATACGGAGTTGAAAGAGATAATGACGACTTATACTGAAACCGAAAATGCAACTATCTATCAGGGTGTTTTGGAACATTTTCAGTCGCATCAACCGGATATTCTTTGTGTTTTACGACGGAAAAGAGGGTTTTTTAAGAAACTCTTTGAAAAGAATGCAGTATATAAAAGAGATTTTTATACCACCAGGCCCTTACTGATCTTATGCGGGATACAATAGATCGTAAAATAGAATAGACGTCTTACGACGTCTTTTTTTAATGATAATAGATGATTTACTTAGATCCTTTCCTGAATCTCGATGATCAATCCTATTAACAGGCACATAAGTGCGGTTCCGATAACAAGTGCTCCAACTCCCATACAGCTAAGATATAAAATAAATAATTCTTGAAAAGTCAGCCGGAAAACTTGAATAATCTTCAACCTCGGCGATTATTTTTACTTATTTTACATTGATCAAAACCAATGAACATCATCGATGAAATTATTCACTTCAATTTTTCGGAAGATTCGTTCCAAAATTGACCTTTCTGAAGCCGCGTTATTTTTCATTGGCGCCGTTGCTATCATTTTATTTCAGAATCAGTTCTATCAATTCAAAGTTATTGCTCCCGCTGAGAATATAGTGCTTTTGCTAATTGCTGTAATGGCTATTCTTATCGCTGCGGTATTTCAATTTAAGTTGAGAAAAATTGCGCCGGGATTCCTGCTGATTTATTGTTTTTCACTCTTGTTGTCGTTTTCTGCACTATGGATACTGCGAGAATATAGATTTGGTTTCAATGGAATGCGAAGCGATGCCTATTTTAATCTGGCACTTATATCGACATATTACGAAAACTGGATCAGCAGTGATTTCTCGTACAAGGGTCTGAGTAGTTTTTATCCTTATTACTACCAGTTTTTCAGCGGAAAAATTGGAAGTTTATTTCAAATCCCTCCTTATGTAATGGCAAAATTGGGAACTCTGCTTGTTTTGTATGTTATACCAATTATTAGCTATAAATTTTGGAAAAGAGCAATCGGACAAGGATTATTGGCAGCTGTATTAGTGGTTGTTTCATTTCTGGCTTTCCCTTATCCATATTATGTTAAGCCCTATAAGATTATTACCATTCTTCTTATTTTACCATGGTTCTATTATTACTTCGTGAAAATGAAAAAAGGAGGATTTCTCTCACTCATGTTCGGGGGATTTCTTGGGGGGATGCTATTTGGCACGTATTATTTCTTTTTCATACTTCTTGTGCTGGCTGTCGTTCTATATATCATTTATTATATATTTTCAGAAAGAAAGGGCCTCAGGTCACTTTACAAGGAACACAAGAGTCAGCTCATTATCGTTTGTTGGACCATTGTCTTCGCTTCTCCGTTCCTGGCGCCGTACGTCATAGATTTGCTCACACATCCTGTAGATTCAAATCAGAATAAATTCTTCCTGGCAAACTCAATACGTTTCGAATGGCTGTCTTTGAATAATTGGCCGTTGGTCGTTAGTATATTTTATTTCACCGTAACATATAAGGACAGGCTATCACGCTATCTGCTCACTATTTTAGGAGCTTGTCTTATCTTTATGTTATTTGCATATACGGGGCTGTTGAACAATAAGCCTGTTCTTATAAGCCATGTTTACCCGATGGCATTGATGATCTCCTATATAGGATTGGTATTAGGTATTGATCGCCTCCTGGGGGCTTATAAGCCGGAAAGCCTGAAGCCAGTATTACTTGGCCTTAGCTGTATATTATTCTATCAACAAGGATTGTTCTTTGAAAATATTCAAAGAACAAAGATGACAGATCTCGAAAATTCATGGCTTCCAACCATTTTATTTGATGAAAAATTTCCCGTTGAGAATTTAAGAAACAAAGTGCTCCTCACTAATGTTGATCTCAACTGTTTTGTTCCATCCTATAAGTTCCTCGAAAGAAACGCGTTCTTTTCACATCCTTCCAGCCAAATTACCGAGAGGATGAAATTTTTATATGCATTGCAATTTTTCGATGACCCGGTATTTCAGAGGTTTATGTTGCAACATAATCGATTTGAGAAAGTTGATTACATTATTTTCGTCAGGGATAACGGAAAACTATATTTGCACGTTCCAAATTTCCCTTATCAGCCCTTTATTCATAGAGTTCCAATTGATCTGTCGGCTTTGGTAAGAAGCAATACTGAAATGAAGCAAGTAGCATTGCAATATAATAATATTCTTGTGTACAAGCTGGCTGAAAAACCTGTCAATTCAAAATCCTTCACTCAGTTACAGAAGAAGTTTATAGAGGCTTTTGGAGATGATACGGCCATCACGAATATCTCGGGAACTCCAGTGAGTTTCGATAAGGGAGATGAATATCTGGGAGATTTTAGCTTTCAGAATTTAGAACTTTTCCGGAAGATGAATGAAACGCCGTTGAAGATCTTAATTGAAGATCCAAAGGCAAAGTTAGAAGTTGGATACTATCACTCTCAGTACACAGACTCTGGAATAATATATGTTGCCGTTGAAGAATATTATGTTTTCCGCCGAAACTTTCGGGCGAATGAAGAGCAAGCAGTGGACCTGGAGTTTAATTTTTATACTGAAGATTCGCTGGTTCAGGGTAAAAAGTTGAATTGGTTGGACAAAAAGGAAAGCAGTTATAGAAAAGACCAGCGAGTATATTATTATTTTGAGATCGACGCTGGAATTATTGATGCATGTGATAAGATGCAGTTCAGGATGACTTCCAGGCGCTTTGAGCTGAATAAATCAATACAGGTTGATTTCTAATCATATGGGTCGATTTTCAAAAAAGTTTTGTTGGAGTAAAACAATTTGAGATCTTCAAATTCTCTGAAATAAAAAACCAGGACGAAAGTCCTGGTTTTTTGCTTGATGTGGAGCATATCGGAGTCGAACCGATGACCTTTTGGCTGCCAGCCAAACGCTCTAGCCAGCTGAGCTAATGCCCCGTGGGATGCGAAAATACTAATTTTTCCCAAATTAAACTTCCTTTTCAATAAAAGGAATTGCAGGATCACAAATTTCCAGGACCAGTTTCTTAAGCTCTGCCGCAAAAAGGTGTAATGTATCCTCGGAAATTCGATTATTGCGTGGTCCGTGAGAGGAGGTTTTCGTTCCAAATTTCAAGAATCCACGGTTTAGATTTTTAAACGAGATAATTCCGGCTTCTGAAGTATTAATCGCATCTTGATCATGTATCATCATGGCATAGGATAAGATCTGAAAAGCCTTACTGAATTTATAATCTGAAGTGAGCTCTTCCCAGTTGATGATCTCAACATCACTTTGAGATACATTCCCGGTTTTATAGTCGATAATTCGTACCGACCCATCGAACTCATCAACCCGGTCTACTGTTCCTTGAATATTAACCGGGAATGGCAATTCGGCCAGATTAAAAGGAATACTCAACTTGGATTCAATCTGAAGTAATTTTATTCTGTGACCATTTTGCAGTTCAGTAATATCAAGATTTATGAGGTTTTCAATATATCGCTTAGCCACTTCGAAAATAAGCAGATTCTTTCCCTTCCTGAATTCACCTTTTAGGAAGCTCCTTTCGAATTCCCGGGTTACTTCTTCCTGCACTTTTTCTTTCATGGCTACGAGCTGTGAAATCTCAAGTTTGACCCCAACCAGTGGCTCATAAAAAGTTTCCAAACAATTATGGACTATTGTTCCCAATGTTTGATAGTCGACCGTTTCTTCTACTTCCTCTGTCTCATTTATTCCGAGGACCCGGGACAAATAGAAATCGAAGGGGTTCCTTATATAAGCGGTTAATGCGGATGGAGAAAATCCCTTCTCAGCTATCGCCTTAAGTCTATCCATTACAGCTGGTGTTTTCGCAGCGGAGAGCGCTGGTGAATCTGTTATAGAAATAGGAGGGGAAACCACTTGTTTTTCGATTGTATGATTGGGGTGTCTTTCAATGTCCAGTTGTAACATATACCTGCTTTTCTCTCCTGCTCCCAAACCTTCAGAACTATTATTATACAGCAGCCAAATATTTTCAGCCCGATGCAATAGATGATAAAAATGGTAGGTATAAATAGCATCCTTGTCCGTAAAGAGAGGAAGTTCAAATTCCTTTTTCAGATCATATGTAATGAAAGACGTATTTGATTTTCCGGAAGGCAGAAACCCCTCGTTTACCGACAGCATTATTACGTTCTTAAAATCCAAAACCCTGGTTTCCAGAACGCCCATAATCTGAAGGCCTTTATAAGCATCTCCTTTGAAATCCACCGTTGCGTGGCTAATCGCTTCCTGAAACAAAGCATAGATAGTCTTTATCGAGGATATATAAGGAAATGAATTTAACTGAATTTCTATATTTTTAAATGTTTTGTACAACTCAAAAACAGTCACCTTTTCCATAGCATTCTGCTTTGTTAACTTTTTCAGGTTCACTAAAAGGATTTTTGAATTATGCAGTGCCTTTTTGGGATCATCGCGCCAGTTTCCAAAGAGTAAATTCAAATTCTCAATATCATCTTCATCTGCGAAGGTGATAATCTGTTCCAGGGACAAATAGGTATAATTTTGAGCAGATATTTTATCAATAATACCAGCTGAACTGGGGACGAGTTTTGAACCCATTGGATTATTCAGTAATCGGAATACGTCTTTATAGTACCATTTAGCGGAGTGCTTTTGATGTATTTGCAATAAAGTTTGAAAAAAAAGGCTTACGTGAAAATTCTGTATAGGTACTCCCATTGTAATGTTAACCGATTCAATATCGGAAGGCAGCGAATAGAGAAGAGGGGTTAAAAGGGATTCATCTGCAAGGACTACGGCGGTATTCTCAAGTGCTTCCCGGGTCATACGAGCAAGTATATTACCGGCATACTTGGCCTGCGCAACGTTCTGAGGTACTTCGATGAACCTGAAGGCCTTAGGTTGGTCAAAGTTGTTTCCTAGTATGGGTTTGGAGTTGATATGATATTTCCAGGTTTCGAAGTAGGCAGACATAAATTTCGAAGCACTGTGTGAACTCTGGTTGAAAAAATGTGATTCCGCGTCCCAATATATCTCTGAATTACTGGTTTCGAGTAATTCCTTGATTATGGTCTGTTCTGCTTTATTAAGAGCATTGAATCCTATAAATATGTGGGGTTTATCACCATGAACCGAAATATAATGCTCAACCTCTTCGGCAGCTTTGCGATATACCATCCCCTGATATCCAAAACCATCTTTCAGCAGATCGTCCCTGAGATTTTGATAGAACGCCGGAAGGCTGTTCCAAAAAGTTAGATAATTTCTAATGAAATCTGTTTGGTCCTCTGGCAAGGACCATTTCTCAAGTGATTTAATACTTCCCAAGTAGTTGAAGAATTGTTCAGGATCCACTAAATAGCGATCAATTTCGTTGAAGTCGTTCAGGAGTGTTTGTATCCATGAAGAATAGGTTTCGAATTCTTCTTTTTCGGGAATTGCGTCTGTATTACGATATACCAGATAACTCTTAAGAAGCAGTTGAGTATTGTCAATAATCGTAAGGTCTGAAATAATTTCAACGAACTCCTCAATGCTAATGATCTTTGGTTGAAAGGACGTTTTCCTTATTTGTTTACGAAGGTAATTCTTAAAGAATCCGCCTGCTCTTTTGCTCGGCAGAATAATTGTTAATTGAGAAACATCGTTATGTTTTTGTAACAGGTCATCAATAGTTTCCTCCAGGAATGTTTGCATATTATAAAAATAAAAAACGCCTCCGTTATCGGGAGGCGTTTTTCTATTTATTTAGAAGTGCTTATTTCTTAAGAGAAATTTCTACACGTCTGTTTTGTTGTCTACCAGCTCTGGTATTGTTAGTAGCGATTGGTCTGGACTCACCATAACCTATAGAAGATAGTCTGCTTGCATCCATTCCTATTGTTACTAGATAATCTCTAACAGATTTAGCTCTGTTATCAGAAAGAGTCTGGTTAGTGCTCTCACGTCCTACACTATCTGTGTGACCTTCAATTACGAAGTAAGTATTCGGGTACTCCTTCATGATGTCTACGATATTTTGCAGAACAGCGTAAGATTCCTGACGGATAGTTGATTTACCCGTATCGAATAAGATAGTTTTAGAGTAGTCATTCAATTGCTTGATGATCTCTACTGTTACCTCTGGACAACCATTGTTAGCAACTGTACCAGGAACATCCGGACATTGATCGTCTTTGTCTAGCACACCGTCACCATCACGGTCTGGCCATGGGCAACCTTGGTTAGCAGCAGGACCAGCTTCATTTGGACAAGCATCCTCAGCATCAGTGATACCATCACCGTCAGCATCTGGACAACCGTTAAGAGAAGCGATACCAGCTACAGTAGGACAAGCATCCTGAGGATCAGCGATTCCATCGCCATCTGTATCAGGACATCCGTTGAATTCTGCTAGACCTGGAGTGTTCGGACAAGCATCTTTTCTGTCTTCGATTCCATCACCGTCTGTATCAGGACATCCGTTGAATTCAGGAAGACCTGGAGTCTCTGGACATTCATCGTCTTGATCGTATATTCCGTCACCATCTGTATCTTTTCCACCGAATTTAAACATAATACCCGCAGAATGCTGGAAGTGGATAATTCCATAGTCATCCTCGAAAGAATGCTTATAAGCTGATTGAAAGCTAAGTGCCAAGTTCTCGGCAACCCAGAAACGCATACCAGCTAATAAGTTAGCAGTACCGAATCCTACATCATCAACCCAGGTATAACCACCACCAACTCCAATAGTAGGATCGATCCATCCGCCAGGACCTCCAATTAGATCTCTTAAGCTATATTCGATCTCACCATCCGCAGAGTAGTAAGTAACATCATTGATTTTTACATTTCCAAGTTTTGTGATCTTGTTCACAGATCCAGCAGCAGTTAGCGTAAATCCGCTACCAATATATCTACCTACAGAGACGCGAGAGATAGATGGAAGAATATTCCAGTGGTCATTTGCATTAAAATATTCGTCAAATAAATCGCCCTTGATTGCGGCGTCGCCGATCATGTTAGGAAATCTCCCTTCATCATCAAGACCAACTGGGTAAACATCAACTGCGTTTACACCAACTTCGATTGCCCAAGGATTATTTTCGTCCTGTGCATTTGTTACCCCAACGCCTAAAAGCAATAAGGTAGCAACTAAAAAAGTGTTAAGATGTTTCATATTCGATTGTTTAATTTTAAGTGTTAATTAGAGCAAAAGTAAGTTGTTATAACGTATAACAAAAACAAATCTATTAAAATTTTTTAAAATACGGGCGCAATATAGTATAAATAAAGGTACTTAAGGGTTTATTACCCCTAATTTTTCACCCACCTTTCTGAAGGCATTTATGGCCTTGTCCAGATGTACTTTTTCATGTGCTGCAGATAGCTGTACGCGAATTCTTGCCTTCCCTTTTGGAACTACGGGATAGAAGAACCCGATCACATAAATTCCTTCTTCTAATAACATATCTGCCATAGTCTGAGATAGTTTGGCATCGTACAGCATTACTGGTACGATAGCCGAATCACCATCTATTATATCAAACCCGGCTTCCTTCATGCCATTCTTGAAGTAATCAGTATTTTCCTGCAATTTATCCCTTAGAGTAGTATCCGAATCCAGCATTTCAAATACTTTTATCGAAGCACCTACTATGGCTGGTGCCAGGGAATTTGAGAACAAATAAGGACGTGAGCGCTGCCGAAGCATTTCTATGATCTCCTTTTTTCCTGTTGTATATCCTCCCATAGCGCCGCCCAAGGCCTTTCCCAGTGTTCCGGTAATGATATCGATCCTTCCCATAACTCCTTTTTCCTCCAATGTTCCTCTTCCGGTCTCTCCAATGAAGCCTGTCGCATGACATTCATCGATCATTACCATGGCGTCGTACTTTTCCGCCAGGTCACAAATAGTATCCAGGGGAGCGACCAGGCCGTCCATGGAAAATACTCCGTCGGTCACAATGATCTTAAATCGTGCACCGCCCTCATTAGCCGCAATAAGTTGCTTTTCTAGATCTTCCATATCGCTGTTCGCATAGCGATAACGAGCAGCTTTACACAGCCGCACGCCATCGATGATCGAGGCATGATTCAACGAATCTGAAATGATGGCATCTTCCGCTCCAAGCAAAGGTTCAAAAAGCCCACCGTTCGCGTCGAAAGCAGCCGCATAAAGAATAGTGTCTTCTGTACCGTAATAATTTGCTATTTTTTCTTCCAGGGTTTTGTGAATGTCCTGAGTACCGCAAATGAACCGAACAGAAGACATTCCAAAGCCATGTGTATCCATCGTATCCTTTGCAGCCTGAATAACTTCTTTATTCGACGATAGCCCGAGGTAATTATTCGCACAAAAATTTATTACTTTTTCGCCGGTGGATATTGTTATCACCGCATCCTGAGGGGACGTTATTATACGCTCTTTCTTAAAAAGTCCGTTATCCTTAATCTCTTGTAATTCGCGCTGTAAATGGGTTTTAATATTTCCGTACATATCTCACTTTTTTGAGACTTCAAATTTAAAGTTTATTTATCGATATTTTATCCTCTGAAGCGTATATAATCAGCTTATTTATCACGCTGTATCCCATGTCTTCCAGTGCTTCGCCGTATTCATCTAATTGTTGCATATGTTTCGGGCTTTTGCCACCTGTTTTATAATCGATGATCGTAATTTTATTGTCCTTATGAAAATTAATTCGGTCCGGTCGTAACAGACGGCCATCAGAGGTAATTAAATCCCGTTCGGTTTCAACTACAGATTCTGAATCAAAATAATGCGTTATTTCAGGATGCGTAACTATGTTTCGGATCATTTCCTCAATCCGTTTCAATTCTGAATCTTCAAGATCCGACCCAATCTTAAACTCCTCAATCGTCTCATCCACATCTTCATTTCTCCGAATGTTTTCCATAAGGTCATGTAGCACCGTACCCGCAGAAATGGCGATTTCCGCATCCGTCTGCCATAAGGCAGCTCCACGGGAAGCAACTTGCAAGTTGAGATCTTCCGGGAAAGTAGTTTGATAGTAAAGAGGGACTTCATCAGGAGTGTGTATCTTCGTTTTTTCGACCCCCCTCAATGGACTTCCGAATTCGTAGGTGTTTTTATTCTCTTCCCAGAGGTCTTGAGACTTGAGAAAACTTTGGAAGAATTCATTATACTTCTTTAAGTCATCACGCTTATTGCTGGTCACATTCTTCGAAAATATATATAGTTGTTCCACAGCTCTCGTGAGCGTGACGTAGAGTAGGTTGAAATTGTCTAATTGTTGCCTGCTCCTGCGTTCCTCATATATGGCAGCTCCTTCCTCATTGAATTCAGCAATGTCTTTATTGAAATTAATCCTGAAGGGCTCATCATCGCCAACAAGGTCGCGGGCATTCATCCACGTTTTAGCTGCTTTTTCATAATAAATGTCCACATCGGCATGAGGAAAAAGGACAACTGGAAATTCGAGCCCCTTTGCTTTATGAATGGTCATTAGCCGAAGCGCATCAAGGCCTTCTCCAACAGTAATAGCCGCTTTTTCTTTTTTATTATACCAATAGTCTGTAAAGGTTTGTGTTAATAAGGTTTGGCGTTGTTCAAAATCAAAAATAATGTTCATAAAACCTTCTACATAGACATCAACTTTAGGCAGGAGTGCCAATGACTTCAGTGCATATTCACAGCATTCGTACAATGTTAAGCCAAAAGTTTTCTCTATGTTGAGATCTATGCCATATTGGTGAAGCGTCGCATTGAAATTGTTTTTTTCACTCGGAAAGAAGGACTGAAGAAAGCCCGACAGAGGTTCATTAATTTCAAAATGCCGGTGCATGAAGCATATAAGGCTGGTCTTCAGCTCATCGTTATTGGGCTGTGTTCTAAACTGAAGAAAATCGGCCAGGAACCTTACAATGGGTGAATGTTGAAGTAAAAGTGATTCTGAAGAAACCACCGGCAGCCCCTTTTCCATTAAGATTTCACCAAGAGCTATACCTTCTTTTTTACGCCGTGTAAGTATACAAATGTCGTTAAGGCTAAATCCTTGATTCAAAAGCTCCCGTACTGTTTGGTATACTCTTTCTGCATACAGTGGGTCGGCGTCCTCTTTTTTATTAAAATCGATAAATTCCAGTCTCACATACCCGCCTTCTTTGTAATTCTTTTTTTGCTGGTTCCCAAGTGTGTAAAGTTCTTCGTGTTCCGGGCGATTAAAATGTTGCGAAAGGTGCGTAAAAAAAGCATTATTGAATTCGATAATTGTCGCACAACTTCTCCAGTTAATATCCAGATTTATAACATCTTTATTTGAAACAGAGAATGGATTCTCACAATTATAGAGATCGATAAATTGCTCCGGAAGACCACCTCTCCAGCGGTAGATGGATTGTTTAGCGTCGCCAACCAGTAAAAGACTCCCGGGAATATCATCTTGTTCCTGAGCAAGGGAATTATCGATCAACGGAACCAGGTTTTCCCATTGTAATTTGGAGGTATCTTGAAATTCATCAACAAAAAAGTGCCTGTAACGCTCTCCCAGGCGCTCGTAAATAAATGGAGCAGGCTGATTTTTAATTTCAGCGTTTATCAACCTGTTGAATTCTGAAATTGGTAAGAGGTTCTCCTCCTCTTTAATGACGTCTAGTTCCTGTTGGACGAGGTTGATCACTGAGAGGGGTGTAAGATTATTCAGCAGCGATCTCACAAACTTTTTCCTGAAGGATAACTGTTTCGTCTGGTCGAAGGCATCGGCGAGAGCAGGAGTGATCTCATCAATTACCGTGGCCGAATGGGCTGATTCTTTCAATAGCTTGGCCGGATAAAGAGGTTTATCTCTTAAAGTTTCCTGCCATTTCGCATCAAATTTTGGATCATTGCCTTCAGCTAACTTCAGCATGTGATTGGGATACGAACTCCGATTGAAATCCGTGAATTGTAGTCCGCTTTCATCAATTAACTCCAATATCTCCAGGGCTTTCTCTTTTATTTGAAGGGTTATGGATTCGAGCTCCGATTGGAGTTTTGATGCTATTTTTCTGAATTCGGGAAGTGATTTGTCCTTCAAGCGTTGCACATGATCCAGTTCGTTTTCTTTGAACAGTATACCTGATGCTTCTGTGATGTCTCTGGATATGTCCCACGAGCGGTCATCGTCGGTCTTAGCTAATGTAAACTTAACCAGGGCTTCTGTGATTTCCCGGTCTTCTCCGGCTCGCTGCAACAGGTTGTCCACAGCCTGTTCAAGCAATTCGCTTTCGTCCAGGGAAACTTCAAAATTTGAAGCGATCTTGAGGTCTCTCGCAAATGTTCGAATAAGTCGGTGGTTAAAACTATCAATAGTCTCAACACTAAATGCAGCATAATGATGCAACAGGTGATGAAGGATACTTTTAGATTTAGATCGGAGTTGTTCCACCGAAAGATTACATTCCAATGACAAGGTTTCCATCATTTCAGGTATCCTTTCATCAGGAATGGCTTCGGAAAAACGCCGTAAATACTCGATGATGCGCTCTTTCATTTCCCCTACAGCCTTATTGGTAAATGTGATTGCCAGGAGATACTTATAATAATCCGGGCTCGAATTTAATAATAATGTCTTCAAGAATGCCTTAACCAGTGAATAGGTCTTACCGCTTCCGGCCGAAGCATTGTAAATAAGAAATGATGAGGTTTCCTTCAAGTATTAGTTTTTTACTAAAATAACGAAACCTGTTCACTCATTTAGCAATAATTATAATCTATTGGAGAATAAAAATCTTATTAATTCTATAACAGTTTTAAAATAAAGGATTAACTACCTTTGAGAACGAAATAATTAATAACCGAAAAAACTACATACTATGTCTTTTGAATTACCATCTTTACCCTATGCACATGATGCCCTGGAACCTCATATAGATACACGTACCATGGAAATTCATCATGGAAAGCACCACGCAGGATATACAAATAAATTAAATGCTGCTGTACAAGGGACAGAGCTCGATGGGAAATCCATGGAAGAGATCCTGGGTAACCTTGATATGAGTAATGGAGCCCTAAGAAACAATGGTGGCGGATATTACAACCACTGTTTATTTTGGGAAGTAATGTCGCCCAACGGAGGAGGTCGACCATCTGGTGAATTAGCTCAGGCAATTAATGATGCTTGCGGTAGCTTTGATGCCTTTAAAGATGCATTCTCAACTGCCGCTAAAACGCAATTTGGTTCAGGATGGGCCTGGTTATGTGTGCATAAAGGAGGAAAAGTAGAAGTTTGTTCAACGCCTAACCAGGATAACCCTATGATGCCAGGGGTTACATGTGGAGGAACGCCAATCCTAGGACTGGATGTATGGGAACATGCTTATTATCTGAAATACCAGAATCGCAGGCCCGATTATGTTGAGGCTTTCTTCAATGTGATCAATTGGGATAAAGTTGCAGAGAATTACGCAAAGAATAAATAATTAATACAACACAAAAATTAATCCCCCGATTACATATGTTTGTAGGCGGGGGTTTTAGTTTAAGAGCAAATGGTAAAAATTATACCTTTGAATTCCTTCGAAACCATTTTACAATTTTATAATGATTAGTAAGCAGTATCAATCCTAAAAAAAGGCTTATTCCGGAATGGGTCCAATAAAAAAAGGTAAACGAAAGTAAAAGAATTTGGGCCGAATTATGGATCTTTTGTTGTTTAATTAGTTCTTAAGGTATTCCCTCAAGCCTTTTATTGTTTTAAACGGGTTACTCACAATAAACTGATTTGCCAGCCAGGCGGGAATATTACCTCCGGGATCTGCAAGAAAAGAATATTCAATGTCTGTTCCATCTCCGGAAGGCGTGAGAATCCAGTATCCTCTGGAAATTGGCATTCGAACATAATCATCTGATACCGGGATGAAAGTACTATCTTCTTTTAGGTCAATTCGTACAACACCATTCGGTAATTCCTTTACAACACAATATTCTATCACTTCTCGGTCTTTAAATGGAAAGGGCACCTGAATAACCTGCTTAAAGACAAACTCGTCCGTTCCAAGTTGCTCGAGAAGCTCTGCCTTCTCCACATTCACAAACCATTTATAATTGTTCTCCAAATCGACTACAGCATCAGCAATTTCACGAGGTTTTGCCTTTACAAAGGTCTCTACCTTAAATGTTTTGATCTTGGAGTCATCGCTTTTGGTGAGATATACTTTTATTCCATCCTTTTCTTTTTTAAGCTCCCAATTGGATTGCAAAAAGCTGTTTATTACTATTAACGTTATGAGAACTAGTTTCATGTTTTTGGGTTTATGATAGAAAGCAAATGAGAATTCATATGCGGGACACTACAGCTCGTTTATATTTTTATGTCTTCAAATTTATCAAAAATCTTGGCTCGCCGGCTAGTATGGATTTATAGCAATAAAAAAGGTAAACGAGAGCAACAAGACGGGAATAAAGCGGCTCTTCACTGTTGTTCCTCGCCGCCTCTTTGGATTTGGTGCAATAAAAAAAGGTAAACGAGAGTTTACCTTTTTTTGCCCCAAATCTACCATGAACTTAACCTACTTATGCTATGGTATGATTCAAATATATAGGTTTATATTTTTCAATTTCGAAAGTTTTAGACCAAAACCCGCTTTATTCGTTAAAATGCAATTATTGATAGGAATAATCGTGCAGAAGCCTCAATATAGCGAGAATAATCGTAGAAAAGTTAAAGTAATTGTTTAAGATGATTACATCCTGAACTTCCAGATTTATGTCTCCATCATGAGGAAATTGATAAAAAATAAAATGAAAAACGGTTTGTCATGAATATTCTTCATCAGGCCAATTAAAATTTGAGTATAAAAAAAAGGTAAACAAGAGTTTACCTTTTTTGCCCCAAATCTTACCATGAACTTAACCTACTTATGCTATGGTATGAGTCAAATATATATTAAATATTAATACGAAAATCAGACTTTTCCTACTTTTAGATAAAGTTTTCGTTAAAATCGTTAAAGTGCAACAATCGACTTTATTAAGGGTAGAATTTAACAATTAATAGGCGCGTTCCGGATTGCCTTCAAAGAAATGTACGTAAGCCCTGTTTACAACTTTCTTACCTCCTTCGGTAGGATAGTCGCCAGTGAAATACCAGTCTCCTAAATTCTTCGGACAAGCTTTATGGAGATCATCTACCGATTGAAAGATGACCTTTACTTTGGCATTAATTCCATTGTCGCTTATAATTTCAGCAATCTTATCAGACAATTCTTCATCAGTGAATGGATCGTACAATTCTTTCACATGGTTTACAGGGGGTTCGGTTTTATTTGTCATTTCCGCCTTAGCCTTATGATATATTTTTTCCACTATATCATATGTACCCCTGTCTTTATGAAGTTGAAGGGCGGCCTGGAAAGCGACCAGGTCTTCTAAGCGGGCCATATCGATACCGTAACAATCAGGATATCGAATTTGTGGCGCCGAAGATACAACCACAATTTGTTTGGGATGTAAACGATCCAACATTTTGAGGATACTTTTCTTAAGCGTAGTACCCCTTACAATACTGTCGTCTATTATCACCAGGTTGTCTTTAGGCCTAACTATTCCATATGTAACATCGTAAACGTGTGCCACAAGATCATCCCGGCTGCTGTCTTCGGTAATGAAGGTTCGCAACTTTACATCCTTTATCGCGATCTTTTCCGTTCTTATCTTATGTTTCTGAATTTCATCCAATCGCTCATTTGTGAGATTTGCACCTTCTTTTAGAATTGCGTCATTCTTTTGTTTGTTGAGTTCGTTCTGTGCAGCATCCAGCATTCCGTAAAAAGATGTTTCTGCCGTATTTGGTATGAACGAGAAAACCGTATTTTCCGCATCACGATCAATAGCGTCCAAAACTTTTGGCATAACCAGTCGTCCTAACTCCTTGCGTTCCTGGTATATCTCGGCATCACTCCCCCTGGAAAAATAGATACGCTCGAAGGAACACGATTTTCGTTCCAACGGACTTAGTATTTCTTCCTGGGCAACCGCACCGCTTTTCTTAATGATCACTGCATGTCCAGGCTCTATTTCTCGAATCTCTTCGAATGGAACATTGAATACAGTTTGTATAGCAGGCCTTTCCGAAGCGATAACAACCACTTCATCATCATTATAAAAATAGGCCGGGCGAATTCCAGCTGGATCCCTGAGTACGAAAGAATCTCCATGGCCTATCATACCAGCCATGGCATATCCACCATCCCAGTCGCGAGCCGATTTCTTAAGGATTTTGGCAATATTGAGATTTTCGGCTATAAAGGGTGAGGCCTCCATTTTGTTCAGGCCATCGGCTTTCGCCTTTTTGTATAATTTCCTAACAGCATCATCAAGGAAATGTCCAATCTTTTCCATCACTGTAATGGTGTCCGCCTTCTCTTTCGGATGCATCCCCAACTTTATCAAATTATTGAAAAGATGAGTAGTATTCGTCATGTTGAAGTTACCGGCGATAATAAGATTTCGATGCATCCAGTTATTCTGACGCAGAAATGGATGAACATTTTCCACACTATTGATTCCGAAGGTGCCATAACGAACGTGCCCCAGTAATAGTTCCCCTATATAGGGAATATTTTTTTTCTGTGCGGCAACATCACCTGAATACTCGGGATGAGATTTAAATTCTGAATTAATGCGATCGTTGATCTGTGAGAATATGTCCTGTATGGGTTGTGCAGCATTGCTTCGAACACGGCTGATATATCGCTCACCCGGGGAAACGTCCATTTTGATGCTGGCAAATCCCGCCCCGTCCTGGCCTCGATTATGCTGCTTCTCCATCATAAGGTACATTTTGTTCACACCATAGAACGCAGTTCCGTATTTCTCGTGGTAATACTCCAGAGGTTTCAGTAACCGGATCATTGCGATCCCACATTCATGTTTTAAAGCGTCACTCATGATTAAAAATAAGAACCAAAAAAGCCCCGAAAATCAGGGCGTAAGGCTATGTTAATTCTATATCAAATTGAGTCAGGTCCTGAAATTGTTTCAGCCGCTGACGAACTTCTTTTGCCGTAAGATTCAGTAGTCGCTCAGTTCCAAACTTCTCCACACAGAAGGAGGCAAGCGCTGCACCATAAATAACGGCGTTCTTCATATTATCATAACTATAGTCACCTGTTTTAGCAAGGTAACCTGTAAAACCTCCGGCAAATGTGTCGCCTGCGCCGGTAGGATCGAAAACTTCTTCAAGAGGCAGGGCGGGGGCGTAAAAGATCTCATTCTTATGGAAGAGAAGTGCTCCGTGCTCTCCTTTTTTAATAACTACATATTTAGGCCCCATTTCCATAATCTTCCGTGCCGCGACAACGAGTGAATATTCACGGGTAAGCTGCCGGGCTTCCTCATCATTAATAGTTATGACATTAACTCTTGAAATTACCCGCATGAGTTCTGCCAGGGTATTATCCATCCAGAAATTCATGGTGTCCAGAACGATCAATTCGGGATTGTTCATCTGTTCTATCACACTTAACTGAACCATGGGATGCAGGTTACCCAGCATGACAACATCGGAATTTCTAAATTTTTCCGGAACTACCGGGGAGAACGATTCCAATACATTTAATTCGGTGGCCAATGTATCACGGGAATTCATATCGTTGTGATACTTGCCCCTCCAAAAGAAAGTTTTACCGTCCTCTACAATTTCGAGCCCGGAAACATCCATGCCTCTCTGAACAAACAAATTGATATAGTCTTTAGGAAAATCTCCTCCCACAACCGAAACGATAGCGCCATCTGCATCGCATTGTGAAGCGGCCAGCCCAATAAATGTGGCAGCCCCGCCAAGTATCTTATCGGTCTTTCCGAAGGGAGTTTCAATAGCGTCGAAAGCCACAGTTCCAACGATTACCAATTTGCTCATACAAGGTATGTTTTGAAAGAGGCAAAGATACGTTAATTATTAAAATAAATATTTAGTTAATTCTTTCACTTTCTGCCAAAATCAGCCGGAATCTCTCCCCAGGCTTTCGTTTCCCATTTAACTACTTCGGTCTCATAAGTATTCTTTTTTAACCAATTTTCGGCGCGGTTAATCAACTCGAAAAGCTTTTTGTTTTTTGAGGATTGCTTCAGTTTGGTGTTACATTTCTTTTTCTTTACCCAGCCCATGGCGATCCTGCTGTCGCTGTAAATAATGCGGTCGCTGTTCTTTTGTTTGAGATATGCGATGCCATGAACCAGGGCAAGAAATTCACCTACATTATTGGTGCCCTGCTCAAAAGGGCCTTGATGAAACAACTGTTCTTCGGTTTGCGTATCCACACCTCTGTACTCCATTTTCCCGGGATTACCACTTGAAGCTGCATCAACGGCGATTGAATATAAATTTGGATCTCCTATTTTTTTAAGTTCTTCGGGCGTAAGGCTTTTCTTCTTTTTCCCGCCTTTGCCCTTATAATCGGAATATTCTTTATTATATGCGGTTTTCGCTTCAGCAAATGTCTCGAAGGATTTGTATTGCGCACCTTTTACCCCTTTGATAGACCGCTGGCATTCCTCCCAGCTTCCGAAGATACCTGCAGGATTACCATACCATACCACATAAAACTTTTGTTTTTTAGCCATCGTCTTCAGATGTTAATAATGTTTCGATCACTATAGGGAAGTGCTCATACTCCAATGCATGTACCTTTTCAGCAACAGAATTGGGAGTATCTTCTTCAGTAATTCCGGTTGCTGCCTGAAAAATGATCGCTCCTTCATCGTAAGCTTCATTCACGTAGTGTATTGTAATTCCGGATTCTTTCTCTTTATTAGCGACTATAGCTTCATGTACATACTTTCCATACATGCCTTTTCCACCGTATTTGGGCAATAAGGCGGGGTGGATATTAATTACCTTATTCGGAAACTCCTTAAGTATGTGCTTTGGAAACATGATAAGAAACCCGGCGAGTACGATAAGATCAATCCTTGCCTCCTTCAGTATTTTTAGAACTCCGTCCCGGTCGTATAAGTCCTCCTTATGAAAGTATAGGGATTTAATATCTTCATTTTCAGCCCGCTCGAGCACCTTGGCATGCCTCTTGTTTGACAGCACAAGAACAACCTCCCCAATAGAAGATGACTTAAAGTGTTGAATAATGTTCTGGGTGTTGGTACCGCTGCCTGATGCAAAAATAGCGATGCGTTTCTTCATTCTGTTAGGTTCGTTGTTTTGAGAAGTAAGTAATAAATAACAAAAGTAAGGCAAAGGGGTTTTACTTCGCTCAAAAATTGTTAAATTGGTGATCACATTTCTTAGTTAAAGTGGGGTATTAATTTAAAATATTTTATTTTTGCCACTTAATTAAATTTTAAAATCAAACATTATGTCAGACATTGCATCAAGAGTAAAAGCAATCATCGTAGACAAATTAGGCGTTGACGAAAACGAAGTAGTAAATGAAGCTAGCTTCACCAACGACCTTGGGGCAGATTCCCTTGATACCGTAGAGCTTATCATGGAATTTGAAAAAGAATTCGACATTCAGATCCCTGACGATCAGGCCGAAAATATAGCGACCGTAGGTCAGGCTATCTCTTATATAGAAGAGGCCAAGTAAAAATACTTCCATATGGAATTAAAGCGAGTTGTAGTTACAGGTCTTGGTGCCCTAACACCCATTGGTAACACCGTATCTCAATATTGGGACGGTCTGAAAAATGGAAAAAGCGGATGCGCGCCTATTACCTATTTTGATACTGAAAAGTTCAAAACGAAATTCGCTTGTGAAATCAAAGATTACGATCCAAAAGATCATTTTGACAGGAAAGAAGCCAGAAAACTTGACCGTTTTGCGCAATATGCACTGGTATCTTCAGACGAAGCCATACAAGATGCCGGAATAAACCTTGATGAAATAGATAAATTTCGTGTTGGAGTTATTTGGGGTGCTGGTATTGGGGGACTTGAAACCTTTCAGAATGAAGTCATAAATTTTGCACAAGGGGATGGAACACCACGTTTCAACCCCTTTTTTATTCCCAAAATGATAGCAGATATTGCTCCCGGTAATATTTCCATTAAACATGGCTTTATGGGGCCTAATTACACAACTGTATCAGCTTGTGCTTCTTCGGCTAATGCTATGATTGATGCCTTAAACTACATTCGCTTAGGTCATTGTGATATTATTGTTACCGGAGGAAGTGAAGCAGCAGTGACACAGGCCGGTATGGGCGGTTTTAATGCCATGCATGCGCTTTCTACCAGAAACGACAGCCCTGAAACTGCATCCCGCCCATTTGATGCCACTCGTGACGGATTTGTTTTGGGAGAAGGAGCAGGAGCCCTTATCCTCGAAGAATATGAACATGCTAAAAAGCGTGGAGCGAAGATATATGCTGAGGTAGTTGGTGGCGGAATGTCCAGTGATGCCTATCACATGACTGCACCTCATCCGGAGGGAATAGGTGTTGAGAGGGTAATGTTGAATTGCCTTCGTGATGCCAATATGAAACCAGAGGAAGTTGATGCTATCAATACACATGGTACTGCGACACCCTTGGGGGATGTGGCAGAACTCAAAGCTATTTCAAACGTGTTTGGCGATCATACTAAAAATATAAATATTAATTCTACCAAATCGATGACGGGACACCTTCTGGGTGCGGCGGGAGCGATTGAAGCGATTGCCTCTATCCTCGCTATGGAGAACGGTATGGTTCCACCTACTATAAATCATACAACGGTAGATGAGGAAATAGATCCTTCTCTAAATTTAACTTTGAATGTAGCTCAGAAACGCGATATAAAAGTAGCCATGAGTAATACCTTTGGATTTGGAGGCCATAATGCCTGTGTGTTATTCCGGAAATTAGAAGATTAATCTATGTAAATGGCTTCAATAAAAGACATATTCAATCCTCGTACTGAAAAGGACGGGGATTTTTTTGTAGCTGTAAAAAAAATACTTGGCTTTAAACCGGGAGATATAAGTATATACGAAGAAGCCTTTACACACCGTTCCATGAATGAAACAAACAGTGACGGTCAGCGACAGAACTATGAACGTCTGGAGTTTCTCGGTGATGCAATGCTAGGCGCTGTGATCGCTTCTCATTTGTTTATGGAGGTTCCCTCGGGCGACGAAGGATATTTAACCAAAATGCGATCTAAGGTAGTAAGCAGGGAACACCTTAATGAATTAGGCAGGGACCTAAATTTAATTAACCTGTTAAAAACTTCAATTCCCACGGACCAATTTGGTGGTAATATTCATGGCAACGTATTTGAAGCATTGATTGGGGCCATTTATCTGGATAAGGGATATCGTTATTGTGAGAAATTTATTCACCGGCGGGTTATCAAACCGTATGTGGATATCGAACGGCTGGAAGGAAAGGTAATTAGTTACAAAAGCCTGTTTATTGAATGGTGCCAAAAGAACAAGAAACCTTTCAAATTTATGGTATACGATGATACCGGGGCCGATGAATTAAAACACTTTGCTGTAAAATTGATGCTGGAGAATGAAGTCGTTGCCAAGGCCAGGGCAACCTCGAAGAAAAAAGCAGAAGAAAGAGCCGCAAAAAGAGCTTTTTACAAACTACAGACCGCAATTGAAAAGGATCTACCCTAGTCCCGCTCGATTCAAGACTACCCGCAAACGTTTTCGATAATGAAATATATAAATTTAAGCTTATGGAAACATAGCATCCGCAAAACAATGTCTATTTTTGAATGATAGTTTGAAATATGGCCAACTATAAACTTATCCTGGAAGACGATTTTAAAGACGAATTCACGCTGATAGCGATTCATTGTAGTGAAGATCCTTATAAAATGGCCTATATACTGAATAGACAATTATCTCTTCAATTACAAAGAAAACGAACCGACCTTGATTTCTCCAAGAAAGGATTGGAGATAACCTTTCCATGGTACGAGTTTGAAGACCAGTTGGACTACACGTATTACGACCTTCTTGCAAATAAATGTAAAACAATTGCCGCGAGAACCGTTGCGAGCGGGGGCCTGTTTGGTGCAGATGATTCGGAAGAAATAATCATAGAATATCTGATTCCGGAACTTAAAACTGTCGATTTTTTAATGAAGATCTCTTCCGATTTTGAAGATGTGTATATTAGGAAGCTGCTTCATGATATTAACGATATAAACCAGGTTATTTCAGCATATGCCGTAGAGGTAGAAAATCTCAAATCTAAGAACAATTTAATTTTCGACTAATGCCAAAACAAAAACGAACCAAAATAGTTGCAACACTCGGGCCCGCTTCCTCTGATAAGGAAACTATTAAGAAAATGATACTGGCCGGTGTGGATGTCTTTCGCATTAATTTTTCTCACGCGAATTACGATGATGTTAAGAAACGTATTGGAATAATCAGGGACCTGGGTGATGAACTTCATCGATCTACGGCAATTTTAGCAGACCTTCAAGGCCCGAAATTACGGGTAGGGATTATGAAGGAAGAGATCGTGGTAGAACCAGGAGATAAGATAACTTTTTGCACAGGTGAAGAATTTGAAGGGACCAAGGACCGGATCTACATGAACTATAGGAATTTCCCGAAAGATGTGAATCCCGGAGAACGAATACTTCTTGATGATGGAAAACTGATCTTTGAGATAGAAGCGACTAATAACAAGAATGAAGTGAATGCTGTTGTAGTGCAAGGAGGGCCATTGCGCTCGAAAAAAGGAGTGAACCTTCCTAATACAAAGATTTCTCTTCCGGCCCTAACCGCAAAAGACAAGGAAGATGCAATTTTCGCAGTAAAGCAGGAAGTGGACTGGATAGCACTCTCATTTGTTCGTCATGCAGACGACCTGAAGGAACTGCAGGCCCTTATAGAAGCTCATAGTGAATATAAGATCCCAATTATTGCTAAGATTGAGAAGCCGGAGGCTGTAAAGAATATTGATTCAATAGTTACATATTGCGACGGATTAATGGTGGCGCGTGGCGACCTGGGCGTGGAAGTTCCTGCTGAAGAAGTTCCGTTAATTCAGAAACAATTGGTGCTTTCAGCAAAACGATCACGAATTCCTGTAATCATTGCCACACAGATGATGGAAACCATGATCAGTTCACTAACTCCAACTCGAGCAGAAGTAAATGATGTCGCAAATTCAGTAATGGATGGTGCAGATGCCGTTATGCTTTCCGGGGAAACTTCGGTTGGAAAATATCCGGTGGAGGTAATTGAAACAATGACAAATATTTGTAAACAAGTAGAGAAAAGCGAGCTTATTCGGGTACCACATGAACCCCCGCAAGTTCGTACTAATCGGTATGTTACAAAATCTGTTTGCTTTCATGCAGCGAAAATGGCCGATGAAATTGAAGCAAGGGCTATTTGTACTCTCACAAACAGTGGGTATACCGCCTTCCAGATTTCTGCATGGCGCCCGGACTCGCATATACTTGTTTTTACATCAAACAGACGAATTCTTTCCCGGCTTAATTTACTTTGGGGAGTTAGATCGTTCTTTTATGATCGATATGTGAGTACCGATGAAACGGTTGAGGATATCAACAAAATTGCACTGAAAAGCGGATTTGTAAAGAAAGGAGACTTTCTCATCAATCTGGCAGCTATGCCTATTGTTGAAAAGGGAATGGTAAATACGTTGCGCGTTTCACAAATAAAATAGTCCTTTCAACAATTGGTTCCGGGTTAAGACAGTAGCTGAATTATAAGAAAAAGCGCCTTACAAGGCGCTTTTTCATTTTATTTTATACAATGCTTATTTAATCTTTTCTATCCTGGATATCTTCATTCCTTTCTCGTCCTTTTCAATGGAAACCTGTGCATCAAATTGCTTCGAACTATAGACATAAGTGATCTTTTCAAGGCCCTCATCGTTGCGTGCTACCTCTAGCTGACTCGTCCAGATTCCTTTTTTAGGTTTCCCGTCAAAGATAGTCTCAGCCGTTTTTCCGTTCGGATTTGGAAACTCGAATTCCTTTGGAAAATCGAACAGACGTTGCGCTATATAAAAAGCCTCATGCCATTCGGCATCGGGCAAAAGAATTGTTTCGGTATTTTCTGGATTGCTCGCGGTACCTCCTTTTAATTCAGTGTAGGTTACATCAGGGAAGAATTTTTGCAGCTCGGCTGTGTAGTCCTTTACCGTAATGTTCAATTCCGGAGGAAAGTACTTTGAAAGGTATCCGTTAAATGCAAATCCCTTTTTGTGATTAAACTCAATTTCGTCCATTCCACCTTTGATACCAGACACCGTCATAGTTACATTATCTTCTGCCTTGATAACCTTAACTTTAGTTCCGTAAGGCATCTTTGCCAGTTTATTACTTTGAAGGTTTCCAAACTCTCTTAAACTGAGTCCGCTGGAAGCGGTGACATATAAATAGTCACCACCCGTGGTGGTTTCCAAATTAACATCAGCAAGAGCCAGGTCATCTGGATTTTCCAATGTGTTTTCTTGTTCTTGATTTTCCTGAAGCACGGTGGACTCGGCTTCATTTTTACAGGAAATAATTACCGTTGATAAAACGATGGCCGCTAGTGCAAAAACTACTTTTTTCATGATCGTAAGGGTTTTAGTTAATAATGAAATTCAAGTAGTTCTGTAGTTCACAAGCTAAAAATCAAGTTTAAGTTGTACATCAATGGTTTTATCCGGCGGAGGTTTCTCCTCTTTCTTATCCTCGTTATTGAGGTTCGATAATGAAATTCCCAACAAACGTACCGAATCCTTCATTTTTTCCTGAAATAACAAATCTTTAACGTTATTCATTATCAGGTCCTTTGATGAAACATAGTGCGGCAATGTCCTGCTGCGAGTTTGTAACGTAAAATCACTGTACTTAATTTTGAGAGTAATGGTTTTTCCTGCTACCCTACTGGACTTTAATCGACGTTCCACCTCTTTTGCAATATCTTCCAGTCGTTCCAGCATGAAAACTTCGCTTGAGATATTCTCACTGAATGTTCTTTCGGCCGCCAGGGATTTTCTTGTTCGTGATGGTTTCACTTCACCCTGGTGAATTCCCCGTACAATATTGAAGTAATACGTTCCGCTCTTTCCGAAGTTATCCGCCAGGAATCCAATTGATTTTGTTTTTAGGTCCTTTCCCGTAAATATTCCCAGCCTATACATCTTCTCTTTCATTACCTTCCCAACACCATAGAATTTCTTGATGTCCAGTTGCTCCAGGAAATCGATTACTTCTTCAGGTGGAACGGTCTTCTGCCCGTTCGGCTTGTTGATATCACTAGCCACTTTTGCAACAAATTTATTGATGGAGATGCCCGCGGAGGCATTCAAACCAGTACGTTCTTTTATCTGCTCACGAATTTCCTTAGCGATAAGTGTTGCACTTGGATTTCCCTTTTTGTTTTCAGTTACATCGAGGTAGGCTTCATCCAGGGAGAGTGGTTCAACAAGATCAGTGTATTCCAGAAATATCTTTCTTATCTGTTCAGAAATCTCTTTATAGCGGTCAAAACGTGGCCTAATGAATATTAGATCCGCACAGCGTTTTCTGGCCAGAACACCACTCATAGCAGACCGAACCCCAAATTTACGCGCTTCGTAACTCGCGGCGCTTACCACACCGCGCTTGCCACCTCCACCTACTGCGATGGGTTTACCCGCGAGTTCGGGATTGTCCAATTGCTCTACTGAGGCGTAGAAGGCATCCATATCCACATGGATAATCTTTCGTATGGGAAGCACTTCAAACATCCCATAAAATTATAATATCTTAGTGAGACTTCAGATGTAAAAAAAATGATTGAAATAGAGCGTAAATTTTTGGTGAATTCTCTGGACTATCGCAAAGAAAGCCAGTCGAAAACCACCATTGTCCAGGGTTTTCTGAATACCCACCCCAACAGGACCGTAAGAATACGAATTCATGGTGAAATGGGGTACATCACCATCAAGGGTGTGTCGAACGAGAACGGAACTACTCGCTTCGAATGGGAAGATGAACTCAATGTTCGAGACGCTCGTGCCTTACTTCGTTTGTGCGAACCAGGAATCATAGAGAAATCACGCTATGTCGTAAAGGCAGGGGAGCACCTGTTCGAAATAGATGAATTCTCGGGGGAAAATGAAGGACTTATTATAGCAGAGATCGAATTATCATCGGAAGAAGAAGAATTTTTACAACCGTCCTGGTTAGGTAATGAGGTAACCGGGGATATTCGATTCTATAATTCACAACTAAGTAAAAAACCATATAAATATTGGAAGAATGAAGTTTAATTTCAACCTATTCCTTATTACGTTTGTATTGCTAATCGGATGCAAAGAAGAGCACAAAGTGCAGAATGGCGATCAGCAATTTGAATCCAAGGTAAAAACTGTGTCTCAGATAAAAAAAGAGCTTACCGATGATGGATATCAAATCTTCGATTATGTAGATCCCAACAGCGGGGATACAGTGATCATGCAGCAATATTTTATTGCTTTCTTAAAGCGAGGCCCAAATCGATCTCAGGACTCACTTGGAGCAGCTACCTTGCAGGAAGCACACCTTAATCATTTAGGAAAAATGTACGATAAAGGATATGCAGATATCTCCGGGCCATTTGGAGATGACGGTGAAATAAGAGGAATTACCATTTACAATGTACCCACATTTGAAATGGCAGATAGCCTGGCGAATATGGACCCAATGGTGAAAGTGGGCAGGCTCGAGATAGAAATTCACCCGTGGTGGGCGGCAAAAGGATTTCCATTACGCTAGTGAACTATTTGGACTACCTCTTTAATAGTCTGCAAATCTGAAATACCTGAGACCCCGGTATCAAAAAAGGAAGTTGCTGGTTTAGTTTTTTTAATTGCTGAAAGGTGCACGCTGTGAAACCCGGACTCTTTGAAGTGCATCACATTTGCAGGTTCGATGCCTGACCCGGGCATGATCTCCATACGATTGTCCGAAAGGACATGCAGTCTTTTCAACAAAGGAATTCCGTCGACCGCATTTAACTCTTGCCCTGAACTGAGTAAGCGATCCACACCCAGAAATAAAAGCGTCTCAAAAGCTGCAAGCGGATCCCGACATTGATCGAATGCCCGGTGAAAGGTAAAGTCCATTTCTTTACATATTTCAACTAAAGTCCCTGTACGTTCTTTATCTATAGATTTGTCCGAACTTAGAGCACCACTAACGATACCAGCACATCCTAGTTCATGGCACATTTCTACCGATTCGAGCACAGAGATCCAGTCTGCTTCCGAATAGGAAAAATCGCCTTTTCTGGGCCTTACAAGCACATGTACCGGTATACTTAATTCTGTTAGCACTTTTTCGATAAGTTTAGGGGAGGGGGTGAGGCCGCCTATCTCAAGATACTCACAAAGCTCTATACGATCTGCGCCTCCATCCTCAGCCGCTTTAGCACTTTCAAAGTTCGATGCACAAATTTCTACAATCATTCTATTATGATCTCATCAATAAAGGTCCATGCTTTGTTTCCGGCGCCTTGCTTACCATTAGGAATAACACCAAAATTCGGAATTCGAATAATAAGTTTCTTAATTTGCTTATCAATTGGCGTCTTTAATTTTAAACTAACCGTTGTAACCGTACTCTCCGGATCCGGTTCAATTGGTGAAATGGTATTTAACGATGCTCCGTCAGCGAAATCTCTTGTAACGCTTATAGTTTTCGGGGCATATATCCATTGTCCCGGGGCATGATAGAAGCGAGTTTTCACCATATTAACCTGCCGTTCTTCACTCAAATCGATTAGAATTTTCAGATCATCTCCCCAAAACCCTAACCACTCGCTATCTCCATAGCGCGTGTCACTTCCCGAAATGCCGTTTATCAGTGCGTCTTTTCCCCCTGCCCCATATGAAGGATGCGGTTCTACATTCAAGGAAACAGATCCCTTTACACCCTTATGAATCTTGATCTCCTGAACAAATCTATTTCCCAGAATGCTATCGTTCTTATAAACTGCGGCGCCTATTATATGTTTATTACCAAGGGTTCCATCTTCCGATAGCGGAATTGGTTCAGAATAATCATAAAGCGAGGCGTCCGCATTAAGGCTATACCTTATTGTTTTACCCTTTGTTGGAGTTGAAAGTTCATAAAAAACACTGTCATTTCTCTTGACCACCGCACCTTTTATTGTGTACAGATGGTTGGCGTAATTTACTTGCATTGCATTGAGGCGATCATGAAAATTTTCAACTCTATTCACAAATTCGGGATAATTTTCTTCCTTATTTCCTGAAGGTCCACTCCATACCACCTCACTCATAGCGAGCATTCGCGGAAAGATCATGTACTCAACTTGTTCCCCGGTCTTCATGTATTCTGTCCATACGTTTCCTTGAGCGCCCAGAACATATTTGGCTTCTTCGTTGTTTAAATCTGAAGGAACAGGGTTAAATCCGTAAACCTTTTCCAAAGGCAGAAAGCCGCCAATAGCCAGCGGTTCACCCTGATCATCACTCTGGTAATAATCGAAATAGGCATGTGAGGTGGGTGTCATGATCACATTATGTCCGGCTTTTGCCGCTTCAATCCCGCCCTGTGTACCACGCCAAGACATCACAGTGGCATTGGGGGCGAGACCACCTTCCAGGATCTCATCCCAACCAATCATTTTTTTACCATTGTCGTTCAGGAAAGTTTCTATCTCTTTAATAAACCAGCTCTGTAATTCGTGTTCATCTTTCAGATTGAGGCCTTTAATTAATTTCTGACAATGAGCACATTGTTGCCACTGTTTTTTTGGAGCCTCATCACCACCTATGTGAACATATTCCCCGGGAAATAACTCCATCACTTCAGATAGTACCCCCTTTAAAAAGGCAAATGTTTTTTGATTCGGGCAGTAGATATTTTCAAAAACCCCCCATTTAGTGGCGACCGGCACCTGCTCTCCGGCACAACCTAGCTCCGGATAGGCACTTATTGCTGCCTGTGCATGGCCGGGCATTTCAATTTCAGGGATAATAGTTATATGATGTTCAGTGGCAAAAGCCACGATCTCTTTTATATCCTCTTTTGTATAATATCCCCCATATCGCTTTCCGTCAAAGATTTGAGGCGTACTGTTATAATGTCCAATTAAGGTTTCATCCCGGTAGGCAGCGTGAGAAGTAAGCCTGGGAAATTTTTCAATTTCAATACGCCAGCCCTGGTCTTCGGTGAGGTGCCAGTGAAAATAGTTCATTTTCAACATCGCAAGATATGCTATGTATTCTTTAATGAATTCCTTTGGGAAAAAATGCCTAGCGACATCCAGATGCATTCCACGGTAAGTAAATTTTGGCTGATCCGTAATACTCACCACTGGGATGTGGATCTTTTTCTTCTTAAAGGAATCTGCCGATTCTAATTGAGGAGGGAGCAACTGCCTGAGGCTTTGAAATGCATAGAAGGCTCCTGTCGATGAATTTGCTCTAATCAATATTTGTTTCTTGGATACATCAAGAAAATAGCCTTCATCTTCGATTAAACTATCTACTTCAATTAGAATATCGGCTTTCTCTGGCTCCTTAAGAATCAATTCAAAATTGGCACCTTTTTTAAGATAATTTATTAGAAAATTTGAGGGGCTGCTAAAGATTTTCGGAAAAGAAATTGTAGTTTTTTCGGTCAATTCGAAAACACCATCTCCAACATCCATTTGTGCAGGCTTAGGAATGATCTGAGGTTCAATGATAACTTTCTCTGAACTTTTATCCGCACATGAAACATTTAGTAGAAATAATAGCGATAAGACTATTGAAAACAAAGCGCGATGCATAGGAACGATTTATATTCCCTAAGGTACTAATTTTATAGAATGCTAGTTAAGATGAGGTTTGTTTGATGGTCACCTTCTGTTTTAGTTCATTGCCTTCCTGATCTACAACGGTCAACATATAGTCACCCGATATAGGCTGGATGGCTAATTCATGAAAAGTTTCGGTCATCCCGATAAATTGTGAATCGAGATACCAGTATAGTTTAGTCTCCGCTGAACGATGCGCTACTTTCAGAATGAGATCATTAATGGTCTCGTCAAAATCTTTTGCAAGCAGAATAGCTTCGTTTCTTTTGGGGTAAATGAATTCCATAAGTCTTTCTCCATCTTGTAAGCAATCATTTCTAAATGGCGGCAATGGTAAATATTCGGGATGTTTTTGCGCATAATAGTATTCCATCACGGGGGGTAAGGCAAACCAGCTTTGTTGCTTTATTTCAGCCAATGTATAGCAGGACGAGTTTACCTGAAACTGTTTGTTAGCATCCAGGAATACCTGCTGGTGATAACTGCACGGCTGGGTTCGTATTCCATATTTTGGGATAAATTGGGAAGAAACCTCCTCGCAATATACACCTGCCAGATGTCCGCTTTTCAAACAAATATCTCCTTCGATAAGCTCATCGTAGGGAACAGCGAACCAATCACTTTGGGGAAGAACATCGAGTATGTCGAAGAGGACCGGTGCAGCTGTTTGTATTCCGGTTAAACCTGGGCGACCTTCACCATCGGCATTACCTACCCAAACGCCTATGGCGTATTTAGAAGTTACTCCTACAGCCCATGCGTCTTTAAATCCGAAGCTAGTGCCTGTCTTCCATGCTATAGGTTGAGAATTACTGAAAAAACTCCAGTTCTCTTCTCCTTCTGGCCGATTTACTTTTTGCAATGCATCAAGGGTCTGATAGATCGCTCCTGCATTAAAAACGACAGGTTCCGATTGATTTTTTGATGATTCTAATGTTTCATTTCTAATTATAACGGGAGATTTTAGGGACTCCCCGGTATATTCACTCGAAGTTCTGTTAAAATGATTCAAGGTAGCAGCCATCCCTGCATAGGCATTAGTGACTTCCCATAGTGAACTTTCCGCTCCTCCCAGAATGAGTGATAGGCCATAGTAATCGGCAGGCTTGTCAATACTATTAAAATTAAGTTTTTTAAGCCGCCTATGAAATCGATCAAGACCATACGAACGGAGCATTCGTACGGCAGGGACATTAAGGGAACGCGAGAGGGCCACACTGGCAGGGACTGCGCCGTTGAATTGTCCGTCATAGTTCTCAGGACTATATCCGTTGATCACCGTTGGAATATCGGCAACCAGGGTATGGGGAAGTAATTCGCCACTGTGCAGCATGGAGGTGTATAAAAATGGTTTTAATACACTGCCCGTGCTACGTCGTTTATCAATGATGTCGACATATTTATTATTATCTGAGGTAGTAGGAGCATTTCCAACATAGGCTAATACCTCGCGCGAATCAACATCGAGTAGCAAAACTGCCAGGTTGTGAATCTCATTCTGTTTAAACTGAAAATAATTTTCAGTTGCGATGGTGTTCAATTTTTTCTGAAGTTCGATTGAAATAGTAGTTGTCTTGCGCGAACCGGGAAAATCTTTGCGGATCTTTTCGGTTAAATGAAATGCGATCTCAGGTAACGGCAGTGGCTTTCCCGGCAACGCTTCTTCCAGGGACAACTCGTAAGTAATTTGATCGAGAATACCTTTATCGAAAAGTTTTTTAAGCAACCGGTCGCGTTTCGATCTCAATATCTGTTCATTCTTTCCGGGAAAGATCAGAGACGGTGCATTTGGCAAGATTGCAAGGGCGGCCGATTGTCCCCAGCTAAGGTCCGAAGAAGGCAAACCGAAGTATCGCCAGGAGGCTGTTTCCAAGCCCACAACATTACCCCCAAATGGCGCATGCGAAGCATATAGATTCAAAATATCCTTTTTCGAATAGCCTGCTTCAAGGCGGGTAGCCATGAAGATCTCGATCACTTTTTCGAAATAGGTTCGCTTTTTGTTCTTTCGGGAAAGTCGAATTACCTGCTGCGTTAAAGTACTGCCCCCTCTTCGTTTATCCGTGGTTATGTTTTGCCATAAGGCCTTTGCCATGGAAACCGGATTGACCCCCGGATGTGAATAAAAATATTCATCCTCGAAATGCAGTATACATTGTTCAAACCGATAGGGAACAGAATCCGATTCAGGAAAGCGCCATTGCCCGTCATCTGCAATTCGGGCTCCCAACATGATCCCTTCTCGGCTCTCCACCACCGTCGAAGTAGAAGCATCGAATAATTCAGCAGGAAGACAAAAAAGCCATATACTGAAAACCACTCCTAACACGATTAACTTTCGCCTATGGGATTTTAAAACTTGTGATATGGCCCTTTGATTCTTCATTATTTATTTCTCAACCACCACCCATCGTCCCTTATTCCTGGCATAATAGGTATTATCGTACATCGCTTCCGCCTGGGTTCCGGGCAGATAATAATTTCCGAGATAGGATGCGTTTAGTTTAAGGGTAAAGGTTCTCGTCTTTTTACGATGAATATCGAAGTAGAAATTTACACGGTCGTCTCTAATATCGGTATAACGTGCTACGCCGGAAGCACCGCCTCCAAGTTCTGTAAAACTCGTATTCACAATTTCCCAACCGCTTGGTAAAATTTGAGTTAGTGCGACATTATCAACGTAGTCATTCGAGGTGTTGGTAACTGTAACCTTCATATTGATCTCACTGCCTTGTCTAAGTTTTGAAACATTCAAGGGCACTTCGTCCCCATCCAGGAATTGGGTTTGAACACTCAGATTTCTTTGCTCATTAAGTTCATCACCCAGCGGTAATTTACCTTGTTGTGAAAGGGTGACGTATACAACATTGGCCTTTTTATTTGAAATCGTGACGGTATTGGTGCCCATATTCACCTCCAGATCGCGTTCCGCAATGGCACGATCGGAATTTACGTTCGCAGCGTCGCCTCTGAGCGAATAAGAAACATTTATTGCTTTCCCACCATTCTTTCCGATCATTTTTGATAATGCCAATAGGGCATAAGCCGATTCCTGGGTACTGTACCAATTTCCTGAGGACAGACCTTTAGCCAGTGATATTGCCATTTCGCGCTGGCGTTCGTCCCCGAGGATGACCATTGTTTCCAGGGCCATTGCTTTATTTCGGAAGGAAGATCCATAGCTGTAATAATTATATTTCTGAGGCTGGAAATTGATATTTGCCGTCTTAGCCAAATCGTTAGCTGCCTTCTTTTTCCCTGCCAATGCATAGGCTGCTGCCAGACGCCATTTAGCGTCGTTGCTCATATTTCCCGATTCTCTAAGACGGTTCATCGCAGCCAGTTCAGGTTGCCCAGCCAATGCTAAAGTGAATAACCGGTATGCCTGTATATGACTTGAATTATAAGAAGTACTATTGCTTCTCCATTGTCTGGCTGCAGTTTTCTGATAACGCAACCAGTTACTCATAAATGTTATAGGTAATGCGTATCCTTTTTCTTTTGCTTCCAGCATAAAATGGCCGGCATAGTTGGTTCCCCATTTATTAATTTCGCTTTCTCCTGGCCAATAACCAAGTCCGCCATTAGGGCGTTGAAAATTGTTTAGTTTTCGGATGGCCGACTTCACATTCTTCTCCATTTTTTGCTTTTTATCAAGCGTTAGATCGAAGATATCAGCAAGGTATAATTGAGGGAACGCACCGGACGTAGTTTGTTCGATACAACCATGGGGATAACGAATAAGGAAGCCCATTCGCCGATTGAAATCCATTGGAGGAAGAGTTGAGAATTCAAGTGTAGCTGCATTCGTTCCAGCAACGCCATACGTTTCGAATGTTATAGTTTGGGATGCATTAGCATCTAAAGTATGGAGCGTTGATTTTTGCGATATCGGATTTGGATTTTCAACATCAATTTCAACTTCATAAGTCGCTTTCTCACCATTCCCTGTAGCTACAACCTCTATGGTTTGAAATTCCGAGGCTGGTAAAACCTCGAACTCAAAATTTACAATCTGCTCACCGGGCTCTATAAAAGAGAGGCTTTTCGTGCTCCCTCCAATAGGCTTTAATGCATCCCCAACGTTTACAGTAATATTTGCATTTTTAACTTTCTTTTCCATAGCAAATACCGTAACAGGCAATGTCACTTTCTCACCTGGAGACAATTTTCTGGGCAATGAAGCCAAAACCATCAATGGTTTTCTAACGGGCGTTGTAATGTCTGATTTACCATAGGCGCCAACACGATTGTCTCCTGCAACGATCATAGTTCTCACAGAGCCAATGTAATTGGGCATTACCAGTTCATGCGAAGCAGATTTCCCCTTCTCAAGGGTAAAAGGGCCCATGAATTTTACCACAGGTTTAAAACGATCAGCCTTCCGGTTTTTAGCTCCGGCGGCTTCGTCACCTCCTCCCACGGCATAAATATTATCCACACTTCCAGAATACGCCCCGATAATATAATCGTAGAGGTCGAAGGTTTTTACTCCCAGGGCTTCCCGGGTATAGAACGCCTTGTGAATTTCGGGAGTTTTAAAACGGGTTAAGTCCAGCAGTCCTTCGTCCACCACGGCAATGGTATAGGTCATTGCTTTATTACTTTCTTCAGAAACATTAATGCTAAATTTCTCTTCTGGTTTCAACACCTTTGGCATATCGAGTACCGGGCTTAATTTGGTGGTGGGATCTTCCACGAGTATTGGAATCACACCGTATAATCGGATAGGAAGATCATTTTTAGTTTGTTCGTGAGGCTGGAGTAGGGAAATGTTCACGTACACGTTGGGTGTCATTTCTTTGGTCAATTTTACTGTGGCATTGGTTTCCCCTTTTTTTGTTTCGATCCATTGAGTAGAAAGAACTTCAGTTCCATTTTCGATGCTCAACAATGCACGTCCCTCACTGCCTGAAGGGAATGTTATTTTAGCTTCCTCACCAACTTCATACGAGTCTTTATCGGCTGAGAACACTAACATTTTTGTACTTTCCGAATCGCCATCGGCCGGTTGCCGCCACCAATTCCTGTAAAAATATGTAATTCGGCCCGTCGCATGGCCGGACTCATTATCGATAATCCGAATAAGGTATCTTCCACCATCGTCTTCAGGAATATTCAGACTAAAAGTGCCTTTACCATTGTTTCCGGTGGATACATTGAATTTCTTATAAGGCCTGTGAACTTCGGCATTTTCATATCTGGACAGATTATCTCGTCCGCGACTCCACCACCATCGCCATTCTATCCTGTATACCTGAACTTCAACGGTTCTGTTACCAGCCGGATTCCCCTGAGCATCTGCCGTTGCGATCTCGAATTCCGTTTTCTGATCGGTAAAATAAGAGCCATATCGATGCGGCTTAGGAGATCGCAAGCCAACGAAATGGGAATAAGGAGATAGGTTTTTGGTGAATACGTCAATTGAAAAATCACCTCCTCCTTCGTAGACTTTCGTGAGGAAGGTCGCACGGAGCATCCCTGGTGCTTTCTTACTGATATTAAATTTTTCCGAAAAGTTTATTTTCCCATCATCCGAAAGATTCGAATCTATAACGGGCAGGTCCACCTCTTCAAAGGTCCTTACGGGATCATTGAAGATAAACCCATTGAACTTATCGAATGCTGTTGCCGTAGATCTGAGGGTAGCATCCATTTCAATTCTCATTTTTCTCGCCGGAGCTCCATGTAACCAGGATGCTTCGGCATTTCCCGATACCGGTTTACTTGCATCCAGGACATCATCGTCAAAATTCAGTTTAATCTTTAATCGGTTAGGCTTTACCGTGGCGACCTTCAGGGTTTTTGAAAAATTTACGCCGCCCACGCTGATAGAAGCGTTCCAGTTGCCAGTGGGCGCAGACGCCTCGGTGGCTAAAGGAAAATAGTAGAAATTGTCTTTAGTTATTCCATTTTTTGAAGCTTTGCCATTGATAACCTTTCGTTCTACCAACTTGCCCCTTGCATCCTTCAGCTGGAGGGTAACCGGATGATCTGCGGGTAATGGATTCGACAGATCATTCAGTACAAATGTTAGATGAATACTATCGCCAGGGCGGTGCACACCTCGCTCCGTATACATGAATCCTTTTAGGCCTTTCTGTAATTCCTTTCCCGAAACATCAAATTTACTTAAGGAAAGAGCATTACCGTCATCCAGTTTCACATAAGCGTAATTATTTCCTTTTACGGCGACTGCAAATGCAATAGCTTTATCACTATCGAAAACGGCAAGTCCATTCCCATCAGTCGTTGTGCTCTTCACCAACTGCTGTTGATAGTTATAGAGGTTTATCTTGACAGAAGCCTCAGGATCTGCTGTTATAAGGTTCGATGTTGCAAGATGATAGGTCTTATTCTTTCCTTTTTTTACAATTAGCCCCAGATTACTTCCGATGATATTCGCGGTAATATTGCGGTCTTCATTGTAATAAGCTGCATGACAAGGATTATCCCTTTGTTCCCAATTATAGGTATATGTTCTCCATCGATATATCTCGTTATCCCAGTAGCGTTCCTCCCGCTCGTCTTCGTCCAGGTTAGAAGCATCAGCATATTCGATATAATCGTCTTCGGGATTTCCATCATCAGAATCTGAACAATCGTAAATGGAATTATCCTTATCAAAACTGAATTCCACCTGGTAGAGGGCACCGGGATCTGCCTGAAAAAATTCGGATAGGTTTACTGCGTATGCCGTCCATAGCCCCTCGGTAGTGATCCCTTCTTCCTCCAATTGCATGGTACGGGTAGCAACCCTTCTTCCCACACGTCGAATATTGTAGTTATTTGTACTATTCAAATTCGATGTTTGCAGGAATTGCAGCATATTGTTTTCGAAAACTTTAATGATCCTGATGTTGACCGATTTCAAATTCACAGCCTCAAAATAAAGAGGTGTGGACACAGCATTCGGGAGTATTACACCGTTTGAGATCAAACGAACCGCTGGCTTTATTTGCTCAAATGAAATTAGTTCGGAAAATTCCTTTTTCAAACCATAACCGTCACTATTCTTTATTCCATTAAAGATTGTGACTCGAGATGTGCCGGTTAGACGCGCAGTAGGATAGACAGTTAATACGTTGCCATCTACTTCAAATCGAAGGTCTTGTGCATTTTCAATGGTAATAAGTCCCGCAAAATCCTGATTCTCCTTAATCGGATCGGAAAAATTTATCGTTAATGAAGCCTGGGGAGAATGTGAATTTCTTGCGTCCACCACAGTGAAATTATTTTGACCCGGGATGGGGAATGTATTGGAACCCTTCGTATCCGCTTCAATAGGATCTCCGTCCCAGCTGACTATGATCTCTGAATCGTCAACCTTTCTTTGAATACTGTCAATCGTAAAAGCAAAATATCTCGCGGAGGATTCGTCGTCCGGCCATTGAATTTTAAGTTGTTTACTACCCTGGCTGCCCGAGACCAGTTTTTTGGCAGTTTCGAGGGGAATTATATCTGCTGCTTCCAGGTACCCTGTAACATATTGCCACTCCTTGCTGTAAGACTGTAGGTTGTCGAGACTGATCTTGAAGTTAGGTGTGATGGTCTTAAAAGCAAAAGTGTAATTTTTAAATTCTCTGCCTATGTCCTCGTATAATTCTGATAATTTCACGGTCACCGAATATGCCGTATCTGGTTTAAGTAGTGCATCAGGTTGAAAGATCAGGGTGGTTCTATTCTCAACGATAAGCGTACCTTCTGTCTTCGGAAGAATTTTTAGATAGTCGGAATCTATCTCCTGCGTGATCTCGAATTGTTCCAAAGGTTGTGCTAACTCAATTCGTATTGGGAGGGCTATACTTTGATTTCCATAAGTATGATTGGAAATGTAATTTTTAAACTTGAACAGATTATCGGTTTGAGAAGTTTGGGTCTTGTCCTTACAGGCAAATAAAAGGATCATAACAGCCAGTGCGGTGAGGCGAAGCAGTGATTTCATAAGCGATGGTTTAGCGGTATTAAAAGTACAATAAAAGGGTGGTAGCACAAAGGCGGTCTCGTCAGCAAACTGAGAAATGAGCACAATCCGTTGAATACGTAAAATCGCCTGCTGGGTGGGAAAGGGTTGAAGCATTAACGCAAGAATTATACTCCTTCGTATGCAGGATTTAACATTTGGCAGAAGTTTAACAAGAACATCATGTTAAGACCGCTCGAACTCGTATTCCCGCTCTACTTTGCAAATTCGTGTTTTGTACCAGCGATACCATTGATCTCTGCCTTTTTGCTGTGCGTCCAGATGATCAATATTTTCTTTCCACTTTTTTATTGCTTCAATGCTTTCCCAATAACTAATGGTCACCCCCAGTTCTTCTCTGGCGCTTTCAAAACCAATATATCCGGGCTGCTTTTTAGCCAATTCTTCCATTTTATGGGCCATTTCCGAATAGCCCGCTGTATTATCAGTTAACAGGCTGGTGAAGATTACAGCGTAATAAGAGGACATAATTTATTCTTTATAAATTCCGATAGTTAATTCACCTTGGGCATTCATGTGTGCCCTGTACATCCCTGCTGTATTAAATTCCATGGAAATGTTCCCGTCCTTGTCAATGGCGACTATCCCTCCAGTACCGCCTAATTCGGACAGCTTTTTCTGAATTACATCCGAAGCAGCGTCCTGAAGGCTAACACCTTTGTATTCCATCATAGCGGATATATCATGTGCAACCATGGCCCTGATAAAATACTCACCCCAGCCGGTAGAGGACACCGCGCAGGTAGCATTATTGGCGTAGGTGCCGGCACCAATAATAGGAGCGTCCCCAATGCGATTCCATTTTTTGTTGGTCATTCCTCCTGTGGAAGTTCCTGCCGCGAGATTGCCGTTCTTATCCAGGGCAGCGCAGCCAACCGTACCGTATTTTGAGTTTTTTATGAATGTATCTTCGTTTGCAACAGATATCTTATTTTCCTTTTCGCGTTCCTTTATTCGTTTTAGAGACTGGAAACGCCTTTCTGTGTAAAAATAGGAGGGATCCACAAGTTCGATACCTCTCTCTTTAGCAAAAATCTCGGCTCCTTTACCACTTAGCATTACATGTGGAGAATTGTTCATTACTTCTACGGCCAGATCTATTGGATTCTTTATACCGGTAACTCCGGCTACAGCGCCTGCGTTCAAAGTTGCCCCATCCATTACCGAGGCATCCAGTTCATTCGTTTCATCATGAGTGAACACGGCTCCTTTACCCGCATTGAAAAGCGGAGAATCTTCCATTACGTTAATGGTTTTCGTCACTGCTTCCATAGCGGACCCCCCGTTTTCGAGAATCTTGTGACCCACGCGAATTGCTTCTTCCAGTTTGGACGTATATGCGGCTTCCAGGGAATCGCTCATATTTTCCTTCAAAATGGTGCCAGCTCCGCCGTGAATTACTAGTCCGAATGTGGGATTCTTTCCGCTGGTTTTTTCAGAAGAAGTCGATGCGTTTTCGGCCACATTTTTATCATTTCCACAGCTAAATACCAGGACAACAGTGAATAAAAAGGAAAAAATTTTAGTCATAATGATTTTTTTTCTGAATTCCGAAGATACCATAAAAACCCTTGTTTTCCGAGGAGTAAGATGATTTTATAATCAATTATTTCCTACAGAAAGCGTGCATTTCATCGATTAAATGCATAAAAAATACGTTGAAATACACTTTTATATCTTTTTTTTTCTATATTTGACCCAGCATCATGCCCCAAATTTGATGCCCCCCCGCTTATGAACCTTATAAAATCAAGCCTACTGGCTATGGTCCTTTTTGCGACCGTAGTTTCATGCTCCAAAGACGAAGCTGTAGTTGTAGAAGAAGCCGACTACACAATTGACCTTAACCTTGCTCAGGAAACCAATTGGGAATTGGCCGACGCCATTCTCGATCTTGTAAATCAGCACAGGGTATCTGAAGGACTTACCGAACTTAAAAGAGATCAGACTTACGCCTCGGCTTATGCGGTTGAACACACCCAATATATGATTAGGAAAGCCATGATAAGCCATGATAATTTTAACGTACGATCGAAAGCGTTAAAAGAAAGAGGTGCTTTAATAGTTGGCGAAAATGTTGCTTATGGATATGAGACCGCCGAAGATGTTGTTTTTGCCTGGTTAAATAGCCCGGGACATAAAAAAATTATTGAAGGTTTGTACACCCATTCTGGTTTTGGAATTATTCAGAACGAAAGAGGTGACTACTATTTCACCCAGCTTTTTTATAGAAAATAAGACTACTTTTTTTATAAGTTACTCAATTGCCGTATTTTTATGAAATAACATAAAAATACGGCAATGGCTATTCCTAAACCTTTCAATTTAACCCAATGGGTTGAAGAAAACAGAGACCTCCTCAAACCTCCTGTTGGAAACAAAAATCTCTATAAGGATGCAGAGGATTATATTGTAATGATAGTTGCGGGGCCAAACGCCAGAAAGGATTATCATTATAACGAAACCGAAGAACTGTTTTATCAGCTTGAAGGGAATATTGAAGTTATTATCCAGGAAGATGGAGAACGAAAGGTTATGAAGTTAGGCCCGGGAGATATGTATCTGCATCCCGCAAAAGTTCCGCATTCACCTTCCCGCAGCGAGGGATCCATTGGCCTGGTGGTAGAACGCAAGCGAACCGATATCGATGCCAAGGACGGGCTGCTGTGGTTCTGCGACAACTGTAACAACAAACTACATGAAGTGTATTTCCCACTGCACGATATTGAGAAGGATTTTCTGAAACATTTTATAGATTTCTATGGTTCCGAAGAACTTCGGACCTGCAATAATTGCGGAACCGTTATGGAATCGGATCCAAGATTTGTAAGTCAGGATTGATGAAGGATTTGGAAGTTCAGGAGCAGCCTGTACCATTTATGGTTTTCGCGCATTGGCTCCATGAGCATACATCTAAATCCAGAAGCAATTATACAGGTGCCTGCGTATTATCAACCGTTGGGATGGATGGATATCCAAATGCCAGGAATGTTTCTATCAAGTTACTCGAGTACCCTTACTTGATTTTTGGAACGCCCATCAACTCATTAAAGTCAATTGAGATTAAAGCATCTAAGAAAGTTGCTCTCACATTTTGGTGGGAAGAATCAATGCGACAGATCCGAATTCAGGGGATTGCTTCCGAACTGGACGAAGAAACTGCAGATTTCGTTTTCGAGAAGCGAAATAAAGGCTCACAGGTAGTAAGCCTGATAAGCGAACAAGGAGCGAATCTGCCTTCCTGGGAAATTCTCCAGGAAAGGTATCGAGTAATGTTCAATGAGTTGAAGGATGAAAGAATCGAAAGACCGGAACACTGGAAAGGGTTTAAAGTTGAACCCATACGTTATGAATTCATGGAGTTCAGGAAAACCAGGTTGCATTACCGCAGGGTGTTTCATAAGAAAAAAGATGGCTGGGAGATGAAAATGATTCAACCGTAATAATCGACTGAAACACTCGAATATCATTTCTATTTGCAAAGGGAATTCGTACCTTCGCAGCTACAAAATCAGATAAAACTTTTTAGAGATATGTTAACTGCAACAACCTCCTTTGGAATAGAAGAAGCCTTAGAAAAATTAGGCGTTGAAGATATAAATCACGGTACTTCTACCGGAACAAACTGGATGCCGGGTGCTGGGGCCATTTCGTCTTATTCGCCGGTAGATGGAAAACTCATTGGAAAAGTAACGACTACCACTAAAGATGAGTACGAACAAATGATGAAAACGGCTACTGAAGCCTTTAAAACCTGGCGAGTAATGCCAGCACCGCAACGCGGAGAGATTGTTCGTCAGTTTGGAGAAGAATTAAGAAGACTAAAAGAACCATTGGGTAAGCTGGTTTCTTATGAAATGGGAAAAAGCTACCAGGAAGGACTTGGTGAAGTACAGGAAATGATCGATATCTGTGATTTTGCTGTGGGCCTTTCACGACAATTACATGGACTTACCATGCACAGCGAACGCCCTGGGCACCGTATGTATGAACAATATCATCCATTAGGTGTTGTTGGAATAATCTCAGCTTTCAACTTCCCGGTAGCGGTATGGAGCTGGAATACAGCTTTGGCATGGATATGTGGAGATGTTTGCGTTTGGAAACCTTCTGAAAAAGCACCGCTCTGCGGAATCGCCTGCCAGAAGATTGCCGCTCGAGTATTTGCTGAAAACAATTTACCAGAAGGAATTTCTTGTTTGATAAACGGTGACTACAAAGTTGGTGAGTATATGACGACAGACACCCGAATCCCGCTTATTTCCGCTACTGGCTCGACACGCATGGGTAAGATCGTAGGGAGGACGGTTGGAGAACGCCTTGGTAAATCCCTTTTGGAATTGGGAGGTAACAATGCTATTATTGTAACTCCGGATGCGGATATAAAAATGACAGTTATCGGTGCCGTTTTCGGTGCAGTTGGAACTTGCGGACAACGATGTACGTCCACACGCCGACTTATTATTCACGAAAGTATTTATGATAAAGTAAAAGACGCTGTAGTGGCGGCTTACGGTCAGCTTCGTATAGGCAATCCATTGGATGAGAACAATCATGTAGGGCCGCTTATTGATAAGGATGCTGTAGAAATGTATAAGAATGCCCTGGCTAAAGTAGTGGAAGAAGGTGGAAATCTTGTGGTAGAAGGAGGCGTGCTTGAAGGCGAGGGATATGAGAGCGGGTGTTATGTAAAACCGGCTATTGCGGAAGCGGATAATAGTTTCGAGATCGTTCAGCATGAGACCTTCGCACCTGTATTATATCTGCTGAAATATAGCGGCGAAGTTGATAATGCCATCGACATTCAAAACGGTGTAGCACAAGGGTTGTCATCGGCGATTATGACGAATAACCTTCGTGAAGCTGAACGATTCTTGAGTCATGCTGGAAGTGACTGCGGTATTGCTAACGTGAATATCGGAACCAGCGGAGCCGAAATAGGAGGCGCCTTTGGTGGTGAGAAAGAAACTGGAGGTGGCCGTGAAAGCGGAAGTGACGCCTGGAAGATCTACATGCGCAGACAGACCAATACTATAAACTATACAACCGAGTTGCCACTGGCACAGGGAATCAAGTTCGACTTGTAGGAATAGGAAATAGATACTAAACCGCCTCTTTCGAGGCGGTTTTTTTGTTTAATATATTATCTTTAATTCATATACCATAAAATATGAAGCGTAGAGATTTTGCCAAGAACATTTCCCTGGCCGGGGGTGTTATAGGATTAGGAATGTTATCTGCCTGTGAACAGGTTTCCGATAAGAATTCCGAAGGAAAAACAACGGATACAGACTCGAATGTTCCCAAGGCACTTGCCGATGAAATGTACGCCAAGGCACTAGAGATAACAAAATCTAAAGTACGAGGCGGGGTCTCGGAACCATTTTTTAAAAAACCATTTATCGATGCCGCCTTTTCTCCAAATATTTTTCTTTGGGATACCTGCTTTATGTGCTGCTTTGCAAAATACCATCTTAACGAACTTCCCGTATACCAGGCGCTTGATAATTTTTACGAACAGATGGATGAGGACGGCTATATATGCCGTGAGTACCGTCAGGATGGAAGGCCTTTGTGGTCCAAGGATCATCCCGTTTCCATAAATCCACCATTATTAGCTTTGGCCGAACTGGAGATCTATAAGGTTTCAGAAGATATTTCCAGATTGAAAAAGGTGTATCCAATTTTAAAGAAGAATTTCCAATTCCATGTAGGCCGTTACATGATGGAAGACGATCTATTCTATGGGGACACACTTGGAATGGGGATGGATAATATTCCCCGGGCCCCGAGAGATTGGGAACCCACCGAGGGCAATGGATTGACGCATCATGAGCTCGGTGAAAAGCTTGCGGCAATGAATGAATCGGCAGAGACCAAATTACAGTACTTCATAGAACAATATGTTGAAACCAAACAAGGTTTATGGAATACCCAGGCGCGACTGGTAGATTTTTCGGCCCAAATGGCCATGTATGCACTTCAACTGATAGAGATAGGAACACTTACTGGCAATGAAGATGATATTTCCATTTTCGAAGACATTCATTCCCGGATCAAACTGGCCATAAATGAGAAGTGCTGGAACAACCGGGATAATTTCTATTACGATTTAGGATTCGATAAACAAGTGCCAAGAAGGCATATAGGAATGTACTGGACTCTTTTAGGTAAACTGGTACCTGATGACCGAATGAAGTCATTTTTAGAACACCTTAGAAACCCCGACGAGTTTTATCGTAAAACACCGCTCCCGGCACTTTCGGCAGCAGACCCCGACTATGTTGGATGGGGAGATTACTGGCTGGGAGGTGTATGGGCACCGACCGTATATATGGTTTTAAAAGGGCTTTCGGAAAATGGTGAAGACGAACTCGCTAAAGATCTTGCCACGAAAGTGTATCGAAATGTGGCCACCGTATTTGAAGCTACAGGAACCTTTTGGGAGAATTATGCTCCCGATCTGGTTTCCTATGGTATGCCAGCCAAGAAGGACTTTTGCGGTTGGACTGCACTCATTCCGATAGCTGTATATAAAGAATATATTGAAGTCTAATTCCGACCTTTCTCCAGGGGATATAAGGTCCAGACAGGGTCACTTTGCCAGATATTCTTAGAGTCTACATCAATTATGGATAATGGCCCTTTGAATGCCGCCCCGGTATCGACATTCCAGACATTAGCTTTTCGAATTGGTATGGTTTCTCCTAAACGTGTTACCGGGGTATGTCCAATGTATATTTCATTAAATAATTTCAGGCGTTTGGGATAGTATCGGTTGTCCTGGCTTATCTCAGGATCCAGGCTACAAGCCATTTCCCAAAGTGTACGATCCCAGTACACCAGATTTGGATAAAATTCGTGTTGCGGGCCATGCATGTTGGTGAATCCGGCATGTAAGTACAAACGGTTTTTATCATCGATAAAATAATTCTGAAGCGATTCAAAGAATTCGATATGTTGATCAAGCTCCCTGGATGAAAGCTTCGCGTAGCTGTCTTTAGATGCCTGTCCGCCATGAGCCAGCCACATAGGTTTTTCATCATTCTTTTTCAGAAAATCGTAAACAAGATCATCGTGATTCCCGCGTAGAAAAATGCATTGATATTCTTCCGAAAACTTAAGCAAAAACGAAACGGTTTCAGCATTTTCGCTCCAGCCATCTACATAATCACCAACAAATATGAAAAGATCCTCATGAGTAGGGTTCACTCTCTCCAAAGCTTGCTTAAGCCCTTTCAGACCCCCGTGAATATCGCCTACTACTAAAGTTCTCATCCCTGGTTAACAAAATATACGATCACCGACAGTACGGCGATAATCATTATGATGAATAGAAATATTTTCCAGAAAGAATATGGCCTCTGGCCTGCCAACACCCCGGATTGCCCATTGACAAAGAAATTATAGCGCTTTCCTTTGTAGCGATAAGCACTAATATATACAGGAAGCAAAATGTGCTTAAATGTTTCTTCGGTTAGCCTCATATCGATGGAACTGATACGCTGGGTATCCCCTCCGATATCACGTCGTGCCCAACGATCGGCTATGCGCTCGGCTTCTTTCTGAGCATCCAGATGGCCATCCTTTAACGGGATGGTATACTTTTCAGTAACAAATCCGGACAGGTAACTGCTGTCGAATGGAACCAATTTACTCAGGTCCCAACGAGCAACTTTCCTCGGGATAACTCCCGACCGCTGTTTTGAAGCCTTAATTAATGTGTCATCTATAAAACCTGAAATTCTTCCACTCGCCGGTGTCCAGCGTGTGCGCCGCTCCTGCCGCATTCGTGTTACAGTTTTCCCATTTACCGTGGTGGTATACGGAACAGAAACATAATAATAGTCACCCCGTTGCCCCGTATAGTTCGCGGATAATTGAGCATCGAAAGTCCAGTATGGTGAATATAACCCTTTCGTATTCTGCGGATCCAGACTCGCTTTTTTTAGCTTGTTGGGAGCCCACCAAAGACCTTTCACCCACTTCTGAAATATTCGATGTGCATTATTCTGATCAATCTGAAAAGGCAATATTGCCCCGGGTAATATCCATTCTTCCTTTTGCGCATCTTCAATGATCAAAGGGGAATTGCAATACACACAGTGAAGCGATTTGTAATTCTCTTCAATGTGCTGATTGGCTCCACAACTCTTGCATTGCAGCATTAATATCGCCTGGCTATGAGAATGATGCCCCAGGGAGTCAAGATAGGTCTGTAATTCCAACTCTTCAAAACCAATTTCCGAAGGAGGGATATCCTGTGCATGCCCACAGTACTCACATTGCAATTCCGTGGTTCCGGGGGCATAAAGGAGTTCCGCCCCGCAATTGACGCAGGATTTTTTTAGTTCGGACTTTTTCTCTGGTGCTTCTTGCATTGTATTATGCTCCCGGAAGTGGTGGAGGTGTACTTCCTCCCAGGAAGGCTTTCAATTCTTCCACCTCTTTCAGGGCCGTCCATTCTGTCATACCCTGTTTCCAAACCAGTGAATCTCTGTTCACAGTCCTATTCGCAAATAGCGCTTGTAGTTGTTCGAAGGTTACCGGTCCTGCCTGTTGGCCGTTTGCAGCATAGAAATATTGTACCGCTTGCGGCATTGGGGGAGGCATAGTAGGGGCATGCTGATGTGATGGCAGTTGCTGGCCGCCCATTTGAGGAGACATCATACCTCCCATTTGCTGAGCAAGCACAAAGCCCATTCCCATTCCCATTCCCGCACCTGCAGTTCCACCTTCATTCGAAGCAGCAGCTTCAATGGCTTTGGCTGTCTTGAATTTAGTCAGCTTGTCAAGGTCCAGTTTATCTATACGGCTATACTCGAAGATCTCTTTCTTCAGATCTTCCGGCATGGACACATTTTCGATAAAGAATTTTTCCAATGCAATCCCTACGCTTTCAAATTCAGGCTGCATTACTTCCTTGCAGGTTTCACTTAATTCGGTAGTATTGGCAGCATATAATTCGATAGGCAGATTGGCTTCCCCAACAGTATCTGTAAATCGTGTTGCGATTAAACTTTTCAGGTGTTCGTTGATCTCAAAATTCGTGAAGTTATTGTCGGTTCCTACAATATCTATAATAAATTTCCCGGCATCGCTAATTCGGAAAGCATAGGTCCCGAATGCACGAATCTCTACAAGTCCGAAACGCTCATCATTTAAGGTGATCGGGTTTTTTGTTCCCCATTTCTCATCGGTGAAAAGATGCGTATTCACAAAATATACTTCAGCTTTAAAGGGGCTGTCGAAGCCGTATTTCCAACCTTTCAATGTGGTAAGTATGGGAAGGTTTTGAGTGTTTAATGTATAGGTCCCAGGCTCGAAAACATCGGCTAACTGGCCTTCATTTATAAAGACCGCAGTTTGCCCCTCACGTACGATTAGCTTGGCGTTATTTTTAATTTCGTTCTGGTAACGTTCAAAACGATGACAGATAGTATCATCGGTGTAGTCCAGCCACTCGATTATATCTATAAATTCATTGCTTAACTTTTCTTTTATTGTATCGAAAATGCCCATTTTAGTTGTGTTTATGATGATTTATATTAAAGATAATAAATATTAGAGAACGCATTTTAGTTATACTTCACCTTTCTTAGGATACGCTGCGCTTCTTTAAACGATTGGTATACATTTCCTCCCATTTGTTTCAAAAATGGTTTGGCTTCTGTCAATTTATCAATGGCATCGTTGAAATCGTTAAGGTAACAGATAAGGTATGTTTCTGAAAGTTGGTACAGATCCTTTTCTTCGGTAGGATTCAAAGGGATCTGTTTATTCAGTTTATCCACCAATGCATTATTAGCGTTATATATATGATAGAGTGTCTTCTTATTGAAGCGTGGCGGCTCGAAAACAAGTTCAGAATTCATGGCATAAGACCCATTCTCCCTGAATTCGATAGTGACTTCCTCCAGCGGATAATATTTAAATTGCTGATTCAACCCAAGGTTCACATATTCCAGGATTCTGAAATAATCATTGGTGTGCTCAATACTGATCTCATCCAAGGCTGAATAGAACAACCGAACCTGCTCGTTGATAAGTTCAATATCCACACGGGAGTAATAGGTATTTCCATTTATTTGCTTCGGAATGCCTGCCCAGCATACAACAAATTGCTCCTTGAAGACTTTGTAATCTGAAGGCAAATCATTGTGTCGGTTATTAAGAAAATCGATCACCCCGTCCAGTGTGTGTTCAATATTGTTCATGGCCTTATTCTCGATAGCTTTTACTATCTCAGAATTGACATCCCTGATCTCTATATCAAAATCCTTGGGCATGGAAATACTGCCGTCTCTAAGAAAGATCGACCCTCCCCAATATTTCCATATGTTCTTTCGCAACGAGGTGATCTCTCCTGTGGGCCGAATAGTTACAAGCCCTACAACCTTATCGTCAGGGAGATGTGGAAACATGATATTCTCGTAAGAAATCAGCGGTGGATTGGACAGATAAGCGTTCACGAGGTTTTGGATCTTACTGTCGTCAAAGAAGTCCACGCCACGAATTTCATTGGTCTCATCCTCAACCCCCACAACGATAAAACTATTGTTCGCGGGATTACTATTGCTCAATGCACAAATGTGTTTCAGAAATTTTGCCTTCCCTTCTTTACTTCCCAGGTCGATCTTTCGTTTTTTATCATAAAAACTGCTCTCATCATTATGAGCGAGCAGGTTTTTAATGAGAAGGCGTTTATTGATCATTTCTTGTTAACTATAGTGCTAGAAGCCTGATCGAGACACATCACCGTAAGATCGGCAATATTCACATGAGAAGGACGTGTTACCGCAAACCAAATGATATCTGCAATATCTTCCGGTTTTAATGGAGTAAATCCTTTATATACTTTTTCTGCTCTTTCGGTATCACCCTTGAATCTTACTTCACTAAATTCTGTTTCAACCAGACCCGGGTTAATGGCAGCAACCCGGATACCTTTGCCGTTAAGGTCCAACCGCATCCCTTGGTTGATCGCATCCACAGCGTGCTTGCTGGCGCAATACACATTCCCATTGGGATACACCTCTTTACCTGCAGTAGATCCAATATTTATGATGTGGCCGTTGGCTCGTTCAAGCATTCCTGGCAGGACTGCTTTAGATACGTAAAGCAGTCCCTTCACATTGATATCCAACATGGCGTCCCAATCTTCCGTGCTACCACTCTGAATAGGATCCATGCCATGAGCATTTCCGGCATTGTTTACCAGGATATCGATTTGGGTAAAATCCTCAGGCAGCCCCTGAATTGAATTAAAGACGAGTTCTTTATTCCGAACATCGAATACCAGGGAATGAATTTTCACTTTTTCTGAAAGTTCGTCTTTAAGGGATTCCAACCTATCAATTCTTCGGCCACAAATCACAAGATTTACTCCATTATCGGCAAAAATCCTGGCAGTCGCTCTTCCTATCCCTGAAGTCGCTCCCGTTATTAGTGCTAATTTATTTTCCATTTTTTTATTTATTATCAAGCAACTTTGTGTCCCTGGCTGGAAACCAGCATTCTGAACCAGTCAATTTCAGATAGATCTATCGAGGCGGCTTTACTCGCATTGGCAATTCGCTCGGGTGTAGCAGTTCCAATTACCGGGTGTATACCTGAAGGGTGTTTCAGTATCCAGGCAAGTAGCAGCTGATCTTTCGTTGCATTGTATTTTTGGTTTAAGTCGTCCAGCACTTTATGAATTCGCCTGGTTTGTTCATTGTCTTCTTTAAATACGGATCCTAAAGGACTCCAGCACATAGGTGTAATATCATTCAACATCATATCATCCAGACTCCCATTCCAGAGTGCTTCGATAGCTGTTAATGAAAACTCGATCTGGTTAGCGCTCACTTTACTTTTCGAAGCGATCAAAGCTGTTTGGGAAGGAGTGAAGTTTGAGAGCCCAAAGGATCTTATTTTTCCTTCTGAAATCAATTTATCTACTGCTTTTGCCACTTCATCTGGCTGCATCAAGGGACTAGGCCTGTGTAGCAAGAGCAGATCGAGGTAATCTGAATTAAGGTCTGAAATAGACTTTTCAGCACTCCAGACAATATAATCGGCATCATACCGATAATGCTTTATTTCATTATCACGTGTATTTCCCACGTACTGAATCCCGCATTTGGAAATAATCTGAATATCCTCCCGTGCTAAATTACTGGCACTGAAAGCATTTCCGAAGGATGCTTCCGTTGTGTAATCACCGTAAATATCGGCATGATCGAAGGTGGTAATGCCGTTTTCAAGACAGTGATGAATGCGATCGGTCATTTCATTTTCGGAAAGTTTGGCTCCCCATACACCCCACCCCATGCACCCCTGTATGATGCTCGAATATGTTAGTTTCATGGTTCTTTTTTGCAAGTTTTAAAGGTAACAAATTGAACGTAACATTTAAAAGCCTCAATAGGCTTTCTACCGTTTATTTTTAACCAATCGTTAACAGGATAAACCATAATAAATAGGCAATTTGCGGTACTTAATCAACCAGAATCAATATAGTTCAAAGAATTACTAAAAATGGAAGAAGTAACGACTGCATTAGACATAGGTGCGTTAAATGAAAAAATTGAAAAAGAGAGTGCTTTTGTAGATATCCTGACCCTTGAAATGAATAAGGTGATCATTGGCCAGAAGCATATGGTGGAACGACTTCTTATTGGTCTGTTGGGACGAGGTCATATTTTGCTGGAAGGGGTACCCGGATTAGCGAAGACACTTGCGATTAACACGCTGGCGCAGGCAGTTCACGGTTCTTTCAGCCGAATTCAGTTCACCCCCGATCTTCTGCCTGCAGATGTGGTAGGTACACTCATTTATAACATGAAGCTGAATGACTTCAGCATTAAAAAAGGCCCAATATTCGCCAACTTTGTGCTGGCCGACGAGATAAACAGGGCCCCGGCGAAAGTTCAGTCCGCATTGCTTGAAGCCATGCAGGAAAGACAAGTTACTATTGGAGAAGATACCTTCATACTCGACGAGCCTTTCCTGGTAATGGCAACGCAAAATCCTATTGAACAGGAAGGAACTTATCCTTTACCCGAGGCTCAGGTGGACAGATTCATGCTGAAAACGGTGATCGATTATCCTAAGATCGCCGAGGAACAACTGATCATTCGTCAAAACCTGAAAGGAGCTTACGAAAAGATAAACCCTGTTGTTACCCTGGAACAAATCCTGAGAGCGCAACAAGCTGTTCGCGAGGTTTACATGGATGAAAAGATTGAAAAATATATACTCGATATTATTTTTGCCACCAGAACTCCGGAGCACTATAAGCTGTCCGAAATCAAACCTCTAATTGGATTCGGAGCATCACCCCGTGGTAGTATAAATCTTGCTATGGCCTCTAAGTGCTATGCGTTTATTAAACGCCGGGGGTATGTGATCCCGGAAGACGTTCGTGCAATTGTTCACGATGTGTTACGTCACAGAATTGGGTTGACCTACGAAGCCGAAGCAGAGAATGTAACATCCGAAGATATTATCAATAAAATCGTCAATGTAATTGAAGTACCGTAATCAGTACGCAGTATACCCAGCGCCTAAGGAAACAAACCTGGCTGAAAAGCAACAATCACAACTGCAAGCTTTTAAAGTTTACTGAAAATGGATACGAAAGAACTTCTCAAGAAAGTACGAAAGATCGAAATTAAAACACGAAGGTTAAGCGACCACGTGTTTGGAGGAGAGTACCATAGTACCTTTAAGGGAAGAGGTATGACCTTTAGTGAAGTGCGTCAATACCAGTTTGGAGATGATGTGCGTAATATCGATTGGAATGTGACCGCTCGTTATAACGAGCCATTCATCAAGGTTTTTGAAGAAGAACGTGAACTTACACTTATGCTTGTTGTCGACGTTAGTGGCTCCGAATTCTTCGGAACAGACAAGCAGTTCAAAAATGAGGTTGTAACCGAAATAGCGGCCACGCTGGCGTTTTCGGCTATGCAGAATAATGATAAAACAGGCCTGATCCTTTTTACCGATGAGATCGAATTATTTATACCACCGAAGAAAGGCAAGTTCCATGTACTTAGAATTATTAGGGAACTTATAGAATTCCATCCGAAAAGCAAGAAAACTGATGTGGCTCAAGCCCTGAAGTATCTCACCAACGTGATGAAAAAGAAGGCCATCGTCTTTGTGTTGTCCGATTTCATTACCGATGGTTATCACGATACTCTCAAGATCGTGGCCAAAAAGCACGATGTTACCGGGATACGCGTTTACGACGCTAAAGAAGAGGCTATACCAAACCTGGGGATGGTGGAAATGCTGGATGAGGAAACGGGTGAACATCTCCTGGTGAACACCGGTTCCAATGCAGTTCGCAGGAACTATCACCGCTATTATCGCGAAAGAGTTGATTATTACCAGGAAGCATTCACCAAGAGTGGCGCAGGAGCTATCGACTGCCGTGTGGATGAAAGCTATGTAAAAAAGCTATTGGGATATTTTAAACGAAGAGCATAAAAAATAAATGCCGGACAGGATTATAAATATCAGATTTTTATCATTCCTCACCTTCCCTTTGAGCGTAGTCGAAGTGAAAGTGAGGAATATCGTCCTGTTGTTCCTATTGTTAAGTGGCGGATGGGCCGAGGCTCAAATTACCTCAAATGTGGATACCACTAATATCCGTATAGGCGAAGAGATCAGGTATTCGGTTGAGGTAATGGCAGATTCGACAGACCTTGTCCTTTTTCCCGAGGGACAGTCGTTCTTGCCTCTGGAAATGATAGAATCGTATAAGGTGGACACCACCTACGAACAAGCTAAGTACCGGCTAATCAAGAAGTATGGCCTAACCCAATTCGATTCCGGCAGCTACACTATCCCGCCTCAAAAGATAGTTATAAACGACAGGGTTTTCAGTACCGATTCGGTTAAGATCGAAGTTGCCGATGTCCCTGTTGATACCACTCAGCAAAAGATGTTCGAAATAAAACCGGCGATCGAAGTAGGCTCAACGCCATTCAATTTCATGAAATTGCTGTATTGGTTGCTGCCCTTGATTATCATTGGTGGAATTGGCTGGTATTTATTGCGAAGAAAAAAGAAAAGAGAAGCCGAAGAAGAACAACTTCCACCTTACGATGAGGCCCTGGCTTCTTTAAAAGAACTCGACGCCTCGAATTTGTTGAGCTCCAATCGCTCAAAAGAGTATTATTCTCAACTCACTGAAATTGTGAAGCGATACTTAGATAGGGAAATAGATGATACTGCGTTAGAAAGTACCAGTGACGAACTTATTGAAAGGTTACAACTGCACAAGGATGCCGGGAATTTTGAATTTGATACGGAAACCATATCAAAACTGGATGCCATTTTAAAGCGAGCCGACCTTGTAAAATTTGCCAAGATGGAAATGGCCCAGGGTCAGTCTTCCTCTGATCGAAATACTATTGAAGAAATTATTACTGAAACCCATGAGGTTGTTCCAGAGCCCACCGAGGAAGAATTACTTCAGAATGAGTTATACGCGCAGGAGCAACGCAGACGCCGTCGCAATAAACGAATTATCTATGGCGCCGCTACAGGTATGCTGGCTGTCATTATTGCTGTGGTTATATTAGCTTCTACTTACGGCTGGGATTATCTTAAGGACAACGTTATCGGTCATCCTACTAAAGACCTGGTAGAAGGTCAATGGTACCGAAGCGAATATGGTATTCCCGCGGTAATTATGGAAACCCCTGTTGTTCTGAAACGGCAAGACGTACAATTGCCACCAGAGATGCAGGAAGCGGTCCAAAGCAGTAGGTTCTTTGCTTACGGAAGTATCCTGGATCGATTCTATTTAGTGGTAAATACCACAATATTTAATCAACCCATCGATGGAGAACTTGAGAAAGTTCTGGAAGGCGCCCTGGCAACATTTGAAGCACAAGGGGCAAGGAATCTGGTAGTGAAAACAGAGAGTTTTGAAACTGATAATGGTGTAAAAGGAATTAAAGCCTATGGAAGTTTTGAAAGTGAAAATCCGTTTGTAAAAGGAAATAATGACACCCAAAATTATGAAATGCTCGTTTTTGGCCAGCAAGGTGCCTTGCAGCAAATAATTATCTCGTCGTTGGATTCCGATCGGTACGCTGAGGAATTAGTGGATCGGATACGGAATTCGATTGAATTGGAAGTACAACCCACAAAGCAAAAGCAACAATAATGGATAGGTTTGAATATGTAAATCCTGAGTTCTTCTGGCTGCTTTTATTGCTGCCGGCATTAGTTGTGTGGTTTATCTGGATGCGCCACAGGCAGACGGCGTCACTAACCATATCAAGTTTGAAGGGTTTTAAGACCGGGAAAAACTGGCTTGCTAAAGTTCGTCCTTTTCTCTTCATTCTGAGATTGCTTGCGTTAGCAGCAATTATAGTGGCCCTCGCCAGGCCGCGCACGGTAGACGAATCCACCCGGATTAAAACAACCAAAGGGATCGACATCGTGATGGCAATCGATGTTTCGGCGAGTATGCTGGCGAGGGATCTGCGACCCAGCCGACTTGAAGCATTGAAAACTGTAGCCGCCCGATTTATTAACGCCCGACCCAATGACAGGATCGGATTGGTGGAATATGCTGGGGAGAGTTATACCAAAACCCCATTGACCAGTGATAAAAGCATCGTTCTTTCGTCTTTAAAGAGCTTGCGCTACAATACTGTAATAGATCCCGGAACTGCAATTGGTATGGGATTGGCTACGGCGGTAAATCGTTTGAAAGAAAGTAGGGCGAAGAGTAAGGTAATTATATTGCTCACAGATGGTGTGAATAATACTGGCTTTATCGACCCGAAAATCGCGAGTGAACTGGCCGTAGAATTTGGAATAAAAGTATACACCATAGGATTGGGAACAAATGGGATGGCACAATCGCCAATCGGGATCCGACCGGATGGCAGTTTCCAGTATGGTAGTATTCAGGTTGAGATTGATGAGGCTTTGCTGCAAGAAATTGCGGAAACGACCGGCGGTCAATATTTTCGTGCAACCAGCACCACAAAATTGAACGAGATTTATAATGAAATCAACAAACTGGAGAAAACAGATATAGAAGAATTCAAATACACTAATTACGAAGAAAAATTTCGCCCACTGGCCCTTCTTGCATTGGCGTTGTTGGGCTTAGAATTTTTACTGCGTTATACGCTTTTTAGAAGTTTTATATAAATATGTATCAATTAGAGGAACCCATATATTTTTATCTATTGCTGGCCATTCCTGCCGTAGTGGTTCTGTTCCTATTGGTGCTGTTCTGGAAATATCGCACCCAGAAGAAATTTGCCGATAACCGCCTGCTTAGGAAGTTAAGTCCCGACCGATCTAATTTTAAGTCCATGCTGAAGATATCAGTATTTTGCCTGGCACTAACGGCACTGGCGTTCGCGCTTGTGAACCCGAAGATCGGAACAAAACTTGAAACGGTAAAAAGAGAAGGAGTCGATGTTGTTTTTGCATTGGATGTTTCAAAGAGTATGCTAGCTGAGGATATTGCACCCAACAGGCTTGAGAAATCCAAACAGCTGGTGACTCAAATTATCAATAGCCTGGCCGGTGACCGAATTGGTATAATAGGATATGCGGGAAGTGCGTTTCCACAAGTTCCGATCACTACAGACTTTTCGTCGGCTAAATTGTTCCTAAACGGAATGAATACCGATATGGTTTCCTCGCAAGGCACTGCCATTACCGAGGCTATAGCTATGGCAAAAACCTATTATGACGACGAAGAGCAGACAAACAGGGTGCTTTTTATAGTCTCGGACGGGGAGGATCATGAGGGGAGTTTGGCAGAGATATCTGCTGAAGCTGCTTCAGAAGGAATAAAGATCTATACTATCGGAGTAGGTACTGCGGTTGGAGGACCTATTCCTATAAAGCGCAACGGAGTGCTGCAATACTATAAAAGAGACCAGAACAACGAACAGGTTATTACAAGACTGGGAGAAGATAGGCTTAAGGAAATAGCGTCACAGGCCAACGGAACCTATATTGAAGGTAATAACACCAAAGATGTTCTGGAAGAAGTAACTGCCATTTTGAATGGGATGGACAAGAAAGAATTTGATGCCAAGCAGTTTACCGATTTTAAAGATCAGTTCCAGTGGTTTCTGGTTGGGGCATTATTTTTGCTCATATTGGATATACTTTTACTGGAGCGGAAAACGGCCTGGGTACGAAAATTGAATTTGTTTAATGAAAAGGAATAATACTATGCAACGGTTAACAAATAGATTTTACACTGGGATCCCGAAGGGATTCTATATACTGCTATGTGTTTTATTAGCAAACAACTCTGTTCTAGCGCAGGAAGACAAAGAGAAAGAGAAAATTGAAAAAGAGACAACAAATCTGTTGAGATCAGCCACCTCCGAACTAGAATCGGATGATTTCATCGATGCTGAAGTAGATCTTAGAAAGGCAATTTCCCTATCACCTGCGAATGAGACCGGGAAATATAATCTGGGAAATGCCTACTATGAAAAGGAATTAAATGATGAAGCTATGCGCCGATACGTGCAAGCAGCCGAAGTAGCAGAATCCAAACCTGAAAAACACAAGGCTTATCATAATTTGGGTAACACCTTTATGAATGCTAAGAAATACCAGGAGGCTGTGGAAGCATATAAAAATGCACTACGGAATAATCCTGGTGATGATGAAACCAGATATAACCTGGCTCTGGCCAAAGAAATGTTAGAAAAGAATCCTCCCCAGGGTGGTGATGATAATAAAGATGAAGAGAATAATAAAGACGAGGAGAACAAGGATGAGAACGAGAATAAAGATGATAAAGGCAAGGATCAGGAAGGTGATGAAGGTGATGAGAAAGAGAATGAGGATAAAGGAGATGAGAAGGATGAAAACAAAGATGGAGAGAATAAAGACGATCGTGGAAATCCGAAAGATCCAAATGAACAGAAGGATGGAGAAGGAGAACAACCTAAACAACAGAAACCTGTGCCAGGCCAGTTATCTCCTCAGCAGGTAAAGAATTTGCTGGAGGCTATGAACAATGAAGAGAAAAAAGTTCAGGATAAGATCAACGCCCGAAAACAAAAGGGTGCAAAAGTAAAATCGAATAAAGACTGGTAATCATGAAACCTACGTATTTCATTTACATATTCTTTTTCCTTTTTAGTCTGGGTCTAACACAGGCCCAGGTACGTTTTGAAACTAAGGTTAGCAAGAGTAAACTTGGAGTGAATGAAAGATTGAGAGTTGATTTTGAAATGAACCAGGACGGGGACAACTTTAATCCGCCATCCTTTAGTGGATTTCGTGTGGTGGGAGGTCCGAACCAGGCTATCAGCAATTCTTATATTAATGGAAAACGCAGCTATTCAAAGACATATTCCTATTATCTAACTCCCCAAAAGCGAGGTAAATTTGCTATAGGACAGGCCACCATAGATATAGATGGGGAAACTTACAAGACGCTTCCGGTAAGTATTGAGGTCACTGCAGCTGTGGAAAGGCCGAAGGATGGTGACAATGCCGAATATGTTGCCAGCGAGAATGTGCATTTGGTAGCGAGTATATCGGATACAAATCCCTATCTGAATGAGGCAATAACGGTTCAGTATAGATTATATGTTTCAAACGACGTAAATCTCACAAGGGGGTTCCGGGAAATTGACACTCCGAAATATGCCGATTTCTGGAGCCAGACTATTTCAAACAGAGGGAATTTCACAGTGTACGACGGAGAGTACAATGGCCGAACAGATTACCGGTATATCATTGTTCAAACTACAGTATTGTATCCTCAAAAAACAGGTAAATTAACTATTGAACCGTTAACACTTGATGTGCCGATCGACGTTGAGACGAATAAAAGGGATCTTTTTGGGCGAAGATTAATGACGCGTGTAAATAAGACCATTTCGGCGGGTAACAAAACTATAGATGTCAAACCATTACCTGCTGAAGGTCGCCCGGATAATTTTAACGGTGCCGTAGGTGATTTTACATTCGATGTGCAGGCAGACCGCTCGAGCCTGGATGCGAACGAAGCCTTACAGCTCACGGTAAAGGTAAGTGGAAAAGGAAATCTGAAGTTATTCGATCTGCCTTCTGTAAAGCTTCCTGCTGCGCTTGAACTCTTTGAGCCTGAGCGGGATAACAAGGTAAGTACGCAAACAGATGGTATGAGAGGTTCAATTTCAGAGACCTATACAGTAGTCCCTCAATTTAAAGGGGATTATCCCATTCGTCCTTTGAGTTTTTCGTTTTTCGATCCTAAGACCGAAAAATACCGTACCCTGTCCTCAGATGAAATTGTGCTCAACGTGGTTAATGGCCCGGTAACTAGTGCAACTACTTCGGAAACGACAACTAACGGGAAGAATCCGGTAACTGTTTTTAATGAAGAGCAGTTTAAATACATTAAATTAAATACAACACTAAAGCCTGTTGTGACTTCAGATTTCTTTCAATCAGGATTGTTCTGGAGTCTGGTGGGCGGCCCTTTTCTGTTAATACCACTTTTTATCTTTATAGGCAGAAAGCGAAAAAAACGATTACGGGATATTCAAGGGAATAAACTAAGGAGAGCAGATAAATTAGCAAAAAAATATCTTACCGAAGCAAAACGTTCACTGGGAGATAAAGTAGGATTTTATGAAGCTATGGAAAGAGCTCTTCACAATTATTTAAAGGCCAAATTAGCGATAGAAACGAGTGATTTCAGCAAAGAGAAGATCACCGGTTTGCTTCACGATAAAGGAGCGGAAGAAACTACTATCGCAACCTTTTTTGAAATTCTTAAAAGCTGTGAGTTAGCGCGCTATACCCCTGCTTCGAGCGTAGCCATGAAACATGATTACGACAAGGCAGTTAAAGTAATTTCAACCATTGACAAACAACTCATACGATGAAAATTAACGTAGCGACATATTTTTTCTTGTTTGTTCTTTTGGTAAGCCCTTATATCTGTGCGCAGAATGAAACCAGTTTCAACCTGGGTAAGGAGGCCTATAAAACTGAAAACTACCAGGAGGCGATCTCTCAATGGCAGGAAATTCTCAACGCTGGAGAACATTCTGCCGAGTTGTATTTCAATCTTGGAAATGCACATTATAAACTCAATAATATTGGACCAAGTATCTATTATTATGAAAAAGCATTACAGCTGGACCCATACGATCTTGATATTCAAAACAACCTGGCGTTTGCCGAGAATGCAAGGGTTGATGCTATAGAACCCTTGCCTCAAAACGTCTTTAAAACCTGGTATAGAAGTGTATCGGGAGTTTTCAACTACAATGGGTGGGCTATTAATGCAGCAATTTTTTCATTCATTTTTGTTTTGCTGTTCTTATTATATTACTATTCAGCTTCGGAAAGGAAGAAACGTATATTGTTCGCGGCTTCCATTGCCACTTTATTTTTCCTGGTGGCTAGTATAACTTTGGCATTTATGACGTACTCGGACTATCAAAAAAACAATCCGGCTATTATCTATTCAGAAAAAGTTGAGGTAAAAGATGCACCTTCGGTTGGGGGAGAGGTAACTTTTGTAATTCATGAAGGCACCAAAGTCCAGCTACTGGAACGAGATGATGAATGGGTGCGGATTAGGTTGGAAGATGGAAAAGATGGCTGGGTTCCTCTTACAGACCTCAAGGAGCTTTAATTCGGAAAAATAAACTTGTTTTGTTCTAAGCTTGAATTTTCTGATGTCAAGAATATACCTTATTTTCGAGTGCGCCATATTTCAATTCATCAAAAACAAACGCCAGCCATATGTTTAAAAATATATTCACTAACATCCGTGGTAACCTCTTCGGAGGTATAACCGCAGGAATTGTTGCATTACCTTTAGCCCTTGCTTTTGGGGTGCAGTCCGGACTTGGGCCAGACGCCGGATTATATGGCGCCATATTCATAGGATTCTTCGCATCGCTTTTCGGGGGAACCAATACACAGATTTCCGGGCCCACTGCGCCCATGACCGCACTATCCATGGTAATAATTGCGGGGATCATAGGAGCAAACGATGGGGATGTAGCAAAGGCTCTGCCTTTTATATTGATGGTATTCCTATTGGCCGGTCTGATCCAGATCTTGATCGGGGTCGTTGGATGGGGTAAATACATCAAATACATTCCATATCCCGTCGTATCTGGTTTTATGACGGCCATTGGTGTGATCATACTCGTTACACAGGTCTTGCCAGTACTGGGCTATTACGCCGAAAATGATAGTGAATTTATCAACGAATTTAAACCACAGGCTGAGGAAATTTTACTCGATAATATCTTGAAGGATGAGGCCGAAGAAGGAATACTGGTATTAGAAGACTTCAAAGAGACGGTTAGACGAGCAGATGAAATTACAGAAGAAGAAATTATAAGAGAAGCCTCTGCACTGGCCAAAAATAAAAGCTCGGGAGTCATAGGATCTCTGAATACGGTTTCAAGAGCTGTTAAAAATGTGCGTTGGCTGGAAGTGGCCCTGGCATTTTTAACCATATTTCTAATTTATACCTTCAGAAGGATCACAAAAAAAATTCCGGCCACATTGATAGCTCTCCTCGTTGTATCTGCCGGTGCTATCCTGCTTAAGCTGGATTATCAGCCCATAAAGGAGATCCCGGCCGGTTTCCCCATGCCTAACCTGGATATTTTCGCCAATTTCAGTGTGTCACAGATATCACCTTATATATTTACTGCCATAACTCTGGCGTTCCTTGGGGCTATTGACTCTTTACTAACTTCGATAGTGGCCGATAACATGACTAAAACCAAGCACAAGCCGAACCAGGAATTGATCGGCCAGGGTATCGGGAATAGTCTGGCGGCTATTTTTGGCGGACTGCCAGGAGCAGGAGCAACCATCAGGACGGTTGTGAATATCAATTCAGGTGGTACTACCAAGCTATCGGGGATGGTTGCGGCGGTGTTACTAGTTGTTATTCTGCTGTTGCTGGGCCCTATTGCTTCGCAGATCCCGGCAGCTGTGTTGGCAGGGATACTCGTTACGGTTGGAATTGGAGTAATGGATTATAAAGGGCTGAAGGCGATTCCTAATATGCCAATTTCCGAAGTAATTGTGATGCTTGTGGTTTTGGTCCTTTCCGTATTCTGGAACTTGATCTACGCAGTGGGAATCGGATTAGTTCTGGCCTCTCTCATTTTTATGAAGAAACTGGGAGATGCCACAGCGGCTCGTTCCCAGATCATTCCGCTTTCAGATGCCGATGAAAATGATATTCCATGGAAGGATGAGCGTGGTTTTCCGAAGGAATTAAAGGAAGAAGTCTATATCAAGCACCTTGACGGACCCATGTTCTTCGGAAATACAAATGACTTCCATGAATTGGCTAAAGGTATTCCTGATACGGCTTCTCACGTCATTATCCGAATGGATAAAGTGCCATATATGGATCAGTCCGGGCTATATGCTATGGAGGAGACCTTATATCGTTTCAGCAAAACAAATATCACGGCGGTTTTAGTTCATCTTGAAAGGCAACCACGTGTAATGATGGAATCTATTGACATCATTCCAGACCTGTTGCCGCCAGAACGAATCTTCGAAGACTTCGATGAAGTATTGGTGTATCTGAACGAGAATGTTGAAGACGTGGTTTGATGAGGTTATTCTATGGCAGAGGTCTCATCTGCTTTCGAATTATTCTCTTCGGAATCATCTCTGAAGTTATTAACTTCTATTAGGATGTGGGGTAATACCAAAGGTGCTAAGGACGCAACCGGCGTGTAAAGGACAGAATCCGAGCGTTTTTCTTCAGAAAGGATACTATAGGTTTCGGAAGCATTCACGAACATAAATACCACACTGATGATGAAAGCGTATTTTAACGCGTTAAAGACGCCTCCTAATAATTTGTTCAGAATTCCAAGCATTGCGAAATCGGCAATCTTTGTAAGAAACTTGCCTGCGGCCGAGATTAAAAATACGATCGCCAGGAATGTGATCGCGAATGCAACCAGGTTTACAGTTTGTTCGCTCCAGTCAAACCATTGGGAAATATACCCGGCGGCAAAGTCGGAAAAGTATATGGCTCCGTAGACTCCGGCAACAAGTCCGATCAAACCTGCAAGTGCCACGAAAAGCCCTCTCTTGTATCCCATATAGAATGCGATCAACAATATGACTCCTAAAACAATATCAATGAGGTTCATACAATGGATTTAACGTAAATATAGTATTTATGTTATATGTGCGGTGAAATCGCATAGTATGGAAGGGTGAGACTGGGTTTTAGAATTTTATTGATTTATCTTTGAGCGATTATTTATGGCAAGAGACGAAGTATTAAAAAATAGATGGGAACAAGTTGTTAAAACTTTGGGTGATCGCTTCGCTGATGGTGAGGTATTGGATCTGGATGCCGTAATTTATCTTGTTGGTATTCAGGAACTGGGACAGTTACACAGAAAATTCAGGAAAGACGACAAAATAGATCTCATGCATATCGCTATTTGCAGGTTGTTGGAACCCTATGGCTATTATTCATTTGATTATTTTGACGAAGAGGGATGGCCGCATTACAGAATTGAAGAGCAGTTACCATCTCTGAAGGCGGGTGAACAGAGTGTTTTAATGAAAGAAGCGATCGTACATTACTTTCTTGAAAAGGAAGTGATTGAATAGAAATTATGTAGTTTTGCGGACGAACAGATTAGGTCATGATAGATAAGATTAAAGAACATATTGCAGAGGTGGAAGCCTTCACTGCTAAGACCCGGGAAGAGGTCGAATCCTTTCGAATAAAATATCTTGGAAAAAAAGGATTACTAAACGAATTTTTTGCCGAATTCAAGAATGTTTCCAAGGACCAGAAAAAAGAATTCGGGCAGGTAGTGAATACCCTGAAGTCTGCGGCACAGGAAAAGGTGAACAGCCTTAAGAATACTCTGGATGCTTCAGAAGAATCTTCCGGAGTCTACGGAGATTTGTCAAGGCCGGGCGAACCAATCAAATTAGGATCCAGACATCCTGTTTCTATTGTAAAAAATAAAATTGTCAGTATATTTTCCCGAATCGGATTTAACGTATCCGAAGGTCCTGAAATTGAAGATGACTGGCATAATTTCACAGCGTTGAACCTGCCGGAATATCATCCTGCACGGGATATGCAGGATACTTTCTTTATCCAAACCAATCCCGATGTGTTGTTGCGAACACATACTTCATCGGTTCAGGTTCGATATATGGAGAATAATAAGCCCCCTATAAGAACCATTTCACCGGGACGTGTATACCGAAACGAGGCCATTTCGGCACGTTCACATTGCTTCTTTCACCAGGTAGAAGGCTTGTATGTGGACAAAGGTGTAAGCTTTGCCGATCTGAAACAAACACTGCAATATTTTACCACGGAAATGTTCGGAAAATCTAAAATCAGGTTACGGCCTTCTTATTTTCCGTTTACTGAACCCAGCGCCGAAGTGGATGTCTACTGGGGGTTGGAAACAGAAACCGATTATAAAATGACGAAAGGAACTGGCTGGCTTGAAATAATGGGCTGCGGAATGGTAGATCCTAATGTCCTTTCCAATTGTGGGATCGATCCGAAAGTTTATTCTGGCTTTGCTTTTGGTATGGGAATCGACCGCGTCGCCTTGTTATTGCATCAAATTCCGGATATCAGAATGCTTAGCGAAAACGATATTCGATTTCTTGAACAATTCAAAAGCTCGCTGTAAGCATGCGGAAAGATATCGTTATTCCTGAAGTTAAGGACGTATACGTTGCTGCTGTTTACGAATTCAATGAAGATTTTAATACGCACGATTGGAATGCATATATCATCAACGATGGTATGGATGCTCTTGAGACTGTTTTAATAGTCTCTCAGGGGTATGATGATAAAGACCTTACTGCACCTATGCGACATAGTTTACAACTGTTGCCGGCTAAAGGATATGCCAAGATCGAATTCCTGGACGTTAGCGTACTTCGGCTGGATAACTTCTTTACCATAACCTATTTTATCGGAGATAAACTTTATGATAAGCGATTCGAACTTCCGGCAAATTCTGTTATCGAGGATAATAGGGTTCCTCTTCCGGTGATGGATCAGAAAGGCGTTCTCGCGCGATAGAACAGTTCGCTAATTAAGTTTTTCAGTTAGCTTTTCAATCACTTTTTTCGGGTTTTTTCCTTCGTATAAAATCGAGTAAACCGCATTTATTATTGGTGTCTTTGCTTTTTCTTTACCCCTCGCCTCATTCAGTTCATAAGCACTTTTAGTGGCATAATATCCTTCGGCGACCATACTCATTTCCATCATCGCACTTTTTACGGTATACCCTTTTCCAATCATGTTACCAAACATTCTGTTCCTACTGAATATTGAATATCCCGTGACCAGAAGATCACCCAGGTACGCAGATCCGTTGATATCCCGCTTCATTTTATGGACTTTCTTTACATAGCCTTTCATCTCCCTTATCGCATTGCTCATAAGCACGCTCAGAAAATTATCTCCATAGCCCAGGCCATGTGCAATACCAGCGGCCAGCGCATAAATGTTCTTTAACATTGCGGCGTATTCCGTCCCGATAATATCGTCGCTGGTTGTTGTCTTGATGTAATCTGATCGCAGCACAGAAGCTACAAGATCTGCCTTTTTTTCATCTGCACAGGCTATGGTGAGATAGGACAGCCGTTCCATTGCAACTTCTTCTGCGTGACATGGTCCGGTAATTACACCTATATCCTTAAACGGAATGTCATAATGAGTAAAAAAGTGATCTCCAACGATAAGACTGCTTTCCGGGACTATTCCTTTGATGGCAGTAAAAATGACCTTACCCTTCAAGGATGTTGTTAATTTCTGAAGTTCTTGCTCTACATAAACAGAAGGAATCGCGAAGATAAGGTAGTCTGCGTAGTCTACCATTTCATTTATGTCATTACTCAATCGCAGCTGATCCAAATGAAATTCTACCGAGCTCAGGTAATTTGGATTGTGAAACTCTTTTTTAATATGTTCCAATGCATAAACACTGCGCATGTACCATCCCACTTCATCTAGATTTTCACAAAGCATTTTCACGATGGCTGTAGCCCAACTCCCCCCTCCGATTACAGCAAATTTTGGTGTTTTTGACATTCTATAAATTTAGTGAATTCAAAAGTACAGAATAATAAACACTTTATAAAAGCCTTTAAATCAATGTATTATAAATTTGGCACGCTTTTAGATTTTCATTGTATGAATTATTAAAACCCGAAGTTATGAAGACGGTAAAACTATTTTTTGGAGTCGCATTGGCGACGATTATGTTTACTTCGTGTTATACTGAAGTAATAGTTGAAGATCCTTATGTTGATCCGGTGCCATCAATTACATTAAGAGAACTCGTGTCCTCGTATGAATTATGGTACGTGGATATTAACCGCAGTTCGGGTAACGGCTACATTCCTTTTATGCAAAAAGCATTTACCGTGTCTTTTCAGAATGGGACCCTGTATGCCAATAATAACTTAGTTGGAATCGGAGAACAGGGATATGGTTTTGGAATAGATGTCGGGTTTTTCGACACCCACAATTTTGTGTTGGACGTATCTCACGATATCGATGGTTTTTATTCTTTTGAGGTCACCCAGTTGAATAATAATGAGATCGAGTTGTATTACAGACCTCTGCAACTTTCCTACATATTGGTGGGTTACCAGCGAAGTACATTCGATTATGACGCACTGTTCTATGATAATATTCATTATTTCATCCAGGAATATGTGGCCTGGGAAAAGACATATACAAGTCCGTACGGAGATCCAAACGAATTCGATTACGAGAATTTTTTACAATTCTTACCAGGAGGTGGAAATGGTAACTTCCGAAGTTCTGAAGATCCTAACGGTACGAATATCAACTACATCTACTGGGATTACACCGGTAATTATAATGTAGATGATGTTCCCGGAGACCGTTATCTGAAATATTTAACACTTGATTATGACTATATGGGCAATGAATACTTTGAATTGTCCGTTATGCTACATACAATATAGGAGTAGTGAAGGTAAATTGCGTAAATCCAAGAAAGATATCGAAAAGGAAATGATCAAGATCAGTAAATTCTGATAGAACATAGAAGCTCTATCAAAGAGCTGAACAACGATTTTTTGGTTGGTTATGAACCGCTTCGCGCCCATTCTTCGGGTTGTTGAGGCGGTTTTTCGTTAGCGATAGAAATTCATTTCATCCAGATATTTCCAAACGGAATGAGGGAGCATGGGGCGTACATTTTTCCCTTCTTTTATTCCTTTTCTTATGAAGGTTGAAGAGAGCTCCATAATTGGGGCGTTAACAGGTGTAATCGCAGGATGATCATCAAATCGGGTTTCTACTTTTCCTTTTGAAATTCTCGGATACACATATACCGGGTATCTCTCCAGTATGACCTCATAATTCTTCCACTTGTGAAAGCTCTTCAAATTGTCTTCGCCCATAATCAGGCAAAAGTTATTCTCAGGGTATTTTTCCTCCAAATGAGCTAAAGTGTTTACCGTATAATTAGGCTGAGGAAGATCAAATTCGATATTACTGGCATTTAGTTTGGGATAGTCTTCCAAGGCAATCCTCACCATAGTTAACCTATGAATATCGTCGAGTAACGAATTCTTTTTCTTATGAGGGTTATGAGGAGTAACCACCATCCAAATTTCATCGAGGTCGCTGTATTCAACCATATGATTTGCAATAACCAGGTGCCCGACATGAATGGGATTAAAAGTCCCGAAATACAATCCTATTTTCTTGCCTTTAGCCATGTTTATTCTTCTTCTCGGGCCTTAGATTCATTCTCCTCTTTATCGATATGCTGAGCCACCAATCTCTCTGCTTCTTCCAGGGCCTTATCCAGGTTGTCATTCACAATAATATGATCGAATTGAGACGCTGTAGCCATTTCTATCGATGCTTTTGCAATACGCATATTGATCTTTTCATCACTTTCCGTTTTACGCTTCTTGAGTCGGATCTTCAATTCATCCACACTGGGAGGCTCTACAAAAACAGCAAGAGTTTTTTCAGGATATTTTTTTTTAATACGTAGTCCGCCTACAACGTCTATATCGAAAATAACATTCTTTCCATGCGCCCAAAGGCGGTTAACCTCTGAATGCAGTGTACCGTAAAAGTTATCGCGATATACTTCTTCCCACTCCAGAAAGTCTCCATCTTTTATATGTTTTTTGAATTTGGCGGCAGATATGAAATAATAATCTTCCCCATCCTTTTCCTCTCCTCTGGGTTCTCTTGAAGTGGCAGAAACCGAGAAGGCAAGATTTAGCTTTTCTTGTTCTAAAAGATGCCGGACAATGGTTGTCTTACCGCTGCCAGAAGGTGCAGAAAAAACAATAAGTTTACCTCCCCTCATTATAAGACATTTAATGCTTGTTCCTTGATCTTTTCAAGTTCGTCTTTCATTTGAACAACCAGTTGCTGCATAGGTGCAAAATTTGCTTTACTACCAATTGTGTTTATCTCGCGTCCAATTTCCTGAGAAATAAACCCCAGTTTCTTACCGTTGGAAGCATGGGTTTCCAGAGTTTCCTTGAAGTAATCCAAATGATTTTTTAAACGGACTTTTTCTTCGGTGATATCATACTTCTCAAGGTAATAGATCAATTCCTGCTCAAAACGGTTTTCATCCACAGATTCTTTTAATTCTGAAATTGCTCTTCGAAGGCGCTCTTTCACATTATCTATCCGCTGAGGATCCATTTCAATCACTTTGTCCAGCAATTCGCCGATATTAATAACCCTTTGCAAAAACTCTGTCTCCAGTGCTTTTCCTTCACTCGACCGATAGTTATTTATCGCCTCCAGAGCGGCATCTACCGCTTCGATTATTTGGTTGAATTCCGATTGGTCAATTTCTTCACGTTCAGTTTTCAAGGCATCAGGCAATCGAATCGCCATTTTAAGTAATTCGGTGGCATCACCATCAGATATTTCCGAAAGCTGCCCCATATATTGCTTTACTACAGCTTCATTCACCATAGAATTGCTCGATTCTCCCGTGAGCTCAACAAAGAGGTTGAAATCTACCTTCCCTCG
>JABDNT010000035.1 GCA_013043685.1 Flavobacteriaceae bacterium | reverse complement strand
TATCACATGTTTGGCAGAATCATCATCGACCATTCCCCATAGAAAAACCTTGCGTTCTTCTAATAATTTTTCATCGATGGCTTCCTGGACTTTGCTTTTTTTAGCGCTCATGTATTCGGTGCATTTTGAGCGGTAAAAGTACACAAATTCTTATGAAAATGTAATGCACTAATAAGGTCTGATTAGTTGTGGATCTTAACTTTATTTTCGACCACCGTTTTAATAGGAACTACGATCTTGCCTTCTTCGGTAGAGAGTGTAAGACTGATGTTATCAATACTCTCAATAGTCCCCTTCAATTTCCCAATACTGATCATATCACCAACTGCATATTGTTTTCGCGTATAGAATGTACGCAGGACATCACCGATGACATCTCGTGAACCAAGTCCGAACCCAAGGGCAGCTGCCAATAAAAATGCTCCCAGGATCATCGTGATGTTACTGGTAATAATGGTCGTATCGATTCCAGCCTGATTTAGGGCAGTAATGGTCACAAAAATGGCAATGATGTAGAAAACAATACTACTGATGATCTTAGAACCACCAATACCCATGGAATCAAAAACACTGAGCAACGCTTTCTTTATAAGTCGGGCTGCATAAAGACCGATCATAAAGATCACCATGGCGCTTAGCAGTATGGGAAGGTATCGCAACAAGTTGGCGATCTCCTCGGAGATCACAGAAAGTTGCATGATGTCAGCAGCAACGATTATGAATACCAGCCACAGGAGCCATTTCACAAAGCTGAGAAGGATCACAGCTATATCGATCTTTACCTTGCTTTCACCAAATAGCTTTGCTTCATTTATCTTATCAGAAGCTGTATCGATCTTTATGAGCTTAAAGACTTTTTTTAATATAAAGCGAATGATCTTATTGAAGATCCAGCCAAAAACGAGTACGATAATCGCCCCTAGCAGGCCAGGTAAGGCGCCTGCTATATCCTGGATGATATTTGACAGGGTGTCAAAGGTTAAATTTTTCCATTCATTGATCGTGTCCATGCGTGTCAGTTTATTATGTTAAGTTACGATTCTAGCGTTTATTAGTCCTGAACATTCCTTCTATTACAGAGCCGTAGTTCAATGTAAGCAAAGAAGCCATGTCCATGATAAACCTGGCAATTGCTATATCGCTCATTACCTTCTTTTTCATGTGAGGAGGCGCCTCTAGTAAGGAGCGTTCTAAATCCTTAAACGGGTTGTTTTTAAGATCAGCCATACTATTCTAAGGTATTATAGGTTTCTAAAATCCGGGATTTCGCCCGTTTTAATCTCATTTTTACTGCACTTTCGCCTACTTCCAGCAAGCTCTGCAGTTCTTTAATGGAAACATCATCTTGATACTTTAGCAAAAGGATCTTTTTATCATCCGGATCTATCAGATCAAGAGCGCGTTGCAATTTTTCGGAACGCATTTCAAAGAGTGAGTCATCCGATATTTCTTCCCTCACCTTGTGTTCAGATTTCTCGATCGGACTCGATTTATCGCTCATCTTTCGTTCCTTATTTCTGTTGACATAATTCACACAAAAATTATAGGTGAACGAATACAACCAACTGGAAAATTTAGACCTGCCTTGAAAACTTTTCAATTTTACAAAAAGCAGTAAGAACACATCCTGGGTCAGATCTTCAGCTTCATCTTCTGAACGTGCAAAGCCATAGCATTTATTATAGACCATTTTGACGTACCGGTCATAGAGTACGCCAAAAAGCATCGTATTATTATCCTTCGTGATCCGCTCAACGAGCTCCAGATCCGTTAGATCTTTATAAGGATCTTCCCTTCCCAATGTGTTCTTGGTCTGCTTGTTTAATAGTATAAGACACAATTGTTTGAGAAAAGTCACCATAAAAGAGGATCAATTTTATGCTACTGGCGGGGAAGTTGTCACTTTATTCAAAAATACATCAAAGTTGGCCTCAAAAAACACTCTATATTTGACGAAAATCTATTTCTGTGAAACATTGTATCTATTTATTACTTGCCCTACTTATCATTGCCTGCCAGGAAGCCCCTAAAAAAAAGATGGAGACCAGTTCACCTAAATCGCTGCTAGACAGTATTGCAGATGCTTATGGCTACCAGTCCTGGGCAGATGTCGAGCAGATCTCATTTACATTTAATGTGGATCGCCCGACAAGGAAATCAGCCCGATCCTGGCACTGGGATATCAAAAACAGTTTGGTCAGGTCTACTATAGATACCGTTACCGTGCAGTATAACAAACAGCAGGTAGACAGTACTATGATGGGTGTTGATGCAAGGTTTATAAATGATTCATATTGGCTTCTGTTCCCGTTTAAACTTGTGTGGGACAGGGACAGTTTTACGTATGAAGTTGAAAGCATGAATGAGGCATCCAATAAGGAGGTTGTAAATAGAAAAGTCACCATTTCGTATGGAGATTCGGGAGGATATACCCCGGGAGATGTCTATGATTTTTATATAAATTCCGATTATCATATTACTGAATGGACATGGAGAAAAAGTAATGACTCCGTGGCCAGGATCCGTACCAAATTGGCAAGACCTGAACACTTCAACGGATTGTGGTTTAATACACATCATCAAGGTGAGGATGAGTTATCAATTTACTTCAGCGGCGTAGAGGTCTTACTGAAGGATTGATCCCCTCCAATAAAAAAGTAAATTCCGTTTCAACTCCTCCAATACTCAAAGAAAAGCCTCTTTAAAATACGCTTTTCATCGAGCAATTGTGCAACCCCTACCCCGATAAACAAGTAATTTAAACACTTGAACGAAGATTTTGATTTTAATCGAGATTTTCTGAACCTTAACCTTTTAAATTCTTCTTTTACAGCACTTTAGAGGAAATTTGTCTTTAAGAAATCAATAGAATCTAACCCGTCCCGCTAGAAATGGGACACTGATTGAAAGCAAAATTGATGACGAAAATGAAGTTGAAAAAATCAAAATCACACAAGTAGATGAAGTAAACAAGTAAAACGTAAGTTTTCCCCTGAATCTACGAGCCGTTTCGTCCCAATCTAAACGTTAATCTTAGCCCTATGCACAAAACTACTTTCACCAACTCTTTTTGGCAATTTATCCTGTTACCAGTCTTGTTCTTTTTTACATGGCAAGGTACTTCACAGGTAAAGAAAGCATTTACGCCAAGGTACAACGCCACCGTCAAAGGTGATGTGACCATGATCGCCAACAATATGTTGAGTGCTCATCCGACCAATTCATTCAATACTCCCGGTGTTGATAACCAGGATAGTGATAACCGTGTTTTTGTAGATATCGATTTTGATGCATCTACGTTTAATTCCAGTAGTGCAAATTTGACAAATCCAGAGCCGGGTGTTTCTTGTTTGGAATTCACTGGTGCCTATTTGTATTGGGCTGCTTCTGATAAAGAAGATGGAGGTGATACACAAAATGACGATACCTGGAGCCATAACAATGTTAAATTGATGCTACCGGGTTCATCATCCTATTCTACTTTATCAGCCGATGAAGTTTTATATTATGGACGTCCGGAACATTTCTATAATGATCCTTACATCTGTGTTAAAGATATTACGAGTTTAATACAAGGGCTTTCTAGTCCTTATGGAAAATATCAAGTTGCCAATGTGAAAGCAGCTTGGGGAGGTATGGATATCCACAACGGAGGAAATGTTGGTGTTGCCGGTGGATGGCAGATCGTCTTTGTTTACGAATCCAACGATTTAACGAGAAAGAATATTACCCTTTTTGATGGGTATTCGCACATTGCCAACAACCAAACAACAGAATTTGAAGTCGATGGATTTTTGGCCGTTCCGACCGGTGATGTTAAAGCCAACCTTATAATAGGTTCCATCGAAGGAGATAATGATCTGGATCAGGATAACTTCCAGATTAAAAAACCAGATGGAAACTGGGAAAAAATTAGTACTGCTTTACGTGACGAGAACAATTTCTTTAGCAGTCGAATCACCCGAGATGGGGTGAATTTTGTGGATAGGAATCCAGCGAGTACGAATACCCTGGGATATGATGCCTCGGTTTTTGAATTGAACAATCCTGGTAATACTTTAATTGCGAATGGCCAAACCAGTACCTCATTTAGAGCTGCTTCCGGAAATGAAACTTACGGATTATATCTAGTAGGTTTTGCCATTGAAGTTTATGAACCCTCTTTGGGGGCATTGGAGTTTACGACCTCACCTTTGAATAGCGACTATGATCCCGGTGAAGTAGCAACTTTGTCGTTAAGTATCGAGAACACAGGAAACGACAATGTTCGAAACCTGGAGATCACTACAATCTTGCCTGCCGAAGTGGAATTTGATTCCACACAACCACTACCACCAGGAACAACTTTTACCTATAACAGTGGTACCCGGGAATTAATATTTAATGTTGAAGATGGATATACCGATGCGGGAGATCCACAATACAACATTGATTTTGATGTACTCGTAAACGGACAATGCTATTTCCTGGAAGGAGCTTGCGAAGGCCAATTCGAGATTCAGGCAGAAGCGACTTATACGGGTGAGATCAACCCGGCCACCCAAACCACCAATAGTTCAGGTACATTAGACGAGTGCGGAATGGGGAATCACGATCCCAGTATAATTACAATCAACCAACCAGCTCAATTAGGTTGGGCTACACCTGTTAATGGATTGGATACTGTATTAGAATGTGATGATGCAGCCGGTCTAAGTGCTGCACAGTCAATGGAGCCTGCTCCTGAAGACTGTACGTTCACCCTGGATAAAATATCAGGTCCCTTTGTTGAGGATCCGAGCTGTGAGGTGATCGGAACCTATACCAATACATGGACATTTACTGATGGATGTGGCCGTACTAGTGTTGCATTTACGCAGGTGATCACAGTAGAAGACAATACCGCTCCAACATTTAATGAAGCATTACCTGCAGATACTACTGCAGCCTTCGATAATATTCCTGCACCGGAAACATTAACTGCCACAGATACATGTGATACAAATCCACAGGTAGTTTTTAACGAGTCCTATATAGGTGATAATACCAGTACTACCTATATCATTGTAAGAACATGGACCGCTTCTGACTGTGCAAATAACCAAATTGAACATACACAAAAGATATATGTTACTGAGAATGGTGATCCTATTGGTTTAGCCATTAACGATGCCAGTGTGAATGAAAGTGCAGGTACAGCAGTCTTTACTGTTTCCCTCACCGGTGAAGTTACAGGCGGTTTTACTGTCGATTATTTTACAGTTAACGGCACCGCGATCGCTCCTGGAGATTTTACAGCTATTTCGACCACTCAACTATCTTTTACGGGAACACATGGAGAGGGACATAC
>JABDNT010000013.1 GCA_013043685.1 Flavobacteriaceae bacterium | reverse complement strand
TTTTTGAAGCTCGCTCAACTTTTCCCGTTTTTTGGTTTATCGTACCTCGGGCGGGAATCGAACCCGCACGGCCGTGAAGCCATTGGATTTTGAATCCAACGTGTCTACCAATTCCACCACCGAGGCTTAAGGGGACGGCAAAAATAAACAATAAATTCAAAATTGTTAGTAAATCCCGCTTTCATTTTTACGAATTCCATAACGATAATTTTACATTTGCAGCAAACCAACATATCGTCAAAATGCCTGTACCTATTCCCGAACCCAAAATATTTCCATGCAAACAGAGTCAGGAGCTTGCTCAAAACATCGCTGATGCCTTCGGAATTCCGCTTGGGAAAGTAATTACATCCACCTACAGTGATGGCGAGTTCCAGCCTTCTTTTGAAGAATCGGTGCGGGGTAGCCGTGTATTTATTGTGGGTTCAACATTCCCTAACAGTGATCATCTTATGGAAATGCTGTTAATGCTGGATGCGGCCAAAAGGGCTTCGGCGAGGCATATAACGGCTGTCCTGCCATACTTCGGGTGGGCACGACAGGACAGAAAGGACAAACCGCGTGTTCCTATTGCCGCCAAACTGGTTGCAAAAATGCTCGAAACGGCTGGTGCCACACGAATTATTACTATGGATCTCCACGCTGACCAAATTCAGGGATTTTTTGAAAAACCTGTAGATCACTTATTTGCATCCACGATATTTTTGCCCTATCTAAAAGAACTCAATTTGGGTAATCTCACCATTGCTTCCCCCGATATGGGTGGCTCGAAACGTGCCTATGCGTATTCCAAGGCTATGGAAAGTGACGTAGTGATATGTTACAAACAGCGTGCTAAGGCCAATGTGATTTCTCATATGGAACTTATAGGTGATGTGAGTGGCAAGAACGTGGTGCTTGTGGACGACATGGTAGATACTGCCGGAACCCTGACTAAAGCTGCTGACCTCATGATGGAACGAGGCGCTTTAAGTGTACGCGCAATCTGTACCCATCCTATTCTTTCGGGAAATGCGTACGAACGGGTAGAAAACTCGAAGCTGGAAGAACTTATCGTAACCGATTCTATTCCGCTGAGACAACAAAGCCCGAAAATTCGTGTGCTCACCTGCGCCAACCTCTTTGCGGATGTAATGCTAAGTGTGAATGCTAACAAGTCGATTAGTTCCAAATTCCTGATGTAACTTCTAAAGAACCAGGATTCAAGATTCAAGAATCAGGATAAATAATTGATTCTTCCTAAGACCTTGAATAATTATGCCGTCTTGCTTCCTGATTCTAGTAATCTTTGTTCAATAATCTTTAGTCTTTTCAGAAAAAACCATACATTTGCACCCGCTTAGTTTTTGAGCGATTAATTAAAATTATACAATGAAATCAATTACAATCAACGGATCTAAAAGAGAAAGCGTGGGCAAGTCGGCAACGAAGGCCTTACGTAATGCTGGAAAGGTTCCTTGCGTAGTATACGGAGGAGACGAGCCTATTCACTTTTCAGCAGATGAACAGGCATTTCAAAACCTTGTGTATACTCCCGATGTACATACGGTTGTAATTGCCTTAGAAGATGGTACGAAAGTGAATGCCATCCTTCAAGACATTCAGTTCCACCCGGTATCAGACCGAATTCAACACATCGACTTCTATCAAATATTTGATGATAAGGAAGTAATGCTGGAAATTCCGGTTCGTGTCGTTGGAAATTCAAAAGGTGTGCGTAACGGAGGTGTACTTCGTATTGTTACACGTAAACTCAGAATCAAAGCAATTCCTGCGAATCTTCCCGATTTCATCGAAATGGATATCACTGAAATGAAAATTGGAGACAAGAAGTACATAACTTCTGTGATGTCTGACGAATATAATATCCTTCACCCGGATAACACCGTTATCTGTCAGGTAAGAACTTCACGTACCGCTATTGTGGATGAAGTAGAAGAAGATGAAGAAGGACTTGAAGGAGAAGAAGGACTTGAAGGAGAAGAAGGTGCGGAAGGTGCTGCGGAAGGTGCGGAAGCTCCACCGGCAGAAGCTCCGGCTGAGGAATAATCACTTCTCGATAATATATTTAAAAGCATCCGTAGTTCGCGGGTGCTTTTTTTTTATTTTTACTTCAGAATTTAAAACTGAATGTTCGCGTTTTTCAGAAAATTATTCGGGGGTATCCCCGACACTCCTCTCACAGATGGTGACCCTATGAAAAAATTCCTTATTGCAGGCCTTGGAAATATCGGGCCACAATATAAAAACACCCGGCACAATGTTGGATTTCAGATACTGGATCAGCTGGCAGAAGAAGAGTCCCTCACCTGGGAAACTGCGAGACTGGGTGATGTGACCACCTACAAGAAAAAAGGAAGGACCTTCCTCCTCCTAAAACCCAGCACTTTAATGAACCTCAGCGGGAAAGCAATTAAATATTGGCTGGAGAAGGAAAAGATACCCCTGGAAAATTTACTGGTCGTCACGGACGATCTTAATTTAACCTTCGGAACTCTTCGTGTAAAGACTAAGGGCAGTGATGGTGGCCATAATGGAATGCAGAATATCCAAAATGTATTGCAGACTACTACGTATAATCGATTTCGATTCGGAATAAGTGACGATTTTTCGAAAGGCAGGCAGGTAGATTATGTTCTGGGTGAATGGACAGCCGAAGAAGCGGAAAAATTACCCGAACGCTTTAAAAAAGGGAAACAAATTATTGAAAGTTTTGGTCTGGCCGGTGTTAATATTACAATGAATACATTTAACGGAACATAAGGATGAAGGAACATACTTCGGCAATGTCGTATAAAGGCGAAAAGCCATGTGTAGTAACTATAGGAACCTTCGACGGGGTTCATGTTGGGCATAAAGCTATACTTGAACGATTGGTCGCAACCGCCAGAAAAGATGGTATGGATTCGGTCTTGTTAACCTTCTTTCCGCATCCACGTATGGTACTTCAGAAGCAAAGTAATATCAAATTGATCAATACTATTTCCGAAAAAAAAGAACTACTCAATGAAATCGGATTAGATCATTTGATCGTTCATCCATTCACTGCTGAGTTTTCGCGGCTTAGCGCTGTAGAATTTGTTCGTGATATTCTGGTAAATGCTCTTAACGCAGGTAAGGTAATTATTGGATACGATCACAGGTTTGGCCGAAATCGCACGGCGAGCATTGAAGATCTTAAGGAATTTGGCGAGATATATGATTTTGAAGTTGAAGAGATATCGGCTCAGGAAATCAGCGAAGTTACTGTGAGTTCCACCAAGATCAGAAAAGCCATAAAAACCGGCGATATTACTACCGCAAATCAGTTTCTGGGTTATCCATTCATGCTTTCCGGCATTGTGGTAAAAGGGAAAAGTATAGGCCGGACGATCGAATACCCCACCGCAAATCTACAGATACAGGAGGGGTATAAACTGATCCCCGGAAATGGCGTTTATGTTGTTTTTTCCGAAATCAATGGCGGCCTGGTGTACGGAATTACGAGCATTGGGACCAATCCAACCGTAGGAGGCGAAAAACAGACTATTGAAACCTATTTCCTGGACTTCGATGGTGATCTGTATGATAAAGAACTTCGAATAGAATTCATTACACGCATTCGCGGAGAAGAGACATTCGAAAGTGTGTCTGAATTGAAAGAGGCCATACAGAAGGATGAAGAGTTCGCCAGAAACTTCTTAAAGCATTTTGGATAAGATACTTTTCAGACATATCGACAATTCAGGGCTTGTTCTATGGCGGGTTGTTTTCGGACTTCTTATAACTATTGAAGGTTTTGGGGCTATTGCAACAGGCTGGGTAAAACGGACCCTTGTGGATCCCGAATTCACTTTTAATTTCATCGGATTTGAATTCCTTCAGCCACTCCCGGGAAATGGAATGTACTTCTATTTTGCACTGATGGGAATTTTCGGATTAGGGGTGATGTTTGGATACAGGTATCGATTCAGTATGGCCGCTTATGCTTTAATGTGGACCGGAGTCTACCTCATGCAGAAAACTTCATATAATAACCATTACTATTTAATGATGCTGCTATGCTGGATCATGGTGTTTCTTCCTGCAAATCGCTGGTTTTCCCTCGATGCAAGATTCAATCCAAAAATAAAGTCACCCTCAATGCCACAATGGGTGAAAATATTCGTAATCCTGCAAATAGGAATCGTATATGCCTACGCCTCGGTTGCCAAACTATACCCGGATTGGCTCGATGCTTCTGTTGCCGCATTATTTATGAGCGGGAAGAAGAGCTATTGGCTCATCGGAGAGTTCCTCCAGCAGGAATGGATTCACTGGTGTATAGCCTATGTGGGAATATTTTTCGATCTCCTCATAGTCCCTCTTCTATTATGGAAACGCACCAGGGTAGTCGCATTCTGGATATCGGTATTCTTTCATTTATTTAATTCTATTGTGTTTCAGATCGGGATCTTTCCTTATATGTCGATTGCCTTTTCTTTTTTCTTCTTCTCGCCTGAAACCCTTCAGCGATGGTTTCTCCAAAAGCGCAATCTCGTTTATACTGAAGGTAAGGTCGTTGTCCCGAAAATGAAACCGCTTATTATAAGTATTATGAGTGCCTATCTCATAGTTCAAGTTGCCTTGCCTTTACGGCATTGGTTCTTTAAGGACGATGTTTTGTGGACCGAAGAGGCCCACCGGCTTAGCTGGCGCATGATGCTGCGCACTAAACGTGGAATGCTCACTGTTTGGGTGGAAGACAAAGAAACTAAGAAAAGAGAACGCTACGACTTCACAGCGTTGTTAAGCCCTAAACAAAACCGAAATGTTCGTGCTAAACCTGATCTACTTTGGCAGCTTGCGCAGCGTATTGAGAAGATCGAATTGGAAAAAGGGCGCAATGTTGCCGTGTATATGGATGTAAGGGTGAAAGTGAATAACGGGGAGTTTCATAGATTGATCGATCTCGACACCGATCTGGCGGCCGAAGAATGGCATCATTTCAAACACCATGAATGGATACTTCCCTCCCCAGAGGATTATCACAAAAAAGAGGATAAAAAATAGGCATTTTCGCTAACTTTGCCACTTGATCTCTACAGTAAAAACAAGAGAGATTTATAAATTTCTACGGAATATGCTACAGGTAAATGAAATTCGTGAAAACAAGGAAGTTTTCATTCAGGCATTGACTAAACGAGGCCTTGATGTAAGGACCGAATTTGAGGCCGTTTTGAAGGCCGATGAAGACCGTCGGGGAACCCAGGCACAATTGGATGATACCTTATCACAGTCGAACAAATTTTCGAAAGAAATAGGAATGCTTTTTAAACAGGGTGAAGTACAAAAAGCCAATGAGCTAAAACAAAAATCGGTTGAGTTAAAGGAAACTTCGAAAGTATTACAGGAACAACTCAACCAGGCTACCGAGAGATTGCAGCAACTTCTGTATGATTTACCAAACATCCCGCATGAAAGTGTTCCGGCGGGCACAGATGAAAACGATAATGAGGAGGTGTTTCTGGAAGGTGAGATCCCGGCCCTTGGTGATGAGGCGCTGCCTCATTGGGAACTGGCTAAGAAATATGATATTATCGACTTTGAATTAGGGGTAAAAGTAACGGGTGCTGGTTTTCCCGTTTACAAAGGAAAAGGTGCTAAGTTACAACGTGCGCTGATCACTTATTTCCTGGATAAAAACACCGAAGCAGGATATACGGAATACCAGGTTCCTCTTATGGTGAATGAAGCCAGTGGTTTCGGTACGGGACAATTACCAGATAAAGAAGGACAGATGTATCACGTCACTGCGGACGATATGTACCTGATCCCAACAGCCGAAGTTCCGGTAACGAATTTATTCAGGGGAAATCTTTTAATGCATAACGAATTGCCAATAACCTGTACAGGGTATACCCCTTGTTTTCGACGTGAGGCTGGAAGTTACGGGGCGCATGTTCGTGGATTGAACCGACTCCACCAATTTGATAAAGTTGAAATTGTTCGAATTGAACATCCCGATAATAGTTACACAGCACTGGAGGATATGGTAGAACATGTGAAAGGAATTTTGCGTGATCTTAAATTACCGTATCGTATTCTGCGCCTTTGTGGAGGAGACCTTGGATTTACTTCGGCCCTAACCTACGATTTTGAAGTGTTTTCAACGGCTCAGGATCGTTGGCTGGAAATCTCTTCAGTGTCTAATTTCGAATCTTTTCAGGCCAATCGTTTAAAACTTCGATTTAAAGAAACCGACGGAAGGAATCAGCTAGTACACACACTTAACGGAAGTGCTCTGGCGTTGCCACGGGTGCTGGCAGGAATTCTTGAGAACTATCAGACACCCGAAGGCATAAAGATCCCTGAGGTTCTGGTTCCCTATTGCGGATTCGATATGATTTCGTAAGAAACGGCTTTATTTTTGATATACAGTTTCCGTAATCATTTCGTTATATTTACCATATGCGAATAATCGTATTAGTACTATTATTATTGATGGCGGCTCCCAGCTTTGGGCAGAATGAGCTATTGGCCAAGAATTACTTCGATCGCGGGGAATATGAAAAGGCGCTTACCATATACGATAAGCTGTACCGTAAGAATCCCGGTCGCCAGGATTTCTTTTTGTATATAATTCAGTCGAATCAGCAGTTGGAGAAATTTTCGGTAGCTGAAGAAATGCTTCTGAAAAAATTAAATGGAAGACGAATTATCCCTCATTTATATGTTGAACTGGGTTATAATTATTCCCTTCAGGATAAAGATTCATTGTCTGATATAAATTACCGAAAGGCAATAGATTTTACGTACGATAATCCTGTGTACGCCTACTCCATTGGGAAGAACTTTGAAGAATACAGCCTGCTAAATGAGGCCGTAGAAGTATATGAAACGGCTATGGCAAGGGATCCTAATAAGGACTATAATGTGCAGCTTGCGCGCATTTATGGTGAATTGGGTAAACTGGAAGAAATGTTTGGTACCTACCTGAATCTTATGAGGGAGAATCCGGCCTATCGCTCTATCGCAAAGCGAAATTTTAGTCAGTACGTTAATGAGGATCCTAATAATGAAGCAAATATTATCCTTCGGAAGACCTTACTAAAAAGATCACAGTCAAATCCTAATGTGCTGTATAATGAGTTGTTGAGCTGGTTATTTATTCAGCAAAAACAATTCAAGAAAGCATTTACCCAGGAAAAAGCCATATACCGAAGGAATCCCGGAGATTTAACCGGAATCGTTGACCTGGGCCTTATTGCCATAGATGAAAGGGCCTTTGAAGAAGCCTCTGAGATCATAGATTTTGTGATAGAAAACGCACCCACGGCACAAGCTGAAATGCAGGGACAGCAATATCGTATGACGATCTTATTGGAAACCGCTACCCCGGATGAATATCCCAAAATTGAGAAGGAATTTGAAAGTTTACTCGACCGATATGGCAGAAATGGCAGATCGTACGCACTCCAATTGGATTACAATCATTTCCTGGCCTTTAGCGCAGGAAAGAAAGACAAGGCCATCTCCAATTTAAAACTTTTAGTTAATGAGGAATTAACTATTTATCAGCAGGCCAGAGTAAAAATGGAGCTCGCAGATGTGTTAGTGTTCGATGAAAAGTTTAATCAGGCATTGATCTTTTATTCTCAGATACAGAAAAAGGTGAAAAATGATATCCTGGCACAGGAAGCCAGTTTCAAAGTAGCAAAAACAAGTTATTATAAAGGTGATTTTGAATGGGCCCAGATCCAGTTGGATGTGTTGAAAAAATCAGCTTCGCAATTAATTTCAAACGATGCCATGGAGCTTAGCCTGATGATCCGTGATAATTCATTGGAGGATTCCACGCAGACGGCACTAAAGAAATTTGCGCGGGCTGATCTCCTGGAACTGCAGAAAAAATACCCGGAAGCTATTGCCTTCATGGACGATATACTTGAAAATCACAAGGGGGAAAAGATAGAAGATGAAGCTTTGTTAAGGCAAGGCAGACTCTTCGAAAAAACGTATCAGTTTGAGAAGGCAGAAGCAGCGTATCAGAAGATCATCGAATTTTACAAGGAGGATATACTGGCAGACGATGCTTATTACCGGCTTGCCAAATTGTACGAAAATCAACTGGGTATGCCTGAAAAAGCGAAAGATCTCTATGAGCAGATCATCTACGATTTTGCCGACAGCATATATTTCGTTGAAGCCCGTAAGCGTTTCCGGATGCTTCGTGGTGATGTCATAAATTAACGTAGCATGTACATTTACAACGTAACCATTAATATAGACGAAACCGTTCATGACGACTGGCTTCACTGGATGAAATCGGAACATATTCCGGCCATGCTTGATACTGGTAAATTCAGTAAGGCCTTAATGACAAGGGTCCTGGTAGAAGAAGAAATGGGCGGTATTACTTATTCGGTACAATACAGGACCGACTCCAAAGAAACCCTGGAAAAATACTACAAAGAAAACGCAGCAATTTTGCGGGCACAGAGCAAACCTTTTGAAGGTAAATTCGTTGCTTTTCGAACTGAACTGCAAGTTGTGACAGAACAATAAAATGGAAATGATCTAATTGATGTCGACCTCCTGGTCATTAGTAATTCCGATCGCCCTGTAAATATCAAAACCTCCTTTTCCGCCAGATCGATTGGATGTGAAATACGCTACCCGATCCGTCACAGATATAAAAGCGATCTCATCACTTATCGAGTTAATCGAATCTCCTAGATTGACAATATCTTTAAACCCTTTTTCCGTAATTTTCGACATAAACAAATCGTATCCGCCGAAATTGTCATGCCCTTTGGACGAAAAATACAGGAACTTCCCGTCCTTTGAAGTGTATGGAAACTTTTCATCACTAGCTGTGTTCACCTTACCTGGAACAGGTTTAACCGGACCATAGCTTCCATCTTCGGCGATGTCTACTTTGAAAATATCGAAACCCCCTTTTGAGCCTTTCATATTTGAAGCAAAGTAAAGTGTTTTGCCATCAGTGCTAAGGTGTGGATTCTCAACTGAGTATTCATTACTGTTAAATGGCATTGGGGTGACATTTTCCCACTTGCCGAGTTTCTTGGGATCCATTTGAGCCCTGAAAATTTGAAATAATTGAGTATCTCCTTTTTTATTCGTGGTAAAATACATTGTAAATCCATCCTCGCTAAAGGTGATGGTGCCAAGATTTTCATTTTTATTCAATAAATAAGAAAACAGCAACGGGCGGTTCAGATCCCAATCGGGACCAATATCACTACAAAATAAATTTGGAAATGGTTCCTTGGTCACCGGGTCTTTCTTCGCAAAAACACCAATTTTCCTGGATGAAACAGAAATAAACTTATCTCGAAATAAACAGGAGCCGTAATCTGAATAGGAAGAATTGATTCTTGTAGGAATGACTTTAAACTTAAATCCGTTATCCTCAACCTTGGTCTCGGTAGATTTCGTAACGGGAATTTGCGCAGATACATTCAACGCCATGAGGAGCGCCATCAGGAGGGAATACTTTTTCATTTTCGTGAGATTTGTTTAAATAAAATATCATGATCTGGCGCAATGAGAACTAAATGTACAAATCGCTCGGAAATTTCTTACATATATTAGTTGAACTGGAAAAACATTCGTTATACGGTAAAATCGATTCCCTAATTACCCGAAGATCCCATCCTGGCAGTTTACGTACCTTTGAAGCTTATGAATAATTCAGTTCGCGCCAAGAAACACCTGGGACAGCATTTTCTTCATGATGAAGGTATTGCTGAAAAAATTAGCAATACCCTATCCTTAAGTTCTTGTACGAATGTGCTCGAAATTGGTCCAGGTATGGGCGTATTAACGAAATACCTGATTGAAAAGCCGGTGAAGATCATCGCAATGGAATTAGATAATGAATCTGTAAGTTACCTTGATAAGCACTATCCTCAGGAGAATTTAAGCATCCTCGAAGCAGATTTCCTCAAATACAACCTATCAACCCTCTTCGAAGGAGAAGAATTCGCCATTACCGGGAATTTCCCCTATAATATCTCAACCCAGATCGTTTTTAAGATGCTGGAGCACCGTGACCGTATACCGGAATTTACCGGGATGTTTCAAAAAGAAGTAGCCGAACGGATCTGTGAAAAAGAGGGTACTAAAAGGTATGGAATTCTTTCTGTGCTCGTCCAGGCCTTCTATGATGCGGAATATCTTTTCACAGTGAAGCCAGGAGTGTTTAATCCACCGCCAAAAGTAGATAGTGGTGTTTTAAGACTCCGCCGAAAGAAAGAATTTAACATCCCATGTGATGAAAAATTATTCTTCAAAGTAGTGAAAATAGCCTTCCAGCAGCGCCGCAAAACACTTCGGAACTCCTTAAAAAGCCTCAATCTTTCTCAAAAACTAAAAGAAGATACTATCTTTGGGCTCAGACCGGAGCAACTTTCGGTTACAGAGTTTATAATGCTCACCAAAAAGATAGAAGAAGATGCCATTTCAGCTAACAACTGATTTCCTAGCACAGGTTGAACAACTAATTGCCATTAAAGATGGTAAGGCGTTGCGCGAACTCCTGCAAGACTTGCACTTCGCCGATGTGGCCGAAATCCTGGAAGAACTGAAGAGTGACGAGGCCACCTATTTAATAAAACTTCTTGAAAGTGAGATCACGTCGGAAGCTCTTATGGAGCTGGATGACGATGTTAGGGAGAAGATCCTCGATCGCCTGTCCCCAAAGGAAATTGCGGAAGAATTGAAGGAAATGGATACGGATGATGCAGCCGATGTGGTGGCCGAGCTTGATGATGAGATCCAGCAGGAAGTAATTGAAAAGATAGAAGATGATATTCTTGCTGCTGATATCGTTGAGCTATTAAAGTACGATGAAGACACTGCAGGTGCATTGATGGCAAAAGAACTGGTAAAGGTAAAAGAGACCTGGACCGTAGCCGGATGTGTACGGGAAATGAGACGACAGGCAAAGAATGTGACTCGCGTACATTCCATTTACGTTACCGATAAGGACGGAAAACTAAAAGGCAGGCTTTCATTGAAGGATCTTCTTACAGCTCCTGAAAAAGCCCACATAAGTGAAGTTTATATTCCCAAAGTAGACTATGTTACTGTGAACACTGAAAATGAAGAGGTTGCCCGTATCATGCATAAATATGACCTGGAAGCTATTCCTGTGGTAGATGAGGAAGGCCTGCTGATGGGGCGTATTACTATTGATGATATTGTGGATTTTATCAAGGACGAAGCTGAAAAAGATTACCAGCTCGCTGCGGGTATTTCCATCGATGTGGAAGCGGATGACAGTATTTTTCAGCTCACACGTGCGCGCCTTCCATGGTTGGTTCTCGGACTTTTCGGAGGTTTGGGGAGTGTTTATATTATGCAGGGTTTCGAGGAGGCTTTAAATAATTTCCCGATACTATTCTTTTTTACACCCCTAATCGCTGCGATGGCAGGGAATGTTGGAGTGCAATCCAGTGCGATCATCGTGCAGGGTCTGGCCAATGATAATGTGAAAGGCAGTCTCTTTCAACGATTACTCAAAGAAGTAGGGCTGGCACTCATCAATGGAGTGGCGCTCGGATTATTAGTCATACTTTTTGGTACGATTGTGGGCCAGGATCAATTGGTTAGCATCACCATATCTGTCTCTATGCTATCTGTAATTATCGTTGCAGCGTTGGTAGGCACCTTCGTACCGATAATATTAGATAAGCGGGGTATCGACCCGGCGATTGCAACCGGTCCTTTTATTACTACTAGCAATGATATCTTCGGAATTTTCCTTTTCTTCTGGATATCCAAAATCATACTGAATTTTTGAAGCCTGAAGTTTACAGCTATGAAATTACTGTCCCGTCTTCAGCAATCGATGCAAGAGATCATGTAAATAACCTGGCTTATATGCAATGGTGTCTTGATGCTGCACAACAACACTGGGAGCGAAATGCTTCTGAAGCAATAAGGCAATCCTATGTTTGGTATGTTCTGCACCACGAAATCGATTATAAAGCCCCTGCCTTCGAAGGTGAAACATTACAGGTGGAAACCTGGGTCGATTCATCAGCCGGGGTAAAGAGCGAAAGACAATATCGCATATTCAGAATAAAAGATGAAAAATTGCTTATTGAAGCCAAAACGATCTGGTGCCTCTTGAATGCCAGCACTCTGAAACCTTCCAAGATTCCTTCAGAAATTCGTACTTTGTTTGAAGAAAAATAAAGTGCTATGACTCCTATCAATATCAAAGCGAAATTAAAGAAATTCGATGCCCAATGGCATCCGCATCAGATTGCTGTTGTAGACGATATGCAAGTAATCCTGGCCAAGATCCAGGGTGAATTTGTGTGGCATGCGCACGAGCATGAAGACGAATTATTCTATGTCCAGAAAGGAACCTTGGAAATGCATTTTAGAGACAAAGTTGAAATTGTGAATGAGGGAGAGATTATTGTAGTCCCGAAAGGTGTGGAACATTGCCCTAAAAGTCGGGGAGATGAGGAAGTTCACTTGTTACTATTTGAAAAATTAAGTACGAAACACACTGGTGAGGTCGTTCATGATAAAACGAAGACTGAATATCCAAAGATCTAGTGATGGAAATACTTCACCTCGACTCAAATCACCCTATATTAATAGAAGAACTCGCCAAAGCAGGTTTTCGCAATACCGAAGACTATATTAGTCCCAGGGAGCAAATTGAAAAGGTTATCCAAAATTTCGACGGCATTGTGATTCGTAGCCGGTTCAAGATCGATAGTGATTTCATAGACCTTGCCACGAACCTGAAATTCATAGCGCGGGTAGGTGCTGGTTTGGACAGTATTGATGTTGATTATGCGAAAAAGAAGAATATTAAAATGCTTGCTGCTCCTGAAGGAAACCGGAACGCCGTCGGCGAGCACACACTGGGAATGCTACTTTCCCTATTTAACAACCTGAATCGGGCCGATCGCGAGGTTAGAGAAGGTAAATGGAATAGAGAATCGAATCGAGGAACCGAACTGGACGGCAAGATCGTAGGGCTGATAGGCTATGGAAATACGGGAAAAGCCTTTGCCAAGAAGATGAAAGGTTTCAATTGCACCGTGCTTTGTCACGATATTAAACCGAATGTGGGGAACAAGAATGGTACACAGGTGTCTTTAAAAACGCTTCAGGAAATGGCCGATGTGTTGAGCCTTCATACGCCCTGGACTCCTCTTACCAACAAAATGGTAAACAAAGATTTTATTTCAGCGTTTAGCAAACCATTTTGGTTTCTGAATACGGCCCGGGGGAAAAGTGTAGTGACGGCAGATCTTGTTGCTGCTTTGAAATCGGGGAAAATTCTTGGCGCAGGACTGGACGTCCTTGAATATGAGAAAAGTTCCTTCGAATCCCTGTTCAATTCCGAAGATCTCCCCGGACCTCTCGCCGAACTGATTAAAATGGATAATGTAATCTTAAGTCCGCATATTGCTGGTTGGACCGTCGAAAGTAAAGAAAAACTTGCCCAGACCATTTTTGAAAAGATCATGAAACATTTTGGCAGATCATAGGTCCCCACGGGAATTAGGAATTTCTGTTATTGGATTGTTATATAGGTGAAAGCGCAGATTATGAAGAAAAAAATACATTGGTTGTTCTGCTTTTTTGTTTTATCCCTTCAGGCACAGGAGATCTACGTGGTAAACAGTATTAATGAAATTAAGCTAATTAATACCCAGTCCTTAACGGTTACCAATTTGGTTACGGTTGATGTTCTGGAAGTTGGTTATATAACCGATATCGCGTTTACCCCGGACGGCACACTATATGCGGTTACAAACGGATGGCAAATTTTCGAGATCGATACGTCGAATGGCGAAGCAAGCTTAATTACCGATCTGCCCATTGCCGATCCTTATACAGCCTTAGTAAGCAATGCCGATAATCAATTATTGACCTCTCGGACCTTTTCCGAAGAACTATACAGCTATGATTTAAACACAGGAATGTTGGAATTAGTTGATAATAACATTTCTTCGCCGGGCGATTTTACGTTCTATAAAGGCTATCTGGTGTACCCTAACATTCTTAATGACTTCATCAAGGCATACGATGGAAATTCTATCATAAATATCGGCTGTTCCATCCCTTTGGTATACACTTTCGTGAATGATTTTGTTGATTGCGAGACGAATAATATTTATGCCTTCGATCAATTTGCGAACTTATACAGATACGAACTCGAAACGGAAAATTTTGAATTGATCGCCGAATTTTTCGACCAAACTGGTCTTCTCAACGGTGGAGCGACGCAAACCGAGTGGTTGGCTTCCGATTGTCCAGTGGAACCATTGGAAACGGTGTTGTGCATACCTCTGGGAACGAAAAACTTCAATCTTTATGGAATTACGCTCAAATCCAATCCTGTAGAAAATACTATCGAATTCGAATTTACCAATCCGATGGAGCTTTCATACTCACTATTCAATGCCGAAGGGCGTTTGATAATGGAAGGCAGTATTGATAACAATTCTTTTTCAGCATCTCGACTGAACACTGGAATATATTTCTTACAATTGACGAATATTGCTGGTTTGAACGTTTTTGAAGGAAAGATCATAAAAAAATAAGCCCGGAATTTTCTAAATTTAAGCGTGAAGAAAACCATAGCCGTTTTTACGCTACTAATTCTTGCGCTCCTCACACTCTTTCAATTGAGCCAGTACTCTGTTACCTCTGGCAGCTTAAAAATAGAGTTTGTGGCTGCAGGGACTGCATTATTGTTTCTTGTAATTGGTTTTTTTTTGAATCGAAAGGCCTCCAGTGGCGACCAGATCAATTCCGAAGAAAAAAAGATAGATAATCAAAAGATAGCTCAACTGGGAATTAGCAATCGCGAATACGAGATCCTCATCGAAATCTCCGAAGGACTGTCGAACAAAGAGATCGCTGATAAGTTATTTGTTTCTGAAAGCACCATAAAAACACATGTTTCCAACCTGTTTTCCAAACTGGATGTGAAACGACGAACGCAAGCCATACAACAGGCAAAAGCCCTCAATATCATTCCATAATTACGAATTCATACGAAAGTTCCATACGATTTGGTACTTTAGTATGAGACTGCTGCATGCACACTTACCTACATTTGCTGGAACAGTAAAACAGTAACGTATGAGAAAAACAGTAATTAAATACGGATTATACAGCCTGCTAGCGGCGAGTATACTTTTTCTATTAGCCTTTCTCATTGGGAAAGGCATGAGCTATTCTGTGCAAGAGACAGTTGGTTACATAACTATGGTCGTGTCTCTTGTATTTGTATTCTTCGGAATCAGACACTACCGAGATCGTGTAAATAATGGAAAAGTGAGCTTTGGAAAAGCACTGTTTATAGGATTCATGATCTCTCTTTTTGCAGGGTTAGGGTTTGGTGTAGTGGATTATATTTATACCACAATGATCAATCCAGATTTCGCGCAGGAATATTTAACGACTATGGTAGCCGACATGAAAGCGACCCTTCCTGCGGAAGAATTCGAAGTTCAGAAAGCTAATCTGGAACAACAAATGGAAGAATACGGAGGTTCCGGTTTTATGGCCTTCATCATGTTCGCTACTGTCGCTATGATAGGGCTCGTCATCTCCATTATATCAGCATTAATCTTACAACGAAAATAAATTAACCATGCAATACGACGCATCCACACCTGAAGAATATCTGGATTTAATTCCGGAAGAAAGAAAAGCTCCTATGAAAAAATTAAGGGAGGTCATACTAGAAAATTTGCCCAAAGATTTTGAAGAAGGGATGAATTATAAAATGATAGGATATTATGTGCCGCATTCGGTCTATCCACCAGGATACCATTGTGACCCTGAACTTCCACTTCCATTTATGAATATCGCTTGTCAAAAGAACTTCATTGGTGTTTACCATATGGGTGTTTATGCAAATCCCGAATTGTACGATTGGTTCGTTACACAATATGCAAAGCATTGTAAGTATAAACTTGATATGGGTAAAAGTTGTGTCCGGCTTAAGAAAATGGACGACATACCATACGATCTTATCGGTGAGCTGGCATCTAAAATGACAGCTAAAGAATGGATCGAATTATACGAAAAAAACTATAAAAAATAATCTTATGAAAAACAGGGTGACAGGACTAGGCGGATTCTTCTTTAAGACAAAAGATCCGGATAAAGTGAAAAATTGGTATCGCGATCATTTAGGTTTAAATACAGACCAGTGGGGCTGTACATTTTGGTGGAAAGATGAGGAAGGAAATAAATGTTCTACACAATGGAGCCCTTTCAAGGAGGACACAAAATACTTTGACCCAAGTGAGAAACAGTTCATGATGAATTTTCGGGTGGAGAACCTTCGCGAATTGCTCAAGGCTTTAGAAGAAGAAGGTGTAACCATCGTTGGTGAAGTACAGGAATACGAATACGGAAAATTTGGATGGATCCTGGATCCTGAGGGAAACAAGATAGAATTATGGGAACCTGTTGATACCGCCTTTGAATAATTTTTCGAAGTAAAAAACTTCAGGCTGGTATGAGTTTTTTTTCATAATTTTAATCCTCATCAATAATAACAACCAACTATGTCTGAAGAAAACAACAAAGATACTTTCGATGATGCTAAGGATAGCATTGAAAACGCCGCTGAAAAAATTGGCGAAGGCGCTAAGGAGGCAGCAGGAGAAATAAAAGAAGAGTGGAACCAGGTCACCCGGGCTGAGAATAAGAAGATGCTCGCAGGTATACTCGCCATAGTAATTGGTTCTCTGGGAATTCATAAGTTCATATTAGGCTATACACAAGAAGGGATCATTCAAATAGTGATCACCATTGTAACCTGCGGGATCGGTGGTATTATAGGACTTATCGAAGGAATAATCTACCTGACCAAAAGCGATGAAGAGTTCTACGAAACGTACCAGGTCAATAAAAAACCATGGTTTTAATTTTGTAACTTAGTCATCTAACCAAAAACGATTTCAACTATGTCTGAAGAAAACAACGATAACCTCGGCGACGAGCTGAAGGATCAAGCCAATGAACTAAACGAAGACGCCAAGGAAGCGGCTGAGGAAGTTAAGCAGGAAGCAAAGTCCACCGCGGAAGAGTTCAAGGAAGGCTGGAATGAGGCGACTAAGAGTACCGAGAATAAAAAACTCATCGCAGGCTTACTAGCGCTATTTGTTGGTTATTTAGGAATTCACAAATTCATCTTGGGGTACAATAAAGAAGGAATTATTCTTTTAGCCGGTTTCGTGATAGGATTACTTACATACTGCTTTATCATTGGAATATTCATTATAATGGCCGTGGCCATTATTCCATTTATTGAAGGTATTATCTATCTTACAAAGAGTGATGAAGATTTCTACAATACCTACCAGGTAGGAAAGAAACCCTGGTTCTAAAAAGTATAAAAGCTTTCGAAAAAAATTGTCGAAAGCTTTTTTTATACAGTATATTATCGTAATATTGCGATATACAAATATCAAATTATGGGAGTATCTAAAAGACATTTGCATTCCATCCAGGTTAATCAGTTGGCCGATATGGCCAAGGTCCTTTCTCATCCGGCGCGAATTTCCATACTCAATTATATAGGAGATTGTGATGGCTGCTTATGCAAGGACATTTCTGAAAAGATCAGGCTTTCACAACCTACAACCTCGCAACATCTCCAGGTTATAAAGAAATCGGGGTTGTTAAAAAGTAAATTCGAAGGGAAATCCCAGTATTATACCATAAATAAGGACAAACTAATGGCATTAAAAGAACTCTTCTCCGAGTTCTTTGAAACTACCGAACAAAAATGTTGTTAATCAATTCATCGAACCTATGAAAACTCAAGAATTCCTTTCATTATTAAAAGCACATCAGGACAAATCCCTGTTATTTGAATATACTCCGGGACAACTCGTTGGGGCGAACTATCATATCACAGAAGTCAAGCATCTGCAAATCGATGCAGTGGACTGTGGTGCCAATTCCGATAATTGGAATGAAACTATTGTCCAGCTATGGGAAAGTCCGTCTGAAATTGGGAAGACAGAATATATGTCGGCGTATAAAGCAACGGGTATACTCAACAAGGTTGGGCGAATAAAACCATACGACCTGGATTCGGAAGTAAAGATCGAATACGGAAATCCTTTATTTCACACGGCGCACTTGTATATTAACGATTTCGAAATACACGGAACGAATCTGATGCTTAAATTGGCAGTAACAAAAACAGATTGTAAGGCCAAGGAAACCTGTGGTGTCCCTGAGGCAGTAGAAGCCGATAGTAATTCTGCCGAATGTTGCACTCCGGGAAGTGGTTGTTGCTAGATCATGAGAATTATCCCGTTACTAGATAAACACTATCCGGAAGTCGCTGTCATATATAAAGAAGGACTCGACACGGGCATTGCAACATTCGAAACCGAAGTCACCGATTGGGAAGCCTGGAATAAAAAATTTTTACCAGAAGGAAGGTTTGTGGTTGAAATAGACGGCGAAGTCACTGCCTGGTGCGCATTAAGCCCTACTTCAAAAAGAGAGGTATATCGGGGCGTTGTTGAGGACACCATCTACGTGTCCAGTAAACACCAGGGCCAGGGAATAGGAAGAAAACTACTCGATCATCTTATTAAAACCAGTGAGCAACTCGGCTTCTGGACGGTTCAGGCTGCAATTTTCCCGCAAAATATTGCCAGTATAAAATTGCATGAAGACCTAGGTTTCAGGATAATTGGAATTCGGGAACAAGTGGCACAGCGAGATGGAATTTGGTACGATAATGTCTTAATGGAACGAAGAAGTAAAAAAGTGAACTATATGAAAAACGTTTTAGTTTTATGCACCGGGAACAGCTGCCGAAGTCAGATGGCACATGGCTATCTGAAAACAATGGCGGCAGGAAAAGCGAATATCTACAGTGCCGGAATAGAGACACACGGGCTCAATCCCGGAGCGGTTTCCATTATGGCGGAGGATGGTATTGATATAAGTACTCATACTTCCAATCATGTAGATGAGTATGCGGGAGTAAATTGGGATTATATCATCACGGTATGTGACCACGCAAACGAGAATTGTCCGTTTATTCCAGCCCCAAATGCCGTGCGCCTACATCACAACTTCAGTGATCCCTCCAAAATAAAGGGAACGGATGAAGAGATACATGACGCTTTCCTGAAAACCAGAAATGAGATTAATGATTATTGTCGTAAGTTTATAGAAACAAACCTATAACTTCATGTCATTTGCCACCAACCTGCTCATTGGCTTCATTGCCCTTTTACATCTTTATATCATGTGGTTCGAAATGTTTGCCTGGACCACTCGTGGCCGAAAGGTTTTTCGCAGTTTTCCGAAGGAATTATTTGAGCCTACAAAACCTATGGCTGCTAATCAAGGGTTATATAATGGTTTCCTGGCTGCCGGACTTATCTGGTCCTTTTTTATTGAAGACCAGGTATGGCGTTTAAATGTTTCCATATTCTTTCTTTCATGTGTTGCCATAGCCGGGATCTACGGATCCATCACGGCTAGCAGGAAAATCTTCTTTGTACAGGCGCTTCCCGCCATTATTGCTTTATCTGCTGTACTTATCGGTCTGGCCTAGGGTCCATTCCCGGCTGAGATCTTAACATATTAATGATTGGAAGGTTATTTTTTTCCTATCTTTAATGAAGCTAACTAACTAATGCATGCCAATCTCACATTTTGCGGGATACCAGTTATGGTACCCTATTCCCATTTGTTTTGATTTCTATAAGATACTTCTTCCCTGGAAGAGAAGGTTTGGTATGTTCAAAATATCACAAACATGAATCTTCATCGATCTTTCATCCTGGCAATCCTGTTAGGGCTTTTATCAATTGTTGCCTGGGAAATGTACTGGAGATCACAGGGACGCATTCCTAATATTGACGATAGCAACAGCCTCTCTTCCATCCAACGCGCAAAACTGGAAAATCCTACTGACGATCAGGTGGTCTTTATCGGGTCTTCGAGAATACTTTTCGACATCCAATTGGATCTGTGGAGAGAGCAAACAGGTACGGACCCGGTAATGCTAGCCTTTCAAGGCGCATCGCCGCTGCCTACCTTGCGGGATATAGTAGACAATACAGATTTTAAAGGGACCCTCATCGTCGGGGTTACCGAAGGACTATTCTTTTCCACCACTTTCCCGAAGGCACCTCCCATAAGTCGCGCCCAGGAGCGCCTGGATCATTATTACGACAGAACCTATGCCCAGCGGTTAAACCATCACTTGTCAGTGCCGTTACAAAAGAATCTTGCATTCGTTACAGTTGCAGATGAGTTCTGGGATTCGGATGTAGATCTTGGCACCTTACTTTGGGGCCAGGTTAGTGATGAGCGTGCAGGCCCTAAACCGGCACCCTTTTACCAGTTTGAAGATGTTTCGCTGGACAGAAATGTCCAGATGACCAGCAGGACTACGAATGACACAGCCTATGCAAATACTATTAAGCTAGCCTGGCAGGATATGCTTTCCGGGGATATGCCCCCTCCCGATAAAGAGGGCACAACTAAATTCTTCCTGGAATATGCAGAGAAGTTCCTGGAAAAAGGCGGTAATATGATATTAGTTCGATGCCCCTCCGATGGTTGGTTCAAGGAAATTGAAACCATGGGCTTGCCGAGGGAGGAATACTGGGATTCATTGGTGATCAAATCGAAATTACCGTCCTATCACTATGCCGATTATGAACAATTTCAGGATCTGAACCTTCCGGAATGGTCACACCTTTCCAAAGAAGATGCAGATTACTTTACTACGGAAATAATAAAGATCTTCAAGAAAGACGGAGTATTAACCAATTCTAAAACCGAATAGTTATGCTCTTTAATTCCTTAAGTTTCGTCGTTTTCCTCATTGTTGTATTAGTCTTGTACTATTCGAAAATATTCAACTGGACCAACAAAAAGCGGATGCTGCTTTTGGCCAGTTATGTGTTCTATGGCCTTTGGAATCCTCCTTTGGTTGTATTACTGTGGATCTCCACGGTGGTAGACTGGACCGCAGGTAAAAAGCTGGCAGTCCTGGAAGATAAACGCAAGCGAAAGCTGTGGTTATTATTGAGCATGCTTGTTAATCTGGGATTCCTGGCCTTCTTTAAATATGGGGATTTCTTGCTTGAGAACTTCACGGCTATGTTGAATGCAGTGGGTGTAGAGTACACTGCCAGGCCGATGGATATAATTTTACCAATGGGAATATCATTCTATACTTTCCAGACCATGTCGTATACCATCGATATGTATTACAAGAGAATTGAGCCTGCGAGAACATTCCTGGATTTTGCGCTATATGTCACCTTCTTCCCTCAATTAGTCGCGGGTCCGATAGTTCGTGCAAAGGAGTTAATTACACAGTTCTATTCAGAAAAAAGAGCTACGGCTAACCAGTTCATATGGGGGCTTTTCCTGCTAACTATTGGATTATTTCAGAAGGTAGTACTGGCTGATACCCTTTTATCAGGTGCTGCAGATGACGTTTTTGGTTCCAAAGATATATTAAACAGCCTCGATGCCTGGACCGGAACCCTGGCATTCTCCGGCCAGATATTTTTCGATTTTGCGGGTTACTCAACCTGCGCTATTGGAATTGCATTAACACTTGGAATACACTTACCCGATAACTTCCGATATCCTTATGCGGCTATAGGATTCTCAGACTTGTGGCGTAGATGGCACATATCACTTTCCAGCTGGTTGCGAGATTATCTTTACATCCCGTTAGGCGGAAATCGTCATGGGATTACCCGAATGTATGTCGCACTAATGCTTACCATGTTATTGGGTGGACTCTGGCACGGTGCCGCATGGACCTTTGTAGTTTGGGGTGCATTACACGGGATCTACCTGGTAGTGGAGCGGCTTTTAAAGGGAATGATCAAGATCAAGATCGGTGCCTGGAATGGAATTTTACTGGCCTTACTTACCTACACTTGTGTAAATATCACATGGGTATTCTTCAGGGCCAGGGAATTTAGCACTGCAAAGAATATGATCTTGTCTATGTTCTTTTTGAATGACGAAGGAGAGAAGGTGCTATACATGTTTGATATTGTGAAGGTGTTGATGGTTATTACAGGCTTATTCCTTTGTCACTGGGTGATGCGAAATACTTCAATGAAGGAAGTAGCTCAGAAAACAAATCCATGGATATTTGGCGTATTCTGGGCCGTACTGTTTTTTCTAATCGTGATCTCACAGGGAAGCGGAGAGCAGTTCATCTATTTTCAATTTTAAAACATAAACCGATTTATTTTGAACGCAAAATTTAATTTAACACCCGTAACACTTTTGATCATAGCCATTCTCTCTTCTGTTTGGAGTTGCGATGAAAAAACTACCGTGGCAGAAACAGCCGAATGTGACCTAACTTACTTCGATTATTCCAATAGTGAGGACCAATTTACAGGTGGAATCAACATGATCCCCATCACAACTCCAAATGGGATTTTTAAGGTATGGACAAAACGCGTGGGAAATAATCCTAAGATAAAAGTGCTGCTACTTCATGGCGGACCTGGAGGAACACATGAATTTTTTGAATGCTTTGACGGCTATTTCCCAAAAGAAGGTATCGAATATGTCTACTATGATCAGTTAGATTCGTATTACAGTGACCAGCCAAACGATTCGACCCTTTGGACTACAGAACATTTTGTGGAAGAGGTTGAGCAGGTTCGAAAAGCCCTGAATATGAACAACGATAATTTTTACCTTTTGGGACAATCCTGGGGAGGTATTCTGGCAATGGAATATGCTTTAAAATATCAGGAGAATCTCAAAGGCTTAATTATTTCTAATATGATGGCCAGTATCCCTGCATACGAGAAATACGCGGAGGAAGTACTAGGCCCGCAATTACCAAAAGAGGTTTATTCAGAGATCAAGGCTATGGAAGCCAAAAACGACTTTGCAAACCCAAGATACGCTGAACTGGTCACAGAATATTACTACACCGAACATGTGTTAAGAATGCCTCTGGACCAATGGCCCGAATCTGTTAATCGGGCTATGAAACATCTCAATCCAAATATTTATATTGCGATGCAGGGTTACAGCGAATTTGGAGTTACTGGTGATGCTTCATTAAAAGGATGGGATGTTTCACAACGCTTGAAAGAAATAAAAGTCCCTTCCCTGATGATCGGAGCTACCTATGACACTATGGATCCGGAATACATGGAATGGATGTCGGAAGAAGTTCAAAACGGGACTTTTTTATTGTGCCCTAATGGAAGCCATTTTTCACAATACGACGATCAGAAAAATTATTTCGAAGGAGTCATTCAGTTTATAAAAGATGTGAACAACGAATCTCAAAAATCGAATTCAAATAATTAAAAGTAACGTATATTAGACATTGGTCTGCCGAATATTCAATTCTGAATAACTGCAACTTCTTTGTATATCGAGAATTTAAAGCCAATTCAAATGAACTCACATTCACCAGAGAATGACCATGAAATAATCCGTTCAAAAAAAGAAATATTTATGAAATCAAAAACCAAACATTGGACCAAAGCAGAATTACACGCATATATTTATCTGCTTTGTGCAGATGCCGATGCTGTAATAACCGAAGACGAAATGCAGCTGATAAGGTCTAAAGTAAATCCGGATATATTTGAAAAAATATACAAAGAATTTAAAAAGGATTCTGGGCGGAAAAGACTGAAAAAAATAGAGCGTAATATTGAATTGCATGAGTATTCGCAGATGGAACTGGGCGAGCTTCGAAAAGAGATGCATCAGATATTCGCTTCCGATGAGAAGTTCCATATGAAGGAGCAAATTATTGACGAGATTCTGGACAATATATTGTATTAAAAACTTCATAACTGGTTCGGAAAACGTTGAGAATTTAACTAACTGTTATTTTTATGAAAAATATCTTTTTTATATCGATCATACTGTGCCTGGTTTCGTGTAAAAAAAACCCAGAATCAAATGACCAGTTGGGAGAGGTTAGGATAGAAGTGACAGGCGATTCGAAAGCAAAATCTCACTTTGAAAAAGGACTTCTTCTATTGCATTCTTTTGAATATGAAGATGCCCGGGAGGCTTTTCGAGAAGCTCAGGACATCGATCCTGAAATGCCTATGGCTTATTGGGGAGAAGCTATGACATATAACCATAGTTTGTGGTCTGAACAAGATTTTGACGAAGCCATTGCTGTACTGGAAAGGTTAAATGCGTTCGATTTCGAAGACAATTGCAGTGAACTGGAAAAAGATCTGATCTCGAGCGTAATGATTTTGTACAAGCCAAAAACGGATAAGGTTGACCGCGATGTGGCATATTCAGAATATTTGGAAAATCTTGTTGAAAAATATCCCAATAATCATGAGGTCGCAGCATTTTATGCCCTATCCCTGTTAGGTTCAGTCCCGGAGGGTCGCGACGATGAAATTTATGGTAAAGGTGCTGTGATTGCACAAGGGATTTTGAAAGAAAATCCAAACCATCCCGGTGCGCTGCATTATCTCATTCACTCATACGACGATCCCGGACATGCGACCATGGCCCTGGATGCAGCCCATGCTTACGCAAAGGTCGCTCCAGATGCCAGCCATGCCTTACACATGCCATCTCATATCTTCGTTGCCATGGGAATGTGGGACAATGTAATTGCTTCGAATATTGACTCATACCAGGCCAGTGTCGACAGAATGGTACGAAAAAATCTTGATAATGATGCCCGAGGATATCATGCGTTTCATTGGCTCGAATATGGATATCTTCAGAAGAATCAGGTGGAACAAGCTAAAAAATTGGTCCGGGAAATGAAGAATTTTACTGAAGAAAAGCCATCAATACGCGCCCGGGTTCATATGGTATTTCTTAAGGGTACTTATTTGGTAGAAACAAACGAATGGAATAGTGAAATAGCCCAAATCCCAGTTGATATTAGTGATCTTAATATTTCTATTCGGTCGCAATATCATTTTCTGGAAGGCATGAAAGCTTATATTAATACGAAATCAAAACAGCTGGATAGTATTATCGGTACGATGGAAAACGATCTTAATAGAGAATCGTTCATTGTAGCCCAGGGAAGTGCAAAATTATGTTCAGGTGTAAGTCGGGAAGAAGCTAATCAAACCGACTTAATTGAGAGTAAAATAAGACTGAATCAACTAAAAGGGCTTCGAGCAGATCTGGATTCCGATCCTGTTGCTGCGGAAGAACATTTTCTAAAGTCTATCGAACTCGAAAAGAGTATCAGCTACAGCTACGGACCTCCTCATATCCAAAAACCTACACGTGAATTGTATGCAGACTGGTTAATGGGACAAAATCGTTTTAAAGAAGCAGAAGCAGAATACAAACAAGCTCTGATATCAGCTCCAAAAAAAAGATCACTTTTAAATGGAATTCTGAAAGCAGAGCAATCTTTGTAGAAATATAGTGGTTTTAAAATATTGCCATGGGAAGTTGCTGAGAAGATCCGCATGAAACTAAATAATGATAGCTCAGATACCAACTTAAAAAGCCTTCTGTAAAAAGAAGGCTTTTTAAGTTATGCATGGATCGACCTATTCTCCTTGCTCCATCATATCGCCTTCTCCATGCAAATACATCATCAGGCCTGTGAAATCTCCAAACACCTGTTGACGAAGGATCTTTCCCTCTTCGTTGAAGTCGAAGGATTCATACAACCTGATCGTGCCAGTTCGCGCTTCGGTAGAATCGGTAGCTGGTTTGGTTACTTCCCAAACCGGATAATGACGAACCGATCCATCGGGCTCAGTACTTGCTCGTTTAACACCCGGTAACAGCACGGCCTCCGAGACCATTTTAAAATCGTAATTGGCCCACATTTCTTTGTCGTAAGCCTTCATCTCCTCCAAAGATAAGGAGTCCTTTTCTGCCGAAAATGCCGTTTCGTACAAATAGAAATCACCGGCGTACATCGAATAATCGAGGTTTTCATTTTGCCAGCCTTCCAGGTTCGCCATAACAGTTTTCGAATTAGCTTCAAAAACAGCAGCGACCGGATCGTCATGATCTTTGTCTTGCTCACCATTATGATCGGTCTTACAACCAGTTAGTACAAAGGCGAGTAATAATAAGTAAAGTGTGTTTTTCATAATATTGGTTTTAGTTGGTTAATTAATTGAAAGTTAGTAATTTAATACTTCCCATCGCTTTTTGTTCTGTTGGAATTGCCAAAATCTTTCAGAATATCTTAATCACTCTATATTCACTAATAAATTTTGTATCTTTTTTGATGAAAAAATCAACTCGTTATGAAGACTACTTCCCGATTTGACCAGGCTGTCCAAAAGCTTTATAATGCCTTTCACAACAACAACTTACATCCTGAATGTGCCATGCAATGCGCAGTAGGAAATATCTGTGATAACAAAGATGCCTGGAAACATTTTTCCGATTTCCACGGGTCTCTGTGCCTAAATTATGTGGGCCGGGTTCATGAAGGTTTCGGAAGAAGGATTAACGGGTATTTACCTTCTGAATTGCTAAAAATCGAAGCTGCATTTCTCGAAGGCTGTGGTTATGTCCTACCGTTACACCATTCCAATCCCAAACCCGAAAATCCTGTTGACAAGACTATATTGTTCAATGGTCTTTGTGCTTCGGTTAGCGTACTTTGTGAGCTGGACGGAATTTCGAATGTGATGGACACCCATGTATTATTCGACTACGAGAGACAGGCTCCTTTAATGAGTGAAGCACTGAGATGAAATTTAACCTTGAACAAGCAATCGCGTTACTTGAGCGAACTCCGTCTATCGTACGAACTTTGTTATCCGGTCTTCCTGAAGCATCGATAACGAAGAACGAAGGCCCGGATACCTGGAGTCCTTACGATGTTGTTGGCCACCTGGTGCATGGCGAACGGACCGACTGGATACCAAGACTGTTCATTATAATGAACGACAGTGACCAGAAGACCTTTGAGCCTTATGACCGATTTGCACAATTTGAGGAAAGTAAGGGAATGACATTGGACGATCTGCTTCAGGAATTTGAAACACTTCGAAAGCAGAATATAGAGCAGCTTAAAGACTTTGGACTTACAGAAACGGAATTCAAACGCGAGGGCATACATCCATCTCTTGGCCCGGTTACACTTGCCAATCTGCTCAGTGCCTGGGTAGTCCATGACCAGGGTCATATTGCACAAATAAGCCGTGTACTCGCTAAACAATATAAAGATGAAGTAGGCCCCTGGACAAAGTACATGACCATCCTTAAATATGCACCTAAAGAATGAGGTTATTTACAAGCTTTTTCTTGCTGATCATTTTATTCGTGAGTTCGAAGAATATACCCGCCACTTTTTCAGAAGAGAAATACGAAGATCATACTGAGGTTGACCGTCGGCCTGAAATGATTGTTCTTGGAACTATGCAGGATGCGGGTTCTCCCCATATCGCGTGTAAAAAAGACTGCTGTAAAGATTTCTTCGATAATCCAGACCCGAACAGGAAGGTTGTTTCACTCGGGTTCATCGATCATAAAAATAAAAAGACGTTCTTAATTGAAGCAACGCCGGATATCAGTACACAACTGAAACATCTTAATCGAATTTCCGGGTTTGACAATGAACTCCCGAATGGAATTTTCCTTACCCATGCTCACATTGGACATTATACTGGGCTGATGTACCTTGGTAAAGAAGCGGTCAATGCAGCAGAAGTGCCAGTCTATGTGATGCCCCGAATGAAAGGTTTCCTGGAATCCAATGGCCCATGGAGTCAGTTAGTTGATACAGGAAACATCAAACTTGAGGAAATTAAGAATAGGAAAGAAGCCGGGACCAAAAGTGATGTGTCATTTGCTCCCATATTGGTTCCTCATAGGGATGAATATTCAGAAACCGTAGGTTATTTTATAGAAGGCCCCAGGAAAAAGGTGCTTTTCATCCCTGACATTGATAAATGGGAGAAATGGGATATCCCTATCACAGAAGGTATTAAGGATGTTGACTACGCCTTTATTGATGCAACCTTTTACAGTGGAGAAGAGATCGATACTCGCGATATTTCGGCGATACCACATCCCTTTATCATCGAGAGTATGGCATTGTTCGATAGTTTGCCTGCTATGGAAAAAAATAAGATACATTTCATACACTTCAATCATACTAATCCGATCCTCGACCCGAATAGTGATGCTTACAAGACGGTGATTGAAAATGGCTACCATATCTCTCAAATAAATGATGTGTTCAAATTGTAGTACTTAATATGGTCTATACCCACTAATTTTAGCAACGGCATCTAGTCGCGCTCAAATACTTCGTGGACTGATCAATATCATATTTCACTAATAATGAGTTAAATACATTTGAGACTTAATCCTTAAAACCGTTTATCATGAAAAGAAATATGGCCAATGCCGATCGAATTATCAGATTTATAATTGCCGCGGTAGTGGCATATTTATATTTCAGCGGAACCCTCACAGGAACTTTAGGAATAGTATTGCTGGTTGTAGCGGCTATTTTTCTTCTCACCAGTTTTATCAGTTTCTGTCCACTCTACGCAATTTTCGGCATAAGCACCTGTAAGGTTAAAAATTAAAAGCGGAGGACCATCGACCTCCGCTTTCAGCATTCCCAAAGAAGATCACAATCCTCCAGCGGATCTTCTTCAGAGTAGGTGTTCACCTAGAAAATAGTATATCAACCTTCCTTCTTCTCCTAATATGAAGTCGGGACATTATCCCCTCTATCCCTATTTGGAAATCGAAACCATTTTCTTTGTTGCTTTTTGACACAGTAATCTGTAAAAGGTTTAACGTGCAACCAAAGATATGGCCATGCTTGAACGAGATATGCTGGATGGGTAATGTGGTGAGATCCTTAAGCAGAAACGAAGAATAGCTTATTCTTCTTCATCTTTACTTAAATATTTCTTTTCCAACTCTGCCTGGAACTCTTCCATAACAGGTTTTACGGTACTTTCGGGTAGATCGGCGATACGGATGTACATCAGGCCATCCACTGCGTTATTGAACATGGGATCCACATTAAACGCCACTACTTTGGCATTCTGCTTGATATACTTCTTAATAAGGACCGGGAGTCTCAAACTTCCGGGCTCGACTTCATCTATAAGCTTATCAAACTTATTGAGGTCGGCTTCGGTCTCATCGAATATGAAGTCTTTATCGGCATCTTTCAGCTTTACCTTGAACTCCTTCTTCGGATTGATATACTGAGCGACATAGGGATCGTAATAATTGGATTTCATGAACTCTATCATCAGCGACTTTGAGAATTCAGAGAATTTATTGCTGATACTCACTCCACCAATTAGGAATTTATGTTCAGGGAAGCGAAGTGTGGTATGCACTATTCCTTTCCATAACAGGAATAATGGCATGGGCCGCTGCTGGTATTCGTTGATGATGAAAGCTCTTCCCATTTCTATGGATTGCTCCATCATAGGATATAATTCAGACTCGAATCGAAAAAGATCCTGAAGATAGAATCCGTCTATTCCGAATTGAGGAAATATCTTCGACCCAAGTCCCATTCTGTAGGCACCAACTATCTTCTTTGCATCACCATCCCACAGGAACATATGATGGTAATAACTATCGAATTTATCAAGATCGGTGGGATTGTTTGTGCCCTCTCCTACTTCGCGAAAAGTAATTTCCCGTAACCGGCCTATTTCCTGAAGTATGTTCGGGATAAGTTGTGCCGGTGCCAAAAAGACCTCGTAATTCTTACTTTGCAACAAGCGCTTATCCTCCCTGCGAAGCAGTTCAATCTCTGTTTCCATCATTTCGATGGATACTGCTCCCGCAATTTTTTTAGGTGCCTTTGGAATTTTTAGCGTTTTAGGGATATTTTCCAATCGTTTTTTCTTCTGAAAAGGATTGGCCAACACATAGGTTTTCTTCCGAAGGAATTCTGTGAACTCATCCAGGCCTTCATGTTCGGCCTGATCTGAAACCGAAATAGGATTACCAATTCGTACTTTTATTAATCGTTCCTTCTGAGTCAATAATTCCGAAGGAAGCTTCGCCGTACGAAACGTGTCGTTAAACTTCGCCATCCGATAGAACATTTTACTGTTCTTGGCATGGAAATAAATTGGGAGTACCGGAACTTCCGCTTTTTTAATAAGCTTCATCGCCGCTACTTCCCAGGGCTTGTCTACAACAAGTTTCCCATCACGATATGTAGAAACCTCACCGGCTGGGAAAATTCCCAGGGGATGGCCATCTTTCAGATGCGACAGGGCATTTTTGAACCCCATCACACTGGACTTAACATCCTTCCGATCCTCAAAGGGATTTACAGGCATCACATAAGGTTTCAAAGGTAGAATTCGATGTAACAGAAAATTTGCTATGATCTTGAAATCGGACCGATGTTCCAAAAGTAATTTTAGCAATAAGATACCGTCTATACCTCCTAACGGATGATTACTAATGGTAATGAACGATCCGTTTTTAGGAATTCGCTTGAGGTCCTCTTCCGGAATTTCGAAATTGATCTCAAACTCATCCAGTAGTGCATTGATGAATTCAAGGTCGTTGAGATGTTTGTTTCGATCGTAGATCTTATTCATCGTGTCGATCTTCAGCATCTTCATCAATGTCCAACCCATGAAAGTACCAATGAAGCCGAATTTATCGACATTAATAGCTTTCGCTACTTCTTTGGCATTAACTAATCCCATGGTTTATTGGTTGTTTTTAATCTTCCGGTTATACAGCCGAGAACACAAATATAGCGAAACAACAGCAGTTATTCCCGAACTATAACTTGCACGGTGTCACGGCTTTCCTGTTTTAACAGCACTTCCTTGTTCTCCATTAAGGAGTCAATTTCGGAAGGCCTCGCGTGGCGAATTGTATATAGTGTTACTCCCTCATTCCATCTAACACTGAATCGCTCTCTAAGCTTAGCCAAAAGAGCGTCCAGTCTATTGAACCTGTTGTCCACACACACGGAAAAACTAATTGCAGAATTTTGCATAAGTTCCACTTTCATTTTATACTCGTGCAGCCACCGGAACACATCGCTTATATTATCTTCCATCATAAAACTGAAGTCCAGTGATGATAAGGAAATCAATACCTGATCTCTTTTAAGGATAAAGCAGGAAGTTTCCGGATTCAGGGTGACTCCCTTACCCACACAAGTTCCGGCGTTCCCGGGATTCATAAACGATTTAACAAAGAGTGGGATTTCCTTTCGTTGCAATGGTTGAAGTGTTTTCGGATGAATTACGGATGCCCCGTAAAATGCAAGTTCGATAGCTTCTTCGTATGAAATATTGTGTAACAATTTAGTATTGCCAAAGTACCGCGGGTCCGCATTCAATACACCGGGTACATCTTTCCATATGATCACACATTCGGCATTGAGACAATAGGCAAATATCGCGGCTGTATAGTCACTCCCCTCACGCCCGAGAGTAGTAGTGAAATTATTCTCTTCTTCCGATCCTAAAAACCCCTGGGTGACTGTTATTCCGGTGTGTGAAACACTATCTGTGATATGTTTTTGTGTATTTTCCCAATCCACCTTGGCATCACGAAAATTGGCATTGGTTACGATACAACTTCTAACATCCAGCCATGTATTCTCGGTACCTTCCTCCTGAAGGAATTCAGAAATAATGAGCGTGGAGACTAATTCGCCATAACATACAACCTGGTCGTACACAAAGGCATGTTGTGAAGACCTGTTGGTTTCTAAAAAATTTACGAGTTTCGTATCGAGCTTTTGAACTTTTGCATAGACGGGATGTCCTGTGACAGGAAATAGTTCCCCCAGAATCTTCTGATGATATTCCCGGAATTCAGAGATTAGAAGCGACAGACCTTTGTCTTTCGCCAGATAGGCGTCGACCACCTTTTCCAGATGATTCGTCATCTTCCCCATGGCTGAAACAACCACCACCAGATCTTTTTCTCCGGTAGTGTCGACAACTTTTTTCAGGTTGCGAACCCCGGTAGCATCTTTAACGGACGCGCCTCCAAATTTAAATACCTTCATTCTTTTTGTTCGATAAATTTCTTTAGTGCCAATTCCTCCATTTCTACCTGCCACCAACTACTAAGTATGGTTGCTCCTGTTTGTTCATAAAAATCGATAGCCGGTTTATTCCAATCCAAAACCACCCAATTTACACGCTTAACTCCCTGTTCAGCAGCATATTCCATTACTCTTCTATACAAGGCTTTACCAACACCTTTACCACGCATTTTTTCCTTTACCACCAGATCTTCCAGGTGAACTGTTCGTCCTTTCCAGGTGGAAAACCGGAAATATACCAATGCCATCCCAACTATTTCACCATCTGCTTCGGCGACGAAACAGTCGAATTGTTTGTCATCACCAAAACCAGCTACAATCAGGTCTTCTTCAGAGATTTCCACAGCGTCGGGTTCCTTTTCAAAGACTGCCAATTCTACTATGAGTTTCAGTACAGAGGACATATCTTCCTTAATGGCATTTCGGATTAGCAGCTCCATTGTTTTAGTTTACCGACAAATATCGGTTCAATTTTCCAAAAATCACGATATTTGCCCTAAATCTACAACACCTTAACCACGATGCCACAAAAAAACCAAACCCTAGGGGAATTCATTATAGAAAATCAGGGGGAATTCAAATATTCTTCAGGAGAATTGTCCCGTCTCATAAATTCGATCAGGCTCGCTGCGAAAGTTGTAAATCACGAAGTGAACAAGGCAGGGCTTGTTGATATTCTTGGTGCTGCCGGCGATACGAACATCCAGGGTGAAAGTCAGCAGAAATTGGATGTTTACGCGAATGAAGCATTCATAAAAACTTTGACCAATCGTGAAATTGTTTGTGGTATCGCGAGTGAAGAGGAAGACCATTATATCACGATCAAGGGAAGAAATCAGAATCATGACAACAAATATGTAGTGCTTATCGATCCATTGGATGGCTCGTCCAATATTGACGTAAATGTTTCGGTAGGGACCATTTTTTCAATTTATCGTCGTATCACCCCATCCGGAACTCCTGTTACACTTGAAGATTTTTTGCAGCCGGGCAGTAAACAGGTGGCCGCAGGTTATATTATTTACGGTACTTCTACCATGATCGTTTACACAACCGGACATGGTGTAAATGGATTTACACTTAACCCGGCGATTGGTACGTACTATCATTCTCACCCCAATATGAAATTCCCGGAAGACGGGACTATATATTCGGTAAATGAAGGCAACTATGTCCACTTCCCGCAAGGGGTTAAGGACTATATAAAATTCTGTCAGGAAGAAGAAGGCAATCGTCCGTATACGTCGCGTTACATAGGCTCATTAGTGTCCGATATCCATCGTAATATGATCAAGGGAGGAATTTATATCTATCCAAATACAGCTAAGAATCCCGAAGGAAAACTAAGACTGCTATACGAGTGCAATCCTGTAGCGTTTATTGCAGAACAGGCAGGAGGTCTGGCCAGTGACGGATTTCAGAGAATACTTGATATTGAACCTACAGAACTTCACCAAAGAGTGCCATTTATCTGCGGTAGCAGGAACATGGTTTTGAAGGCTGAAGAGTTTATGCAGAACGCAGAAAGCCAGAAAACATAGAACTTTTAAAGTCAATTTTTTATAAATTTATCCGATAGTTAAATATTGAACCCACCATGGCAAAGAAAACAACACCAAATAGCAATAATGAAAATTTAGATTCTTCCTCAAAGATTGAAGCAATAAAGAATCTCATTTTCGGGGAGAATATCGAACAATATGATAGTGCATTTGATACTTTAAAAAAGGATCTTGATAAGAAGAAGAAAATTCTTGAAGACAATATCGATGAGGTGCGGAACGAACTCATGCAATCTATAGATTCCTTGAGTACCGATGTGAACATTAGGATAACTGATCTTGAGGACGCGCTAAATGCCAAGGCTGAAACACTGACTGAACAGAAAGTAGATCGCAAGGAACTGGGAAAACTTCTTATTAGTTTAGGCGAAAAAATTAGCTCTTAAAACAATTTACACTTAGAGACTAAGAATGGTAAAGGAGGACGAGAACAAATTAAAGTTGCTTCGGGAAATCCTGTTGATAGATGACAGGGAGGTTGCCCGCGCTGTTTCGCAACGCCTCGATACCATTTCTGAAACCCTGGACAAACGGGAGAAATTATCAAAAAAAGTAGATCCTATCATCGAAAAGCGATTGGATGAATTTATCTCAGATATTCCCATAACTCTTGGACCAACTATTACTAAAACACTGAAAGACCAGATTGAAAACTCCAGAGACCAGGTCGTGGAGGCATTATATCCCATTATGGGTAAAATGATAAAAAGGTATATTCAAAATGAAATAAAACTGCTTTCAGAAAGAATAAATCAAAAGGTAAACAAAACATTTTCCTTCGCTAAAGTCAAACGAAAGGTTCGCTCAACATTTACCGGCGTAAAGGAAAGTGATATGATCCTGGCGGAGACCAATAAACCTGTTGTCGATGAGATATTTATCATAGAGAAAGGTTCAGGGTTGCTACTGGGGAATCACAGTACAACAGAGACCATGGATAAAGATATGGTTTCAGGTATGCTCACCGCCATTAAAAGCTTTGTTGAAGATGCGTTTTCCGGCGGGGCGCAGAATCTAGAAGCAATAGAATACGAATTGTATACTATTCATATTCAGAATTTCTTCTCTTACTACATAGCGGTTGTTGTCTCCGGGAATTATACCCGAAGTTTTGAAAGTCATCTCGAGAATGATCTGCTCGAGTTATCGAAAAAACTTACTTCAAAGATTACTTCTCTATCCAGGGAAGCAGTGGACGATATTCTTGCTATACATATGAAGGAGCATCAATAGTACCCGGATAATAACCATTTTTTGTATACTTGTAAGAATTTACCTGCCATTTAATGGCTAATTTTTCTAATGTATGTTATCTGGGGAGACCATTTACATTAACAAAATGCAAGAGATCATTGCCAGTTTCGATGGTACAGTTTCGATCTCCAATAACGCCATTTATCCTATAGAGCCCGGTGATAATATCTTTCAATTGCATCCCTTCTTTCAAAGTCTTGAATTATCGATATTGAATGGAAATAATATTTATTTTACTTTTCCTTGTATAAACTTATTGCTTGGAGAAAGAAACTATTATTGCGATGTTATAATTAAGAAGGAAAAAGATTTTATGGCTGTTCTATTATTCAATTATTCTGATCATTACAGGGAAATGCAGGAAAAAATTCAAAAAATAAAGGGAGAAAAATTTAAATCATAGTTACTTTTTTCTTCTCTTTGTAAATACATACTCCCCTTAGCAAGTATGTAGAAATCTAACCATTGAGCAAAGAGGTATGGCAGCAGTTAAGAAAATAGTGTTATTAGGTCATTTTGGAGTTGGAAAGACCAGTCTGGTTCGTCGCTATATTGATAGTGCCTTTAGTGAGGATTACCTGGTCACGGTTGGAGTGCACGTAAAAAAGAAAGAAGTTATCGTAAATGACGAACCCGTAACCCTTATTATTTGGGATATAGAGGGTAATAATTCTATTGAAAAAGCCCGCAGTTCCTATCTGTTGGGGACTCAGGGTTTTATTTATGTTTTTGATATTACCAGGCAGGAGACTTACGAGAGCATTGAAGAAGAAATGGCCTTTCTGCAGGAACACCATGACCAGGTTCCTGTATGTTTAGTAGGTAATAAATCGGATCTCTTTACTGATGAATTCACAAAAGAGTTCTTTAAAGATCCCGAATTCGAGTCTTGTTATTTCACAAGTGCTAAAACCGGTGACAATGTAGAGGCCCTCTTTTTAGACCTGGCAAAACGAACACTTTAATATGGGTGCAAACCTAAAAACCGAAATATCGGATCGAAGAATTCAGGAAGTTGAATTAAATGATGAAGGAATTATCGTAGAAAGCGATAATGCCATCTTCGAGCTTGCGGAAGGAAGCTCGATTTCAGACTTACATCCGTTCTTTGAGGGTGTACTTCCCTTGTTGTCCTCGCTTAAGGATTCGCTTAAGATCCCTTGTGTAAATGTAGATACTGTTCCAAATCCCCGGATTGTTGATGTTGATTTTCTTCGGAAGGATAAGAAATTGTACCTGTTACTATTCGACTTTACCGAACATTACGAAGCCTCACAGCCACTGGTGCAGGAAAAAAATGTTGCCTCTATTGCGAAGAATAGGCTTGCCTTTGAAAAACAATTGCTAGAGGCTAAGGAAGAATTTAAAAATAACTTTCTCTCTAATCTTAATCATGAGATCCGAAATCCGTTAAACAATTTACTTGGGTTTATGGAATTACTGAAAGAAACCCGATTGGACTACGACCAGAATGAGACATTGAAGGTTATGCAAAAGACCGGCACTCATCTGAAGATTCTTATGGACGATATGCTGGATATATCGAAGATAGAACGGGGTGTGCTGGACATTAAAGACGTTAATTTCAATCTAGGCCACCTGGTTAACAATCTGCACAATCATTTCAAATTAAAGTATATCGATAATCTCGTCGAATTCAATGTGTCGATCGATAGTAATGTTCCCAGAAAATTGATTGGGGATCCTGCACGATTAAATCAGATACTGTTCAATTTACTGGAGAACGCTTTCAGAAATACTGAGGACGGGCATATAGCCTTGTACGTAAAGGCAGTGAATAAGACTAAAACAACCACAGGTATTCAAATAATTATTTCCGATAGTGGCGTCGGAATACCGGATGATAAGCTCGACAAGGTCTTCGATACGTATTTTCAGTTACAAGTGGATAAACTAAAACCGCTTGGAGAAGGGCTGGGATTGAAAATTGTAAAGGACCTAACGGAATCTCTCAAGGGTTCTGTTCAAGTTTCCAGTGAGGAAGGAAAAGGTACTGTATTCACCTGTATGTTTCCATTCAAAGTGCGGGCTTCATCCCGTGAAAAAAAGACCATTCCGAAGGGCACCGGTATTTTAATGAGCAAACGGATACTGATTGTTGAAGATGAAACGACCAACCAGATGCTAATGATGAAAACCTTTCTGAATAATGAGAAAGGCTATGTGATCGAAATGGCCATTAATTCCGAACACGCCTTTGAGCTTTTAAAGAATAATCGTTATAATCTAATCATGTTCAAATCTGTACTTCCGGATATAGACGCTATTGGATTAATTAAGAAGATTCGTAATCATGAAATAGATGGGATAGCGAATCTGCCAATTCTTATAGCAAGTGGTAACACGCTGAAAGAAGAACAGGATGCTGTATTAAAGGCAGGCGCTTCCGCCTTTCTTCCAAAACCGTATTCAAAAAATGAGCTATTCAAAAGTATTGAACAGCTCATTCGTTAATCTCTGGTTTATCTTCTACTTCCTGTTAAGCAGGTATCTGTAGTCTTCCATATCCAAACCTCCCTTGAAGATCCGAATGGACCTACTAATCAATTTGGCCGCTAATTCTTCTGTGTACCCTAATCCTATCGCGTAGCGTTCCACTAATCGTTTCTCTTCATCGTCAATTTCATTATCGGCGAAAATAATCTTAAACAGATCGAGCATACGCTCTAATCTGTCCTCGGCAGAATTGGACGGATTCATAGGATAAATTTTCGGATTCTTAGTGATCTTTTTGAATTCATCTTCCGAGACATCCAGTTTTAGTGCGAACCGCTTTAATAAGCGCTTTTCATCATCATTTACTACTCCGTCAGCCATTGCCATACGCACGATAGACGCGAAATGACTTAATTTTCTGGAGCGTTCTCCACTCTCAAATAATTCTGTAAATGCCATAATTCAATTTTATACTGCAAAAATAAGACTATTCGCGGTTTTTTACTGAATAAATCGCCGGAAAATAACCGTTCACTAAACTTTTCCAAATTCATAGAAAAAATAGCAGACTTCCCCTATCTTTAAACATTTCTATGTAAATGAAGAAAGCGCTGCAGATAAGTAACGGAATTGCGTTGGTATCGGTAATTATAATCAATTATTTATCCAACACCGGCAAGATGAACAACACCACCATTGGTGAGGTTTCTGGTGAATTAACTACTCTATTTACCCCGGCAGGTTACGCCTTTGCTATTTGGGGGCTGATCTATCTTTCCCTTTTCGGATTTATTATTTACCAGGGCAGGAGCTTGTTCGTTAAAGTTAGGGATGACGAATTCGTGAATAGAACAGGGTGGTGGTTTGTACTTTCCTGTATCGCCAACGGGGCATGGGTTTTCTGCTGGTTATATGAGTTTACCGGGCTTTCCGTTCTGTGCATTTTCCTGCTACTTATTTCCCTGCTAAAAATTGTCGTGAACAATAATATGGAGCGATGGGATGCGCCAATTTCTGTAATCGCATTTTTATGGTGGCCTTTTGTAATCTACAGCGGATGGGTAACTGTAGCCAGCATAGCAAATGTTTCAGCATGGTTGACCAAATTAGAATGGAATGGCCTTGGTATTTCAGAAAGTATCTGGACAATAATCATGATTATAATAGCCGGCGTAATCAATCTGCTTGTTACCTGGAAACGTAATATGCGAGAATTTGCATTGGTAGGAGTTTGGGCCTTGGTGGCTATTGCCATTGCCAATTGGGAAGGAAACAAAGCTATTGTATTTACCAGCATAGCAGTTGCTGCTATCCTGTTTTTAAGCAGTAGTATTCATGGCTATAGAAACAGGGCGACCAATCCAATTATTAAACTCAAACAATACCCGCATCGTTAATGCTTAATTGTCAAAAACATTTATTCAACCTCTCTGAAGATGTTACGTATCTTAATTGCGCCACCATGTCACCCTTCCTGCAATCTGTTGAACGGATCGGTATTGAAAATCTGAAGCGAAAGACGAATCCACAGCATATTGAAAGCCATCATTTTTTTACAGACCGGAAGATATTAAAAGAAAGATTTGCAGCCTTGATCGGTGCTCCAGATCCCGACAGTGTATCAATTATTCCATCTGTCTCCTATGGGATTGCAACAGTGACGAAGAATATTCCATTTAATAAAGGGGATGAGATCATTGTTCTGGAGGACCAGTTTCCAAGTAATATCTATGCATGGAAGCAGGTTGAGCAAGAAAAAGAAATAAGCATTACAACTATTTTGGCACCCCCGTTAAGCGAAGGCCGTGGGAAATTATGGAATGAGCGATTAATTGAAGCTATTTCAAACAGGACGAAAGTAGTTGCCATACCGCAAGTGCATTGGTCGGATGGGACTTTTTTCGATCTAAAAGCCATCCGCAAAAAATTGAATGAATTTGGAGCTTATCTGATAATCGATGGCACCCAGAGCATTGGTGCAATTCCATTTTCCATTCCCGATATAGCTCCTGATGCTTTAATTTGTGGGGGTTACAAATGGATGCTGGGAGCGTACGGCCTGGGAATGGCGTATTACAGTGAGCGGTTCTACCAGGGATCCCCTTTGGAGGATAATTGGATAAATCATAAAGGGAGTGAGGATTTCACCAACCTTGCATCCTACAATCCCGAATTTAAGCCCAAGGCGACCAGATTTGACGTAGGGGAATCCAGTAATTTCATTCTGGTTCCTATGTTGGCGGAAGCTATTCAGCAAATCATCGACTGGCGACCTGAAAGGATCCAGGATTATTGCCGGGATATTACTGCAGATGGAATTAAATCCTTACGGGATCACGGATATTTTATAGAAGATCCCGATTTCAGGGCACAGCATTTATTTGGTATTTTCTGCACGGGGAAGAGATCGATGAAAGAGATAAAGCAAATCCTCACCCTCGAAAACATAAAGGTATCCTTCCGCGGTCAATCGATTCGTATTTCACCTCATCTTTACAATACGAGGGCCGATATAGAAAAACTCGTGAACTGTTTCATTTAAGTAAGGGCTGTATTATCTTTGCCCGCAATGAGCAAAGCCCTTGTACGGTCGCTTTTTGAACAGTCTCCGGAAACCCGGGAACTGAGGGAAGCTATTGACAGTTCTGAAAAAAACATCCATGTTAACTCACTTGTTGGCTCTTCGCTCTCCCTCGTCGTTGCCGAGCTTTTTAAAACTTCAGAAGTCCCTTATTTGCTAATACTAAACGATAAGGAAGATGCAGCGTATCACCTGAACGATCTTGAAAATTTACTGGGGGACCAAAATGTTTTATTCTACCCCGGAAGTTACCGCAGGCCCTATCAGATTGAAGAGACTGATAATGCTAATGTCCTGTTGCGGAGTGAGGTTCTTAATCGATTGAATTCCCGTCGGAAACCTGCAATCATAGTAACCTATCCCGAGGCCTTATTCGAAAAGGTCGTCACGAGAAGAGAGTTGGAGAAGAACACCTTGAAATTGAAGGTCGGTGAGGAGGTGTCCATCGATTTTGTGAACGAAGTTCTATTTGAGTATCGATTTAAACGTACCGATTTTGTTACGGAGCCCGGGGAGTTCTCGGTTCGCGGTGGTATTCTGGATGTTTTTTCTTTCAGCCATGATGAACCTTATCGCATCGAATTTTTCGGCGACGAGGTGGAAAGCATACGGACATTTGATGTCGAGACTCAATTATCCCTGGAACAGATTAAACGAATTTCCATTATCCCAAACGTAGAAAATAAGATGGTTGAGGAAAATAGGGAGAGTTTCCTGGACTATATAAGATCTAAAACCCTGGTTTTCCTGAGGAATGAAGAATTACTTACCACAGCGATCGATAAGTTGTTTATGAAAGCTACCGAAGCTTTCAGTGAAGCAGACGGGGCAGTATCAATGAGCCCCCCTGAAGATCTGTTCTGTACATCTCAACTTTTGGAAAGTCAGCTAAATAAATTTTCAGTTGTTCGGTTATCGAAAAATAATGTTTCAACGTATAATTGCAATATTACGTTTAATATAGTTCCGCAGCCATCGTTCAACAAGCAGTTCAATTTGCTTATAGACAACTTAAACGCGAATGCCGCTGAAGGATATATCAACTATATTTTTTGCAGCAGTGAGCAGCAGGCCAAACGATTTCACGATATATTTGAAGATGCCGAACAACACGTAGACGCCTTCGAAACCATAGTATTTCCGTTATTCCAGGGGTTCATAGACCATGACCAAAAGAAAATATGCTATACCGATCACCAGATCTTTGAGCGGTATCATAAGTTTGAGCTAAAGAACAGTTATGCCAAGAAACAGGCTTTAACACTAAAGGAACTTACCAACCTGGAAGTAGGGGATTATGTTACCCATATCGATCATGGTATAGGAAAATTTGGAGGTCTTCAGAAGATCGATGTAGAGGGAAAACAACAGGAAGCCATTAAACTCATGTATGGTGAACGTGATATCCTTTACCTCAGCATTCATTCGCTCCATAAGATCTCAAAATATAATGGTAAAGACGGGGCCGTCCCTAAGATCTATAAACTTGGTAGCGCAGCTTGGAAAAAACTAAAGCAAAAAACCAAGAAACGTGTAAAGGAAATTGCTTTTAACCTTATCGAACTCTACGCGAAACGCCGACTGCAAAAAGGGGAAGCATTTGCTCCGGATTCATACTTGCAACTGGAACTGGAGTCTTCCTTCATATACGAAGATACCCCCGACCAGACGAGGGCAACGGAAGACGTAAAGCGGGACATGGAAAACGAGCGCCCTATGGATAGGTTGGTTTGTGGTGACGTTGGTTTCGGCAAAACAGAAGTAGCTATAAGAGCGGCGTTCAAAGCGGTGGACAACGGAAAGCAGGTAGCTGTATTGGTACCTACTACTATTCTGGCTTTTCAGCATTTCAAAACATTTAGTGAACGTCTTGCCGATATGCCGGTGAATGTGGATTACCTCAATCGTTTCAGAAGTGCACGGCAAAGGCGAACCGTACTTGAAAACCTGGCGAATGGAAAACTGGATATAGTCATTGGCACACATCAGCTGGTGAACAAGTCGGTAGTTTTTAAGGATCTCGGGTTACTTATTATTGATGAAGAACAAAAATTCGGGGTGGCTGTAAAGGACAAGCTGAAGACCATAAAAGAAAATGTGGATACCTTAACCCTAACCGCCACGCCTATTCCACGCACGCTTCAGTTTAGCCTAATGGCTGCGCGCGATCTCTCGGTAATTACAACGCCTCCTCCAAACCGCTATCCGGTGGATACCCAGGTGATCCGATTTTCAGAAGAGATTATCCGTGATGCCATTCGCTATGAAATTTCCAGGGGCGGACAGGTGTTCTTCGTCCATAACCGTATTGAGAACATAAAGGAAGTTGCCGGGATGATTCAACGGCTGGTCCCTGAAGCAAAAATTGGGATTGGACACGGGCAACTTGATGGCAGGAAACTGGAACATCTCATGCTTGCTTTCATGAATAACCAATTTGATGTACTGGTTTCTACCACTATCATTGAAAGCGGACTTGATGTCCCCAATGCGAATACTATTTTTGTCAATAACGCCAATAATTTCGGTCTTTCAGATCTACACCAGATGCGGGGCCGCGTAGGACGAAGCAATAAAAAGGCTTTCTGTTATTTTATCACTCCTCCTTTTTCTGCTATGACCGATGATGCCAGAAAACGCATCACAGCCCTGGAACAATTCAGTGAGCTGGGAAGTGGATTCAATATCGCAATGAAGGACCTTGAAATTCGAGGTGCAGGAGATCTGTTGGGTGGTGAACAAAGTGGATTTATCAATGAAATTGGATTTGAAACTTATCAAAAAATTCTTTCTGAAGCTATTGATGAACTGAAAGAGAAAGAATTCAAGGACCTTTACGCAGGTACCGAACATGAACTTAAAGATTTTGTGAAAGAAGCGGTTATCGATACTGACTTCGAGCTTCTTTTCCCTGACGATTATGTCAACAATATTACAGAACGCCTTAATTTATATCAAAAGCTTAATACATTAGAATCTGAAGATCAGCTTCAGCAGTTCGAAGCAGAGTTGTTGGATCGATTTGGAGAGCTTCCGGAGCAGGCTAAAGATCTGCTCAACAGTGTTCGAATTAAATGGATTGCCATTTCCATGGGGCTTGAAAGAGTGGTTATGAAGAAGAACAGGCTTGTTGGATATTTTGTAAGCGACCAGCAGAGTGCCTATTACCAAAGCGACACTTTCACAAGAGTACTTCAATATGTTCAAAGCCATCCTCAAATGGTGAAAATGAAAGAAAAGCAAACGCGCAGCGGACTTCGGCTACTGCTATCTTTCGAGCAAATCACTTCGGTGAATAAAGCCCTGGAAGTATTGCGTCCATTTACTTAGGGTTATATTTTTCAAAAATGATAGAATGCATTTTCAAAATGGGCTATCTGTTCCACATACTTATTCTTTAGAACTGCTATAATATCAAATCGAACTTCCGTGTCCAGATCGTTCCGTAACACATATTCGTTCGCCGCTTTCACCAATAGTTTTATTTTCCCTTTTGATACAAAACTCTGCGGGTCTCCAAACACCGCACTATTTCTGGTTTTGACTTCTACAATAACCAATTGATCATCCTTTTTTGAGATGATATCGATTTCGGCTTTTTCAAACACAAAATTACGTTCCAGGATTTCATACCCCTTGCTAATCAATGAAGCCACTGCGAGTTCCTCCCCTAATTTTCCCAGTTCATTGTGATAAGCCATATTGCAATTTGCTAAAAACAATTAAAAAATCACTGAATTATCATAAACCAGTGGTCTGGTTACATAAATTACAGGTATTGATACATCTGTACCAGCCGGCACATGAGGAAGGATTTAATTTTACATCAACATTAAATCCGAACATCATGAAACTACAAATTCTAATAACTGTCGCTTTATTTATTACTACTATTAGCTATAGCCAGACCACACCTGTGCCAGACCCTGCCTTTGAAGCTAAGCTCATCTCTTTAGGCATTGATACCAACGGTATGAATGGGAATATACTGAACAGTGACGCTGAAGGCGTAACTAACTTAAATGTGAGCGACTCGGGTATCTCTAATCTTGCCGGGATTGAAGCCTTTGTGGATCTGCTTATGCTCGACTGCGAAGACAATATGATAAGCAACCTCGATCTGTCGTTCAATACGATGCTTACCTTCCTCGACTGCAACAATAATTTAATAAGCAGCCTTAATATAAATGCCAACAACGATCTTATAAGTTTGAATGCCAGTGACAATTCCCTTACCAACATTAATCTGGCCAATAATCTGGCTCTCAGCGATATTACTTTGCAGAATAATCAGTTGACGGATCTGGACCTTGCCAACAATTTGAATCTCTACCAGATCGTGGCACATGATAATAGTTTGACTTCCATCACCTTTCCTGCTTCACCTACCTTGCTCGAAATTGTATGGATCTATAACAATAGTCTCACTAATATCGATCTAACAACGGCGCCCATTCTGGCAACATTACGTTTCGAGGACAATGACCTGGTCTTTTTGGATCTTCGAAATGGAAATAATACGAATATCAACACCATGGATGCCAGGGGGAACCCGGATCTTCAACTTATCTGTGTAGATGATGTAGTTTTTGCTTCCAATGCGACAAACTGGAACAAAGATGCGACTGCGGAATATTCAGAAACCTGCGTTCTGGGTAATAATGACAATTCAAATTTCGATGTGGTAATAGCACCCAATCCTGCAACCAACTCCTTCTATATTCAATTAAACACAAATACAGAGATCGAGACATTGGAATGGATAAATTTAGCCGGCCAGAAACAAAGCTTACCGGTTGCCGAAACTGTCGATATCTCAAACTTTGCCACTGGCATCTATTTCCTGAAAATAACGCTAAGCGACGGTCGGCAGCACACCCATAAGATCTTTAAGAAGTAAAGCTAAGATCAACGGTATTATCGGAGACAAAGAGCTCCGCTTCTCGTCCGAAAATCAACGCCCTGTTATCATGTACATGCCCTGCGGGAAAATTGAAACAGACCGGGAAATCGTACTCGGAAATAATGTCCGCTACGATTTCCTCGGCAGTTTTTCCAAAAGGAATGGTATTATCGTTCATATCGGTCATGCCGCCAACGATCAAACCTTTTAAATTATCGAATAAACCGTTTCTTTTCAAATTCTGCAGCATTCTGTCTACATGGTACAGATATTCATCCAGATCTTCGAGGAACAATATTTTACCATCTGTTTTCAAAGCGGATCTACTGCCACATATAGAGTACAATACCGATAAATTACCCCCTGTCAATTCTCCCCTGGCCTTGCCGGTTCTCCCTAATTTCGTAAGATTATCGAAGCTAACCTCATTCTTATCACCAAACAACGCATTGCGGATCGATTCGGCGGTCTCGTAACTTTTCTTATCAATTTCCAGGGGCATTTGAGCGTGCAAGGTTTCTATACCCCGGGTATTAAGGTGAGAATGAAGGACCGTAATATCACTATAGCCTATGATCCATTTGGGATTCGAACTAAAATATTTAAAATCAAGTGTGTCGATCAGCCTGACTGTGCCATAACCTCCCCTGGCGCACCAGATAGCGCTAATTTTAGGATTATCCAGCATAGTTTGAAGATCTAAGGCCCTGGTAGCGTCGTCTCCCGCAAATTGGTCCTGCTCGGAACCAATGGTATTCCCTAAGATGAATTTCAGTCCCCATTTCGAAAGAAGCTGAAAGGCAGGCTGTAATTCATCTCTGGAAATTTTACGTGCAGTAGATACAATTCCAACTATATCTCCAGGCTTCAAAAATGGGGGTGTCACCATAAGTTTTTTATTTGCATCTCAATATATGTCTAAATTAAACCTTTCTGTTAAAATTCGGCTACAATCAGTGTATAACACTATGTTTCAGTATATTTAGACCAGAAGTAATCCCAAAAATGATCCCTTATGGAAATAGCTGCCTACATGTCCTGTAACACGGCACCACTCTCTCCATACGTACCTTCAAGCGGAAATCCATGGAATACCAGCAAGGTAAAACATGTCTTTAGACGACTTGGTTTTGGTGCTAATATCATGCAAATTGATGATGCTCTGATGCTCTCCCCGAATGACTTTATTGACGATCTGGTAGACACAGCTTTTAATCTCCCACCGGCGTCAGCTCCATTTTGGGCATATTATGCAGTGAGTGATTTTACCGATTTTCAAACTGAGAATACTCAGTATATCAACGAATGGCGTATTGAAACCGGAAATCACCTCATCTCCGAAAATCTTAGAGGTCGGATGGCAATTTTCTGGATGAACCACTTTGTCACTCAATTAGATACCATAAATTACGCACCTTATTTGTTCCAGTATTATAATATGCTACAAGTAAATGCATTGGGTAATTACAGGGATTTTGTTCGAAGTGTAGGTACTGATAATAACATGTTGTTATATCTCAATGGTTTTGAAAATACCAATAACGAACCCAATGAGAACTATGCACGAGAGCTGTATGAACTATTTACTCTGGGAGAAGGAAACGGGTATTCTCAGGATGATATTACCGAAACTGCACGTGCTCTTACCGGATACAATCACTGGACAGAACCTGGCGCCGACATATACTTTGACGCCAGTACTTTTGACGATACCAACAAGACCATTTTCGGACAAACAGGAAACTGGGGTTACGACGATGTGATTGATATCCTCTTTGACCAGCGCAGTACCGAGATCGCAAATCATATATGCGCAAAACTGTATCGCTTTTTTGTAAGCCCCGACATTGATGCCATGATCCAACAAGACATAATTACACCTCTTGTTCAAACCTTGATCAACAACAATTTTGATATGGTCCCAATGCTCAAGCAACTTTTTAAAAGTGAACACTTTTTTGATGAACGAGCCTTGGGCGTAGTGATTAAAAGTCCGTTAGATGTTATTTTAAGCTTTGCAAATGAAGGAAGCTTCTTTTATAATAATTTTGTCATGAATGCCTTCGTATATTACGCTGGTCTTATGGGGCAAGCCATTTATGACCCCCCGGACGTTTCGGGATGGCAGGGAGACGAAACATGGATTAATAGCTCTACGCTCACAGGTCGCTGGGAGTTTATGGAAGTATATGTGACCTATCTTTTTGAGAACGGATATGAATTATCACTCACTGACCTTGCCAAAGAACTTACGAATAACAGTAATGATCCCGAATTCATTACTCGGGTAATGGTGGATCATTTTGTTCCAAAGGGATTAAATACGGCAACCGATTACGATATTGCGACAGACATTTTTAAATGGGAAGTGCCTCAGAATTATTACGACAATGGATTTTGGAATCTCGATTGGGACTCTGCGCCCTATCAATGTTTACTCTTGCTAGTCCATATTTGTCGAATGCCCGAATTTCATCTTAAATAACCTGCTCATGTGCGTCAATAATAAAATTCCGAAAAAAGAAATGTCCAAAGACGAAAAACGCGTTCATGATCAGGAACATGCTGAATGGAGCAGGCGATCATTCATCCAGGCCCTGGGTCTCGTAGGTGGAGGAAGTATCATGCTCGGGAATGCTGCTGTTACGGCATCCAAACCCTCGCCATTATCGGTGGCGCTGGCCGAAAGTGAAAACGACCGCATTATGGTGATCATAAGACTAAAGGGTGGAAACGATGGCCTGAACACGATAGTTCCTGTTTACGATTATGCTACCTATGCAAATCTGCGACCAACCATACGTCATCAGCAGAATGACCTTGTAAACCTCGATGCCGATTTTGCAATTCCAAACTACATGAGTGGACTTGAAACCATGTGGGGTGAAGGGCAAATGAAAGTAGTACATGGAGTGGGTTATCCACAACAAAATCTATCACATTTCAGGTCTTCGGATATTTGGGCATCGGCTGCCGACACAGTTGTTGAACCTACCGGATGGTGGGGGCGATACTACGAGTATCTTTATCCGGATTACCTCATCAATCCTCCGGAAGTACCACCTGCGATACAAATTGGAAGTATTGGCAACCTGGTCTTCGAAGGGCAGGAAAACAATTACGCCTTTACGGTGGCGAATCCGATGCAACTGGAAAATGTAGCTCAAAATGGTCAGTTACACAACTTACTCGATATTCCAGATTGTATTTATGGTGATAAGCTCTTATTTATGCGTTCCACCACAAATACAACAGTCACCTATGCCAGTGTGATCAACGATGCCTATATGAATTCAACGAATCAGGCACCGTATAGCAACGAAGATCTGGCTTACCAATTATCTATTGTAGCTCGAATGATAAAAGGCGGACTTGGAACCAAGGTTTATATGGTAACACTGGGCAGTTTCGACACCCATGCAAATCAGCCAAATGGCCACAGGGGCTTGCTGGAAGACCTGTCAGATTCACTTCAAAATTTTTACGCCGACCTGGAAGCTGGTGGGATGGAGAATGATGTACTTTGTATGACCATTTCTGAATTTGGCCGTCGTCCTTATGAAAATGGTTCCAATGGAACTGATCACGGGGCAGCATCACCGGTTATGCTATTCGGGCCGGGGCTTAACGGCAGTGGTTTTGTTGGCACACATCCCGACCTGCTCAACTGGGATAATAATGATAATCTTATTCCGACAGCCGATTTCCGATCGGTATATTCCAGTGTTCTCACAAACTGGTTCTGCCTGGATCCTTCCGTCATTGATCTCATATTACTGAATGAGAGCTATGACAACCTTGATATCGGATTTAACTGTGATATCCTTTCAAATAACGATTTCAGCAATGTGATAAATTTCGTGCATGCTCCGGTTTACAAGAACGATCGCGTTTATATTGAAATGAATATGACCAATACGAGTCATGTGGATTTAAAGCTCTACGATATCATGGGTAAAGAACTCGGGACCTTAAAGAACGAAGTGCTGTTCCCCGGTATTCACTCCGTGGATGTAATCGCAGCATTGGGCTCTAATTTGAGTTTCGGACAATATATCTACCGTATTTCCATGGGCGGACAATTCTATAGTAAATCACTACTGATCAAATAGGCGAATTGAATTTAAACATGTTGAAGTCTTCCGATATTCGGAAGACTTTTCTTTTTGCAGGCGTTACTCCCGAAGATAAAATCCCTATTTTTGTGCCTGTTCAGCATAAAGCCGGAATGAAAGAATGAATAACCCAAAACGTATAACTATCACCGCCGCACTGCCCTATACCAACGGGCCTGTTCATATTGGCCACCTTGCCGGCGTATATGTGCCTGCCGATATTTACGCACGTTATCAACGTTTAATTGGTATGGACGTTGCATTTGTTTGTGGCAGCGATGAACATGGAGTTCCTATTACCATTAAAGCGAAAAGAGAAGGCATCACTCCACAGCAAGTCGTAGATAAATACCATGCGATCATCAAGAAATCATTTAGTGATTTCGGAATTTCATTCGACAACTATTCCAGAACCTCAGCCAAGATCCATCATGATACGGCTTCAGAATTCTTTACGAAATTATACAATGACGGTAAATTCATCGAGGAAGTAACCGAACAACTTTACGATGAAGAAGCAAACCAATTCCTGGCAGATAGGTTTGTGGTTGGAACCTGTCCAAAATGTGGTTATGAAGAGAGTTACGGGGATCAATGCGAAAACTGCGGTACCTCTCACAATGCTACCGACCTTATCAATCCGAAAAGTGCTATTTCAGGGAGCAAGCCGGTAACACGGGATACCAGACACTGGTTTCTTCCATTGGATCAATATCAGGACTGGTTAAATGACTGGATACTGAAAGAACATAAAAAGGACTGGAAGGCGAATGTTTATGGCCAGTGCAAATCGTGGATAGACGATGGCCTAAGGCCACGGGCAGTAACACGTGACCTGGATTGGGGAATCCCGGTACCTGTGGAAGGAGCTGAAGGAAAAGTACTGTACGTCTGGTTCGATGCTCCCATAGGATATATTTCGTCTACCCGCGAATGGGCGGAGCGAGAAGGCAAGGATTGGGAACCTTACTGGAAAAGTGAGGATACGAAATTATTGCACTTTATAGGGAAAGACAATATTGTATTTCACTGTATCATATTCCCGTCTATGCTTAAAGCTGAAGGAAGTTTTATTCTTCCCGATAACGTTCCGGCAAATGAATTCCTCAACCTGGAAGGAAACAAGATCTCCACCAGTAAGAACTGGGCAGTATGGTTACATGAATACCTGGAAGAATTCCCCGGGCAGCAGGATGTCCTGCGTTATGTGCTCACTGCAAACGCTCCTGAAACTAAGGATAACGATTTCACATGGGCCGATTTCCAGGCACGAAATAACAATGAATTGGTGGCCATCTTCGGGAATTTCATAAACCGCGTAGTCGTCCTTACACATAAATATTATGATGGCCAGGTTCCGTCACCCGCTGAATTCTCAAAGGTGGATCGGGATACACTGAAAGAATTACAATTTGCACCCGAAGTGATCTCAAGTTCCCTTGAACGATATCGCTTTCGTGAAGCACAGGGAAAATTGATGGATGTTGCCCGGTTGGGTAATAAATACCTGGCCGATGAAGAACCGTGGAAAACCATAAAGACGAATGAAGAACGTACACGCACCGTCATGTATGTGGCGTTGCAAATCGCTTCGGCCATGGCAGTGTTGAGTGAGCCATTCCTGCCACACACCTCTCGAAAATTAAACAGGATCCTCGGTGTTAGTTCCAACGATGCTGGCCAGGAGAATCATATCGAGAACTCCTGGAACGACATCTCCCAAAAACAAGAGCTTTTACCTTCGGGCCATCAAATTGGAACCTCGGAATTACTTTTCAGCAAAATTGAAAACGAACAAATTCAGCAGCAACTGGACAAATTAGCCGCTAGCAAAAAAGCCAACGAAACTATGAATGCAACGGTCGAACCTCAGAAAGATACCATCACTTTTGAAGACTTTACCAAACTGGATATGCGGGTAGGTACAATTATTTCGGCTGAAAAAATGCCGAAGACAAAAAAACTCCTTGTCCTAAAAGTGGACACTGGAATTGACACGCGTACTATTGTCTCCGGGATCGCTGAAAGTTTTACGGCAGAGGAAGTCGTAGGTAAGCGGGTGACGGTTTTGGTAAACCTCGCTCCCAGAGCACTACGAGGTGTGGACAGCGAAGGGATGATCCTGATGACGGAGACTCCTGAAGGGAAACTTGTTTTCATCAATCCGGATGATGATGTGCCTAATGGGTCGAGCATAAGCTAACAATGCTTAAGATAGCCTGGCATCCCATATATAAGCATCCACTGCCAACGGGACATCGCTTCCCGATGGACAAATACGACTTGCTTCCGAAGCAATTATTACATGAGGGCACCTGCACGCCGGAGAATTTTTTTGAACCTGAACTGGCATCTGATGAATTTATATTGAGAGTACACAATGCGGATTATGTGAATGATCTTCGGGAATTAAACCTCGATAAAAAAGCTATACGCAAATTAGGGTTTCCGCTGTCTGAAAAATTGGTTGAACGTGAATACCGTATCACTCAGGGTACAATTCAAGGATGTGAATTTGCTCTGGAACATGGAATCGCCATGAATATCGCTGGAGGGACCCATCACGCCTATACAGATCATGGAGAGGCTTTTTGTTTATTTAATGATCAGGCCGTTGGTGCCCGCTATCTTCAGCAGAAAAATCGGGGTGAAAAAATACTGATTGTAGACCTCGATGTTCATCAGGGTAATGGTACAGCTGAAATTTTCAAAAATGACAATTCTGTATTCACCTTTTCCATGCATGGCGCGAAAAATTACCCGTTTAAAAAAGAAGTAAGTGATCTGGATATTGCTTTGGAGGACGGGACCGATGATGAAGAATATCTATCCGTATTGCGAAATACAATTCCGAAGTTGATCTATGATGTACAACCTGATTTTATCTTCTACTTAAGCGGAGTGGACATTGTAGCAACCGACAAGCTGGGTAGGTTAGGTTGCAGTATTGAAGGTTGCAAGGAACGCGACCGATTTGTCCTGCAGTTATGTAAAGATCATTGTCTTCCGGTTCAGGTGAGCATGGGTGGTGGTTATTCCAGTGATATTCGTTTAATTATTGAAGCGCATTCGAATACGTACCGGGTGGCACAGGAAGTTTATTTTTAAAATGTTTCTATCCCGAAATCCCTAATTGATGTATGCCTTCATGGCTTCATCCAGGAATTGCACGGCATCTTTTTCTTTCATTTCAGCTATGGGAAGTATCGCCCCTTTGAAACCTTCATTCTTCCAACTACCCCTGGTTAATTGTTCAAATGACGAAGTGTCAATTCCATCACGACCGTTATAGCCACTTAGATAGAAATAATAATGTTCACTCATCGAATCCGGGATTGCCATACCTAGGCCAATGGACAGCTTTTGAATTCCTACATCAGTTACAAACGCACCTGTATCGAAATGATGCGGCCAAATCCTTATTTCTGAACTGAGGGAATGCCTGCTTAAAAAACTTGTTAGCACATTATTAGCCATGACTCTGCGTTGATAAAGGTCCTTCAATTCTTCTTTATTTTCCAATTCAAATTTGAATTCTTCATGAAGATCGTAGCCCAGATCGTAATGCAGATCGAAAACATAGGATTTCCCGATCCTTTGTTGTGAAACTTCGTTTAACCACTTAACATTTTCAGCATGCCTGGTATTATGCAAGTGCGTGATCTCAATACCATCCCTGGAGATCCATTTTAGTGAAAAGTGTTCATAGCTCAATAAGAGTCTGTCACCATTCTCCCCTAGTTCTCGAGTCACCAGCGATTTATGTTCAGTTGAAAGGCTAAGATTAGTGTGGCTGTCGTCTGGCCTGTGTTCCACAAAACTTTTCCCAGCAGCTGCAAGATATTGAGCAGCCAAATACATCATTTTGTCCATCGCTATATTATATTTCGTTTACTCCTGCATAGTTAATCCCGGATAAGTGGGACATTTCCTTATTAAAAGTCGAAAGATCGGCATGATTGAACTTCGATATATCGTCGTATCCGCATGCCCGGGCAACTACTTTTATGAGACTATTGGATGCCTCAAAATAGTTCTGCAGTTGTTTCGCCGATGCATCCATAACGAGACGACTTCGCAAGGATTCCTTTTGTGTCGCAATTCCAACCGGACAATTATTACTTCCGCAGGCCCGCATGCCCAGGCATCCTATTGCCTGTAATGCGGAATTTGAAACTGCAATGGCATCGGCTCCCAGCATCAATGCCTTCGCAAAGTCCTCGGCGATCCTGAGCCCGCCCGTAATGACGAGAGTTATATCTTTCGCCCCAACTTTATCTAAATACTTTCTCGCCCTGGCCAGAGCCGGAATGGTAGGCACATTAATATTGTCTCTTAAAATGGTAGGTGCAGAACCTGTACCTCCTCCACGGCCATCTAAAATAATGTAATCGACCCCGACATCCAGGGCAAACTGAATATCTTTCTCTATATGACTAGCGGCTATCTTAAATCCAACAGGTATTCCTCCTGTGCGGTCCCTTACCTCATCTGCAAAAAACCTGAAATCATCAAGGCCTTTTAAATCAGGGAATGCCGCAGGAGAAATCGCTGTCTCTCCTTCTTTTAGTCCACGGACCTCAGCAATCTCTTTACTTACTTTATTGCCCGGTAAATGCCCTCCCGTTCCTGTTTTAGCACCCTGGCCTCCTTTAAAATGAAACGCCTGAACCTTTTCCAGTTTATCCCAGCTAAATCCAAACTTAGCAGAGGCCAGTTCGTAAAAATATTTCGAATTACTTTCCTGTTCCTGTGGCAACATACCTCCCTCTCCGGAACAAATCCCGGTACCTGAAAGTTCCGCCCCTTTCGATAAGGCGATCTTCGCTTCTCTCGAAAGTGCCCCGAAGCTCATATCGCTCACGAACAAGGGAATGTCCAGAACAAGGGGTTTCTGAGCATTTGGGCCTATTACCACCCGGGTCGACACCTCTTCTTCATCAAGAAGTGGCCTTTTGGCTAATTGAGCGGGTAAAAACTGAATGTCTTTCCATTTGGGCAGGGTATTTCTATCCACTCCCATGGATGCAGAAAAGCCATGGTGGCCAATATTCTTCAACCCGTTCCTTGCCAACTCTTTAATATATCCGGTGTAGGGTTCTGTGTCTTCAGGGTGAGTGTCGGCGTAAGCCCCCAAATAGGACTCACGGTCAAACGGTTGAGGATATTTTTCGAGAAAAGCATCGATCTCTGCTTCATCTACATATAATTGATCGTTTTTGACTTTGGTACTGAATTTATGCAGGACCTCTTTATTATTGTATTCTGAAATACCTGTATCAAACCGATAATCCCATCCATGAAGGCCACAGATAAGGTTGTCACCTTCAATATGGCCATCGGCCATAAGGGCACCACGATGTAAACATCGTCCGTACAGAACCGATACATTATCATCGTACTTAATGATGACCAGATCGAGATCCTTTACCTGGGCGTATGCTGGTTGTCGATCATTTAACTGGCTGAAAATCTTAATGGCAACGGGCTTTTTCATAGTTAGGTTTTATTATTAATGTTAGAAAAAAGTTCCCAAATGAGTGTAAGGCTAATTATTTTGGAACTTTAAATGTAGTGTTTTTTACCAGTACCCTCTATGGGTCGTTTGGGTAATACAGACTTAACACAAAATGAAATAATACTCAGTAAATTCTTCAGAAATCGGGATTACTTAAACCGAAATCCAGCTAATCACATACGAGTCATTCGCTATTTTCATCCTTGTTAAGCTTATCTTCCTTTCTGGGTTGCATCTTTCGAATGAGGTAGATGAATCCAACGATAAAATGTAGTAGTACGATGCCTCCTACTATATACATCCAGGTGTTTGAATCTCTCATGGCAATACTGTTCTTACCCTGACAAAAATATAATCTGAAATTAATGATAAAGTTGACAATCGTCATACCTCCTATTAAAGAATAAGCAGTAATTTGCATACTGATAAAATTCGAACCCCATGAGAATTGTAACCGCCGAAGAAGCCGTTTCAGAAGTAAAAAGTAACGACACCGTATTTTTCCAGGGAGCCTCGATGACTCCTAACTTGTTGATCGATAAACTTTGTGACCGCTACCAGGAACTTGAAAATGTCAAGATAATTCAGATACACACTGAAGGTGAAGCAAGATACATGCAGGCACCCTATGATGACACATTCAATGTATACAGCTTCTTTGTGGGAGCAAATGTGCGTAAAGGTGTTAACACTAATAAAGGAGATTATATACCAATATTCCTGAGTGAGATCCACTGGCTTTTCCGAAGAAATACCATCCCGCTTGATTTTGCATTTATCCAGGTGTCTCCACCCGATGTTCATGGTTTCTGTTCTTTAGGTGTTTCCGTTGATATCGCATTACCGGCACTCGATAAAGCCAAGAAAGTGATTGCATTGGTAAACCCACAGGTACCTCGTACTCATGGTGATGGTATTATTCATATAAACAGGATAGATTACGGAGTACATATCGATAACCCAATTCATTATTCAGCCCTCACCGAACCTTCTGAGATAGAATTCAAAATAGGCAAGCATGTTGCCGAATTGGTTGAAGATGGGGCAACACTGCAAATGGGAATAGGTAATATCCCAAATGCCACACTGAAAAATCTCACTAATCATAAAGGCCTTGGAATCGATACCGAAATGTTTAGCGACGGTATTCTTCCATTACTTGAATTGGGCGTTATCACCGGAGAACATAAAAAAATCAAAAGAGGTAAGATCGTGACATGCTTTGCAATGGGTACACAACGATTGTACGACTTTGTGGACGACAATCCAAGTGTTCACTTTAAAGAAGCAGCCTATACAAATGATACCCACCGCATTAGTCTGCAACCCAAAGTAACTGCCATAAACAGTGCTATTGAAATCGATTTTACCGGCCAGGTTTGCGCCGATACGATAGGTCCATACCAGTTTTCCGGTGTTGGAGGTCAAATGGACTTCATCCGTGGAGCCTCGCTTTCAGAAGGAGGAAAACCAATTATTGCCATGCCTTCCGTCACAAAAAAAGGGCATTCCAAGATAGTACCCTACCTTAAAACCGGTGCCGGGGTAACGACTACACGGGCACATGTGCATTATGTAGCTACTGAGTTTGGCGTGGTCAACCTTTTCGGAAAAAGTCTTAAGGAAAGAGCACGCGCTCTTATTTCGATCGCGCATCCAGATCACCAGGAAGAGCTCAACAGGGAAATGTTCTTCAGGTTCAAACTTGGAGAATAAAATAGCGTCGGAAATAATAAACTGAAACATGCAAGTAAGTTTTCGATAAAGTTCTTCCGATATACTGTCCTTGCGGCTTTTGGTGTCACTTTCTTGTCAGCTATAGTAAAAGGTTTCGTATTGGGTTTAAAACAGAAAAAGCTGAATAACTATTAGCAGAACCCCTTTAATTAATAATTTTAACCAGCCTGATTTTATGGGTCTTTTATTTAGTAGATCGAAGCTGTAGTCGAACCTTTAGACAAACCTCCGATACAGAATCTTATAACACAAACACCCGCACTCTTCAAGTGCGGGTGTTTAGTTTTTTCGGGGATATGTTATTTCCCCCCGATTAACAATAATTCGTTACAGACCACTTCGGTTGTATAACGCTTATTTCCTTCCTTATCCTCGTAAGAGCGATTGGTGAGTTTACCTTCTATGGCGATCTCCTGTCCTTTACTTACATAGTTTTCCACCACATTAACCAGGCCACCCCGAACGACTACATTATGCCAGTAGGCACGCTCTACCTTTTCACCGTTTTTGTCCTTGTAGCTGTCATCTGTGGCCATGGAGAATTTTGCCAGTTTGTTGCCGTCGTCAAAAGTCATAATTTCTGGGTCTTGCCCAAGTCTTCCAATCAACTGTACTTTGTTTCTAAGTGCATTCATAATAATTAATTTTAAGGTTTAACAATTGATACTATCGAACGTCTTTCATTCGACAGGGCAAACATAATTCGCTGTCGCCGTGAGACTCGGTTGTGAAATATTTACTTTCGTTTATAGTCGTTTGTAAATGTTTGTACACTCTTTTACTCCTGTTTAACAAGCACTTATATATACATTATTTTTACAAACTTTATTCGTAGCTTTAATGAATAATTCGGTTAATTTCATGAAAAAAGAAGCTACGTCCTATATTCTAGGAACCGATAAGCAGGAATTGATCCGCCTTGGGATTCAACACCAGGTGTGGGCGGAAGAAGCTCAGCATGGGTGGGCCAAAGCAGGATTTACGGCTGGTGATACCTTGCTCGATCTAGGCTCTGGCCCCGGTTATTGCACCCGGGAGATGGCATGTATTGCAGGGGAATCGGGAACTGTTATCGGGGTAGATAAATCGGAAGGATATATTCATCACCTCAACGAGCTGAGCACGCTTCAGCATTTAAACATAAAAGCAATATGTGCCGATTTCAACGAGATGCAACTGGAACCTAATTCCATTGATGGCATGTATTGTCGCTGGGCACTGGCGTGGCTTCCAAACCCCAAAGAGATCCTTCAGAAAGTATATAATGCACTTAAGCCAGGTGGAAAGATGGTGATTCATGAATACTACGACTGGTCCACACATCAAACCGAACCTAAAAAGGATGGATTGTCGATCGCTATTGCAGCTGCCCTGAAAAGTTTCCGGGATTCGGAAGGAGAGATCGATATTGGCAGGCACCTGCCCGAAATTCTAAGTGGATTTGGTATGCAGGTCCCCGGAGTCAGACTGATGGCTAAAATTGGGAGGCCGGACACCCTCAACTGGCAATGGCCCAAGACATTTTATTACAGTTATTTCCCACGTCTTGTGGAAGTGGGTTATCTTTCCGAGACGCATATGAAACAGGCGTTTGATGACCTCCAGGAATTGGAACAGACTCCCGGATCCAGCATTTGCTGTCCGCTAATGACAGAGGTGATCGCGATTAAATAAAGAGTTTCTGATCTAAATTTGTGCTCAATGGAAAATTCCCATCAAATTAAAACACTGCGAATCGTTCGAGCGATTGCGCTTTCGGTATTACTTATTCTAAGTATACTGGTGTTATTATTCAGTCTGCTTTCAGGTTCGGAAGCTTACGGAGGTGGATTTTCGGGAGTCATGAAAAACAGCCCGAACAGCTTGCCCTGGGTATTATTTCTTATTATGGTGATTATTGCTAATAAGAAAACTGTTTTAGGTGGCTTTCTAATTATGATCTTCGGGGCAATTATCACTTATTTCTTCAATTTTACAGGAGGGAATTTCTTTCTTACCACTTTTATTATCTGTTTGCTAATCGTCTTTCTCGGACTTGTGTTGGTTTTTTCAGGATTGGCCTTGAAGAAACTTGCGGACAACGAAAAATAAAACACATAGGCATTCACTGTAAAACCTCAGATGGAGAACTCTTATATTTGTTAAATCTAACCTTCTATAACAATGAAAAATCTTATCGTTCTATGTGTTTTTCTTCTTTTGAGCCAGGTAATTTTCGCCCAGAGTTCTCCCGACTATAATGGTGGCCTTAAAGTGAAATTTGATGAAGAAGGAAAAAAGTACTTGCGCATCATTTCCTGGGTACAGGCTCAGGCTATTTATAATGACAATGTCCCTGAGGAATCAAGTAATATCAATTTTAACCTCAGAAGAGCACGAATCGTTGCATATGCGCAGATCAATGAAAAGTTCCTGATACTAACCCATTTTGGTCTGAATAATCTCAATGCCGAAAACCTTAGCGCAACCGGGACAGGTAAAGATTCCCAATTGTTTTTTCACGGGGTTTGGGGGCAATATCATATTGGTGATCATGCCATAGGTGGCGGACTCCATTACTGGAACGGTATCTCCAGGCTCAATAACCAAAGTACATTAAACCTACTCCCATTGGACAATAACCGCCAATCCTGGTCAACTTTGGGATTATCCGATCAATTTATCAGGCATCTTGGAGTATTCGGAAAAGGGAAATTCGGGAAGCTTCAATACCGGGTCGCGATAAATGAGGCGATCACAAACAGCCTCGATGAGCGGGATCCACTGGATGTCTCGGGAGCCGTATATGCAGGAAGACGCCTTCTGGGTTCCAAAGATGCAGGTTTTGCTTATTCAGGGTATTTCGATTTGCATATTCTGGACCAGGAAGCCAATTTGTTGCCTTTTAAAATTGGAACCTACCTGGGAGAAAAAAAGGTATTCAATGTCGGTGCCGGATTCTTCTTTCACCCGAGTGGTGCGGTGGTCGCCAGCGACAATGGGATGCTGAATGGAGAAGACGTGGCAATTTTTGCCGTAGATGCCTTCTACGATGCGCCATTAGGGGAAAATGGCGGCGCCATTACAGCTTATGCTAGTTTTCAGTCTAATAACTATGGAACCAATTACTTGTTCAATGTATACGGGACGGGAAGCATGGTATATGCACATGCAGGCTATGTCCTTCCAGGGGAATTGAAGAAGACACGTTTTCAGCCGTACATCTCATTTGCTTCTAACAGTTATGATGCGGTGGATGATAATCGGAATATCTTCGGAATTGGAGCAAATGCTTTTTTTAGCGGACATAATTCAAAATTAACCCTCGAATATAAAAATCAGGCTTTTGGTGAAAGTGAAACCGGAACAGTGACCCTCCAGGCCATGATTTATCTTTAATACAAAGAACTATGAGTAACTACCATATAAAACATCTTGAAGAGTATTTCCAGGTCTACAGGAAATCGGTGCGGGACCCCGAATTGTTTTGGGAAGAAATTGCAGAAGAACATTTCCTGTGGAGAAAACGCTGGAACAAAGTGCTCGAGTGGGATTTTAGTAAACCCGAAATAAAATGGTTCGAAGGGGCGCAGCTGAATATCACTGAGAATTGCATCGACCGACACCTCACTTCCAAAGGAGAACATACGGCGATCATTTTTGAGCCGAATGATCCTTCGGAAGCAGCCGAACATATTTCTTATACCGATCTGCATAATCGTGTTTGCAGATTTGCCAATGTGCTGAAATCAAAAGGTATTGGCAAAGGAGATCGGGTATGTATCTATCTCCCCATGATCCCGGAATTAGCGGTTTCTGTGCTGGCTTGCGCTCGTATTGGAGCGATACACTCTGTGGTCTTCGCCGGTTTCTCCTCCACTGCCCTGGCCACGCGCATTAATGACTGTGACTGTAAAATAGTGATCACAAGTGACGGTTCATTTCGCGGAGCGAAGACAATCGACCTCAAGGGCATTGTAGACGATGCGCTTGATTCCTGCCAAGGAGTAGAAACAGTATTGGTTGCAAAAAGAATTAATTCTGAAATAAATATGAAGGAAGGCCGTGACCTTTGGTTACAACCATTACTGGACGATGCTTCGCCAAAATGTGAACCTGAGATCATGAACGCTGAAGATCCCCTATTCATTCTTTACACATCCGGCTCAACAGGAAAACCAAAAGGTATGGTTCATTCAACCGCCGGTTATATGGTATATACTGCGTTTACCTTTAAAAATGTATTTCAGTACCATCAAGGTGATATCTATTGGTGCACCGCCGATATAGGGTGGATCACAGGTCACAGCTATATCGTTTATGGACCACTGTCTAATGGCGCTACTACGGTAATGTTCGAGGGAGTTCCTACCTATCCGGACTGGGGCCGGTTCTGGCAGATAGTGGAAAAACATCAGGTGAATCAATTCTATACCGCTCCCACGGCAATACGTGCCCTTGCTAAGGAACCGTTGACCCATGTTGAAAAATACAATGTATCCTCTCTCAAAGTCCTGGGAACAGTGGGAGAACCTATAAACGAAGAAGCATGGCACTGGTACAACGACCACATTGGTAAAATGAACAGCCCGATTGTGGATACCTGGTGGCAAACCGAAACCGGTGGGATTATGATCTCGCCTATACCCTTCGCTACACCTACCATCCCAACTTTCGCCACGATGCCTCTTCCCGGCGTTCAACCTTGTTTGATGAACGATGATTCTGAAGAAGTTAAGGGTAATCCGGCTCAAGGTAAACTGTGTATTAAATTTCCCTGGCCTTCCATAGCAAGGACAATTTGGGGAGATCATCAGCGATATAAGGATACTTATTTTTCCACTTTCGAAAACAAGTACTTCACCGGTGATGGTGCCTTAAGGGATATGACGGGTTATTACCGAATTACCGGCCGCGTGGATGATGTGATCATAGTATCGGGGCACAATCTGGGCACCGCGCCAATTGAAGATGCTATCAACGAGCATCAGGCGGTATCGGAAAGTGCAATTGTAGGCTTTCCACACGATGTTAAAGGCAACGCTCTTTATGGCTATGTAATCCTTAAAGATAGCGGAACGGAGAGGGATCGGGACGATCTTCGAAAAGAGATCAACCAATTGATCACAGAACGTATCGGTCCGATCGCCAAATTGGATAAAATTCAATTTACAACAGGTCTGCCTAAAACGAGAAGCGGTAAGATCATGCGGCGTATTTTAAGAAAGATCGCTTCAAAAGATACTTCCAACCTTGGAGATACCAGTACACTTTTGAATCCCGAAGTGGTTCAGGATATCATGGATAATGTTCTATAAAAAAGAACCGCCCCGACAAAGCGGGACGGCTACTTGTTCTTGGCTGATTAATCTAATTAGGATCACTTAATCTTGCTACAACCTGAACAGTTTCATTATGTCCAAGGGTGGATAATGCATTCGATTTCTTGACCATCTCCATCATGTCAACACCGGGATGAACTTTCTGGAAGATCTTCCCGAACTCTTCCCATTCCCAACTACCCATCTGGGCGAAATTGTTAATATCGATCACCTGGATATAATCCCCGTCCAGATGTTCTCCCGCGGGCATTACACGGCTCCAGATTGTCATATCGTTCAACATACCGGCTTTAATGGCTTCTTTAACAACCGGCATCCATACTTCACGTTCCATTTTTTCGTATTCCATTTCCATACCCGGCTTTACATTTACAAAATTCGCAATAGACATATCCGACCCGGATGGGCCAGGCATTGCGGACATCTCTAATTCAAACAGTTCGGAGCCTTTATCAACTCCAACACCCTGCCACTCCTCCCAAGCCGCTTGTGCTTGTTCCTGACCTCCAAAAGCCTTTGTAGCGATCTCATACCCGATATTAGGCTTCATAAACATGTCGAGTTGTTTCATGTCGTTATAAACAGAAACCATTCTATAATCACATTTACAATCTTCCCCGTTTGGATATATTACTTTCAGAACGATAAAATCCAGTAGCATTCCCTTAGCCTGGGCTTCTCTATTGAAAGCCATTCCCTTATCCTTGATAAATGCCTCGAGATTGTCGCTCTTGGATTTTAAGCATCCAATTTCAACATACATCTTTTCCGGCGCGTCCTGAGAAACGATTGATCCTGGCGAAAAGAAGAGCAACAGAGACACTATTAGCCCCAGGAATTTGATGGTTTTAATTGTTTTCATAATATATTGGTTTAGTAGTTACAAATTTTTACCAGCCTATGAAGTATTCACGCCGTGAATATTTCATAACTGATAATTACCAAAAGGGATAGGAATAAGCTGCCTGTAGAATGGGGAGGACAAATTAATTATGGCTTATTCGATTCAAATGTAAATACGAATGGTACAATAGAGTTTACGTGAAAATACTTAATTTTCAATCAGATAGATAAAAAATGGAGGTTATTCCTACATAATTTTTGCAAGAATAACCCCAAGTGAAGTTTTATAGAAAAGAAGAGTTATAACGGAATATTCCCATGTTTCTTTTTCGGGATTTTAGCTTTCTTGCCTTCCAACATGGCGTAGGCCTTGATTAATTTATGGCGCGTGAATCTGGGTAAAATGACCTCATCAATGAATCCACGCTTTGCTGCGCGCCATGGGTTAGCGAACTTCTCGGCGTATTCATTCTCTTTCTCCTTTAGTTTCTTTTCTGGATCATCTGCAGCCTGAATTTCTTTTCTGAAAATGATCTCACTGGCACCCTTAGCTCCCATAACGGCTATTTCCGCAGTAGGCCACGCAAAGTTCATGTCGGCTCCGATATGCTTGGAATTCATCACATCGTAAGCTCCTCCATACGCTTTACGTGTAATCACTGTAATTCTTGGAACGGTGGCTTCACTTAACGCGTATAACAGTTTTGCTCCATGAATAATGATCCCATTCCACTCCTGGTCGGTCCCTGGCAAAAATCCCGGTACGTCTACCAGCACCAGTAACGGAATATTAAAGCAATCGCAGAACCTCGTAAAACGGGCCGCCTTCTTAGAGCTGTCCACACCAAGTACCCCCGCAAGAAACATAGGGTTATTTGCTACTATCCCAATACTTCGGCCTCCCAGGCGGGCAAATCCAACCACTATATTTTCCGCATAATCCTTATGAATTTCGAAAAATGAATCTTCGTCGATTATCCCTTTGATCACATCACGCATATCGTATGGTGTTGCTGTACTTTTAGGAATAATTCGCGATAATTCCGGTCGAATCTCATCGCCTAGTTCATAATCCAGGGATTTCGGTGTTTCCCTGTTGCTCTGTGGCAGGTAACTAAGTAGTTTTTTTATATCCGCAAGGCATTGTACGTCATTCGCTGCGGTAAGATGGGCGACTCCTGATTTCATGGAATGAGTACTTGCGCCTCCCAGTTCTTCAGAGGTTACTTCTTCATTCGTCACAGTCTTTACCACATTGGGCCCCGTAACGAACATATAACTGGTTCCTTCAACCATCATTGTAAAATCGGTCATTGCCGGTGAATAGACAGCACCCCCTGCACATGGGCCCATGATAGCCGAAATCTGCGGAATCACACCCGATGCCATCACATTTCGATAGAAGATATCTGCATATCCCCCCAGCGACCTCACTCCCTCCTGTATCCTGGCCCCGCCCGAGTCGTTTAAGCCAATGATAGGCGCGCCAACCTTCATGGCGATATCCATTACCTTGCAGATCTTCTCAGCATGGGTTTCGGAAAGAGCACCTCCGAAGACTGTAAAATCCTGTGCATAAATGTAAACCAACCGACCATGAATTGTTCCATACCCGGTAACCACTCCATCACCGTAATATTGTTCTTTCTCCATTCCGAAATCGGTTGTTCGGTGTGTCACCATAATACCTATTTCCTCAAAGGAATTGTCGTCCAGCAAATAATGAATTCGTTCGCGGGCTGTAAGTTTGTTCTTTTTATGCTGTTTATCGATGCGCGCTTGCCCACCTCCTAAATGTGCCTGTTCAATTCGCTCGCTAAGTTGTCTAATTTTTGACTTCATAATTTAGGAATTAGGGATTCTAAGGTTTTTCCGATCTTTCAAATATTGTGTAAGCGCGATCAACGACGCCAATCTCGCTTCGCCTTCCGAGGTGGCTGTCAACGCATCACCCGAAAAATAATTCTTCACAAAGTGAGTGTCGAAATTCCCGGAACGGAACGCCGGGTGTTCGCACACAAACTTTCCAAATGACAGTGTGGTCTGTACCCCTGATATTTTATAATGGTTAATGGCCCAGATCATCTTATCCATGGCTTCCTCGCGATTCCTGCCATAGGTAATCAGCTTAGATAACATGGGGTCGTAATAGATGGGAACATCCATTCCTTCTTCAAATCCATTATCCACACGAATTCCCTCGCCTTCCGGAAGAATATAGGTTTCAAGTTTCCCCACACTGGGCAAGAATTCATTTAAGGGGTCTTCGGCATATACACGTAATTCGAGCGCATGTCCGGTAATCTCAATGTCTGTTTGTTCTATAGACAGCTCTTCTCCACGGGCCACTTCAATTTGTAATTGTACCAGGTCTACTCCGGTGATCAGTTCGGTTACCGGATGTTCTACCTGCAATCTGGTGTTCATTTCCAAAAAGTAAAAATTGAGATCCTCATCCAGTAAAAACTCCACGGTTCCCGCACCCACATAGTCACAGGAACGGGCAACATTCACCGCTGCCATTCCTATCTCCCTGCGTAATTCAGGAGTAAGTACTGATGATGGGGCTTCCTCTACCACTTTCTGGTGTCGCCGCTGTATGCTACATTCACGTTCGAAGAAATGGATCACGTTTCCGTGCTTATCGGCCATCACTTGTATTTCAATATGTCTTGGAGAGGTAACATATTTTTCAATAAAGACAGAACCATCGCCAAAAGCTGCAGTAGCTTCACTAATGGCCATTTTCATTTGGGCATCAAGATCTTTTTCCTTTTCAACGACTCGCATTCCCTTACCTCCGCCTCCGGCAGAAGCCTTAATAAGAATGGGAAATCCTATCTCCTTTGCGATCTCTTTTGCATGCTTTATATCGGTAATCGCCTTATCGATCCCCGGAACCATTGGAATGTCGTAGGCCTTAACTGCCTCTTTGGCTGCAAGTTTACTACCCATGATCCTAATGGCTTTGGAACCAGGCCCTATAAATGTAATATTGTTTTTTTCAACTTCTTCGGCAAACTCAGCATTCTCACTTAAGAATCCATAACCAGGATGTATGCCATCCACTCCTAATTTCTTCGCCTCTTCAATTATTTTTGATCCCATCAGATAAGATTCCGATGAAGGCGGCGGACCTATACACACTGCTTCGTCCGCAAATCTAACATGAGGGGCATCCCGGTCGGCTTCCGAAAATATTGCTACGGTTTTGATCCCCATATTCTTGGCAGTCTTCATAACCCGAATAGCAATCTCTCCCCTGTTGGCTACTAATATCTTTTTCATCTTACTTTAAATTAGGCTTCAAACTCGATTAATAATTGACCTTTATCAATTGCATCGCCCTTGGCGATATGAATAGTCCTGATAACCCCATCCCTGGGTGATAAAATATTATTCTCCATTTTCATGGCGCTTAGAATAAGTAAAGCATCGCCCTCTTTTACAACGTCTCCAGCTGAAACCTGGATATCAAGAATCAGTCCGGGCATTGGTGCCTCAAGAGAATTGATTTGCAGGCCGCTTCCAACGGTCAAGCCCATTTCCCTGATCAATTCATCGACTTTATCTAAAAGCACGACCTTATAAGTGTTTGTACCAATTCTGATTTCATATGCCTTGGTTTCCCGATCCCCGGATTTTACCGTAGCGATAATCGATTGATCGTCCTGAATAATATGGTAGGTGTTTTCGCCGGCTGAAATTACATCCAAACGCAATAGTTCTTCGATACTAACTTCAAATTCTGAAGTTCCATTCACCGAAGCCTTGTAGGAAGTGCTCATAGTTATTCAATTTTTAGAAGGTATAAAGATACGTATTGATCTATGGGGTACTATGATGAAAATCATAATTAAAGTTTGGTAATACTGCTGGAACCGGCATCATTGGTTCAATTTAAAACCTTAAATTTAGTATTCTGAAAATAAGCTATGAAATATACCAAAGAAGAGAGATTCGATAAGCATGTATTATCCCGATACCAGATCTACAATAGTATCTTCATGACCCTGCCTTTTGATGCCATTACCAAAACAGGGGTGTTGTTGCCTTTGTTCCAGGAAGTCTGTGAAACTGGTTTCAATAAAAAACTGAATCCTACAGAAATTGTTGAGTCCTTTTTCAAAAAATTCACAGATAATCCTACCCAGGAGGAACGTATTAATCTCTTGTTCAGGTTTATTCAATACATCGAGCGACAAGTGGTGTTATTCGACGCAATAGAAGATGCAGCATTTACAACTGTAAATAATATGGATGGCCGCGGAACACTTCGGAATAGTAAAGAAGAAGCTCAGGACAGGAACAAAATGGTGGCGTTAAAAGACTACCTCGAACATTTTAAGATCAGGCCTGTTCTCACCGCTCATCCCACTCAATTCTATCCTGGATCGGTTCTGGGTATTATTACAGATCTGGCCAAGGCCATTGAAGAAACCGATTTGGAACTTATAAAAAAATTGCTGGCTCAGCTTGGTAAAACACCCTTCTTTAAAAAACAAAAACCTACCCCATATGATGAAGCTGTTAGGCTCATATGGTACCTCGAAAATGTCTTTTACCATTCGGCTAGTGATATTTATAATTATATAAAGAATCATATTTTTGAAGGGGAAGACCCGGGGAATGAGATCATTCAACTGGGATTCTGGCCAGGTGGTGATCGTGATGGAAATCCCTTTGTCACCACCGAAATAACCCTTCAGGTTGCTTATCGCTTACGGTCTACTATCCTTAAAAATTATTATAGAGACCTCCGTGCAATTCGCAGGCGGATCACTTTTGAAGGTGTGGATGTATTAGTGGAACGACTGGAAGCCGAAGTGTATGCGAATATATCACTGCAGCATGGGAAGATCACATTAAATACTGACACAATCATCGAGCAGCTCACTGAAATTAAGAAGATATTGGAAAGGGATCATCAATCATTATTTCTTGACATGGTTGACGAATTGATCAATAAAGTGAAACTCTTCGGAATGCATTTTGCCTCGCTGGACATCAGACAGGATTCGAGGATCCATGCAGCTGTCTTTAAAGCTATTTCCGAAGAGAATCCTCATCTGCTTCCTGAAGATTATGACGAAAAGAGCGATTCGGAAAAGATCAAAATTCTCAGTACCCTAAGCGGAAATATCGATGCGGAAAGCATTGAAGACGAGACTGCCGCAAAAACAATGGGTTCTATAAAGGCTATGAAGATAATCCAGGAAAATAATGGTGAATCAGGCTGCAACCGATATATAATAAGCAACAACCAAACGGCGGTAAATGTGATGGAGGTATATGCCATGCTCCGGCTGTCGGATTGGGATAAGCCAACGGCTGATGTGATACCCTTGTTCGAAACAGTAGACGATCTTCAGGCAGCTGCAACCGTGATGGAAACCTTGTATACCAACCCTGAGTACGCCAGACATGTAAAGCGACGTGGTAACAGGCAATGCATTATGCTGGGCTTTAGTGACGGCACAAAAGATGGCGGATACCTCATGGCGAACTGGAGTATCTTCACTGCTAAAGAACGCCTTACCGAAGTTTCAAGGAAATATGGGATCTGCGTTATGTTTTTCGACGGGCGAGGTGGCCCTCCGGCAAGAGGTGGCGGAAAGACACATCAATTCTATGCTTCTCTGGGGCCAACCATAGAGCGTGAAGAAGTGCAGTTAACTATTCAGGGGCAAACGATCAGTTCGAATTTTGGTACACGGGAATCATGTCAATATAATCTGGAACAACTGCTTAGTTCCGGTATTTCCAATGCTGTATTTACCAACGAAGATGCAAGCCTATCGGCAGAGGAACGGGACACAATGACTCGATTAGCTGAATTAAGCTATGAGGCCTATACGAACTTTAAGAATCATCCAAAATTCTTACCATACCTCGAGCAAATGAGTACCTTGAAATATTACGCCAAAACCAATATTGGAAGCAGGCCATCAAAAAGGGGAAAAGAAAGCGAGCTGGTATTCAGCGATCTACGTGCTATTCCATTTGTAGGAAGTTGGAGTCAATTAAAACAGAATGTCCCTGGTTTCTATGGGGTGGGGTACGCGCTTGAGAAATTCAAAGAACAGGGCGAATTTGAAAAAGTTAAATCTTTGTACGGGCGCTCGATGTTTTTCCGAACACTACTTGAAAACAGTATGATGAGTCTCACCAAATCGTTCTTTCCATTAACCGCTTATATGAAAGATGATCCTGAATTCGGAGAATTCTGGAGTGAAATTTACAGGGAATATCGAAGATCCAGGGATTTGTTACTGGAACTCACGGATTATGATGAACTCATGGAAGACAGCAAAGCAATGAGAGCCTCCATAGCGGTAAGGGAACAGATCGTATTGCCATTACTTACCATTCAGCAATTCGCTTTACGTCAAATCCATTCGTTGCGCCAAAAAGGCACACCCGATAAAGAATTGGAGGTTTGGGAAAAAATAGTCACAAGAAGCTTGTTTGGGAATATTAATGCGAGCAGGAATAGCGCATAGTGATAGGATTCATATAGTATATCCATTTCAGGAGAACAACGTTTTGGGCTAAAAAATAAAGGTCGCAGCAACGATCAGGTTGGTGCCGGGAGCCGTTATACCCGAAGAATAAGAACGATATCGCTGATTGGTGATATTCTCCAAAACAGCGTTTAACGACAGTGATTTATTAATCTCATAGGCCCCGCCAAGGTTTAAAGTATACCAGCTGGGGGAAAACGGATTCCCATTCGCATCCTTGGCATAGAGAAAATCGTTATTTTGTTGGGAAGGAGCCAGATCTTCGAAATCAAACTGGCCATTATATTCGGCGAAGGCATCCAGTTTCAATTTTCCTTTTTTCCAGATTAGGTGAGAATTCCCGAATTGAGGTGCAGCATGCCGAATTGGGTTGGTATTACCCTCGTCATCTTCTTCAAAACCATCGGTGATATTATATTGAGAAGTTAGTTGCAGATCTTTATTAAAGTTAACCTCCACCCCTGCTTCAAAGCCATATACTTCGGCTTTGGCCGCATTCTGAATAGCCTGGACATTACTCAATTCTCCCTGGTATTCTATCTCGTTAAGTCCATCCAGCTCAAAGTCCCTGCGAACCAGTGCGTCTTTTAATTGTGTAATATAACCCGCCAATTCGATCTTCACAACATCACTAAAATTCAGGTTAGCACCTAACTCGTAATTATATGCATATTCTGCTTCCAGATCCGGATTTGGAACGACCACACTACCGGGCTCGCTGTCGAATACTTTCCCTATATCATCTACATTGGGTGCCCTGAATGCCGTTCCGAAATTCAATTTCCACCCGAGGATTTTGCTGGCTTGCCAGGCTAATCCGGCACTTCCTGTAAGCGCTCCGGTATCAATATTCGCCTCGGTGAAGGGAAAGTCGTAGAATGGACCAACAAAAGATGCATCCACGAGGATATGATTATATCTCAGTCCGCCCTGGAAGGATAGATCCTTATTCAACTTCAATTGAAGACTGCTGTATGCTGCCATACTCTGCCATGTGGCCCCGTCCGGATATCGCGAAATATCAGGAACGGATATCCCTGTGTTGATATTGGTATCTTTTCCTTCGGAATTCACTTTGTTATAAACATATTCCAAACCGTAAAAAATAGTTGCTTTGTTCAGCTTCTTGGTGAAATCGAGCCCCCCGGAATACGCATTAACTTTTTCATCATTTTCAAATAGAATGACATCACCAAAATCCCGGTCGTTCCTGCTTTCTTTAAATCGCTGATAACTGAGTGTTAGTATGCTCTCATCATAAATGGCCGACTTAGCTTTATTGGTTGCCTGTAAATTCCCGCTCATCCATTCCTGAGGGCCATAATACCATTCGGCAGAACGCAATTGTCCCTCACGTGTTCTATACAACCTGTCATAACGTGGATAATTGCTTGTGGTGGTATAAAACAGTCCTAATTTGAAATCCCAACTGGTTGACGGCATAAAACGAATCTTTTGCATAGCGTTGATCTGATCGTAACCCGTAGGAATCTGAACGCGTGGATCTGGATTCGTGACTATAACATCTTCACCATTGATCCGGTCAACATATTCATTTCGCAAATAGTCGTCCGGTCCATATTTCCCCATTTTCAGATCATCAAAATCACTATAGGTAACTGAAGTTAAAAAAGCCCATTCTTTGTGTCCGATATTCAGTTCTACATGTCCTGTTCTCTCGGAATTCGCTGTGGCGTATCTTCCTGTAACACGACCCGATAACGCGATTCCTTCCTCAAATGAGAACTTCGGGTTCTTAGTATAAAAATTCATTACCCCGCCTACTGCGTCACTACCATAGACAACAGATCCAGGGCCCAGGATCACTTCTGTTCGATCTACCGCAAAGGGATCGATAGAGATCACATTCTGTACATTTCCTCCTCTGAAAATAGCCGTATTAAATCGCACTCCGTCCACGGTTATAAGTAACCTGTTCGTGCTGAATCCTCTAATTAAAGGACTTCCGCCGCCTAACTGACTTTTCTGAACGTAAACCTGCCCGCTGCTTTCCAGCAGATCGGCAGCTGTTTGCGGATTTAAAAATAGTACGTCGGCCGAAGTAACACTAACTATCTGCTGTGGAATATCCCGTTTTTGTTGTCCGAATTTTGATACGGACACCACTACCTCTGCCAATTGGCTGGCATCGGATTGAAGTACTACAATGTTTCCGGAAGCGATTATTTCCTGTTTGGACAGGGTTAACATCAGGTGAGATATGTGTTGAAAAGTGATGCGTTCTTCATCGCTAAACTTAGAGATATCGACTATTCCGTCAAGATCAGTAATTCCATTCTTTGAAGTATTCTCATTGTAAACTGCTACTCCTGATAAAGGCTGACGGTCTTTAGCGTCGAGTACCTGAATTTGCTGAGCTGATAGAGTAAATGAAAAAAGTGCAATTACAATAAGTAAGCAATTTCGCATCGTCAATTGAATAGTTGATTCAAAACAAGAAGTGACTTCGGATTTTTATAAGCCTGCAAATGTAATTTATAATACAGTAATATCAAATTTAATACATCCGAACGTTCTGTTTTGGCCAGTTTGATTCGGGTTAAAGCATCAAAATCTATGCCGAAGAACCCTTTAAATGCTTCGACATGCGGACCCTCTTCACTTGTCATTCCACCGGGAAAATCTTCAAATAACCCTTCTTCCAGGTTGAAGTATTTCTTGTCCAGTGTGGATTCATCCGGATAAAAGCCGAGATAGGCCGAAAGTTTTAATAGAAACAATATGTGAAAATTAGCTATGGAATCGTGCGAATCCAGCCATACCAGGGATTGTTGGAGGTATTCAAATAGAGGTGGATTTGGTTCTTCTTCCTGAATGCATGTCTTCAGAAGTTCAGCGAGAAACATAACCACGGTTCCTTTAATTACATTGGTATGTAAGCTTTTGTAGGGCTCGATTAACTTTACTTCACGTATTCGCTCCAGAGTACCTTTATTCCTGTGTACAGCGGTGATCTCTAATTGTGTTAGGGGTTGAAAATAGGATGCCCGCACCTTACCTTTTCTGGATTTCAATACGCTTCTTAGCAAATAGCTTTTCAGCCCGGACGATTCGGTAAAACAACTTACTATTAGATCTGCTTCGGCATACTTGATAGAGGAGAAAACAATAGCGTTGGTGGTCACAACCATCAGCGAACGATCATTATTTTGTGAACTTTGGTTTCCAGGGCGTCATCTGTAGTAATAAGCACCAAATACACTCCGGATGCGACTTTATATCGACCGAATGCCGTTGTATCCCAAAGCACACTTCCACCCTGGCTGGTTTCTTCGAAAACCAGGTTTCCTTCCAGGTCTGTGATCTTAACATTCGCCCTGGCAGTAAGGCCGTCTATGGTTACATTCCCCTCAAATCCCGGCCGTACCGGATTAGGGTAGGAATATACATCCTCCAGGTTTTCACGTGGTGCAGTGGAACTCCCATTATACGCCACAAGGCCATTCAATGTAGCAAAGTACACCACCCCGGTAAAGGGATCGATTGCAATATCCTGGACATTATCGGACGGTAAAGGTGAATTGCTCTTCGTAAATCTCAATAAGGTTTCCTGCCCATTTGATGATAGATAAAATACACCGGAGGTGGCTGTAGAAATCCACTTATTATTCGAGCCATCCACTTCAATGTCGGTCACTGTTAGCTCAAAAAGTAATTCCTGCGGCACACCATCTTCAAGGATGATGATGGGCTGAGCATCTACATTGGCTCCTTCTTCGAACAAACCGCCTACATTAAAGAATACCCGAAGCCCCATGAGGCTACCAATCCACAACCGATTCTGATTGTCGAATTCTATAGCCCGTACATTATTGTCGGGTAAATTCCCTGTGCCAATACCTTCTTCAATTAGCTTAAATTGCCCAGAAGAAGGATTATAGGCTACTAGTCCGTCCTGATCGTAAGTGAAAAAGATATAGCCTTCACGGCTAATACGAAGCTCTCCAAGAGCCCCTGAAGTTGCTGCATTTGGAATTATATCTGTAATATCATTTTTCTGAAACTGAAGACTTGGAGTAATTCGGATTAGTCCTTCCTCCTCTCGGCTTTGCGTAACCCATAAATTTCCATCACGATCAAAATCTGCTCCATAAAGCCGCACGTCGGTGCCATTTGGATCGATCGAGTTCAGATTGGTATTGGTATTGTCGTATCTTAAAAATGGTTGTTCATCCACTATTCGTAATAATCCCTTGTTATAAGAAGTCATAAAAACTTCCGTGGGATCCGCTGGATTTATTGCCACATTCACTATATCGTTTGTCTCCAGCGCTGCCTCAAAATCAAAATTGATCCAGCTTCCTTCTTTTAAATGGCTTATCCCTTTGTTAGTAAGTGGAAAGGGATTAAAATTAACATCAACCTCTCCAAATGCAACCCATAGTTCACCGGGAACGGCGTCCAGGGAATAGGGTCTGTTATCGATAGGGCCATCTGGTAAAATCTGTTCAGCCTGGTTGGTCCCGAACGGAATTGCCAGTAGTCCATCTTCTTCAGTGCCGTAATAAAAGAAATTATTGAAGCTGTATCCGGATTGCCCAACAACATCAAAGCCAGGGATATTGGTGACAGATGCCTCGAGAACAAATCCTTCTGAATAGGCCTCAATAGCTGCAACCGTAGTAACGGTAAGTAGATCGCCTTGTACGCCAAAATCGACCACTTGGCTCGCGTAGTCCGTTACCGGCACAAAACCCGCTCCCGGAATGAACTCGAATAATCTGTCGTCCACCCGCATGGCATAAACCTGATCCCCAAGCGCCTGGATCCCTAACCAATTTGAGCCCAAATTAATAGGTGTCCATTCTTCAAAATTGATCAAATTCGGATTATCGACCAATGCCCGGCGTATACCGCCTTCATCGGATGATGCAAATATAAATTCACCACTTATCGTTGTTTGGGACGTACTGATCTGTGTTCCTAATTCTCCTATGAAGTATGTGTCTCCAAATTCAAGTCGTTCAAGGTCATATACTGATATTCCAAATCCTGTAGAAATATAAAGGCTCCCATTGTATTCATTGAAGTGGTTAATCCGTTTTCGATTAGGTGGAATAGTGGGCTTTTCAAGTATATCCACAACTTTCAGAATATTTTCTTCACCGTCAATTACGATATCAATAAGCCCGTTCTCATAACCAATAACGAGTAAATTAAAATTGGAACTGTAATATAAAGACGATATAAGTTCGCCTGAAAGTCCGTTTACAGATGAAATGGTATTTATTTCCCGTGTTGAGAGATCGAATGAAAAAACCGCATTTTCGGCTGCTGCGAACAGTCGGTCGTTCCCCTGTGAAATAGCCTTGATGGAAACATAGGAGAAATACCCTGTCCATTCATCTTCAAAATTCTGGGCCGAGCTTAGACAAGAGACTAATAAAAGCAGCGTTGCGAGAAGCTGTTTCATGCAGTTTTTATTTGTGTATAATAACACGCTAAAATACTATTTATTGCTGGATACAAACTAAAAAGGTTGCTCGTTTGAGCAACCTTTTTAAATTTATAGGATATATAATTAAACTACACCCTGAGCCATCATGGCATCGGCTAATTTTACAAAACCCGCCACGTTAGCTCCTTTAACATAATCCACATGCCCGTCTCCATCTTTACCAAATTTCACGCAGGCAGTGTGGATATTGTCCATAATACCATGTAATTTATTGTCGACTTCCTCAGAGCTCCAACTTAAACGAAGTGAGTTTTGTGACATTTCCAGACCTGAAGTTGCTACACCTCCCGCGTTTGACGCTTTTCCAGGTGCGTATAGTATTCTCGCATTCTGAAATACTTCAATGGCATCTGGGGTAGATGGCATATTGGCTCCTTCAGCCACACAGGCACATCCATTGTTCACCAATGTCTCCGCTTCTTCTTTATTCAATTCATTCTGAGTAGCACATGGCAAGGCAACATCACATTTGGTTCCCCACGGACGTTCGCCTGCTGTATATGTAGCGGAAGGATACTTATCGGCATATTCCTTTATACGGCCACGCTTCACGTTCTTAAGGTCCATTACATACGCCAGTTTTTCTTTGTTCAACCCATCCGGATCGTAAATAAATCCACTGGAATCGGATAAAGTCACTACTTTTCCTCCAAATTCCATAGCTTTTTCAGCAGCGAACTGTGCAACATTACCAGAACCTGATATTGCAACAGTCTTTCCATTAAAACTTTGTCCTTTGGTCTCAAGCATACTCTGAGCGAAATACACGGTTCCATATCCAGTGGCTTCAGGACGAATTAAAGACCCTCCGTATTCAAGGCCTTTTCCGGTAAGAACGCCTGTAAATTCGTTTCTTAAACGCTTATACTGGCCAAACAGAAAGCCTATTTCACGACCTCCTACTCCAATATCCCCCGCGGGCACATCAGTGTTGGGGCCAATATGGCGTTGAAGTTCAGACATGAAGCTCTGGCAAAAACGCATTACTTCAGAATCACTTTTACCTTTAGGATCAAAATTACTTCCTCCTTTACCACCACCCATTGGTAGTGTGGTTAAGCTATTTTTGAAAACCTGTTCAAATCCAAGGAACTTAAGAATACTCAAATTCACACTTGGATGAAAGCGAAGTCCACCTTTATAAGGGCCTATAGCCGAATTATACTCTACCCGATATCCCTTATTGATCTGAGTATTCCCCTGGTCATCCTGCCATGGTACTCGGAACATAATAACTCGTTCAGGTTCTGCCATTCGTTCCAATAGCATCTTGTTTTGGTATTTTTCATTTTCTTCTATGAAGGGAATTACTGCTTCGGCAACCTCCGTTACGGCCTGAATGAATTCAGGTTCATTGGGGTTTCTACTTTCAACGTAAGCGATGAAATCTTTTATACTTTGTTTCACTGGTATAAAATTTTTAGTTAAAAATTGTTGTCAAAGATATTAGTTAAGAAAAAAAATCTGAGGTATAATTTTCAGCCTCTGAAAACGTTTTCGTAACAGTCAGCAAATATAAGTTATCTGCAAAGAAGGAATATGATTTTTGTCAAATTAGCTAAAAAATTCCCTTAAATTTCTCTGTTAGATATGTTTTTATATATTTGTTACGTCTCAATCTAAACCGTTATATGATGAATGCCAGATCATTGCTATTGGTGTTTTTCCTTTTAGTCTTTGCTAAACAGGAGCTTCACAGCCAATTAGGCTTCTCCCATGAAATAGGTGTGATTACCGGCCCGGTCGTATTTTATTCCGACTTTGGACAGCGTAATGACTTCGAAACCAATAAAGGTAATATTGGCATTGGTGTAGGCCTTATTCACTATATCAACTTCTCATATCGTGCAGATTGTAACTGTTACACCAGAGACGTTTATTTTAACGATCATTTTAAGATCAGGAACGAAATAGACTATCATGTAACCAATTTTGAACACTTTGGTCAATGGGTAGATCCCGACAGAACCAGCTTAACTGCAGATCAGTTGCGGGCAATGAAAGGTAAGAGCAAGGTCTTCGATATTGGTACTCAATTGGAGTATTTCCCCTTAAGTATACGTGATTTTGCCGCTGGAGGATACAAAATAGCTCCTTTTGGCTCTGTAGGTGTACATTGGGTAAGTTTTGATCCTGAAGTGTATACGGAACTCGAGGGTGGCTTAAATACTCCGATAACAACTCCTTTCCCTAAATACCGGGATGCCTTCCAGCAAGAAGGCGATAGTACATGGTCCATCGTAATGAGTGTGGGTGTACGTTATAAACTTACCGAATTGAGCGACCTGATGCTCGATAGCCGCTGGCAATACTATTTTAGTAACTGGGTAGATGGCCTAAATCCATCAGAAGAGAATAATGGAGGGTTTCCTGTTCCCGAAAATAAGGCCAATGACTGGATCTACTGGCTGAACATAGGATATATCTATTATCTCGATTAAATATTATAAAAAAGCATAATAAAAACCCCTGAATCTAATGTTTCAGGGGTTTTTGTTTTTTCAAGGGTTACCGTTACCCTATCGCCTGCTCCAGGTCACCGATAAGATCGTCGGCGTCTTCTATCCCTACACTCAGGCGTATCAAAGAATCCACAACACCTGTTTTCTCGCGTTCTTCCTTAGGAATACTTGCATGAGTCATACTTGCCGGATGTCCTGCAAGGCTTTCAACACCACCTAAACTCTCGGCCAGAGTGAAGATCTTAAGCCTTTCCACAATACGAATAGCCTCTTCATAGTTATTACCACGGGTTACGAAAGAAATCATACCGCCGAAATCGTCCATTTGATTCTTGGCAATATCATGGTTTGGGTGATTTTCAAAACCAGGCCAGTAGACTTTTTCTATTTTCGGATGTTTCACCAGGTACTCGGCAATTTTCTTTCCATTCTCACAATGGCGTTCCATGCGAACGTGAAGAGTTTTCAGCCCACGTAATACCAGAAAGCTATCCTGAGGCCCGCACACTGCCCCGCTGGCATTTTGAATGAAATAAAGTCGTTCTGCCAGGGCATCATCGTTTACTACTAACGCACCCATAACAACATCACTATGTCCTCCAAGGTATTTTGTAGCACTGTGCATGACTATATCGGCACCAAGATCCATAGGTCGCTGTAGATAAGGCGTTGCGAATGTATTATCTACTGCAAGCAGGATGTTGTGCTTCTTAGCTACCGATGCACAGGCCTTAATGTCTATGATATTCATCATGGGGTTAGTTGGAGTTTCTACCCAGATAAGTTTGGTCTTGTCATTGACATAGCTCTGGATCTGCGCAGCATTTTCCATCCCGATAAAATGAAATTTTACACCAAACTGCTCGAAAACCTTAGTGAATAATCTATATGTTCCACCGTAAAGATCGTTGGTAGATATTACCTCATCTCCCGGTTTAAGGAGTTTGATAACCGCATCGATAGCAGACAATCCACTGGCAAATGCCATTCCGTGTTTTCCGTTCTCAATACTGGCAAATGCCCTTTCCAACGCAGCTCGAGTCGGATTTCCGCTTCTTGAATACTCAAAGCCTTTATGTCCGCCAGGAGTTGTTTGAGAGTAGGTACTTGTTTGATATATGGGTGGCATAACCGAACCATAGGCCGGGTCTATATCATGTTGGCCGCCGTGAATTGCTTTAGTGTTAAACTTCATGGATTTGTTTCTGAATTTGTAAAAAACAAAAGTAATACAATACTTCGTGAAAGCGAATTCTGTTGTATTTTTAACGGATGTTTGAAAGATGTTTTTTTACCATCATAGTTGTATTTGGAATCTTGTCCTGCGACAAACAGCAACCGATGATGATTTCACCTCTGAATTTCACCGAAAAACAGCTGCCTGGCTGTGATACCACTAGCTGTCCGGAAATAACCGTCAATTATGTTGAGATTACCGAAAACAGCGACAGGGCACGGCAAATTAATTCTGCGATTAACAACTTCATTATTGAAGCACTCTACCTTGGTGATGAAACTTCGGAGCCCGGTGCAAAGGACATTTCCGATGCGGCCACTCAATTTGTGAAAATGTACCGTACACACAGCGCCGAATTTCCTGATATGCAACTCGAATACTTTGTAGAGGTCAATATTGCTGAAACCTATAAAACCGACGATATTCTTTCACTGGAGATGCATCAGTATCTGTTCACAGGCGGAGCCCATGGTTATGGAGCTACCTTTTTTGCAACTTTCGATGCGCAAACAGGGGACGAAATAGGGGTAGAAGACTTGTTTTCCGATTTTATCGGATTTAAAAAATTCGCAGAAACGGAATTCAGAAGAGCAAATAAGATCCCGAAAGGTGAATCCATAAATGCTACCGGTTTTTGGTTTGAAAATGATACTTTCTATTTGCCGGAAGCAATTGGGATAAGAGATTCCAAGTTGGCTCTTATTTATAATCAATACGATATTGCAAGCTACGCTGCCGGTCCTATCGAACTTGAGATACCCTTATCAAAACTAAAACCATATCTATCGATTTCCATCCAATGAACACATTCTATTATCTATCCACATGTGATACCTGTCATCGTATCATGCAAGCCCTGAACTTACCTAATTCGGTGCAACTTCGCGAAATTAAAGGCCAACCTCTTTCCAAAACCGAACTTATGCAGTTGTATAAATTATCTGGAAGTTATGAAGCGCTCTTCAGCAAGAGGGCCAGATTGTATAAAGAAAGAAACTTAAAAGAAGCAGACCTGCAAGAGAACGATTTTAAGTCCTTGTTACTAGAGCATTATACATTTCTAAAGCGCCCGGTGCTTGTCTTTGATGGTGAGATTTTCATTGGAAATAGTAAGAAGACAGTGGAAGCGGCCTCCAAAGCTGTTAACAAAGACTAATGGATAAGAGAGTTCTCGCATTAATTGCCGCGACAGCCGCCAGTGCCATCTATGGTATAAATCATACGATCGCTAAAGGGTTAATGCCGGATATAATCGGTTCCTACGGCTTCATATTACTTCGCGTGGGTGGTGCCGCGATATGTTTCTGGATCATCAGTTTTTTTTATCAGAATGAGAAGATCGATAGAAAAGACTGGATCAGGATCATTGCCTGTGCGTTCTTCGGAATGGTTCTAAACATGAATATGTTCTTTAAAGGACTGGAATTATCCACTCCCATAAACAGTTCCGTCGTAATCACCCTGGCACCGGTCTTATTACTTGTCCTGTCGGCCATATTTCTGAAAGATAGGATAACATGGATTAAATCCCTTGGGATCGGCCTGGGACTGGCAGGTGCTCTGACACTTATTTTATTCGGTTTAAAAACACAACCCAATGCTCCAAATATACCGCTTGGGAACGTACTATTTATAATTAATGCCACTTCATATTCCTTTTACCTCATCTTTGTAAAACCACTTGTGGCAAGGTACAGTTCAATTACCCTTATGAAATTATTGTTCCTATTCGCTTTTGTGATGAATCTACCCATTGGCATCGAACAGTTTTCTGAGGTGGCCTGGTCTTCTCATGATTTTGATATTATTTGGAAACTGGCGTTTGTAGTAATAGGTACCACCGTGCTTACCTATTTATTCAATATTTACGCACTCAAGCAATTGAGCCCATCAACAATAGGAGCGTTTATATATCTTCAACCTGTTATTGCCGGAATATTTGCTATACTCACAGGGGCCGATACGCTTACACCTCTAAGGGCTTTAGCGGCTGCGTTGATTTTTACCGGTGTATTCCTTTCCACCAGAAAAACTAAAGTTAAAGCTTCAAATTAGCCGGTCTGTTTCGCGTGGAACGCATATCTTTCTTTTCGAGCACTATAAAATTGGAGCTTTTTGGCATATGGTGCATTTTGGAAAGGAGTTCATTCGGTAGGGCTATAAGTTTTCTGGTTTTCAGATCCATCCATCCTCCCTGCATGTCGCAGGAAGCAAGATTTTCCCCCTTATCATTGTAGAAATTATGGATGAATTTGAAGAACATACCATCTTCACTGGCTCCCCCTAACTCGAAACTTACCTTTATTTTACCATGAACTGATTCCTTGAAATAATAGATGTGTTCATGAAAGACAACGGGGCCAATATTGTACTTAGCTAAAGTGCTTTGGTTAATACCATGATCTATAAGTGCGCTCATTCGAGTGTGACTCATATAATTCACGTAAGAACTGTTAGCAAGGTGTCTGTTCGCATCAAGATCGTTCCATCGAATCTCAAATTCTTTCAAGTACATAGTTACTGTCTTTAGTTTGTTCTGAAATAAAATTAGTCACTGCCTTAAGGACCTCGGGGCCTTTTAAGGTATGGTCAAGCCCTGAGGTATATAACGTTTTAATTTGATCACACCCTGAAACAGCAGCTTTCATCGGTGCTATTGGTGTTACATCATCCGACTCCTCATGAATCACAAAAACAGGTTTGTCCATGTGCTGAAAGAAATTGGACATGGTTAGCTCTCTATTGGGAACTTTCAGTACCCTGTCCGTCTTAATCTTTAGGTTCTTTAGCATTCTCTTTGATAACCCGAGTGTTTCTTCTGCATAATCGAAAACAATCTCAATTCCCGAAGGCGAACCCATAACAACATAGCTGGCGACACCTACCGATCTATCGCTCAGGAATTGATACCCTGCTGTTAGATTACCCATGGAATGACTTACAAGCACATCAATCGGTCCGGTAATATCAAGGGATGCTTTGTAGGCTTGTCTGTATATCTCCAAATTGAAATAATTACCATCGGACGTGCCATGTGCAGGAGCATCCAGAGAGTAACAGGTATATTCCGCTGGATCAAGCGCCTGTATATACGTCCGCCATCGCTGAGAATTGCTCATCCAACCATGCAAGAACAGTATTTTCTTCGAACCAGTTCCCCATCGGTGTAGCGCCGTTTTGAAACCGGCTACCTGAAGCCAGGTGGTATCTCCCGTACTAAAGAATAGCTGCCCCTCTTCACTTACGGGCACTCTTTTAATGCGGCTTAGAAGATTAAAGGTAAAGTCGCTCGTATATTTTGGGAAGATTGGAGTTAGAATGTTGAGAATCCCTCCTATGATCTTTGGTAGTATTTTCTTCATTTTCAAATTGATACCAATCGGTATCTAAAGGATTAAATTTTTTAGATAGACAGTTCATCAACCAATCCTCTTAAATGATCGATCGTGTGACTAATCGCTTTTTTATTTCGTTCTAATTTGCTCATCATTATCCCTCCTTCAAGGGTGGCGATAAAAACAGTACTGTAATAGGATATATTCACATCCGGTCGTACCTGTTTGTTCTTAATTCCGTTCTTTATCAATTTCGCCAATGACGCCTTTAGCTGTGCCAGCATATTGTAGGCTTGCTGCCTGAGTATCGGATTTGTATCATCAGACTCGACTGCGGCATTCATAAGCGGGCATCCTCCTTCGTATAATGGAGCATTCATATAATTCTCAAAAAAAGAAAAGATAGCTTCAAACTTTGCTTGAAAGGTCTTTGCTTGTTTAATCGATACACTCATCTCTTCAAACATGAGCTTTGACAAACGCCTTAGCGCGTGCTGTTCCAGATCCTGTTTACTGTCAAAATGTCTATAGATCGCCCCCTTTGTAAAACCGGTAGCCCTGGTAATATCACTAATGGAAGTGGCCTTATACCCCTGGGTATTGAAGAGGTTCGCACTCTCCTTGATTATAGTGTTTTTTGTTGCCTTAGCATCTCTCATGGCTCAAAGATACCGATTGGTATCTTGATATGCAAATAAAAATCCAGGGCGTTAAATGACACCCTGGATTTTAACCTATTTTTTTTAGCTATATTTAGCAATCCAAAAAAAATATGTGTACCACACATATTGAATGGCCCAATGACCATATTTATTATGAAATGCCAATCGTAAGCTCATCGTACCAGCCAAGAGGTGCATTTAGAAATACCCATTTTTCTACTATCTATTCGGCGAAAATACGTTCCATTCCCAAGCTGGTCCAATCTCGCGAACGCCTTGAATTACCAGACTCGGATTTTCTGGACCTGGATTTCTCTTTTGCTCATCAGGCGACAGCAAATATCGCCGTTCTGCTTCACGGATTGGAAGGAAACGCTCAACGCACCTACATAAAAGGACAGGGAAAAGTCCTTGTTGAAAATGGATGGGATGTCTGTGCCGTCAACTATAGAGGATGCAGTGGTGAGCCTAATCGGCAGTATAAATCTTACAATGCAGGTAAAACAGATGATCTGGAAGAAATAATACAGTATTTACGCAACAAGGACAAATACAGAAACATTGCCTTGATCGGGTTCAGCCTGGGCGGCAACTTACTTCTCAAATATTTAGGGGAGCGTACCGACGTGCCGAAAGAAATATCCTATGCTGTTGCCGTGTCTTCCCCGCTTAGTTTAAAGGGATCCCTGGAAGCACTAACACAATTTCACAACTGGGTGTATAGAACGTCATTTCTTTATCATCTTCGCAAAAAATACATGCGGAAGGTGAAACGCTATCCCGATCTCGCTTCATCTTCAGAAGCCAAAAAGATAAAATCGCTTTTAGCATTCGACAACATTTATACGGCACCAGCCCATGGCTTTAAAGACGCATTCGAATACTACAAAAAGAATAGCTGTCTTCAATTCTTACCCCATGTAGAGATCCCAACACTTATTCTTAATGCCGGAAACGACAGCTTTTTAAGCCCCCATTGTTATCCGAGAGAACTTGCGTCCAAATTAAAAAATCTTTATCTTGAGATTCCTCAATACGGAGGACATGTTGGTTTCTATCAGCCTAAAAACACCTATTATAACGAAACCCGCGCCTTGAAGTTTTTACAAGAACAATTTTAAACTTGAATACATGAAAATATTGCGATTTACACTTTTCCTTCTGGCATTTGGCATTACATTCGGCTGTGGAGGCGAAAAACAAAAAAAGGAAGAAAAAGAAGAGATAAAGATCGGTTCGAATAAAGAAAAATCTTCTGAAGAATCTAATGCTGTTAGTATTGGACTATCAGGAAATGACCTGATGAAATTTGACAAATCGGAAATTAAAGTCAAGTCGGGTCAGGAAGTAACACTAACCCTTAGACATATTGGAAAAATGGATATTAAAGTTATGGGTCACAATTTCGTGCTCCTGAAGCCAGGTGTTTCCATAACCGAATTCTCTGTAAAAGCTTCCGATGCCGGTGAAACTTCAGACTGGATTCCTGAAGATGGAAAAGATGTGATCGTTCATACAAAAATGATTGGTGGCGGACAATCCACCTCGGTTACGTTCATGGCTCCCGAAGTTGGTACTTATGATTTCATCTGCAGTTTTCCAGGCCATTCGGCACTTATGAAAGGAAAATTCATTGTAGAATAATTACTTTAAAAAATTATCCACCTCTCTATAGGCATTGATCACCCGCTGCTCCCCGTCTTTGCCATCCACGGAATTGCCGTGCTCCATGCCTAAGATTCCCGCATAGCCCCGTTTATGTATAAAGCTAAAGATATTCTTGTAATTGATCTCCCCTGTTGTAGGCTCCTTTCTTCCCGGGTTATCTCCTATTTGGAAATACCCTATTTCGTCCCAACAAGCCTCGATATTAGGAAGGAGATTGCCTTCCTGGATTTGCTGATGATAGATGTCGAACAGAATTTTACAGGATGGACTATCCACAGCCTTGCAAATTTCGAAAGCCTGGGGAGATTCGGTTAAAAACAATCCCGGATGATCCCGGAAATTCAATGGTTCCAGAACCATAGTTAGCCCGTGAGGTTCCAAAATAGCACTGGCCTGTTTTAGCGTCTCTATCACATTTGCCATTTGGTAGTTCAAATTTAGCCTCAAATCCACATGCCCCGGAACAACCGTCATCCATTTTGCGTCCACCCGCTGGGCAACCTCAACCGATTCTTCAATTTCCGCAAGAAATTCATCACGCCAATCTTTTCTTCCACTTGCGAGGTTAGGTTCCTTCCAATAAATAGTGTGTGCAACAAACACACCCATTTGAATTCCAAGCCTTTGCATGGCAGCTGCCATCCTTTTCTGTTCATTTAGCGGCCGATTACGCATTTCATTATCCTCGAAAGCAACGAAACCCTGGTCGGCCATGAATTCCAGCTGACTCACAACATCGGCACCTGCATGGTTTTTGAACATTCCGATATGCGGAGCATATTTTAAATTGAACTTTTGTTTATGGGTGGATACTTCCGACAAGAGGTTGGAAGCGACCACAGAACCACCAAATGAAAACAGGGAACCCGCCAGAGCTCCCTGTTTTATAAATTGTCGTCTTTTCATCTTTTCTATTTATAAGGCCATGTCATTTCCGTTACCGGCTTCATCAAGAGGAATACAACCTAATTGTTTCCCCGGAATTGGATCGTACCACAGGACATTCTTACCAATTTGCTCACTGGTTTTCCATGCCCATATAGTCATGGATCTAATCCCCGCGATCAAACTGAAGATTGCGGCTTCCTTATCCGGCTGGGTAGTGGCATCGGCTGCGAAAGCTTCATAAAAATCTTCCATACTGATATCAATTTCAATTTGTTCTTCCTTCGGAATCTTTAAATACGTTGCGAGCATCTCATCGAATTCTTCCGGTTCCCCATCTCCCAATTCCTTTTTGAATTTATTACGGAATTCATCTGTGAACATCTTGAAGAAGGACTTTATATTTTCCTGAATCGGTTCATATCTTTCTTCCCAGACCTCACCCTGGGTTTTGGGGGTAACATTCGCCCAAAACGCGTCGATGAACTTGTGAACACCAACATCCAGCGCCCCGGGTATAGCCTCATCTGAAGGAATGATAAGATCAACCATCTGTGTTAGTGCGTGAAATTCTCCTTCCGATAAGAATTGTAAGACATAGGTATCCTTAGGTTCGCTCTTGCAACTTTGCAATAGACCAATAACAGTTGGTGTGGCGACCATCGCTCCGGCGCCCAATCCTAAATTGCGTAATGCTTGTCTTCTATCCATTATGCTTCTTTTTTAAGTTGTTGAGCCGCATGATTTGCCGCCCTGGCGCTAAAGGCCATATATGAAAGTGATGGGTTTACACAACTTGCAGAGGTCATAAATGCTCCGTCAGTAACATACACATTAGGCACCGCATGAAGCTGGTTATTCCCATTGCAAACCGATGTCTTCGGGTCCTTGCCCATTCTGGCAGTTCCCATTTCATGGATTCCAAGACCCGGCGCTCCCGGATCGTCCCATGGTTCAATATCCGTATACCCTGCCTTGGTCAACATATCTATCGCTTGTTGGACCATGTCCTTACGCATTTCATACTCATTCTCCTTCCATTCTGCATCGAAGGTAACGGTTGGTAATCCCCATTGATCAAGATTGTTGTAGTCAAGGGTCATTTTATTGTCGTGATAAGGCAGGCACTCCCCGAAACCAAGAAGCAACATTCGCCATTTTCCGGGCTTCACTACTGATTCTTTCAGGTTCTTTCCATATGCTAATTCAGCAACCATTTCTTCGTAATGACTTCTTCTGGCACCTCCCTGATATCCGTATCCTCGTTTGAAATTCTTCTGATCGGTCTTACCCCCTAAGTTTCTGAATCGAGGCACATAAATTCCGTTTGGCCGTCTGCCTTTATAGTATTTATCTTCAAAACCTGGCACATTGGCATAGGCTCCCGCTTTGAAATGGTGATCCATAATGTTATGCCCCAATTCACCACTGTCATTTCCCATTCCATTTGGGAAACGATCGCTTTTGGACTGCATCAGAATACTGGCTGAAGCAATCGCCGATGCACATAAGAATATTACTTTGGCATTAAAAACGATCTCTTCTTTGGTCTCAGCATCGATTACCCGGACACCTGTTGCTTTTCCGCTGGCCTTATCATAAATAACTTCCGCAACTATAGAATGAGGACGAATAGTAAGGTTACCCGTTCGTTCCGCAGCTGGCAATGTAGACGAATTGCTACTGAAATAACCTCCATACGGACAGCCACGCATGCATCGGTTTCTAAATTGACAATTCGCTCGTCCATAGAATGGTTGAGTTCCGGTTATATGAGCCGTACGGCCAATAGTTAATACACGTCCGTCATCGTAATTCGTTGCTATTTTATCTTTGAGATCGGTCTCAGCGCAGTTCAACTCCATAGGGGGGCAAAACTTACCGTCAGGTAATTGCGGCAACCCTAAATTCTCACCACTTACTCCAATGAATTCTTCGACTTTATCATACCAGGGCGAAATATCTTTATAGCGTACAGGCCAATCAATCGCAATTCCTTCTTTTTTATTCGCCTCAAAATCGATATCACTCAATCTATAACTCTGTCTTCCCCACACAAGGGAACGACCGCCTACATGATATCCGCGTAGCCAATCGAAGCGTTTGGTCTCGTTATAAGGATGTTCGAGGTCGTTTACAAAGAAGTGACGATGTGCTTCTTCTGTGGTATAACCAGAGCGGGCCTGTTTTAATTGCTTATCTCTTTCTTCTTTCGGAAGTTCTCCTTTGTATTCAAATTCCCAGGGATCCATATTCATGGTATGGTAGTCTTTCACGTGTTCGACCATTCTGCCTCGCTCAAGCACAAGGGTCTTTATGCCGTTTTCACATAACTCCTTTGCGGCCCATCCACCGCTGATCCCAGAGCCTACGACTATAGCATCATACATTTCATTAGGGTTGATCATTGTGAAGTAATTGGTTTAGTTTTCAGATGTTTGTGTGAGTGATTTTCAACTCATATTTAGTGAACATCTAATGTCATGTTTTTTTGTTGATTTTACAAAAATCCGTGTTCAAATAAGATTATGCTTAACCGAAAACGTTTTCGATTGTTAAATAGATAACTGTATGACCATTCTTATTCGATTCATTCAAAAAAAAACTAACTTGGAAGTCCATAGAAAAATTAACACCATACCATCAGCAAAAATTTACTTTCAATGAATAAATCAATTCTCTTTCTTCTCTTATTTTCTGTCGTATTAGCGTGTAAGGAAAAGGAACCAAAAGATGAAGTGCCGGAATCGGCATTGGAGACAACTTCAGAAAAAGATATGGCATACGAACCGAAATTGTCACTGGCCCAGTGGTCACTACATGTGAGATACGAAGCCCAGGACGCGAATCCCTTCAATTTTGCGAAGGATGCAAAAGAACTTGGCTTCGATACAGTTGAATTTGTTACACAACTCTATACAAAACAAATACAAGAGTTGGGCTTTCAAGCTGTAATTGATTCATTAAAAAACGAAAATGAACGACATGGAGTGTCATGTAACCTGATTATGGTCGATGATGAAGGTGATTTGGCCGATCCCGATGAGGCGGCTAGAAATATTGCTGTGGAAAACCATAAGAAATGGGTGGATGCCGCAGTGGAACTCGGAGGTCATTCCATACGAGTTAACACCTTCGGATCAAATGATCCAGAAGTTTGGAGTAGGACGGTTGTGGATGGTTTGAAAAAACTCTCTGAATATGCAGCGACAAAAAATATTAGTGTGTTGTGTGAGAATCATGGTTGGTTATCTTCGGATGCTGATAAACTGATGGCAGCTATCGCAGAGGTCAATATGCCAAATTGCGGAACCTTGCCTGATTTTGGAAATTGGTGTGTGAAACGTGCCAAAGGAGAACGATGGGGTGAATGCGTAGAGGAGTACCCGGATTACTACAAAGGAATCGAACTTATGATGCCGGCTGCAAAGGCCGTGAGTGCCAAGGCGAATAGATTTGATGAAAATGGTGATGAAACTAGGATCGATTATTATAAAATGCTACAAATAGTTAAGAACGCTGGTTACACCGGGTATATCGGTATAGAGTTCGAAAGTGAAAAGATTAATGAGCCAACAGGAATAAGAGCGACTCGCGATCTAATCATTAAGGCTGCCAAAAAAGCTAACTAAACCAATTTTATGAAAGCACTTACGTACGTCCGACTATCATTTATGATGTTCCTCGAATTCTTTATTTGGGGTGGATGGTTTGTCACCATGGGAACATTCTTGTTACAGACACTAAATGCATCGGGCGGCGATACGGCAATGGCTTATTCCACTCAGTCATGGGGGGCTATAGTGGCGCCATTTATAATCGGGCTGATAGCCGATAGATATTTTAATGCAGAACGAATCTTAGGTGTGCTTCACCTGGTTGGAGCATTCCTGATGTATCAACTCTCTCAGGCCTCAAGTTTTGAAGGATTCTATCCTTATGTACTGGGCTATATGATAGCTTATATGCCAACCCTGGCTCTCGTAAATTCAGTGTCTTTTAACCAGATGAAAGATCCATCAAAGTTTTTTCCTTTCGTACGTGTTTGGGGCACCGTTGGATGGATAGCCGCAGGTTGGATTATAAGTCTCTTCGCATGGGACTCGGTTGCGGGAGTAGCCGATGGCTTGTTATCAAAAACATTTTTAATGACTGCAATCGCATCCGCCATACTAGGTGTGTATAGCTTTACATTGCCTAAAACTCCTCCGCAAGCCAAAGGGGAAAAAGCCAGTATTTATAATATATTAGGTCTGGATGCACTCAAACTTTTAAAGGATCGTAATTTCCTGATCTTCTTCCTGTCTTCTGTACTAATTTGTATTCCACTGGCATTTTACTATCAGAATTTAAGTCCGTACCTAGTAGAAAGCGGTATTGAGAATTCAACCTTAAAAGCGTCCTTCGGACAAATATCAGAGGTTGGATTTATGTTATTGCTGCCGTTTTTCTTTAAGCGATTCGGATTTAAAATGACCATAATTGTAGGCATGCTAGCCTGGGCTGTCCGATATTTATTGTTCGCCTATGGCGATGCCGGAGAACTAGCTTTTATGATAATTATCGGGATTCTGTTACATGGTATTTGTTACGACTTCTTTTTTGTGTCGGGACAGATCTATACAGACTCTAAAGCCGGAGAAAAGATCAAGAGTGCTGCACAAGGATTAATTACATTGGCAACATATGGTGTTGGAATGCTTATAGGTTTCTATGTAGCCGGCAAGATTACCGATGCTAACCTACTCGCAGATGGAGGGCATGTTTGGAAATCCATTTGGACATTCCCGGCAATTTTTGCCGGCGCTGTGTTACTTCTGTTCGCATTGCTATTTAAAAATGAAAAAATAGAATACAAAGCCTAAGGTATGAGTAAAAAGTTAAGATGGGGTGTGCTTGGTGGTGGCGGTGAATCATTAATTGGTGTTTTGCACCGTGTGGCTGCCAGTATGTTCGATAGTTATCAGTTAACGGGCGCCGTCTTCAATCCTGTGTATGAAAAAAATCTCGCCTTTGCCGAGGAGATCGGAATTCCAACCAACAGGATATATCTGGATTTTGATACAATGGTCGAAGCCGAATTAGCCCTCCCGAAAGAGGAGCGCATTGAGGTATTTTCTGTGCTCACTCCGAATTATCTGCATTTCCCTATGGCAAAGAAGCTTTTGGAATCCGGTTTTCATGTGATCTGTGAAAAGCCAATGACCATGAGCTATGCCGAAGCACTGGAACTTGAAGAAATTCGGAACAAGAACAACAACATATTCGCCCTGACCCATACCTATACGGGCTATCCCATGGTTCGGCAAATGAAGAAAATGATAGCGGGAGGTGCGATAGGAAAAGTGCAAAAAGTAGATGCCCAATACTACCAGGGCTGGATCAATCCCATTATACACGATCCCAAATTACGGGCAACCACCTGGAGATTGGATCCTGAGAAATCGGGAATTAGCTGCTGCATGGGTGATATTGGCGTACACGCTTATCAGATGCTGGAGTACATGACCGGAATGGATATCCAATCTGTCTTAGCTGATCTCAATTACTTATATGAAGATAATAAAATGGATATAGATGGAACGGTGCTGCTTCGCCTGGGAGATCAGGTTAAGGGTGTGTTGAGGGCTAGTCAGATTGCCACGGCAGAAGAGAATAATTTCTCTGTAGCAGTCTTCGGAAGGGAAGGTACTTTGAAATGGGAGCAGGAAAATCCCAATTATCTGTATTTGCTAAAAGAAGGGAAACCTATCCAAACCTTAAAACCGGGTAATTCGTACAATAGTGAATTGTCATTGGACGGAACGAAATTACCTCCCGGACATCCGGAAGGAATCTTCGACGCCATGGGCAATATATACAAAGGAGTAGCGAAGGCGATTCGTGGACATGCTTTTGATAAAGCGGAGTTTCCCGGAATGCGCGATGGAGTTCGCGGTATGAAATTTATAGAAACAGTTGTAGCATCACATTTGGAAGGCAACGTCTGGAAATCAATTTAACCAAAGTAAAAATGAAAACAATAAAAGGGCCTGCTGTATTTCTGGC
>JABDNT010000031.1 GCA_013043685.1 Flavobacteriaceae bacterium | reverse complement strand
CGTTAGAGACTATCGAGGACGTTGTGATCTATAATTTATTAGGTCAGCAGGTGATAAGCCAGGATGTAAACACAACTAGTTTACAGCTTGATACTTCATCCTTGTCTACAGGCGCTTATTTAATGCGAGTGACTGTCAACGGACAGGTAGGAACCTATAAAGTGATCAAGAGATAATTCTTTTCAATTATTGTGAAAGCCATCCCCTTAAACCGGGATGGCTTTTTTTTTACTTAAATTTGCCTCATGGAGCTCTCCTTTTCATTCATTGTTCCCGTTTTCAACAGGCCCCAGGAAATAAGGGAACTACTGGAAAGTTTTAGTAGTTTAGAATTTGCCGGAGCTTACGAGATTGTTATTGTAGAAGATGGGTCTACGGATACATCAAAGGAAGTCGTGGAGTCATTCGACTCGTTACTCAATATTTCATATTATTATAAGGAGAATAGTGGCCCGGGAGACTCCAGAAATTATGGTATGGCCAGGGCAAAAGGCAATTATTTCATTATCCTCGATTCGGATGTGTTATTACCTCCCCACTATCTCGATACCGTATCGAACTATTTGTCGAATAAATATTATCATTGCTTCGGCGGGTCTGATGCTGCTCATAGCAGCTTTACTCCTGTGCAAAAGGCGATTAATTATTCAATGACCTCGTTTTTAACGACAGGCGGAATACGCGGGAATAAAAGGCAATTGAGCAAATTTGAACCCCGAAGTTTTAATATGGGAATTTCCCGCGAGGCTTTCGAAAAAACCCAGGGATTCGCCAAAATTCATCCAGGGGAAGACCCCGATCTGTCACATCGTATAAGAAAAGCTGGCTTTGAAACAACGTATATTCCAAATGCTCAGGTCTATCATAAAAGAAGAATTTCCTGGTCAAAATTCTACCGACAAGTAATGAAATTTGGGCTGGTTCGCCCAATCCTTTCAAAATGGCACCCGGACAGTGCCAAAATTACTTTTTGGTTTCCCTCTTTATTTGTACTGTTTGTAATGGCTTCGATATTATTTTCATTCATAGTAAATTGGTTGTTTATTTTACCAGTACTTCTTTACCTGGGGATCGTATTTGTAGATGCAACTGTAAAAAATGTAAGTATCTCCATAGGGCTACTATCCATATTGGCCGTTTTTGTGCAGTTCTTTGGATATGGACTCGCTTTTCTGAAATCCACCCTCTATATTCGTGTACTCAATAAACAACCTGAGAAGCAATTCCCGCAATTATTTTTTAAGTAACTTTAATAAAACATTTCAGTAAAAATAGTATTTCAATAGTGGCTCCTAAAAAATACAACACAAAAAAAATAAGAACATTTCTCCTTTTCCTTGGAGTTGCTTGTATTATCTGGGTGCTTACAAAATTTTCGAAGGAATATACCGCTACCATAACAGGCAATATAGAATATACTGGTCTTCCTGAAAATTCTGTGCTAAACGAAGAGAATGCCGATGAGCTGTCATTTGAAGTAACTGCGAATGGATTTAAATTTCTTCAATATCAGTTAAACACCCCTCAAATAAGAATTCCACTAGGTAGTTATACGTTGACTGAAAACGACAACGTTATACTGGAAAGTCGTGACTTAAATAGATTGATTACAACGGAATTAGGAAATGATGTGAGCATTTCAAATTTGTCACTCTCACAGCTCGTTGTTTCCCTGGATCGTGTGGCTAGTAGAAAAATCCCCGTGGTAGCCAAAATGAATCTTACCTTCAGGGAAGGTTTCAGGACGGTAGGCGGACCTTTAATTACACCGGACTCTGTTATGATATTCGCGCCTGGTGATGTACTTTCGGAAATAGATTCGATTGCTACCTCTGAACTCGCTCTAACCGATGTACACGAATCGGTAGGAATGAATCTTAAGTTAGACGTACCTGAAAATAGTAAGTACAGGGTTGAACCAGCAGAAGTTGATCTGCAGTTGAAAGTTACGGAGTATACACAGAAGACCGTTTCTGTGCCAATTGAAGTGATTAATGTTCCTTCGGGAACGACTCTGAAGATTATTCCCAAAACACTTACTATTTCCTTCGATGTGGCCATGGAAAAATTCAACGATATTTCTGCAACTGATTTTACTATGATCTGTGACTTTGCCCAAAAGAATGCCGAGGAAAATTTCATGCTGGTTGAAATGACCAAGCAACCGGAAGCTATTTTTAATGTGGAATTCAGTGAAAAGAAAATAGATTATCTAATCTTTAAATAAATCTTTTGAGAATCATTGGTTTAACAGGCGGTATCGGAAGCGGAAAGACAACGGTGGCCATGATGTTTAGTGAGCTGGGGATACCTGTTTATATAGCCGATGTTGAAGCAAAAGCACTCACCAACAGATCCAAAGTAATTCGGCGGAAATTGATCGAATTGCTAGGGCCTGAGGCATACAGCAACGCTGCGGTAAATAGTTCGTTCGTAGCTGAAAAGATTTTTAATGATCCTGAATTACTTCAGCAGGTAAACAAAATTATTCATCCAAAGGTGGCCGCTCATTTTAAAAGATGGCTTAAAAAACAAGATTCACCTTACGTAATTAAAGAAGCTGCGATTCTTTTCGAGAATGGTGGCTATAAACAGTGCGATAAGTCTATTTTGGTAACCGCGCCGCTAGGACTTAGGATGAAGAGGTTATTGGCACGTGACAAGAGCAGTAAAAGAGAAATAGAAGCCAGGATGGCAAATCAATGGAGTGATTCAAAAAAAAAGAAACTTGCAGACATAATTATTGAGAATATTGACCTCGAAGACACTCAAAAACAGGTCAATGAGATACACAAAGAACTCAGTAGATCCCGGTAAATTCCTGCTATTCATTTTGTTAACATTTGGTTAAATGGAAGTACGCCTAAATGTTAAAATCTTACTTTTGGGATATGAACAAAAGGCTGTTTATTTTATTGATAGCACTCATGTCCCTGTCGCTGTTAGGGATTATTTTTGTTCAGGGATACTGGATATCGAATTCATACAGGGACAAGGAAGAACAGATTAATTACAATTTTCGTCAGGTCTTGAATGAGGTTGCCAAAGAAGTCCAGGTAGGTGAGATTGAAGATTATTATCGCATCTACAGTGGCTTAGCCGATAGTTTGGAGACACCCGAGAATATTAATTTCAGTGAGCTGGTATACACCACTCAAAGCGATAAGAGTAATGAGACCTACATATTTAGTGATGGAATCCTGGAAGAGGATTATAAGTTATCTTCCAGTTTTCTTGATACTGAAATTGACAGCATCTTGTTCAAAAGGATCATCAATACAAAAAGTACTACCAAAGTAATTTCCGGTCTTGACGGTTCCGGGACGGTTTCCCAGATGGTAGAATCGTTTAGCCGATTAAAGGACTATGAAAGGAGTAGTTTCGAGAATGCCTTTAAAAATATATCTTCTCGAACTCCCATTCACAAGCGGGTGAGTGTAGAGGAAATTGAAGAATTACTTCAAAAAGGGATGGAAAAGAGAGGACTAAAATCTGATGTTGAATTTGCCGTATACAGTAATGGTCTTTCTACTCGTGTGCACTCTCGTAATTTCGAATTCGACGCTGATAAGATACTGGCGACCCCAATATTCGTGAATGAGGAAATGAAGATAGGATATAACCTGCTTGTAAACTTTTCAGAAAAAAAGAAAACCGCTCTAAGATCAATTATGGGTATGGCCATACTGTCGCTGATATTTACCAGTGTTATAGTATTGGCTTATTCCAGTGCCCTTTCTCAAATATTCAAACAGCGACAGATATCTCAGATAAAATCCGATTTTATCAACAACATGACTCATGAGTTTAAAACACCTATTGCTACCATTAACCTCGCCCTGGATGCGTTAAAGAACCCAAAAGCAAAGGGTGACGAAGAATTTGTTGACCGATACCTGGAAATGATCCGTGATGAGAATAGAAGGATGCACGCGCAGGTAGAAAATGTCCTGAGGATATCCAAATTAGAGAAGAATCAGCTGGATCTTCCAAAGGACAGGATAAAATTGCACGATGTAGTACAGAATGCGGTTTCTCATGTAAGCCTTATTGTCGAGGACCGCAACGGATATATTAAAACACATCTGGGAGCGCTAAAATCCTCGGTCCTGGCCAGTGAATCGCATCTTACCAATGTTATTGTAAATATCCTGGATAATGCAATTAAATATTCAGAGGATGAGCCCAAGATCGACGTTTATTCAGAGAATGTTAAGGATAGTATCATCATTAAGATAAGGGACCAGGGTATTGGAATGACAAAATCGGTTCAGAAGAAAATATTCGAAAAATTCTACAGGGAATCAACCGGAGATATTCATAACGTGAAGGGCCATGGTTTAGGATTAGCCTACGCCAAGAGAATACTGGATGATCATGATGCGGAGATTTACGTGGAAAGTGAGAAAGGAAAAGGAAGCACATTTATAATTAAATTACACTTAATATCATAAAAACATGGAAACAGAAAACAAAAAGATCTTGCTTGTAGAGGATGATCCGAATTTCGGAACAGTCCTAAAGGATTACCTCGCAATGAATGATTACGACGTGACTCATGCCAAGAACGGAATGGAAGGGTTTGAAAAATTCAAGAAAGACGACTTCGATCTCTGCATTCTGGATGTAATGATGCCATATAAGGATGGATTTACATTGGCGAAGGAGATTCGTGAAAAAAACGAAGATGTACCCATCATATTCTTAACGGCTAAGGCTATGAAAGAGGATGTATTGAAAGGATATAAGGTGGGTGCCGACGACTATCTTAACAAGCCATTTGATAGTGAAGTACTGCTCATGAAAATTAAAGCGATAATCCAGCGTAAAGCGACCGATTCTATCGCCGACAGTAAGCAGTTCGAATTTGAAATTGGAAATTTCCATTTGAACTCGAAACTCAGGTTCCTTACCTTTAACAAGGAAGAACCTATTAAATTATCTCCGAAAGAAAATGAGTTATTACGTTTACTCGCGTTACATAAGAATGACCTGATGCCGCGTGAACTTGCATTGACTAAGATATGGCGTGACGACAATTATTTTACTTCGAGAAGTATGGACGTATATATAGCCAAGCTTAGAAAGTATTTAGGGAAAGATAACGGAGTCGAGATCATTAATATACATGGTGAAGGATTCAGGCTGGTCGTGAAAGATGAAGTGGATCAGTAAGATTGATATTTAAGTGTTAGAAAAGGCCTATTACAGGCCTTTTTTTTCTTTTAAGAAGGAAATGATCTCTTTAGGCTTCGTCCGATAATCAAACCAGTTGATCGCTTCATTTTTCCTGAACCATGTTCCCTGTCGCTTAGCAAATCGCCGGCTGTTTTTCTTAATTTCTGCGATAGCCTCTTCTTTCGTAAGCTCATTGTCAAACCACTGGAACAACTCCTTGTAACCTACTGTTTGAAGTGCATTTAAATGCCGAAAAGGGTATAAACTTCTCGCTTCTTCAATTAAACCGGAAGAAATCATTTGATCAACTCTCTCATTGATTCTTGCATATACAATAGTCCTTTCGGTAGTTAGGCCAATAAATACTGTATTAAATTCTCGTTTGGTCGATTTCTGATTAAGGAATGAAGAATAAGGCTTTCCTGTTCCCCGGTATATTTCAAGTGCTCTTATAAGCCGTTGTTTGTTCTGAATATCGATTCTGGCGTAAGATTCAGGATCTACTTCTTTTAATTCACTCTGAAGATATTCAATCCCACCTTGCTCTAATTCATCTTTCAATTGATTCCGAATTTCAGGTGTTACTTCTGGAAAGTCATCTAAGCCCCTAACCACGGCATCCAAATACAATCCGGAGCCTCCTGCCATCACAACCACATCTTTTTTTTGAAACAATTCTGAAAGTAAATCCAGGGCCTCACGTTCAAAGTCTCCAACTGAGTAGGTATCCTTGATGCTTTTAGTCTGAATGAAATGATGTTTTATGGCTGCTAATTCTTCTTTAGACGGAACGGCTGTCCCTATGGTCATCTCCTTATAAAATTGCCTGGAATCGGCCGAAATTATTTCCGTATCGAATGCTTTGGCCAATTCGACAGCGAGTGCAGTTTTACCAATGGCTGTAGGGCCTATAACACAAATAAGGGTATTTGGAGATGGCATAAATTAGAATTCGTCCGGGTGTAATTTTTCTCCACAACGATGGCAAAATTCTGCATCATCCCTGTGTTTCGATGAATTACAATTGGGACATGCGAATGAATTTACGTGCACATATTCATCACTTTTTGCGTATTCAGCACTTATAATTCCCGTTGGTACAGCAAGGATTCCATAACCCATGATCATGATAATAGCGGCGAGGAATTGCCCAATGGGTGTTATTGGCGCAATATCCCCATAGCCAACAGTGGTGAGCGTAACGATACACCAATAAATACTTGCCGGGATATTTTTAAATCCACTTTCTTCTCCCTCAATAAGATACATCAGGGTTCCGGCTATGATACATACAATGAGTACTGCGAATAGAAAGATCAGGATCTTTGCGCGGCTATGCAATAATGCCCTTGTTAGTTTATTCGATTCCTTAATATACCGCGTGATCTTCAAGATTCTGAAAATCCGCAACAAACGCAGTGCTCTTACCGTAAGCAAATAATTACTGCCAACCAATATGAAAGAAAGATAAAGAGGGATCGTGGAAAGAAAGTCGATTACTCCATAAAAACTAAAAATATACCGGGAAGGTTTCTTTACGGTTATGATACGAGCGATATATTCAAAAGAAAAGAATATTGTGATCACCCATTCTCCGTAATATAACCACCGATAAATATAATCAGGCATACCAGTTACACTCTCCAGCATCACGAAAAAGACACTCAGAAGTATGAGGATAAGTAAAATAACATCGAACAGTTTCCCCATAGGGGTGTCTGCTTCATAAATAATATCATGGAGTTGTCTTCTCCATGCTGCGTGTGGTTTGGAATTCAATGTGTGGTTAAATTGTTATATAAAAGTACGCAACTTTATTTATATGGCTGCCTCTTCGGGTAATTTTACAATATTAAGGACCTTATTTTTTCTCAGGTAGTTCTGAATTATGTGCTGTGAATCCCGATCGTTTTCAACTGGATTTATAATGGTTCTCAGAATTTCAATATTATTGATCTGGTAATTTAAATTATAAAAACCAAAGCCTTTATACTGACCGTTCTCAATAAGTATAACCGATCGCTCATCCACATCCCTGCCCTTGTCTATAATGAGCATATGTTTGTTATCGTAGCTGTTTTTTTCAATAAAAGTACGCACCCTGTCATTGTACGTGTCGGTTGGTTCAATTTCAACACATGCACCGTAACATTCTTTGATACTATATAGGAAACAACTTTTTTCGGTTTTATACAAGCCGGTCAATTTCTGGCAGAGTTGATTTGCTTCCGTTATCCTGTGTAAGGACGATCTTGCCTGCTGGTAATTCGTGAATGTGATTATCGCTTCTTTTTCAAGGTTGGCCTTTTCTACTTTGAGATTAATATACCCGCTGGAGTCTGTATAGGACGTTAGCTGATAAGTGAACATTGTTCGCCGAAGTGCGCGATTGTAAACAGGCTTGTTACGCTTTATTTCCTGGCTTTCCTTAAGCTGGGCAATTAGATCGTTTCCTGTTTTTTCGTAAGTAACTGCTGCGACATTTAGTTGGATCTGCTTAGATTTCCTCGAGTCGTTCGTGAAATGCTGCACGAGGCGTTTTTTAATATTTTTACTTTTCCCAATATAGATGATCGTCCCATCCTCCCGATGCATATAATATACTCCTGTTTCGGCAGGTGCTTTATCAATGATATCCAATAGTTTGGGTTCCAGCTGTCGTTTGGGATCTTTGCGCACGGATTTCTGAATAATCTCTTTGGAAACATCCTTTGCCAGCAACATTTTGAACAAGGTTACCGTAGCTTTCGCATCTCCCTGAGCCCGATGCCTGTCGCTCAATGGAATTCCAAGGGAACGCACCAGTTTGCCAAGGCTGTAGGAGGGAAGGTCCGGGATTAGTTTTTTTGCCAACTCAACCGTACATAAGGTGTCTTTCTCGAAGTTATATCCCAGTCGGTCGAACTCTGTGGTAAGGATGCGATTGTCGAATTGTGCGTTATGGGCTACAATGGTGGTGCCGTCTGTAATCTCTATAATTCGCTTTGCGACTTCGTAAAATTTCGGGGCATTTCGAAGCATTTCAGAATTTATACCAGTTAAATTTACCACGAAAGGCTGGATTCGTCGCTCGGGATTGATGAGGCTTGAAAACTGATCCACAATTTTATCCCCGTCAAATTTATATATCGCGATCTCGGTAATACCTTCTTCGTTGTATTTTCCGCCAGTAGTCTCTATATCTATAATCGCGTACATTAAATATCTTAATTCTTAACCGTAATTTCTTGCTCCAAAGATAGCACTTCCTACACGGATCATTGTACTTCCCTCCGCTATCGCAATTTTATAATCTCCACTCATTCCCATGGAAAGTTCGGAAAAGTTATACCTTTCCTTTAACGAATCGTATAAGTTTTTGAGCCTCTGAAACTCCCCGCGGATCTGTTCTTCATCATCGGTAAAGGTAGCCATTCCCATAAGTCCCACGACCTTAATATTTTCGAGTGCTTTAAGTTCTTCGGAATTTAACAGGGCCTTTGCATCTTCTTCATGCATTCCAAATTTAGTTTCTTCACTCGCGATCTTCAATTGAAGCATACAATGGATCACCCTCTGATGCTTTGCCGCTTGTTTGTTTATTTCTTTAAGCAATTTTAAGCTGTCGACAGCATGGACTACACTCACGAACTCCGCCATATATTTGACCTTGTTCCGCTGAACATGCCCTATCATATGCCACTCAACATCTTCAGGCATTTTCCGCCACTTAGCTTCCATTTCCTGTATTTTATTTTCCCCGAATACCCGTTGTCCGGTCTCATAGGCCTCCATAATTTCAGAAACAGGTTTAGTCTTGGTAACAGCAACCAGTGTAATTCCATCCGGAAGCCCAGTCTTAAATTCTTTTATATTTTCTGAAATACTCAAATCCTAATAATAAATTATCAACTTAAAACTCATAAATAGTGACACCACTTCGAAGTTTTGGCTCGATATAGGTGCTTTTCGGCGGCATAGTATGCCCTTCATCAGCAATGTTCTTCATTTCTGAAACAGTAATAGGCAGTAAGCCGAAACCAACTTTGTACTCACCACTGTCTACCATGCTTTTCACGAACGCCATATCCATTTTACCATGGGTATAATTTAGCCGCTTATCGTTACGGGCATCTTCAATACCCAATATGGGCTTAAGGATGGTACTATGCAAGATCTGGGTGTCTAAGGCATCCAAGGCGTTACTTATCTCATAATTATGTTTTCTCAGGTACAATGAATAGAAGGATCCGTCGAGATACATACTGAAGTGATGTTTTTTTGACGGTTTGTAGTACTCCGCACCTCTTTCCTCAATGCGGTACATGGTGTCCAGATGTATGAGAAACTCCTCATTCGACATGCCGTTCAGATCCGTTATCAGGCGGTTGAATTCATATATTTTAAGATCACTTTCCGGGATGAGATAACTCATGAAATAATTGTAAGGTTCTTTACCGGTATGTGATTTATTCTCCTTCTTCAAATCTTCAGCAAGCAGATATGAAGAGGAGCATCTATGATGGCCATCTGCAATATAAATTTCAGGCATGGCTTGAAATAGTCGTGCTATTTCTTCCACAACCTTTGTATCATCAACACACCATAGATAATGGGTGTCTTTGTATGTCGTAGTGAATTCGTACTCGGCCCTCGATACCATGACCTCGTCGATAATTTGTTTGATCTCTGAATTGTCGGGATAGGTGAGTAAGACAGCTTCAGCATTAAACCCTACAGTTTTCAGATAATCCTTGAACATGGTCTCCCGAAATTCAATAGTATCTTCATGTTTTTTTATCAGGTCATTCTTATAATCCTCCACACTGGTTGCTGCAACAATACCGCGAAAAACCAGTCCATCCCGGTTTACGATCTTATAGACATAATAACACGGGTTCTGGTCCTGGATAAAGATTCCGTCCTCCTTGAATTCCTGGTACCGGTTACGTACGAGTTTATAACGTTCTTTGCCGGAAATTACTTTGTGATATTTAAACCCAGGATTGACAATATGTAAGAATGAAAACGGGTTGTCGCGAAGACGCGCATCGCGCTCCTCCCTGGTATAGCTATCGTAGGCCCTGGAGGCGATAAGACAAACCTTATCCCTGGTAGGGCGGACAGCTTTGAATGGAAGGATCTTGGGCATTTTATTGGAACATTTTCGAGACTGTTTCTGCTTTTCGGGTCTCCGAATAGTCGTAGAATCCTTCACCGCTCTTCACACCCAATTTACCTGCCGTAACCATGTTTACCAACAACGGGCAAGGGGCGTATTTCGGATTCTTAAACCCATCATACATTACTTTCAGAATCGAAAGACATACATCGAGGCCAATAAAATCGGCTAGTTGCAAAGGACCCATGGGATGAGCCATTCCTAACTTCATTACAGTGTCTATTTCTGTCACCCCGGCAACCCCGTTGTAAAGAGTTTCAACAGCCTCATTGATCATGGGCATCAAAATCCTGTTAGCCACAAATCCGGGATAGTCATTTACTTCAACAGGTACTTTGTTCAGTTTTCTTGATATTTCTTCAACCGTAGCGTATGTTTCACCACTGGTACTATAACCTTTTATGATCTCAATCAATTTCATTATGGGTACCGGATTCATGAAATGCATACCAATAACCATTTCCGGCCGGGAAGTTGCCGCTGCGATCTGGGTTATTGAAATTGAAGAGGTATTACTCGCCAGTATTGTATCTTCCGGACAGAATTTATCCAGGTCTTTGAATATCTTTAATTTCAGATCGACATTCTCGGTAGCAGCTTCTACTACCAGGCTGGCATATTCTACGCCTTCTTCAAGGCTGGTGTAGGTAGTGATCTTGGCCAGGGTTTGTGCTTTTTCATCCTCGGTAATGCGCTCTTTCGCTACCATACGGTCCAAATTCTTAGTGATAGTTGCCAGACCCCTGTCGAGAGCTGCCTGGGATACATCTATCATTTGAACTTTATAATCGAATTGAGCGAACGTATGGGCAATTCCATTTCCCATTGTTCCTGCACCTATAACTGCAACATTTTTCATATGGTCTTATAGTTTTTTAAAATTTTCAATGATCTGCATAGCGACTCGCAAAGCATTGGTTCCCTGCTGTAAGCTAACCACCGGAGTCGTATTATTTTCTATAGCATCGGCAAAAGTTTCCAGTTCGTCTAAAATAGCGTTGTTGGATTCAACCTCAGGATTGTCGAAATAGATCTGCTTCTTTATTCCTTCCGCATTGGTAAGGATCATAGCGAAATCGTCGGGGTCCTTGGGAGCATCTTTCATTTTTACCACCTCACAGGTCTTTTCCAGGAAGTCGACCGAAATGTACGCGTCCCGCTGAAAAAACCTCGCCTTCCTCATTTTCTTCATCGAGATCCTGCTTGCCGTAAGATTTGCAACACAGCCATTTTCAAATTCGATACGTGCATTTGCAATATCCGGTGTTTCTGAAATAACTGATACACCACTCGCATGTACGTTTTTCACTTCAGAATCTACGACACTTAAGATGGCATCGATATCATGAATCATAAGATCCAACACCACAGATACGTCCGTACCCCTGGGATTGAACTCTGCCAGCCGGTGGGACTCTACAAACATTGGATTATCGATCATGTCTTTAACCGCCATAAATGCCGGATTGAAACGTTCTACCTGTCCTACCTGACCTTTCACTTTATGTTTCCTGGCGAGAGCCAAAAGATTATTAGCTTCCTCTACGGTGTGCGTAATCGGTTTTTCTATAAAAAGGTGTTTTCCCGCAGTGACAACTTTTTCAGCACAGTCGAAGTGAGCAACAGTGGGTGTGACCACATCTATCATATCGCAAGCTTCGATTAAAGACTCCATGGTTGGGAAGCTTTTATAACCAAATTCTTCTTCGATAGCTGCGGATGCTTCGGTATCTGCATCGTAGAAACCTATCAGTTCGTATCGGTTCGATTGGTTAATAAGTTTTAAGTGAATTTTTCCAAGGTGTCCGGCACCCAGTACGCCCGCTTTAAGCATGTGATCTTGTTTTGCACAAAGGTAATAGAATTTAAAGAAAATATGAGGCCGATGTTCGTGATTTACGCTCTCATTTTTTTCTGAAATTCCTGCATAAAATTCCATCATTCTTATCATCTTTGTAAGGATGAAAGATGACTTTAAGCACAAAGGAATGCGGAAGAAACTTGTTGAAACCCTAATTAAGAAGGGTATCGCTGATGAGTCAGTATTGGATGCCATCAATTCGGTTCCAAGGCATCTCTTTATGGATTCCGGATTTGTAAGTCATGCTTATGTGGATAAAGCATTTCCCATTGCAGCAGACCAAACCATATCTCAGCCCTACACCGTGGCCCGCCAAACAGAACTGCTGGAAGTAAAAAAAGGTGATAAGATCCTGGAAATAGGAACGGGAAGCGGATATCAGACTGCAGTCCTTTTGGAGATGGGTGCCGTTGTCTATAGTATTGAAAGGCAAAACGAACTCTTTAAAAAAACCAAACTGTTCTTGCCTAAAATTGGTTACCGACCCAAGAAGCTTATTTTCGGAGACGGATACCAGGGATATGAAGAAGAAGCTCCGTACGATGGTATTATCGTTACGGCAGGGGCGCCTTCTGTTCCTAAGGTGCTATTGTCTCAACTAGCCATTGGAGGCAGGTTGGTGATACCTGTTGGGAGATCCTTACAGATCATGACGGTATACATGCGAAAAGGACCGAAGGAATTCGACAAAAAGGAATACGGGGAGTATAGGTTTGTCCCGTTATTGGAAGATAAGAATTAATTATCTGTCATATTTTTGCCTCCTCTAGTGTTGAACAACATGCGAATGGCATTCTTCACCCATGTTACATTTGTGATTTGATTTGTTACACCCGCACTATCCATTAGCTTTCTAATGTATTAAATTTGAAGTAATTGTGTCTCCATATGATGCGCCCATTGCTTTTAATTAAATAATTATATTATGAGGTTCTTATCTATTCTATTATTTAGCATTTTTCTAATTCCTATTAAATCTGACGCGCAGATACTGGAAAAAATCAAAAAAACTAAAGACAAGATCAGCGCAGTGACGATTGATAAGCTCAGCAGAGATCCAATAACCACTTCCTTCAAAGATGTGGATAAATCTGAGGTCCTTGGAATCGAATTCGGAAATGATAGGGCATACCAGTCGTTCTTTGAACAGCTATTCGATCCAAATAGAGGATTTACACTTGAGCCCGGATATTATGAAGGAACCTTTCAGAGTTTTTGTATCAAGGCGGGGACTACTCCTCCTGTAGAGGGCGGCGGTCGATTTTACGCTCCTATCAAAGGACCCAAAGCAGATATCATGACCGCGATAATCGATGGATACCAGGGAAATCCAGAGATAACACAGAGGGAAGTGCAACTGTTATTATGGGCCATAATCGCTAAAGCCGATTTCACCAAGATGAAGGGACCGGTGAAGGTGACTGCTATTAAATTACTTACCCCCTCACAGATCGCTCGACTGAGTAAGGGAGCATTGGACAAACTTACAAGAAACGAGCTGAAAAAAGTTGCCAATGAGACACCTGCCGTAAGGGCTATACTCGAAGCTGAGGACAATCTAAGACGCAAGTTTTATGCCGGTGCAAAATCCTATCAGGAATATGAGGAAATTGCGATGTTAGCCGGGGTTGAACCAATTGTACCTGGCTTTGAAGCCGGCAGATGGACCAAACACCCCGAGGGTTATTATATCAGGTATTTTCCGAAGGGATATGCTCAGACCAGAACCCAGATCTATATTCCGGAATCGACAGGAACCACCCAGTTCAATCCTTCAACAGATATTGCGGTTCCCCCTAATCGAGGGCAGCGATTGCTGCAAACAAACTTACCCACGGGTAATCCCAGTTCAAATACCGGGGGTTATGTGAATACATACCCGGATCCATTTTGCGAGCCTGCATTCGATCCTATTGTGGACAATGCAGTTCGTAAACAGATGATCATGCAAAATGTGCCCGGACTGGCAGTTGCCGTCTTTAAGGAAGGTAAAATGATTCATATCAAAGGATACGGGTATAGTAATTATTATAGCAAAACACCTATCACCACCGGAACCAAGATGCATTGGGCGTCTATTTCAAAGTCGGTGACCGGGGTTGCCGCTGCCCAGCTTGAGGAAAGAGGTATCAATAACTTCAGTGTTAACGACAAGATTACCGAATATGTAGATCGAGATACCTGGGATAAGGTAAAATATACGGATACCACCGGAATTAAGAGTGAAGACAAGCGACCCCTCGACATCACGTTGGGTCAACTGCTTAACAATACCAGTGGTATACAGCATTATGGAAAAGGCAGTGGTTCTGGAGATGACGAACTCTATGCAAAAATTCCGAAGGGAGATAAAGTACATGTAGTTGCTTTTGAGCGAAATACCGATGCATATGGTGATCGAGATAATGGTCCACGGGGCTGGAAAGCAAAAGAGGCGGTAGATATTTTTAATATGTCGGTTTTGAATGACGATCCGGGAATGCGGTATCTATACTCGTCCTATGGATTTGTACTTGCCGGTGCAGCTGTTGACAAGGTTTCACCCGATGGATATCATCCCTGGGTAAAAGAGAACATCATCAAAGTAGCTGATTTACGAAGCATGGACTATTGTGAAGAAAAAGGCCCCGGCCACCATATGAACCAAGATGGTATGCTGATAACTTCCGACTTAGGATGCAATCAGCCCGTTTTGCCAGCTGGTGGATATGAGTCCAATATTTGCGATCTGGCTAAATATGCCTACGCATTGAGTACAGGTAAATTCCTTGATTCGAATAAAACTGTACTATGGGATAATATGGTAACGGTAAGCCGCAGCTCCTCCGACGCTACAAGGGGATATAGCTACGGACTCAATTTTGAAGGAACAGGAAAGGATCTGAGGGTCTGGCATGGAGGAAAACATAACAATGTTCGATCTCATATGGAATTCTTCCCTGCAGATAGTACAGGAATCGTCCTCATAGCACCGGCGGTTTATTCTGAATTACCCAGGCTGGCAAGATATATCCGACAAGAATTATCACTCCATCCTGAGTCTAGTAATATCAATGGGGATACTCCAAGAGACCGATGCCGTTCCAATATGGAAAATGGCGAAGACTTATTTCACGGAGTTTGGCGGAAGACCAGTGACGATGTCCTCATAAGAACCGGTTACGAAAAAAGAGGCTTTTTCAATCAGATGGGGTTTCTCAAGAATAATGGATACGAGGTCGTCGACATAGAAACTTATAAGAACGGAGGCAAACGATATTGGGATGCGGTATTAAAGGAGGGACAACCTGATTCTAAATTAGTGAGCGATCTCAAATTATCTGAACTAAAGGATAAGATCAATTCGATGAAGGGGAACGGATATATTGTTACGGATATAGAAAGTTATATCGCAGGTAACAGTGGTCGTCTTTGGGGAGCGGTATTCTCTAAAGAAAATAAGCGAAATAAAACCGCTTTCAAGATGACCAGACAGGAATTTTTAGATCAACACCAGGCGAATGTTGCAAATGGTTATGCGCTAGCGGATGTTGAGAGTTACCCCGCTGGAAATGTTTTTCACTGGACTGGCGTGTGGGTTGAGGGTGGACAAACGAAATTAGAAGTCAATAAGAAACCAAAGGATCTTTTCGATGAAATGGAGTCCATGAGAAACCAGAGCTATCGCATTTCCGATGTAGAATATTATATGCTCAGTAATCAGGAATGGCGTGTAGCCGTAGTGTGGGAAAAATCTACCGATGATGAATTCATCACAGGTGAGGTAGCCGACTTAGACGGGGATGGTGACGATGATGGAGGGTCACTCACACTACATGAATTTTGTGATCATATGAGTGAACATGAATTGTTGTCTTCGTTAGGATACGAACTAATCGACTGGGAAAGAATCGACATTGAATGGTTCGATGACTAAGGTTCTATAGTGGCAAAGGTGATAAGGTTTGATACGGTAGGATGATCATTCCCGCCGGCAGGTTCAATGGTGATATTGAGCGATTCGGCTTCTTCGATATAGGTCATAACAGCCATATCGGTATCCTTTGGGATCACTCCCATATCGATCATTTCACCTTCCACATCTGCCCATAGTTGATAATCCTTGTCGGCCGGTAGTTCCGGCAATCCAGCCGCATTCAGAATCACGGTCTTGTTCTTATGGTTCACATAGCTAATGGCCCTGGCCTCAGG
>JABDNT010000019.1 GCA_013043685.1 Flavobacteriaceae bacterium | reverse complement strand
CCGCAAGAGGTATTGCCAACTATCTTTTTGATTATGGTGCAGATGGTGGTGGAATTCGAACTCGCATGTATACTACCGATATGACTGTTAATGAATATACCTATGATAGAATTAAAGCAACAGGCAGTAGCCCTCATCGATTAGGTGAAGTTTGGGCGACCATGTTATGGGATCTAACCTGGGGATTGATAGATCAGTACGGGTTTGATTCTGATTTATATAACGGAACCGGTGGAAATAATATCGCGTTGACCCTTGTTACGGAAGCTTTAAAACTTCAGCCTTGCAGTCCGGGCTTTGTAGATGGCCGTGATGCGATTTTAGCAGCTGACGTTGCTATTTACGGGGGTGCTAATGGATGTCTTATATGGTCAACGTTTGCTAGAAGAGGGTTAGGATTAAGCGCTGTTCAAGGAGATACAGATGACAGAACCGATGGGACAGAGGCTTTCGATATACCATTTCCGCCTATCGCTTTATGTAAAGCAGATTTTACTATTGAATTAGATGCCAATGGAGAAGCTAGTATCGACACATCAGATATTGATAATGGCTCTTCGGTTACTTGCGAACCAATGTCTTTAAGCATTTCACAAAGCGATTTTACTTGTGCCGATATAGGTGAAAATGTGGTTACTCTTACAGTAATAGATGCTTTTGGAAACGAAGCAACTTGTACTTCGACTGTAACAGTCGAAGATAATATGGCACCAGTGATATCATGTATTGCAGACGACACTAAAAGTACCGATACAGGATTGTGTTCATATACAGTTCAAGGAACAGAATTTGATGCAACCTTTTCAGATAACTGTCCTGACGGAAGTATCACTAATAACCTTAATAATACCGATTCTATTGCAGGTGAAGAACTAGAATTTGGAGAAACAACTGTGATTTGGACGGTTGATGATGGTAACGGACAAACAGATAAATGTGAAGTAACTATTACTGTGATTGACGATGAGGATCCTGTATTAATGACAGTTCAGGACCCCATGAAAATCTGGCCACCAAATCACACGTACCAAACATTTGATGTCAATGCGTTTTTTGTTTCTGTGTCAGATAACTGTACTCCTCTTACCGTAGATGATGTTTATATCGCATCTGTGAGTAGTGATGAGGAAGAAGATGCACAAGGAGGAGGAGATGGAAACACTACAAATGATATAGTGATTGCTCAAGATTGTAAGTCAGTAGATTTGCGTAAAGAACGTCGAGGAAATGGTAATGGTAGGGTTTATACCATTAATATGATGGTAATGGATGCTAGTGGTAATTCAGCATCAGCCAGCAGTCTGGTTTATGTTCCAAAGAATAATGAAGGCACTGCAACAGATGATGGTATAGCCTATCAGGAAGATTGTACACTAAACAGGGCACCTATAGTTGTTGAAAATAATGAATTACCAAATACTTATAATTTTGACATAAACTTTTGGCCAAATCCATCAGACAGTAATTTCAATTTAAAAGTTTCAACAGATAATATAGTTGAGCAAATTAATGTTGTTGTTTATGATGTTAATGGTAGATTATTGCATACTAATACCTTTAATCCGCAAGACACTTATGAATTTGGTAGTGAATTTACAACAGGACTTTATTTTGCAAAAGTTACACAAGCTAATAAAACAGAGATTATAAAAATTATAAAGCACTAGAAACCATTTTTTAACAAAACCCTTCATAAACTGGAGGGTTTTTTTTATATGAAATTCAGCGATTGAATTAAAAATAAGCATTTTCAAAATAAATAGTACATGGCCATATTATGGTACTGTCGCATCTAAGTTAACTAATTCTTTATTGAATTATATTTACTGATGATGTATGGTCTGTGAAAAACCCGAAACATATAAAATCATATTTCATTATTGGCATACTTTGTTTGGAAAAAATAAACAATCCTCCATTAGCCTTGGAGAATTTTGAAATATTTCTTTCTGTTGCAAAGGGTAAGAAAAAGTATCCTTATCTGTATGATAAAACTGAATTACTACTTACTAAAACAAAAGAGATTTTAGAGTTAGCGTAATTAATGCGTGAGGTACACCTTTTATACACAAGAAACTTGTCAAAGTTGACTTTTGGAAATGAATTGAATGGATATAAAAAAAGCCCATCCAAAAGGAAACCCGCGATAGGCGGGCAGGGCTTCTCATTGGTTTATTTCTAATCCACTTCTCTGTTTTCACAGAGACAACACAACATCTTGCCACCGCGCCTCCTGGCCCCTTCGCTAAAAACATCCACCGGATGTTTTTTTAACGCTCGGTCCGGTCTGGACGAGACTCAAATTTGAATTATCATAATTTAATTCGAAGTTCGCCTGTGGCAGTTTTGTACATGTCTCCAGCCGCCAGTCCGCCAGCTCCTGCTGAAGCATCGTCGGCAAAAGTCAGTAATCCTGAAAAATTAACATCGGTAGCTCTTATTTTGCCATTCACATCCAGTTTATATGCAGGCGTTTCGGTACCAATGCCTACAAAATTGTTATCGATGTTCACAAAGAGTAGCCCATTAGAATTTGTTTGATCATCGTCTACATCAACAATGAAATTTCCAATAAAATAACCGGAAAAATTACCTGTTTTCCGGACATCAGAAAAGATCCCATAGTGACTTCCTCCGGCAGTCTGATCGATAAGCGAATAGGTGCCATACCGATCTCCCGTACCGGGTCCATAACTGTAATTATAGGTTGCGTAACGAATTCCATCCCCTATACCGTAAAGTTGGTTATATACACCGTAAGTGGTATTATTCTCACCATGATTCATATTGTTATATATACCGTACTTTACACCCGTACCACCATCAACTTGGGTGAGTACCCCATATTTACCTCCTGAACCTGAAGCATATAGATTGCTTCGAATACCTATAGATGTTCCGTTTGTGGTTCCAGAAATACGGTTATCCATACCATATAAAGCAAAACCACCTGAGCCTTCTATTCTATTGTAGACCCCCCTATGTAGATTGCCCGAGGAATTAGTAGTGACCAGGTTGTTATACAACCCGTATTGTCTTCCTGAACCAGTTCCGGATAAATCATTATATGCACCGTAATGGTTGCCCGAACCTGAGTTTGTGAAACTACTGTATAGTCCATAGAAATCTGAATCATTTGAGCCGCTAACAATAACATTGACCGCTCGCCCCAGAATACTATCCTGAACTTCAAGCGGATAATCAGCAGTATTTTTACCGATGGCCACATTTCCTTCGGTATAAATATCATCGCTTATAGCATTCGGATTGTTGGTTGTTGATTCTTCATGCCAGTCGGCATCCACTGCTTCGGAGTAGGTCACCAATCGATCCCATTGAGTTCCGCTGAAATAATAGTAGCCTTCTCCATTCCCACCAATCACAGCGCCATTGGTATTATAAATCAACAATCCAGTAGCGGCTATATTGATGCCGTCGAGCATGGTGTCTGTAACATCGCTTAAGGATACTTGAGGGATAAGGATTCCTTTGTCAGTAGCACTTAGATCCAGTATCGAGGAAGCATCCGGAGTGACGGTGCCTATCCCGACCTGGGCTTCTGCAGAAATAATAATAAATAGAAAACCTAAAAAAAGTGTCGCCTTTTTCATGAGATAAAATTTTAAAAGGCTAAGAGGTTGGAGATCAGGTAATCTCAAATTTAATGAATTATAATTAATCACGAGTAATAATCTTGATTAAACAAAAAAAGCCCCCTTCGACAGGCTCAGGGACCCATGCTAAATCATTTCTATAAAACCTTTAGAATCAAAAAAAGCCTCTCCATCTAAGGAAACCCGCCATAGGCGGGCAGGGCTTCTCATTGGTTCTCCCCGAGTACTCGGGGCTGAACCACGTAACACATTAACGTGTCACAACACAACATCCTCTGCCGCGCCGCCTGGCCCCTTCGCTTAAAAAATTCATTTCCGATACCTTTTAAGGATAAAATATTATTAACTTAACTACTTTATAATGAATTTTTTAACTTTTTATCTCGCTAACAATGAAGACCTTACATCACCTCACCCTGTTAACTTTGATTTCCGCTTTCTGTATGCAGGCACAAACTTTGACCGGAACATATAATGGAAACATTGATGGAACCCCTGCCACGCTAACCCTTCAGCAAGAAGGAGTTGATGTAAGTGGTCAAATCAATGCCAATGGTTACCTGTACAACCTTAGTGGAAAGGCCAACGGAAGCCGCTCCCAAGGCACGCTTACCGATTCCCAGACTCAGGGAGTAATGAACTACGAAGGTTCACTTAACGGGAATAGTTTCAGTTTATCGCTAAACACAGGCGGCGGTTCTCCCTTTGTTCTTCAATTCACTAAAGGCAATGCGCCCACTGGGAAGTCTGGTGGATCTAGTAATACAAACACAGATACGGTAAGTAGCACACAACTAGACCAGCGAATCGTTGGAAACTGGCTCTATACCGACTCCTATACCAGTGGAGAATATTCTTTTGCGAGTCAGTACCGTTTGATCGTAAATAGCGACGGCACTTATCTATATGGCGATGGGAAAGTTGCGGGAGGCGGCCCTGGCGTGAGTGGTACAGGGGGTGAAGGCAGTGGCATGTCTCCTGGAAAGTGGAAGACCGAAAACAGTATCATCTACATTAACGAGGGATATGGCTGGCAAGCCTACGCAAAATATTATGTGGAAGGTACCAGCATGATGCTTACCTTTGGAGATGGATCAAAACAAGTCTGGAAGCGGTCTTATTAGCTTTTAGCATCTGGTACGAATTGCAGAAACCACCCCAAACAAAAAAAGCCCCCTTCGACAGGCTCAGGGACCCATGCTAAATCATTTCTATAAAACCTTTAGAATCAAAAAAAGCCTCTCCATCTAAGGAAACCCGCCTGTCGTTCCTCCGTCGGACAGGGCTTCTCATTGGTCGCAACAAACTTTATTGATGTCTAATCCACACAATGTACTAATGATTATTCAATGCTCAACCTTATATGAATATTCCTGCAGGAGTTTCAGTTGTTCGTTGTAGATTTCCAAACTCCCATAGAGGAGAATTTCTTCTTTCCCAGAAGTCACTAACGCGCCTAAGCCAGCTCCAATCAAGCCCAAGCCTGAAGCGCTAATAGCTGTCACTGCATCTGATGAGATGATACTCTCTTCACTCGATAGCGCGACCCCTGCTATGGCACCCACCGCAAATCCAACACCTGCAGCTTTCAGGACCTTCCCTTTCCGGCGCACCTCAATTTTGCTTATTTGTTTGGGCTCCACAACTTTCAGATTTGATGACGAGAGGTCTTTCATTGTGTTTACAAAAACACTATCCACTTCAGCTGAATGCAAGAAACCCTTTATCACAGATCCATCAATCTTAGTGACCCAAACTTTATAAACTTTTACCTTTTCTTTCTCATTTTGACATATCAATCCTATGGAGAAGAATAACATGATCAAAACAAAAATTCCTGTTCTTTTCATGACTATACCTTTTTATAAGCTTATAAATTATATTTTTAATATGCTATATCCTATGACCTAAGTCATTGACAGTGAGAAGCTAAAACAAAAAAAGCACAGCTTCGCTTAAGCTTCAAAGGACGAAGCATCCTTAACGAAAAAAAGCCTCACCAATTAAGGAAACCCGCCATAGGCGGGCAGGGCTTCTCATTGGTTTATTTCTAAACCACTTCTCTGTTTTCACAGATAGAACTTAATAACTATATATAGCTCTGCAATTTATTACTTAACTCATCATTGTATAACTATCCGTTACATTTACAAACCCAATTCAACTCCGAGGGCGACAATGTCCCAATTACTAAAGAAAGTTGTTAATCCTCGATAACTTGCCATTATAGCCACCTTATCATTGATTTCGAATCCCATTCTGGGGGCATAATATAAGCTGCCGCCACTTCCTCCATTTATTACTATCGCATATCCAATATCTGCTCCCAAACCAAAACGATTAAACTCATATCGTACACCTCCTCCTACAGGAATATATTGCAAATCGCTGATATTCTTAAATGTATGAGAGTAGCCACTCACAGCTCCAACTTGTAAGTTATTATTTGTTTGGAAAAAGTAAGCTACATCCACGATAATCGCTGGATCTACTAATTCACGAGCCCCTCCGCTAATTCCACCATTCAAACCAACTTTCAGGAGCTGTGCGTTGGTTGGACCAACAAATGAAAATAGAAAGACTGCGAGTAAGAAATATTTTTTCATACCTTTTGACTAAAGGCAATCTAAGTACCTCTTTTAAATGCCAATTCCAATGATTTTAGTCATTGACAGTGAGAAGCTAAAACAAAAAAAGCCCCC